>NZ_BOMY01000042.1 GCF_016862435.1 Paractinoplanes tereljensis
ACCCAAGACGAGCGGTGGGGCATCTATTGCTTGTCTTGGGTCACCCCGCCCCAAATCTTGCATGGTGAGGCGTTACGGCCAGGACTTTGGTTCCTCGCAGCTTCGTGCATGGCTGGGGCGGCGGTCCCCTTCCACTTTGTGGTCTGGCTGCCGCGCTGCGGGGACGCCAGGCGGTTTGTTCTGGCAGGCCGGCCTGGGTGGTGGGTCCTGGGAACATTCCTTGCCGGTTGCGGTCAAACCCGTTGTGGTTTCGGTGGGGGGTTGGGCAAAGGCTTTAAAAATCTTGCGGGTTTCGTTTGTGGCAAAGTGCTGGGGTCTGTTGGGTGTGGCTCGGCCGGTTGAGCAGTTTTGACCTTGATTCTTTGGTCGTGTGGCTGAGGTGTCTAGTCCCTGGTCGTGCAAATGCGTTGTGCGGATGCACGGCCTGTGCGGTTCCTAGTGGTGGACCTGTGTGTCAAGATAATGTGCAAATTGCAGCGGGCGGAATCGGCGATGGCGCGCCACATTGCTATTTGCTCGGTAGCACCCTGCTACGTCGCAATGCGACACAACTCTTCGCAATTTTTTCATTCATCTGCAGGGGTTCACCAAAGGGTGCACCCGTCCCGCACACTCTTTCTTAAAACATGAGAGTCGGTACCTGCCCAACCGACTTGACGACGCGCCTCGGCGAGACCCGCCCGGGCACCGCGAAGAAGGGGCCAGCCGATGAGGGTCGACGAGTCCGTATCCGGCCGGTCGCTCACGCCTCGCAGGACCCTGGTCTGGGTGGCAAGCGCGGCCGCGGTCCTCACCGCCGCCGTGGTGGCCGCGGGCCTGGGAATGGTGGCCCTCATCGGGCAGAGCGGCGACGACAGCACCTGGACGCGGTGGAGCGACGTGGGGCAGGCGTTCGGGGTGGTCAATTCCGTCGTTGCCGCACTTGCCGTGGCGGCGCTCGTCATCACCTCGATGGCCCACGCCCGGGGCCAGCGCGATCAGCAAACGGAAATCTCGGTGCGCCACCTGCACGTCACCCTGACTCGGATGGCGATCGACAATCCCCATCTGGCCGAGGTCTGGCCGCGCACCACGCCGGAAGATTCCGTGACCCAGTCCCAGCACATGTACGCCAACCTGCTGCTTCAGCACGCTTGGTTGCAGTACACGACCGGTGTCGCGACCCGCGAGGAGTTGGTCAGCAACCTGCGTTTCCTCTTCGCCAGCCCCAAGGTCCGCGCCTTTTGGGGTAAGACCACCAGCAGTCGGCAAAGCATTTACGTCCAGGACACCAAGGAAGCGAGCCTGGCCGCGGTCGCGGACGAGATCTGGCGAGAGTACGAGGCTGTGCTCGCCTGCTCCGGCGAGAACGAATCGATCTCGCCGGTCAGTCAATCACCAACAGTTGGCCTTGAGTGACAACCCAGCACCCGCTACCTCGGCAGGTCCTTCGCGGCCGCGAGCAGCGTGTCTCGGGTAATGACGACGATTCTTTCGTAGGACGCGACTCCGGCGTCCTCCGGAAGTTGTCCCACGAGTTCGGCTGTTCGGTCCGTCCCGACGACCGCGAAGTTGCCGTCCTGCAGCTCGAAGACGTCGGGACAGGTGCAGTTGGTAGCGCTTCCGCGTGCCGAGGGAGGAAGTCCAACCCGCCTGCTGATCGACGCCGCAGGCAAGGCACCACTCAGGTCTGGTGACGATGACACGGATGTAATTAATACCCCATGCGGGGTGGCGGCAAAGCATTAACACCCCGAGATACATTCGGACGTGTTCCCGGGCCCTACTGTTGTGCGTTGCCGGCCGCAGAAGTCAGTCCAGGCTTCGACAGGTCACCAGGATTGACCCGCGGCGTTGCCGTGCGTTAGCCGCAGGTAGTAGCCGTCCGGGTCGGTTAGACGGAAGTCGTGCAGGCCCCAGTGGCGCAGCTTGAGCGGCTCGCTGATCGTGGCCTGGTGCTGGCAGCGTTCGTAGAACGTTTGGAGGGTGTCCAGGTCGTCCAGCTCCAGCACGATCTCGACGCCGGCGCCCTTGTCGCCGCTCAGCCGCTGCCTGGTGAATCCCTGGCCCTCCGCCTGCTCGGGCAGCTTCGCCACCGGACCTAGGCCGAGCACGACCTGGCCTTGGCGCAGGCTCGCGTAGCCCTCGTCGCGTCGTTCCACCTGGAACCCGAGCAGATCGCGGTAGAAACCGATGCTGACATCCATGTCCTCGACGAACAGCTCTATCCGAAGCCGCATGCCGTCAGCTTTCCGGACGGTGGGTCAGGGACCAGCGGCGGGCCATGGTGGTTGCGGCGGCGAAGCCGATTATGGACAGGGCCACCTCGGTCAGGACTATTGCGATCTCGGTGCTGTAGTCGGTCGCTCGGGCGAACAACATGATCAGCGGGACCACGACCAGGGCGCACAGTGGCGTCAGCACGGCGATTGCCGCGGCGGTGCGGCCGATGGCGGGGACGTGGCGGAGCAGGAGCAGTACGCCGATCACCGCACCGGCCAGGGCTATCAGGCCGATGCCGCCGTAGTAGATGCCGGCCGCGAGCGGTGCCGGGGCGTTGAAGTCGCCGGGCAGGTTGAACAGGCGCACCAGGATCATGTAGACGCCCGCCACGACGAGCACGCCGGCGAGTGCGCCGACCACCGCGCCGGCCAGGGCGGTCGCGACGATCTGGCCGTAGCGTGGCGGTATGTGCCGCACGCCGGACTCCTCGACCAGGCGGCGGGCGAAAACGGTTACGTCGCCGTCGATCAGCTGGTCGGCGGGCACGCCGTCGGCCAGTGCCGCCTCCAGGTCGAGGCGCAGGTCGGCGGCTAGCGTTTGACGATCGCGGGTGGGCACGCCCAGCCTGCGCCACTCCCGCGCGGCGGCGGTGATCGCCTGGTCGACGGTCATTGCTGGCTCCTCGTTTCGCTGGGGACGCCGCCGGCCAGGACCCGGCCCACGACGTCGACGAATCCGTTCCACTGGGCGGTCCAATCGGCGAGCCGGGCGCGCCCGGCCTCGGTGACCGCGTAGACCTTGCGGTCGGGGCCGGCTGGGCTGTTCTGCACTTCCTGGGCGACCAGGCCGAGCCGCCGCATGCGGGTCAGCAGCGGATAGATCGTGCCGTAGCCCACCGACGGGAAGCCCGCCACGCCGACCCGCTGCACCAGCTCGTAGCCGTGGGCGGGCTGCTCCGAGAGCAGCGCCAGCAGGCACATGTCGAGCGCACCGCGCAGCAGCTGAGCCTGCCGGTCTGGATCTTCGCCCGCTATCATGCGACACATAATAGCCAGCTATTAGGTGTCACACAATAGTGGTCAGGATCGGTCGCTGCGGCTAGCTCGCCGGGCGTTCGGGCTGGGGCTGCCGGAGGCCGGTTATCAGGAGCGTGACGATTCGGCGTACGTCGTAATTGGGATCTTGAACGGTCCAGGCGACCAGGTCGCCGACCGCTCGGATCAGCTCGTAGGGCTTGATGTCGGCCACCACCTCGCCGGACGCGGTCGCCGCGTGCAGCAGATCGGACAGGACCGGGACCAGGCGATCCAGGAATAACTGATGCAGAGCCGTGTAGCCGGCGGCGTCGCCCTGCCACACCTTGGCCACGCCGTGCTTGGTGGCGAGGAAGTCGACGAAGAGGTGGATCCAGTCGAGCAGCGCGGCGAACGGCGTCGGGGCCGCGGCCAGCAGCGCGGGACCGGCCTCGGCGCACGCGTCGATCTGGTGCCGGTAGACCGCCACCATCAGGTCGGCCCGGGTCGGGAAGTGCCGGTAGAGCGTGCCCATGCCCACGCCGGCCGCCGCGGCCACCTCGCGGACCGTGGCACCGACGCCGGAGGTGGCGAAAACCTTCGCGGCCGCGTCGAGCAGGGCGCGCTCGTTCCGCTCGACGTCGGCACGGCGCTTCGGCTCCATCCGGCGATTGTTCCACGTCACAGGCAAAAACGGAGCAAGGCTCCGGTCCGCCCTTGAAAAACGGAACAACGCTCCGTATGTTGAAGCGGAGCGCTGCTCCGGTTCGCTATCTCGAAGGACACTCCCATGCCTGCTCAGATCCTGTCCCTCAAGCCCGTCGTGCTGCCCGTGCCCGGCCGCGGCGACGACCTCCAGGTGCGCGTCTCCGCTCCGGCGGCCGGCTCCGGCCTGCCGGTCATCGTCTTCGCGCACGGTTACGGCCAGGCGATGGACTCCTACGACCCGCTGGTCGACCACTGGGCCGCGAACGGTTTCGTCGTCGTCCAGCCGACCTTCCTGGATTCCGCAACGCTGGGCCTGACTCCCGCAGACCCCCGATACCCCAACATCTGGCGTACGCGGATAGACGACCTCAAACGCATCATCGACGACCTGGCCGCGATCGTCGCCGAGGTGCCCGGGCTGGCCGGCCGGGTCGACCCGTCACGCCTGGCGGTCGCCGGCCACTCGTGGGGCGGCCAGTCGGTAGGCATGCTGCTGGGCGCCCGCGTAATCGGCCCCGACGGCCGCCCCGGCGAGGACCGCACCGACCACCGGGTGAAAGCAGGAGTCCTGCTGGCCACAACCGGCCTGGCCGGCGACGACCTGGTCCCGTTCGCGAGGGAGAACTTCGCCTTCATGAGCCCCGACTTCACCCAGCTGAAAACCCCAACCTTGGTAGTCGCCGGCGACGACGACCAGTCGGCCCTCTCCACCCGAGGCCCAGACTGGTTCACCGACGTCTACCGCTTGAGCCCCGGCGCCCAGGGCCTGGTCACCCTGTTCGGCGGCCAGCACTCGTTGGGCGGCATCCACGCCTACAAGTCAACCGACACCACCGACGAGAGCCCGGCCCGGGTGGAGCTGATCCGCCGAACCTCAACAGCGTTCCTGCAGGCAGCGCTGGGCCTCAACCCCACCGCCTGGGACACCGAAATCGCCGCCCCCGACCCAGCCGGACTGGTCACCGTCAAGCGGTAAGCCGCTCGCCGTGCTGGCCCGGCAGCGCGGCCCGCAGAATCCGGTGGCGTCCAGCATTTTTGGCCAGACGCTGAACGATCGCGACGCAGGAGACTACAAACGCGTGACTACTTACGTTAGCTCCCATAGCCGATCCTCCCTCCAGGATTAGACCTACAACACCAAACAGAACGATCAGCAGGCTGACAATTGCAAGCTTGATCTTTTCGGTCCTGGGGCGATCGTTAGAACCAGCGCCTGACACACTCCTCTTCCGAGAAGTGATGAGAGGGAGGAACCCCGCTCACGCAACAAAGAATACCGTCGAGTAGATTCACCTAAAGAGTAGCCGGGTTGCAGTCAGGGTGCAGTAATCGCATCCTGACCTCCATTTTCCAGAATCGCAGATTGCTGGCTCGTGGATGCACGAATCTTCCGCCGACCACGTGCTCCAAATGACGAGCCGCCGCCGAACCAGGCCACCCAGCCACAGCTCGCCATGAACCCAGTCCGACCAGCCCGTGGTGCAACTCCTGCTCAGACTCCGCGCGACATCCGCCACGGCCAGAGGCTCTAGCGAGCGGGCCTTCGCCGACGTTCGCCCAGGAGCCTCATTGGAGCAGGCTGAGCACGATCGACGAATTTGTTTCGACGGAATCTATTGAATCTACGGTGATGTCAGCGGTCGCAAGTGGAGGAAAATCCGAACGCATACGTTCTACGTGTTCCCAGTCAACCTCGTGCCAACCGGGAATGTCTCGCTTCCTGCCTTCAACACGGCTTCGATGAAGCGCCACGTCACTGCAAGCACACTCAACGATCACGAGATTTGCACCATGTTGGGCGATTATCTCGCGCCATGTAGTTACCCGGTCACCATCCACCAAACAGTCAACTATTGCTGACTGATCCAGCATGACCTGGCGGACCATAAGAGTCTGCAGGAGACCGTAGTAAACATCGAGATAGGCCGGCCGATCGAGATGGTCGAGCACGCCCGATGGCGTCAGTGCGCCCATCAGCCAATCGCCGGAGAAGACCGGCGCGCCGAGCGTTCGCGCTACTCGCTCGGCCAGCGTCGATTTTCCGGACCCCGGGAGGCCGGTGAAGACCAAAACCGTCGCCATGCGGCAAACCCCCGTGCTCGAACGGCGCATCCGCGATCAGAACGGCATTTTCACCGGATCTGACGCCGGCTGGCCGGGCGCCTTGTCGAAGTAGTTCCTTCTTCGTGGTCTCCTGCCGCTGCTGCCTGACGGCCGCCTCGGTGCTTTGCGCGCTGGTGAGACCGTAGATCCGGCCGGTCCGCGGAAACTGCAGATCGGCGTCGGCGGACAGGTCGATGTCGAACGAGGTCGTCCGGCCGGTCAGTTTACGGCGCGGGTAGTACTCGACGTAGTGCTTGCCGTAGTCGACGTCGACGAAGAACCAGTACGTCAGCCCCGGCTCGGGCTGTCCGTACGCCGTCGCTTTGACCTTCGCCTCGCGAGCGTGGTTACGCGTGGCGGTTACGTCGTAGCGCAGATCCTCCTGCACCGGCACGGCAGTGGTGGCCGGCGAGGTCGTGACGACCGGGGAATTCACCAGCGTCGGATTTGGCGTCGGTGACGGCGCGAACCGCAACGCGACCAGCAGAACCGCGACTGCTGCGGCAGCTACCACGGCCAAGATCAGCGTTACGTATCCGGCGGGCATGCCGTTGCGGTAGTAGTTTCCGCCGACCTGCGTCGGATTGGCACCGGCGGAGGACTGGGAAACTCCGCGGTAGTCGCCGGCGACGACCCAGCCGGAGTGGTCACCGCCGAGCGGTGAGCGAAGTCGGCGACAGCCCACGCTGGTGCCGCTCGGACGGGATGGGCTGCCGGCTGGGCGGATAGGCAGTAGGCCCCCGGTCACCAGGCAATAGGCTCGCGGCGAGTCGAGATTTGTCGGGAAGCGGGAGAACCAGCATGGGCACGTGGGACGTCGGGCCGTTCGACAACGACACCGCCGCTGACTGGTGCGGCGACCTGGACGAGGCAACCCCGGACCAACGAACAGCGCTGATCCGGGGTGCGCTGAGCCGGATTGTCGAGCACGGCGACGACTACCTCGACAGCGACGTTGCGGTGGAGGCCATTGCCGCCGCGGCCATTGTCGCCTCCCAGCTTCCAGACGGACCGGCGATCAGCACCCCCTACGCACCCGATTTCCTCCTGGAAGGAGGGACCGTCGAGGTAGCTCCCGACATTCCCGCGATCGCAGTGCGAGCCCTGGACCGGATAGTCGGGGAGAACTCGGAGTGGCGAGAACTGTGGGAGGACGCAGCGGAGTCGTATCCGCAGGCGCTCGCGTCGGTGCAAACCATCCGAGTTGTCCTGGAACGGGAGAGCAATCGATAAGCCGATCGCCTGCAGAACCTCAGAGCACCTTTACCACGAAGAATGCAATCCCGGCGATCAGTGCCGTCCCGGCCAGGAGCAGCAACACACCAAGCTCAGCGGGGAGACTGACCGGGTGGGATTCGTCCGGCGGAGAACATTCAACGTAGTCGCCGAAGGGTTCGACCGAACCGTCCCAGCCGTTGCGGCCCTGTTAGGTGATCGTCCCGCTGGCGTAGGTGTAGGACCAACGCTCGTCTTCGCCCTGCACCTCGACGACGCCCGAGCGGACGAACGGCGAGATCGCGACGTAGAAGGCGGTGGCCAGATCCGACCACTTCGGGTCCCCCACGGCGTCGTCAGCGAACTCGAGCCAGTCTCCGTCACGGGTGATCGAGGCGGCTGCCACCCACGCGATGGCGGCCAGGGTGTCGCTCGGCGGAAATCTTTCCAGATCGAGGCCGCTATCCCGGATGGCCCAGGCCGCCTTGACAACGGCGACAGCAGCGGCGTCGTCCGCTTCCGCAAGGTGCAGACGGCCTGACGGCCACACCGAATATCCCACAGGCGCACGGTACGAGCCCCCACGGTCAGCGTCCACAGCTCGAGGGCGCGGTAGCGATAGCTCACGATCCAGCGCGCCTATTGGTGTGCCGTCCCCGGCCACTGGTAGACGAAGGCCTCCGGCGGGAGCTCATCTTGGGTGAGCAATCGGACCAGCTCGTCGAGCAGCCCGTTCAGGTCCTCCAGACCGGCCAATCCATAGGTCTTGTTGACGACTCGGTCGTCGCTCAGGCGCACGGTGGAGAGATCGGCTTCGCCGCTGTTCCAGATCGTGACCTCCACCAGCCACTCAGCGGACTCGAACTCAACGCCCGTAACCGCCTTTCCGTGATTTGGGTGCACCGGCCGCACGTGCTGACGCAATCCAAGCGCCGCCCACACCGACGCCCGGTCCTGGAGCGCCGACGGCAGCTCCTCAAGAGGAAAAGTCACGGCGGCGACGATCCTCCCCCGCGACGCCGGGCGCCTCGGGATTTGCCGCCGCGGAGCTGAGCCCCAACCGGCTTCGGTGCATCAGCAGGTCGAATGAAACAGTCCACCGACCAGTTGGGTCGCCGCTAGCTCGTTGTAGATCTGGACCGCTTCGGTTGTCTCGGCGACATACGCCCTGACGTCCCTCTCCTCGAGAAACTCAAGCGTGAGCCGGCTGACCTGAAGTTGTAGATCCATCCCCCGGGACAAAACGACAGCCGCGGCACCATGGAGGAGAAGCTCTTCGATGTCGGCGGGCTGGATGCCAGGGCTATGGCGGGTACCCGTCTCCGACCAATCCCACTCCCGGCCACCGCCGGGGTAGAGCTTGACATCTTTGACCACTCCCAGGCTCTCAACCTCGATACGGCCCCATGCGACGGCCAGAATCCTCGGGGATCGTTTCGCGTCCTCACTCACAGCAGCTCCGTTCACCGAGACCGTCCGGTCGGCGCAGGTGCGGCAGTCGGGCGCCCTCCTCGGCGGCCACCGCCGGGTCCGGATGCGGTTGACCGTGGCTGGCCTGCCGGAAGGCATCGCGCCGATCGCGAAGCGGCAGCTGCCGGTAGGCGCGCGCCGCAGCCCGTCTCTCGCACTTGGTGAAGTCGTAGAGCGTGTCCGGCACGCCTGAGATGATGACAGCCGCAACCCCTCGCAGGATGGTGGGCGCGGACGACTTTCACTCCGACTGCACCACGGTGAAGGGCGGCCGTACGCCCTCGGTCAGCTCGGCCGCCGCCTCGAGCGCCATCACCGCACGTTGGCGGCTACTGACCGCCGACCTGGCCGTCGAGTGCAGCGACCCCAGGGCGACCAGGTAGCCGGACCCGACAGCGGTATAACCCGAGATCGTGTGCCCGATCTGATAGTCGTCGTCGACAACATAGAGGCGACCATGAATGCCGACGAGAAATTTTCCACCCTGTTCCTGGCCGTTCTCGGTCCTCGCGTAGCCGCCCGTGGAGAGACACTCGCGGACGGCCTCAATGAAGGTGGTCACCATGAACCGGTCGACGTCCCAGGTGTCGGGTTCGCTGACGTTCAGGGAGTAGCGCAGAAGTTGACCCATCCGATAGCTGGTCGTGAAGCCCATCAGGTATGGCCCCACCTGAAACACCTTGGAATCCGACCGCACCGCAACGTGCCACCCGTCGCTCCCCGCCGAATCCCCACCGATGGTGACGGTCTGCCCGTCTGAAATCCCGACGATGCACGTCATGAAGCCACTCTCCATGGCCGGGGAACGCATGCCAACCATCGAGTGAGCGGCTCCGGAATGACGTTCTGGTTTGCTCTCGGGGGTCGGCCTTACCCGCGGGGCACACATCTGCCGAGCTGAACGTTTCCGCCGTCATCCCGCGAACCAGACCGAGATCGATACGATCTTGCGGGAATCTCCTGGCGTTTGAACGAGAGCGAGATGACGTGTCGTACGACCTTGCGGTCTGGGAGGGCGAACGTCCTGCGGACATTGACGCGGGCGAAGCGTTTGAGCAGTTGTATCGCCAGTTCATCGAATCCTCGGAGACGACTCCGCCGACGCCGGCGATGCGCGAGTATGTCGCGGCTCTGCTCGCCAGGTGGGTCGATCTGACGGAGGACGAGGACGACAGCAGCCCCTGGTCCGCCGGGCCGCTCATCAACGAGGCTTCCGGGCCGATCATCTACTTCGCGATGCGCTACAGCATGGCCGACGAAGTGTCCGCGATCGCCGCTCGCATGGCCGCCGACCGAGGTCTCGTCTGCTTCGACCCGCAACAGAACCGCCTCCGCCCCCGCAACTGACGAATTCTGAGGCCGCGGACAGACTCCAACGGCCTCGGCACTCGGCAGACAGGCCTACCGTGCCGCCGGGCAGCCCTGCGCTGCTTGCGTCCCGGTGACTGATCGCCGGGTGGCGGCACCGGCGGCGCGGGCCGCCGGTGCCGGGGTGTGGTTCATTCCCAGACGGTGTTCCAGCAGCAACCCGGGTGCAGCTGGCGCAGGATGTGCAAGTAGCCGTCGGTGCCTACCACCTGGACTCGGATGGTGCTGGTGCCTGCGTCGTACCAGGCTCCCAGGTAGCTGTGGGACTGGATCTGGCCGCTCAGTGGGACCCAGCCGTACCAGTCGCCGCCTGGCCAGATCTGCCAGTTGTGCCATAGCTGGCCGTCCTGGCCTCGGCCGAAGATTTCCAGGCGGCCGTCGTTGTTGTGGGTGGCGCCTACGCCGCTGCTGATCTTCTGGCCGGACAGCGGGCGAACCACGCTGTCCGGCTGTATGCCGGCGCGGGAGGCCCACTGGTGATAGACGATGTCGCGGTCGGTCCAGAACCACTCCGACCGGCCGTCGAGGTTGACCGCGGTCTCCAGGTACAAATATTTGCCGGCCTGGGCCGGGGCGGTTGGCGCCAGCACGAACGCGGTGGCCACCATCGCGATTACCAGCAACGCCCGCCGGATAGATCGGCTCATTCGCTTCTCCCCGTTTCGACAGCTCGCGCGTTCTGCGCGTAGTTGCATCGTCGAATCCGGCGGGGAGGCGTGCCAGGCAGGCGACCGGCAAACTACCGGCAACCGAGTCAGCGGAGGACTACGGCCGGCTGGCGGCCTTACGCCGTTTTTCATCGGCGTCGGCGATGCCGTGGGCGACGGCCGTCCGGATCACCCGGTACAGCACGGCTACCCCCAGCAGCCAGAGCAACAACGATCCGATCATGATCCCCCGTCCGTAGCGCGAGGCTAGATGATCATCTTCGCCGTCAACACGTCAAGTTCCCGCTTCAACCTTCTGATCAGCGGCAACGAGGGCGCGGGACGTCCGTGATCGGGGCGGGATAGGTTCGAGGGTATGGCGGACAAGACCCAGCGTTCGGTGAGCCTGCGGCGTACGAGCCTTGGGCAGTACGAGGTGCGCAACGACCGTGGCGGTGCGATGACCATCGGGGTCGGGGACGGGGCTGAATTCACGCCGGTTGAGTTGCTGCTTGCCGCGCTTGGTGGGTGCACGGGGGCCGACATCGACTACATCACCAGCAAGCGGGCCGAGCCGGAGAGCTTCTCCGTTCACGTCACCGGGGACAAAGTCCGGGACGAGAGTGGCGGCAACCGGCTGGTCAACCTGGCTATCGAGCTGCTTGTCACGTTTCCGGAAGGGGCCGCGGGGGACGCTGCCCGGGAGGCACTGCCGCGCGCGGCGAAGATGTCGCACGATCGGCTCTGCACCGTGTCGCGGACGGTCGAGCTCGGCAGTCCGGTGGACACCCGCATCGCGCCGCCGCCCGTCGGCTAGCCGGCATGAACCCGGTGGAGCAGCTGATCACGCTCGACGCCGATCAGCGGATGGTGCCGGTCGACGCCGAAGCGCTGCGGGCAGCCGTCGGGCAGTTGCAGGCGACCGGCGATCGAGGCGCGTTGCGGCGGATCGGGGTCGCTCTGGTTGCGCTTGGTGAGTATGCCGAGGCGGTCGAGACGCTCGAGCGCGCGGTCTCGATTTCGGTGCGCCTCGACGACGTACCCGCTGAGGTCGCGGCTCGGATCAACCTCGGCGACGCATATCGGTACGCGGGCCGCCTTGGCCCGGCCGCCGAGCAATACTCCCGGGCGCTCCGCCTGGCGAAAGCGCAGGCGCCCGACCGGGTCGACTTTGCCCTTCAGCATCTTGGCAAGCACCATATCGACGCCGGTGAGCCGGATCTCGCGCGTGCCTGTCTCGCTGAGGCGCTGCGACTGCGTGAGGCCAAGGGCGACGCCGGCCTCATCGCCTCGACCATCGCCGCCCTCAAACTGCTCGACGCTTAACCGTCGGGAGTGCGCCCTGGGTTCGAAAGCTCGACACAGGAGGGGTCAGATTGCTCTGGCAGTTGATCGGGGTCGCGGCGCTGCTTTCCTTCGTCGCCGAGGTCATCGACTTCGCGATCTGACCGGTCCGCGCGGGACGGCGCTGCCAGGATCCAAGGGTGGAGGAAAACCCGGAGGTGGGCGAGGCGCTCGAGACGCTGTCGGTGTGGCTGATCGCGGAGGACGCCTACCTGCGCGACCGTGTGCCCGATGAGGTCCTGACCTACATGCAGGACCGCGTCGGCCAGTTGCTCGGACCGCACGCGCTTCAGGTGGCCGGTGACTTCGCACGCGAACGTGATCTCGTCGGACTGGCCCGCGACAGTGAGGCGCTGGACGAACTGCTCGCGCTGATCGAGGGAAAGCGGCGGCGGGGCTTCGAGATGGAGTGGCGAGCGTTTCCCCCGGCAACCGTGCGGGGCAAGGACTACCAGCCGGAGGCGCTGCTCGTGATGGCCGAGTACGGCGGCGGGGATCCAGTCTGGGACCGGCCCCGAGGTGACGGTGGGCAGGTCGAGCTGAGTGAGCTTGGGGTCTCCGCCTCGCTCGTGCAGCGGCTGCGGGCCTGGAACGACACGTGGGCGACTCCCGAGCCCTCCGAAGGGTGGACCGAGAAAGGGATGGCCCTCGCGCACGAGCTGCAGCGGGAGCTTCCGGACCTGGACGTCCGGTACTTCCACGGCGACGACGACCGGCCACTACGAAGCCAATGAACGGCGACATGACTTGCGTGCCGGTCTAGCATTCGCAACATGTCCCGACTCCGCGCTGTTCTCGCGCTGTCCGCTGTTCTGTTCGCGCTCGTCGCGTGCACCCCTGACAAGGCCAGGACCGGCGGCAGCACGGCGTCGTTGCCCGACCTGCCGCCCGGCGACACGCTGGTCAAAGAGTCCGCCACGGCGATGCAGGCGATCAAGACCACGCAGTTCCTGATCACCGCCGAGGGCGAGGTCGCCGGGCTCAGCCTGCGTCGCGCCGAGGGCACGCTGACCAAAGAGGGCAGCGCCAAGGGCACCGCGCAGATCGATCAGTCGGGTGCGGCCGTCGAGCTGGAGTTCGTGATCGTCGGCGACAAGCTCTACCTGAAGGGGCCGACCGGCGGTTACCAGACGCTGCCGCTCACCCTCGCCGCCACCGTCTACGACCCGTCGGCCATTCTCGACCCCGACCGGGGCATCGCCAAGGTGCTCAGCTCGGCCACCGGCGCCACCACCGAGGCCTCCGAGGCCGTCGACGGCAAGGACGCCTGGCGGGTCGCGGTCACCACGACCGGCACCGACCTGGCCGGACTGATCCCGGGCGTTACCGGCAGCATCCCGGCCAAGCTCTGGATCGCCAACGCCGACAAGCGACTGCTCAAGGCCGCCTTCACCCTGTCGGGAGGCTCGGCCACGGTGACGTTCAAGGAGTTTGACGCACCGGTGACGATCAGTGCTCCTTAGCAAAAGGCGCCTGGCGATCAGCGTCGGGGGCGCGACCGTTCTGCTTGCGGCCCTTGACGCGTACGTCGTAGTGACCGTTCTGACCGACATCCTCGGCGACGTGCACATTCCGCTCAACCGGCTCGAGCGCGCGACCCCGATCGTGACCGGCTACCTGCTGGGTTACGTGGCGGGCATGCCGCTGCTCGGGTCGCTCTCCGACCGGCTCGGCCGCCGGGCGGTCATCGTGGCCTGCCTGGCCGGTTTCGCGGCGGGGTCGGCGATGACCGCCGCCTCGGGCGAGTCGATCCACTGGCTGGTGGCCGGGCGTGGGCTGCAGGGGCTGGCCGGTGGCGCGCTGCTGCCGGTGACGATGGCCCTGGCCGGCGACCTCTGGACGGAACGGCACCGGCGCGCGGTCGCCCTCGGCGCGGTCGGCGCCGCGCAGGAACTCGGCAGCGTGCTCGGCCCGATCTACGGCGGTGCGGTCGCCGCGCTGATCGGCTGGCGCGGCATCTTCTGGATCAACATCCCGCTGGCCGCGCTGGCCGCCGTGGCCGTGCTCTACGCACTGCCCAAGGAGAACGGCGACCGGTCGGCGAAGAAGAGCGTCGACGTGCTCGGCGGCATCCTGCTCGCGGCCGGCCTGGCGCTGCTCGTCGTCGGGCTCTACAACCCGGATCCGGAACACGCGGTGCTCCCCTCCTGGGGACCCGCCACCCTCGGCGCCGCGGTGGCCGTACTCGTCGTGTTTGGTTTGTGGGAAGGGCGGGCCCGGACCAAGCTGTTCGATCCCGCCGGCGTGAGCATGGTGCCGTTTGTCGCCGCGCTCGGCGCGAGTTTCTGCACCGGCGCGGCCCTGATGGTGACGCTCGTCGACGTCCAGCTGGTCGCGCAGACGCTGCTCGGCAGGGACGCGTTCGGCGGCACGCTGCTGCTCACCCGCTTCCTGATCGCGCTCCCGATCGGTGCCGTGCTCGGTGGCGCGGTGCTCGCCCGGCTGGGCGAGCGGTTGGTCACCCTGATCGGTCTGCTGACGGCCGCTTGCGGGTACGCGCTGATCGCGTACTGGCCGACCGACGTCCTCGCCGCCCGCTACGCCGGAATCCTGCCCCGCCTCGACGTCGACCTCGTCATCGCCGGCCTGGGCCTCGGCCTGGTCATCGCACCGCTCGCCGCGGCCGTGCTGCGGGTAAGCCCGCCGGACCGGCACGGCGTGGCCTCGGCCGCCGCGGTGGTGTCCCGGATGGTCGGCATGCTGCTCGGCGTCGCCGCGCTGACCGCGTGGGGCCTGCACCGCTTCCAGGCGCTGACCGCGAACCTGGACACCCCGCTGCCGTTCGGCGTCGACCCGGCCGAATACCGCGCCCGGATGGACGTCTACGAGGTGGCGCTGAAGGCCGCCCTGCAGACCGAATACCGGGAGATCTTCCTGGTCACGGCCGGCCTCTGCGTCGTAGGCGCGCTGCTCGGCCTGCTGCTGGCCGGCCGCCCAGCAGATCGACGCATGCCGATATCCTGACGCTTGGGAACGCTCCCAAGCCGAAGGAGAACCATGCACCGTCTCGTCGCCACCCTCACCGCTGTCCTGCTGCTCGGCGCCGCCGCCGGGCCGGCCGACGCCGCCCGCCCCGACTCCTGCGCGGGTGACCTGCTCTTCTGCGAGAACTTCGAACGGCTGCCGACCGGCGGGCCCAGCACGCTGAACTGGGGCGTCGACACCCGCAACGGCACCCTGTCGGTCGAACGCGGTCGCCGCGGCGACCGGGTCCTGCACCTGCACACGGCCGGGAACGGGCGCGCCTTCCTGCGGGTCGACGACTTCGCCGCGCCGGGCAACCGCTTCTACGGCCGGCTGCGGCTGCGCGTGGACGCCTTCCCCACCGCCCCGAACTGGGCGCACTTCACCCTGGTGGAGGCGACCGGCACCGGCAGCTCGGAGGTGGTCCGGCCGATCGGCGGCCAGTACGCGCCGACCGTACCGGGCACGTTCTGGGGCGTCGGCGCCGACGGCGGGCCGACCGGCGACTGGACCAACTGGCGCGAGTCCGCCCCGGTCACCGAGGACACCTGGCAGTGCTTCGAATGGTCCTGGGAACCGGCCGGCAACCGCATCTCGGTGTGGATCGACGGGGTGGCCAACCCCGAGCTGACCGCCTCCACCACCGACCACGGCGGCAACGCGGTGCCATTCATCCTGCCGGCCGTCAACACCGTCAAAATCGGCTGGCAGCTCTACCAGCCCGGCCCGACCCCGGGCCAGTTCGACCTCTGGATGGACGACATCGCCCTCTCGGCCGAACGAATCGGCTGCGCACGCTAGACACCCTTTCAGGATCAAACCCTTTGCCGGTACGGGCGACACCGTGCAACAACCGCAATTCCCCCCGACCGCCGCCACCGCGCGACCACCGTGCATCACCGGCGCGTGCCGCGTCTCTCGCGCAACCGGACACCTACCCCGAGGGCTTTGCTCTGCTCACCTATACGCGCTGCTCTGCGCACCTCGGGTAAGCGCGCGATCTTGCGGAGATCCGGTTCGCCCCGAGCGGTAAGTCTTCAACGTCGGCGAGCCGTCGCCTGCCGGCGGGTCGGGTCGGGGGTTGAGGTCTTGGGTCGGGACCGCCCGCAGCGGGCGCGCGGAGGGTGAGATGCACCTACCGGGACCGAGTGCCACGGGAGTGGGCCGGCGCGTACGGATAAGGATTTGCTCTTTCCGGACGAAACGCCAGGCTCGAGTGCGGAAGGTGTTTAGAGGTGTTCCGCGAGGAAGGCGGCGCCCTGCCGGATGGCGTCGCGGGCCGCGGGAATCGAGCGCAGGGCGGTCAGCGACACGAAGTCGTGGACCGTGCCGGGATAGCGGACGGCGACGGCTTCCCCGCCGGCGTCGCGCAGGCGGGCCGCGTACGCCTCGCCGTCGTCTCGGACCGGGTCGGCCTCGGCCGTGATGATCAGGGCCGGCGGCAAGCCGGTCAGCTCGTCGATGGTGGCGCGCAGCGGCGAGGCGGCCGGCTCGGCCAGGGCCCGCGGGTCGGTGCTGTACTGCTGCCAGTACCACCGGACGGCCTCGTGAGTGAGCAGGTAGCCGATGCCGAACTCGCGGTGCGACGGCAGCTCGCACCGGGAGTCGAGGATCGGGTAGTAGAGCAGCTGGGCCCGGATCGGCGGGCCGCTGCGCCGCTTGGCCAGCAGGGTCAGCGCGGCGGCCATCGTGGCGCCCGCGCAGTCGCCGGCCACCGCCAGCCGGCCGGGATCGACGCCCAGGTCGGCGGCGGTCTCGGCGACCCAGACGAGCAGCGCGTAGATCTCCTCGACGGCGACCGGATAGCGCGCCTCGGGGGTGCGGGTGTACTCGGGGACGATCAGCGCCTGGCCGGTCAGCACGGTGAGGTCGTGGATCAGGCGCCCGTGGGTCTGCACGTCGCCGATCATCCAGCGGCCGCCGTGCACGTAGAGGACGGCGGCCAGCGGCCCGGTCGCGGCGGCCGGTTTGAAGAACCAGTAGCCGACCAGGCCGGACGGGCCGACCGGCGCCACCCGGAACTCGGCGGTGACGGCCGGGTCGTCCGGTGGCGGGCCCTGCGACTCGAGCAGCGCCTGCCGGCCGTCGGCCGGGCCGATCTCGTGCAGGTAGGGCGGGCCGGCCGAGGCCTCGACCAGCCGGCGCACGGCCGGGTGGAGGAAGACGTCGTCCGAGCTGGGCATACACCCCAGCGTACCGGTCGGCCAGTAGATCGACCGATGCTGCCCGGCCCGGCGGACAGCACGCTCGGACCATGGGAAACAGCGTCGCAGATGATCTTGTAAGCCTGCTGGTCGGTGCCGGGGTCACCCGGATCTACGGGCTGGTCGGCGACAGCCTCAACGCCCTGAGCGATGCCGTCCGCCGCAGCGGTGGCTCGGCGGCCGGCGGCCTCGACTGGGTGCACGTGCACAACGAGGAGAGCGCCGCCTTCGCCGCCTCGGCCG
The DNA here is from genome assembly GCF_016862435.1 of Paractinoplanes tereljensis. Lineage (GTDB taxonomy): Bacteria > Actinomycetota > Actinomycetes > Mycobacteriales > Micromonosporaceae > Actinoplanes > Actinoplanes tereljensis. The sequence goes on from NZ_BOMY01000042.1 coordinate 17,482, forward strand.
AGGCCCAGCTCACCGGGAAGCTGGCGGTGTGCGCGGGCAGTTGCGGGCCGGGCAACACGCACCTGATCCAGGGCGTGATGGACGCCCACCGGTCCGGCGCGCCGGTGCTCGCACTCGCCTCGCACATCGCCACCCGGCAGATCGGTTCCGGCTTCTTCCAGGAGACCCGGCCGCAGGAGCTGTTCGAGCAGGCCAGCCACTACTGCGAGACGGTGTCGATCCCGGAGCAGCTGAGCCGGTGCACCCGGCTCGCGGTCCAGAACGCGGTCGGCAGGTCCGGTGCGGCCGTGCTGGTGCTGCCCGGTGATGTGCTGGCGCAGGACAGCCCGGGCCGCCCGGGGCACAGCGCCACGGTGACCGCCCGGCCGAAACCCGCGCCGACGCCCGAGAGCCTGCGGGAGCTCGCGGCCCGGATCGACGCGGCCGGGTCGGTCGCCATCTTCGGCGGGATCGGCTGCACCGGCGCGCGGGACGAGGTGCTGGCGCTGGCCGGGAAGCTGAAGGCGCCGGTCGGGCACACCCTGCGGGGCAAGGACTTGCTGCAGTACGACAACCCGTACGACGTGGGGATGACCGGGCTGCTCGGGTACGGGGCCTGCTACCACGCGCTGCACGAGGCCGATCTGGTGCTGCTGCTGGGCACCGACTTCCCGTACGACGACTTCCTGCCCGGCCGGGACACCGTGCAGATCGACCTCGACCCGGCCCGGCTGGGCCGCCGCACGCCGCTGGTGCAGGGCCTCGCGGCCGACGTCGGCGAGACGCTGCGCGCGCTGCTGCCGCTGGTGAAGACCCGCGATGACCGGTCCTTCCTGGACGACATGCTGCACCGGACCGCCCGCAGCCTGCGGCACAGCGTCGACACGTACAGCCGGGCCAAGCACCAGCAGACGCCGATCCACCCGGAGTACCTGGCCGCGGTGGTCGACGAGCTCGCCGACCTGGACGCCGTCTTCACCGTGGACACCGGCATGTGCTGCACCTGGGCGGCCCGCTACCTGACCCCGAACGGCCGGCGCCGGGTGCTCGGCTCGTTCGTGCACGGCTCGATGGCCAACGCCCTGCCGATGGCGATCGGCGCACAGGTCGCGCAGCCCGGCCGGCAGGTGATCTCGTTCTCCGGCGACGGCGGCCTCGCGATGCTGCTGGGCGAGCTGCTCACGGTCAAGACGCACGCCCTGCCCACGAAGATCGTGGTCTTCAACAACTCCAGCCTCGGCATGGTCCGGCTGGAGATGCTGGTGGCCGGCGACCCGCCGTTCGAGACCGACCACGACGCGGTGGACTACGCGGCGATCGCGGCGCCGATGGGCTTCCACACCCGCCGGGTGACCGATCCGGCCGACCTGCGGGCTGCCGTCGCCGAGATCCTCGCGCACGACGGCCCGGCGCTGCTGGACGTGGTCACCACCAAGGACGCGCTCGAGGTTCCGTCGCACGTGACGGTGGCCGAGGCCCGCGGTTTCGCGCTGGCGCTGGGCAAGACCGTGCTGTCCGGCGGGGTCGGCGAGGTGTTGCGGCTGGCCGAGACCAACGTCCGCAACATCCCGCGCCCCTGAACCACGGCGAAGGCCGGCGGCAGCCGCCGCCGGCCTTCGGAAAGATCAGCTCAGCCAGAACTCGAGCAGGTCCTTGTCCAGTTCCTGCTGGTAGCTGCCGGCGATGCCGTGCGGTGCGCCCGGGTAGACCTTGAGGGTGCCGTTCTTGACCAGGTTGATCGACTTCATCGCGGCGTCGTCGATCGGCACGATCTGGTCGTCCGCGCCCTGGGCGATGAAGATCGGCACGTCCAGCGCCTTGAGGTCCTCGGTGAAGTCGGTTTCCGAGAACGCCTTCACGCAGTCGTAAGCGGCGGCCAGGCCGACCTGCATGCCCTGCCGCCAGAACTGGTCGCGCTGGCCCTGGGAGATGGTCGAGCCTTCCCGGTTGGTGCCGAAGAACTGCGCCGACAGGTCCTGGTAGAACTGCGAGCGGTCGGCCAGGACACCGGCCCGGATGCTGTCGAACACCTCGATCGGGGTGCCCTCGGGGTTGGTGTCCGACTTGACCATGACCGGCGGGACCGCACCGGCGGTGGCGATCTTCACGACCCGGCCGGCGCCGTGCTGGGCCGCGAACCGGACGACCTCGCCGCCGCCGGTCGAGTGGCCGACCAGGATGATGTCGGTCAGGTTGAGCGCGTCGACAAGCGCCGCCAGGTCGGCCGCGTAAGTGTCCATGTCGTTGCCGGTGTAGGTCGACGTCGACCGGCCGTGCCCGCGGCGGTCGTGCGCGATGGCCCGGAAACCGTTGTCGGCGGCCAGCTTCATCTCGACGTCCCACGCGTCGCTGTTCAGCGGCCAGCCGTGGCTGAAGATGATCGGCTGACCAGTGCCCCAGTCCTTGTAGAAGATCTCGGCGCCGTCGGCGGTGGTGAGGTAAGGCATGGGAGGCTCCTTCAGGTCGCCCGGAACAACTTTCTGCTCCGAGACTCCCGCCGCCCCGCGGCCGTGGCATCGGCCGGTTTACTGCCCGGCCGGGCGACCAGTCGACCTACCGATGACGCGCAGCTAGGCGCTCGACCTCGGCGACCCGTTCGGCGATCCGCCCGGTGACCGTCGCTGCCTCGCCCGCTTTCTCCTGCAGCGCCCGCAGCGACGCCAGGTCGGCCTGGGCCGCGGCGGCATCGCCCAGGTGGGCGTGCACCAACGCACGCCGGGACAGCGCGGCGATCATCCGGACCGAGGCCTCGCCGGATCGTTCGACCGCCGCGATCCCGTCGCTGCACCGGGCCAGGGCGGCCGGCCAGCGTTTCAGGTCGATCTCCAGGTCGGCGAGGAAGGCCCGGGCGGTCACCTCGGCGAACTTCGCGATGTACTCCGGTGGGGCGGTGGCCGGGTCGGTCAGCCGCACGATGGCCCGTTCGAAGACCGGGATCGCCTCGTCGAACCGGCCGGCGCCGTGCAGCCCCAGGCCGCGCAGGATGAGCGAGTTGGGCACGCCCTCCCGGTCGTCGGCGGCCCGCAGGTCGTCCTCGGCCCGCGAGGCGTACTCGATCACCTCGGGCCAGCGCTCCTGGAGGCTGAGCGCCCAGCCGACGTAGTAGGCGGCCCAGCCGATCTGTCGCCGATCGCCGGAGCGGACGGCGCTGTCGAGCGCCTCCCGGGCGTACTCCAGGCCTTCTTCCGGTTTGTTCAGGCAGACGATCTGCACCCAGGCGAGATAGCCCAGGTGCTCGGCCCGCAGCCGGTCGTCGGCCAGTCGTTCGGCGGCCCGGGTGGACAGGCCGAAGACCTCGGTCCAGTGCGGCCACATCGGCCAGCTGTCGGAGTACCAATGAAGCGACTCGGCCACGTCGATGACCCGCTGGTCCTCGCCTTCGGTGGCCGCCTGGTGCAGGGCCGGGAGCCAATTTTCCGCCTCGGCGCGCAGCCAGGCGTCGGCCTCGTCGGACGAGGTGATCTCGACCACGGTCGCGGCTTTGGCGGCGGTCAGGCCGTGGCCCGGCTCGAAACAGCGGCCGGCCGCGACGGCGGTGTCCAGCAGCCAGTCGTCCCGGCGGCGGCCGGCGGCGGCCCGGTCGGCGGCCGCCTCCTCCCGGCTGAGCTCGCCCTCGGCGTACAGGCGAAGGAGGTCGTGGAAGGCGAGCCGGCCGTCGGCGCGCTGTTCGAGCAGGCTCAGGTCGACGAGCTCGTCCAGGGCTTCCTCGGTGACCGGCACCGGCTCCTCGGCCAGCACGCTGGCCAACTCGACCCCGGTCGACGAGCCCGGCACCAGGGCGAGGCGCCGGAACAACCGCCGGGCCTCGGCCGACAGCTGCTGGTAGGACAGCGTGAACGCGGCCCTGATCTGCAGGTCGCCGGCGGTCAGCGCGTCGATCCGGCGTTCCTCGGCGCCGAGCCGGGCGATCAGGTCGTCGACCGTCCAGCCGGGCCGGCTGACCAGCCGGTTGCCGGCGATCCGCAACGCCAGCGGCACGTTCACGCAAAGCTCGGCGATCCGCCGCAGGCTGGCCTCGGGGGCGGCGGTGCCCTGCTCGACGATGGCGGCGAGCAGAGCCACCGCGTCGTCCTCCGGCAGCGGGTCGAGCCGCAGCCGGCGCACCCCCTCGAGGCCGCCGAGCGTCCGGCGGCTGGTGATCAGCACGGTGGCCGGGCCGCGCGGTGGCAGCGCCCGGCGTACCTGGCTCTCGCTTATCGCGTTGTCCAGCACCAGGACCCGGGGCCGGCCCTGGATCAGGGTGTGCCACAGCGCCGCCGCCTCGTCGGTGTCCCGGGGCACCACCCGTAGCTCGGGGCTGATCGCCCGGATCAGCCGGTGCAGCACCGCCACCGGGGTCAGCGGCTCGGCGTCCAGGCCGCGCAGGTCGAGGAAGAGCTGCTCCTCCGGGCCGTGCAGCAGGGCCGCCCGGACCGCGAACGAGGTCTTCCCGACGCCGGGCGCCCCGCTGATCATCACCACCGGCGACGGCGTCCCGGCGGTCGCGCCGCCGAGCCACTCGGCCACCTGGGCCAGTTCGGCCGTACGCCCGGTGAAGTCGTCGACCCGCCGGGGCGGAGGCAGCCCGCTCGCGGTCGGCGTGCCGGCGGCACCGCGGCCGTCCCGGGCCGCCGCGAGCAGCGCGACCCGGTCGTCGCCGGCCAGCGCGAGACCGTCGGCGATGGCCTCGACCGTGCGGACCCGCGGCCCCCGGCTGACGCCGCGTTCCATGTCGCTGATCGCCCGGTCGCTGACCCCGGACGCCCGGGCCAGCTGTTCCAGGGTCAGGTCGGCCGCCGACCGGAACTGGCGCAGCAGGGCACCGAACGGGAACTCCTCCGCCATGGCCGCCAGCCTTTCACGCAGTTCTTTCTGCGTGCCTTCTTCGTGGTGCACGGCTCACTTTCGATGATCGAATTGGGCATGCTGATCTGCCGGGACCGGGAGCTGGCCGACCTGACCGCCGTCGTCGACACGGCCGCCAGCCGGCCGGTCGCGGTGCTCCTGCTCGGCGACGCCGGTCTCGGCAAGACCGCCCTCCTGGCCGCCGCGGCGGCGCACGCCCGCGGCCGCGGTTACCGGGTCATCGCCCCGCCGGCCGGTCCCGTCCGGCCCTTCGGGCTGCTCCGCCGGCTGGTCGCGGCGGCCCGGGTGGAGACCACCGGCCGGCCCCGCCGGATCCTGCTCGCGCTCAACGCCGGACAGCCGATCGACCCGGCCGACGAGCGGGCGCTGCTCACCGCGGTGCTGCTGGTGCTCGACCGGCTGACCGAGCGGGCCCCGCTGATGCTGCTGGTGGACGACGCGCACCGGGCCGACCGCGGATCGCTGCGGCTGCTGACCCAGCTGGTGCGGCACGCCTCGGCCGAGCGTTTCGTGCTGCTGCTGGCGGCCCGCCCGGCCGGGCTGCCGGCCGAGATCGGCCCGGAGATCGCTCCCTACCACCTGGCGCCGCTGCCCGACGACGCGGCGGCCCGGCTGCTCGACACCCGGCCGGCCGCCGGACCCGGACCGGCTCGCCGGGACATCCTGCGCCGGGCCGGCGGCAACCCGCTCGCCCTGCTCCGGCTGGCCGATCCGGTGGCCGAGGTGCCCGGCGAGTTCACCCGCCGGGTCGAGGCGCTGCCCGCCGTCACCCGCCGGCTGCTGCTGCACGCGGCGATCGCGGCCGACTCCGAACCGGCCGGCACCGTCACCCGGGCCGCCGGCGGCGCCGACGACCTGCGCGACTGGCTCCCGGCCGAGCACGCCGGGCTGGTCGGCATCGTCGACGGCCGGGTCCGGTTCCGGCATCCCCTGATCCGGCTGGCGGCCGCGGCCGGTGACGTGGCGTCGGCGCACGGCAACCTGGCCGCCCGCACCGACGATCCGCATCACCGGGCCTGGCATCGCGCGGCGGGCACCGACCGGACCGACGAGACGATCGCCGCCGCCCTGGACGAGACCGCCGAGCTGGCCCGCCGGCACGCCGACTACTACGCCGAGGCGCGGGCGTTGCAGGCCGCCGCCGAGGGCAGTCCCGGGCCGGCCGACGCGGCCCGGCGCTACGCCCGCGCGGTCTTCGCCGCCTACCGGTCCGGCGACCCGCGCTGGGCGGTCGAGCTGTACGAGCGGGCGGCCGCGGTCACCGGTGACCCGGACATCCTGGGTGCGGCGGCGGGCGGGGCCGGCCTGGCGCTGTGTCACTCGGGTGAGCCGGCCCGGGCGTTCGAGCTGACCCGGGCGGCCGTCCTGCGCCGACCCGGCGACGGGCAGGTCGCGATGACCGTGGTCGCGGTCGCCGCCACCGCGGCCCTGCTGTCCGGTGACGCCGGCCAGCGGCGGCAACTGCCCGCGCTGCTGGACCTGGTCGGCGACGACTCGGCCGGGCTGGGCGAGGCGATGATTCCGCGGGCGGCCAACCCGTACGCCCGGGCCTCGGTTATGGCCATCGCCGACCCGGACGGGTTCCGGGGCTGCGACGAAGAACCGGACGGGACCGCCATGACCGGGCTGACCGAGGTGGCCCGGATGCTGTTCACCGGCACGGTCGCCTGGCTGCGCGACGACTCGGCCCGCGCCGCCGCCGAGCTGTCCGCGGTGTTCCAGGCCCAGCAGCGGGCCGGCGCGCCCGGCTCCCTGGTCGCCCGGCTGCCGCTGCTGATCACCGCGCTGATCGACGGCGGGCGATGGGCCGAGGCGCAGTCGGTCATCGACGAGGCCGGGCAGCTGGCCGCGGCCGGGAACATCACCCTGCTGCGCGGTGCCCTGCCGGCCCTGCGGGACATCCTGATCGTGCTCCGGAACGACCGGCCGGAGCCGGCCGACGCGCCGCCGCTCGCTCCCGGCAACGCCTTCGTGGAGAGCCTGCGCCGGCGGGCGGCCGGGCTCACCGCGCTGGCGGCCGGCGATCACCCGGCCGCGTACCGACAGTTCCGGGCCCTGTTCGACGCGGCCGGCGAGCCGGTGCACTACGTCCTCGGCCCCCGGTCGCTGCCCCAGCTCGCGCTGACCGCCGTGCGCACCGGCCGGACCGCCGAGGCCACCCGGATCCTCCATCGTTGCCGGGAGCAAGCCGGCGCCGCGCCGACCTCGCGGATGGTGCTGCTGCTGGCCCACGCGGCCGCGCTGCTCGACGACGGCGACCGGGCCGAGGAGCACTTCCGGGCTGCGGTCGGCGACCGGGACCGGGCGATGCGCTGGCCGCTGGAGTTCGCCGAGGCCGAGTTCAGCTACGCGCTGTGGCTGCGGCGGCAGCGACGGCTCCTCGACGCCCGGCCGCACCTGATGGCCGCCCTCGACACGTTCCTGCGGCTCGGGGCCGGCGCCCACGCCGAGCAGGCCGGCAAATACCTGCCGGCCGCCGGGGTTCCCGAGGGTGCCTTCGCGGCGCTCACCCCGCAGAAGCAGATGATCGCCCGGCTGGCCGCCACCGGGCTGACCAACCGGGAGATCGCCGACCGGCTCACCCTGTCGCCGCGCACGGTCGGCTCGCACCTCTACGACATCTATCCGCAGCTGAGCGTCGGCAACCGGCACCAGCTGCGGGAACTGCTGGGTGACCGGGCCGCCGGGAGCCGGCGGTGACCACCCCGGCCGGGGCGGTCCTCGAGCAGGCCGCCGATCTGGTCGGCCGCGACGACGACCTGGCCCGGCTGGCCGACTGGCTGCGGCCCGCGCCCGGCCACCGGGCGCTGCTGCTCACCGGCGACCGCGGGGCCGGCAAGTCCCGGCTGCTGGCCGCCGGTCTGCAGCTGGCCCGCGAGCAGGGCGACCATCGGGTCCTGGTGGTGCACACGACCGGCGACGACCTGCTGCGGCAGCTGCTGCTGGCGGTGCGCCACGAGCTGCCGGGGCTGCCCGGTGGGCTGGGCCGGGCCGCATTCGCGTTCCTCGGGCTGAGTGACGACCCGGTGCCGGCCGAACCGGTGCTGCGCCGGGCGCTGTCCGCCGCCCTGACCGGGTACGGCCTGCTTGTCGCGGACGACGTGCAGCAGCTCACGCCGGGCGGCGCCGAACTGCTGGCCGAGCTGGCCGCGGTGGTGCCGGCCGTGCTGCTGGCCGGGCGGGCGGGCCGGATCCCGGCCGCGCTCACCGGGCTGCCGGTGCACGAGGTGCGGCCGCTCGGGCCGGACGACGCGGTCCGGCTCCTCGACGCCCAGGACGGCCCGGTCACCGGGCGCGACTGGGTGGAGATCCTGCGCCGGGCGGCCGGCAACCCGGCCGCCATCGTCGAGCTGAGTGCCGGCACGCCCCGGCCCGGCGGCCTGTGGTCGGCGTACGCGTCCGAGATCGGTCTTCTCCCGGCGGCCTGCCGCCGCCTGCTGTTACACCTGGCCGCCGCCACCCCGCCCGCCGACGCCGAACTGGTCCGGTCGGCCGCGGGCGTGCCCGGCAGCGCGTGGACCGCCGCCGAGCGGGCCGGGATCGTGGTCCGCGACGGCGACCGGGTGCGCTTCACGCACCCGCTGGCGGCCGAGGCGGCGTACCGGGAAGCGCCCGCCCACGCCCGCCGGGCCGCGCACCGCGATCTCGCGGTCGCGTTCGCGGACGCGCCGGAATGGCGGGCCCTGCACCTCGCCGCCGCCGCGACCGACCGGGGCGAGGCGATCGCGGCCGACCTGGAGGCGGCGGCCGGGACGTTCCGCGGCCGGCACGCGCTGTTCGAGGCGACGTCTGCGATGGAACAGGCGGCCGGGCGCACCCCGCAGCCGGAGACGGCCGCCCGGCGGTACGCCCAGGCGGCCACCGACGCCCGCAATCTCGGCGCCACCGACTGGGCCGTGGATCTCTACACCACCGTGCGCCGGCTGACCGCCGACCCGGATCTGATCATCCGGGCCGCGCACACCGCCGCCACCGCGCTGTCCCGCTCCGGCCGGCAGACCGAGGCGTACAACCTGGTCTCGGCGGCCCGCCGGGCCGGCGCGACCACCGACCGGCCGATCGCGCTGACCGTGGCCGGGCTCGCGGCCGCCGTCGCCGCCATCTCCGGCCACGAGGAACACCGCCTCGGCCTGGCGCCGATGCTGGCGGCGGCGGAACCGGCCCCGGACGCGGCCAACGCCATCTTCGTCCGGCTGATCATGGATCCGGGGTCGCATCCCGGGCGGGCCCTGTGCGATGCCGTGGTGGTGCCGCGGCCGGGCATCCCGATCGACCCGCCGGTCCGGCACCACCTCAACATCATCGGCACCATCGCCGGGTACGAGGACCGGTCCCGGCTCGCCGTCGACCTGCTGCGGGCCGCGCTGCGCGAGGAGCGGGCGCCCCGGTCCTCACTGTCCGGCATCGAGACCATCCCGGTGCTGATCAGCGCCCTGGTCGACACCGGCGAGTGGGGGCTGGCCGAGCGGTACGCGACCGAGGTCGGCCCGCTCGGGTTGCCGGTCTACGACGCCAACCTGGACGCGCTGCGGGCCCAGTTGCACGCCCTGCGCGGCGACGGCGAGAAGGCCCTGGAGCTGGCCCGGCGCACCTGGCGGCGACTCGACATGCAGCAGCACCGGTCCACCCACGTACGGCTGCTGCGGGCCGCCGCCCTCGCGGCCGCGGCCGGCGGTGACTACGACAACGCCTACCGGCATCTGCGGTCCATGTTCGACCGGGACGGCCGGGCGCTGCAGACCTATCTGGCCGGCCGGTCGGTCGCCGAGCTCGCGGCCGCCGCCGCCCGCAACGGCCGGCGGGATGAGGTGCGCGGCATCCTGGACCGGGTCCGGCTGGACGCCGGGGCCGAGCCGAGCGCCCGGATGCGGCTGCTGCTGCACCTGGGCGAGGCCCTGCTGCTCGACGGCGACCGGGCCGAACACCACTTCCGGCTGGCCACCGTCGATCCGGCCGGGCAGGAATGGCCGTACGAGCGGGCGATGGCCCGGCTGCACTACGGCGAGTGGCTGCGCCGGGCCCGGCGCCCGCGCGACGCCCGGTCGGTGCTGGCCCCGGCGGCGGCCGACTTCCGGCGGCTCGGGGCGGTGCACGCGGCCGGGCTGGCCGACCGGGAGCTGCGGGCCAGCGGTCGGCACGACGGCCCGGTGGGCAGTGCCCGGCTCGCCGTGCTGACCGCGCAGGAGCGCCAGGTGGCGATGCTGGCCGCGCGAGGGCTGCGGAACCGGGAGATCGCCGAGCAGCTGTTCATCTCGGCCCGCACGGTCGGCGCCCACCTGCACAGCGTGTACGCCAAACTGGCGATCCGCGGCCGCCATCAGCTCCGGGACGTCGATGCCGGTTCCGCGCCGAACGCGCGGTAGTGCCGCAGCATCAGCAGCAGCCAGCCCAGGCTGAGCACGGCCAGCACCAGGTACGCCCAGACGTTGCCGAACGTGTCCCAGGCGGCGTGCAGGGCGACCGCGCCGGCGAAGGTGCCGAGGAAGACGAACAGATGCCGCACGCTCGGCGCGCTCGCCATCATCCAGAGGGCACCGCAGGTCAGACCGGTCCAGGCGGTGTGCGCGGCCGGCGCGGACAGGCCACGGATGAACAGGGTCTCCTCGACGGCCCCGATGTTGCCGTTGGACGAGAGCAGCGCGGTGAAGGCGTACCCCATGGTCTCCAGCGCGGCGAAGCCGAGGCCGCTGGCGATGCCGATGACCAGGCCGTCGGACGGCAGCCGCCGGCCGTGCCGGACCGCCAGCACGCACAGCAGCACCACCGGGACGATCAGCTTCGCGCTCTCCTCGATCAGCGCGACCACCACCATCGGCAGCGTGCCGAGGTCACGCAACGCGTCGTACTCCAGGGTGCCGGCCACCACCACGCCGATCACGCCGCCGAAGAACGCGGTCACCACCAGCACCGACGCCGGCACCTGCCAGCGCCCGGTGCGGGCCTGGGCGAAGGTGAGGAACGCGGACGGCACCACGGCCGCGCCGAGCAGGATCAGCGCCGGCACGAAGTTCGGGTTCTGGGTGTGCACGAGCGTGTGCAGCACCAGGAAGTACAGCCCCAGGCCGACGACCAGCACCGCCACCCATCCCGAGCGCCGGATCCGTTCCCGCATGACTTACCTCCGCTGATCTGGTGGTGCCGCTTGCCGCCATCGTGCCCGCGCCCGGACCCACGGTCATCGGTCGGTCGACTGACCACCCCGCCGTAGTGTCCGGACTTAAGGCAATCTTCATGGTCGTTGAGGGTCATCGATGTCTACCGTTGGCGCCTGATCAGCCCGGTGGAAATCGCCCGCCGCCGGGCTCCGATCCTGCTCTCTCCCCACGGAGGGCGGGGAACGGAGCACCGCCTTGAAACGGAAGATTCCCCTGATCGTCGTGCTGGCGACCGCCACGGCAGGGTCCCTGACGATGGCCGTACTCTCGCATTCGGCCTCGGCCGAACAGACGGCCGACCCGGTCGACCTGGCCCGGAGCACAGCGGCCAGGGTCGTCGCGAGCCGTCCGCAGGCTTTGCACGCCGGTCAGTACGACGCCTTCCAGCAGCAGGCGGTGCTCAGCTACCGCAGCCTCAACTACGTGCCGTACGCCCGCACCTACAAGGGCGTGGCGGTCCTCGGCGGTGACCTGGTCGTGCAGACCGACGCGGCCGGACAGGCGATCTACACCTCGGTGGCGCAGTCGGCCGCGATCGGCGAGCTGTCGGTGACCCCGAAGCTGACCGCCGCCAAGGCGACCCGGATCGCGAAGGCGCAGCTCACCACGGTGACCGACGTCGAGGACACCACGCTGGTGGTCGACGCGACCGGCGCGACCGCCCGGCTGGCCTGGTCGGCCACCGTGGACGGCACCGGCGCCGACGGCCTGAGCCGGCTCACCGTGGTGGTCGACGCCCGGACCGGGCAGGTGCTGAGCCGCACCGAGCACATCACCGAGGCGGTCGCCGCCGGGCAGGGCGCCATCTACGGCGATGTTCAGTTCGAGAACGTCGGGTCGGCGTTGCAGGACCCGCGGATCGACCGGCTGGTGTGCCAGGACGCGGCCGACAACCGCACGTTCACCAGCCAGGACAACACGTTCGGCAACGGCGACGGTACCGACCGGGAGACCGGCTGCGTCGACGCTTTCTTCGTGGCCCAGAAGCAGAACGAGATGCTGGCCCAGTGGCTCGACCGGGACGGTCAGGACGGCCAGGGCGGCTCGTTCCCGCTGCGGGTCGGCCTGCAGGAGCAGAACGCGTTCTTCGACGGCCGCCAGGTGCAGATCGGCTTCAACACCCGGCAGGAGTTCCTCGGCTCGGCCGACGTGGTCGGTCACGAGCTGGGGCACGCCATCGACGCCACCACGCCCGGCGGCATCTCCGGCGGCAACACCTCGGAGTTCGTCGCGGACACCATCGGCGCGGCCACCGAGGCGTTCATCAACAGTCCGAACGACAAGCCCGACTTCACCGTCGGCGAGGAAGTCGACCTGGTCGGTGACGGGCCGATCCGCGACATGCGGGACCCGTCGTCGCTCGGCGCCGACAACTGCTTCTCGGCGCAGACCGAGCGGGACGAGGTGCACGCGGCGGCCGGGCCGGGCAACCACTGGTTCTTCCTGCTGTCGCAGGGCACCGACGGCAACGGTCAGGGTGCCAGCCCGACCTGCAACAACAGCACGGTGACCGGGCTGGGCATCGAGAACGCCATGAAGATCATGTTCAACGCGATGCTGCTGAAGAACTCCAACTCCTCCTACCCGCAGTACCGGGTGCTGACGTTGCAGGCGGCCAAGACCCTGTTCGCGGGCAGTTGCGCCGAGTTCGACACGGTCAAGGCCGCCTGGGACGCGGTTGCGGTGCCGGCTCAGAACGGAGAGCCGGCCTGTACGGCCTAGACCCGAGGTTTTAGCAGGGTGATGCGGGAGGCGCCCAGCTCGGTCACGTACAGGTAGCCGGTGGTCTGGTCCTCGGTGACGTCGAGCGGCTGGCTGAAGCCGGTCAGGCCGGTGATGCCGGTCGTCCGATTGGAAAGGCTGCCAGAAGCAGCCACGTCGAAGGTCTCGATGTCCTGGCCGGCCGAGTAGCGGACCACCAGCAACTTGCCGTCCAGGGCGCCGCCGCGGTACTCGATCGCGCCGTTGGCCGAGGCGTGCAGGCCCGCGTCGTACGTTCCGGCCAGGTCGAAGTTGACGTCCGGCAGGGTGCCGGCCGGGTAGGCGCCCACCTCGTACGGATCGCTGCCGGCCGTCGGGTTGCCGCCGGCCAGCACCCATTCGCAGCGCTGCGGGTTGGGATGGCCGTAGTAGCGGCCCGCTTCGACGTCGAAGACGTAGTCGGTCTCGGCGGTCGGCACGCCGGTCAGCCCCGGCACCACCGGCCCGCTGTAACCGCGGCGCGCACACGCCGCGGGCAGCGTGGCCGGGGTGGCCGGGGTGTTGCCACCCGCGGCCGAGCCGTTGGTCGGCGCATAGAGATGACCGTTCCGATGCCAAACCAGATCAAACGCATTGCGTACGCCGGTGGCGTACAGCGTCAGCGGGGCGCTCACGGCGTACGGGTCATAGGTTCCGCCCTCTTCGGTTTTGACGTTGAGCGGCAGCGTGGCCGGCAGGCGCGCCGGGTCGAGGCGCAGGACGGCCGCGCTGAGCAGGCGTTCCGGGCGGTTGCCCCAGGTGGAGTCGGCGCCGCCCATCGCGTTGTTGGCCCCCTGCGACAGGTAGAGCGCGCCGTCCGGGCCGAAGGCCAGAGAGTTGGTCTCGTGGTCCTTCACCGAGCGCGGCAGGTTGACCACCACCGAGGTGTAGGTCGCCAGGTCGGTGCCGGAGAGCCGGCCGATCCGGCCGGACCAGTCGGGTACGTCCAGCGGCCCGACGAACTCGTAGTTGTCGGTGACCCAGAGGATCGGCGCGGCCGCGGTCGACGCCGGATCGAAGGCCATCCCGATCACGGTGCGGGCCGGAGCACCCGGTAGCCCGAGGGCGGTGGCGTTCGCCCGTACCGTGCTGATGATCGTCGCCGCGCCGAGCGTGCCGTCGGGGTTGATCGGGAAGCGGAAGATCCGGCCGTCGAGGGTGCCCGCGTAGAGCCGGCCGTCCGGTCCCTTGACCACGGTGGTGAACGACGCGCCGGTGGCCACCCCGACCACCTTGTCGAACGCCACCGGGCCGCCGGTCCCGCCGCCGCTGCCGGTGGTGAAGACGATCGAGTACGGCGCGAACGGTTTGCCGGTCACGTCGGTGACGCCGCCGGTCACGGTGAAGCGGTAGGCCGTGCCGGCGGCCAGTGGCGCGGTCGGCGAGAGGTTGATGACGTCGCCGCCGCCGCTGGTGATCACGGTGGCCGGGACCGCCGTGCCGTTGTCGAGCCGGGCCAGGGTGACCGTCGAGCTGGTCAGCGAGGCGGTGCGGACGCCGCCGTTCGGCAGGACCAGATCCTCCACAATGCTCGTCGTCAGCGAGACGCCGGTGCTGCCGTTGGCCGGCGTGCTGGTGCGCACGGCCGGGATCGTGGTGCCGCCCGCCACCTCGTCGATGTCGGCGTAGGCGAATTTCGTGTTGGTGCCGCCGGCCGGGCTGATCGTCAGCTTGCCGTCGGTCACCCGGACCGTGCGGGTGGCGGTGGCGAACTTGGTGGATGCCGTCGGCCGGAACGCGGCGATCGCGTTCTGGTCCTCGATGCTGACCCAGTTGTCGCTGTCGACGGCCGTGCCCGCGTCGCCCACCGCGACCGTGACGGTGTAGAGGCCGGCCGGAACGGCGGCCTCCCAGCGCCCGGGCGTGACCACGCCGGCCGACCCGGCCGGCAGTTGCGCGTGCACGAAGGTGGCCAGCCGCGGGTCGGCCTGCCCGGCGGCCGGGTTGCGGTTGCGGCCGTTGCCGGTGAGGTCGACCGGGGTGCCCTCGCCGAGGTCGACCCAGCCGTAGCCGCGGGCGGCGGTGTAGGCGCCGCCGGAGTCGCGGACGTACCCGGCGGCCGGCGCGGTGGCGGCGTCGGAGAAGTCGACCTTCAGTGCGAAGTCGGCGGTGACCCGGCTGATCTCGACGTAGTTCAGCTTGGTGTTGGTGCCGCCGGCCGCGTCGACGGTGAGCCGCCCGTCGGTGACCACGACGGTGACGGTGGCCTGCCGATATTCGGCGGCGGCGGTGGACACGAAGCCGTCGACCGCCCGGATGCCCTCGACGTTGACGGTGTGCCGGCTGTCGTACGGCGCCTGGTCGCCGACCGACACGGTGACCTGGTAGGTCCCGGCCGCGACGGTGTACTCCCAGGCGCCCGCGGTCAGCACGCCGTTGGTGCCGCCGACGTCGCCGTACTGCAGGTGGATCAACGTGTTGAGGCGCGGGTCGACGCCGGTGCGGGCCCGGTCTCGGGTGTTGCGGGTGAGGTCGAGCGGGGTCGCGGTGCCCTGTTGCACCCAGCCCGAACCGGTGGTGGCCGAGAAGGCCGCGCCGGTGTCGGCGGTGTAGCCGCTGGGGATCGCACCGGCGGCCGGCTGAAAGTTGACCTTGGCAAGGGCGGTGACCGCGGCTTCAGCCGAGGACGGCACGACCAGAAGTGGGAGAAGGAGGACGACGACGATCAACCACAGTCGACGGTGCATGGTGGACAACGTCGCACGCCGGTCGGGGTGGTGACTGTCGCGTGCCTGACCGTCAGGCGGGCCCCTGGGGCGCAATGGCACCCCGGGGTCCGGTGGGAATGCGACCGGCCTTTCCGGTTCTAGCTCGCAAATTCTGGTGGACGGTTACGGTCCAAGACGGGGCAGGACCGCCGATTTCGAATTCTCCCGGGCGTCCTGACAAATGGCTTCCGCAAACCGAGGAGTTCCGCGTGTTCGGCAAAAAACTTGTGAAAAACATGATTGAGCGCAGTGCGGAAAATGCGACGGACCGCCGCCGATTTCTGCAGAGCGCGGGTGCGCTCGGTCTGGGCGTGGTCGGGGCGAGCGCCATCGGCAAGGCCAGCCTCGCCCAGCCGGCCGCGACCGAAGTGGCGGAAGCCGCCGCGGCGGCCCCGAGTGACGGGGCGGTACTGAACTTCGCGCTGAACCTGGAATATCTGGAGGCCGAGTTCTACCTGCACGCGGTCACCGGTGAGGGCCTTCCGGACAGCTGGACCACCGGCAAGGGCACGCGCGGCGGCGTCACCGGCGGATACGAGGTGCCGTTCCAGAGCCCGATCATCAAGCAGTACGCCAAGGAGATCGCCGCCGACGAGAAGGCCCACGTGGCCTTCCTGCGTAAGGCACTCGGCAGTGCCGCGGTGTCCCGGCCGAAGATCGACATTCGGGACAGCTTCACCGCGGCCGCCCGCGCGGCCGGGCTGATCGGCGAAATGGACACTTTCGACCCGTACGCCAATGAGAACAACTTCCTCCTCGCGGCGTTCCTTTTCGAGGATGTCGGCGTGACGGCCTACAAGGGCGCGGCCCCGCTGATCACCAACAAGACCTATCTGGGGGCGGCCGCCGGAATTCTGGCCGTCGAGGCCTATCACGCGGCCACCATTCGGACATCGCTCTTCGAAAAGGGCATGTCCGGGCCGGTCAAGAAACTGTCCGCCGCCCGGAACATGCTGGACGGTCCGCCGCTGGACGACCAGGGCATCACCAATTTCGGCGAGGCGAACATCAACCCCACCGACAACAACGGCATTGCCTTCGGCCGTACGCCGGGGCACGTGCTGAACATCGTCTACCTCAACCCGGGCCAGGTCAGCAAGGGCGGCTTCTACCCCCAGGGCGTGAACGGCGAGGTGCATGTCAGCGGCTGAGGCAGCCCCGGTAGCGGTCGTTTTCGCGCCCGGAGTTCCGGGCAAGATCCGGGCCGCTACCGCGCTGGGGCCGGCCTTCGTGGCCGCAATCGCCTATCTCGACCCCGGTAACTTCGCCACCAATTTCGCCGGTGGTTCCAGCACCGGCTATCGGCTCGTCTGGGTCGTCGTGCTGGCGAACCTGGTGGCCATGCCCATTCAATACCTGGCCGCGAAGCTCGGCATCGTCACCGGCCGCAGCCTGCCGCAACTCTGCCGGGAGAGAATGCCCAAGCGCGCCCGCTGGGCGATGTGGGCGCAGGCCGAGGTCGTGGCCATGGCCACCGATCTGGCCGAATTCGTCGGCGCCGCCATCGGCCTGAATCTGCTCTTCGGCATGTCGCTGCCGGTGGCCGCCGTGGTCACCGCGGTTCTGGCCTTCGTCATCCTGGGCTTCCAGCGGCGTGGGCACCGCCCGTTCGAACTGGCCATCGGCGCGTTGCTCGCGCTGATCTGCGCCGGCTTCCTCTACATGACCATCGCGGTGCCGCCGTCGTCCGGCGGGGTGGTGACCGGGCTGCTGCCGACCTTCAGCGGGGAGAACACGCTGCTGTTCGCGGTCGGCATCATCGGCGCGACGGTCATGCCGCACGCCATCTATCTGCACTCCGGGCTGATGAGCAGCCGGGTCGGCCGGTCCGGCCCGGTGAGTCCGCACCGGCTGCTGGCCTTCGCCCGGCTCGACATCGGGATCGCGATGGGCATCGCCGGGCTGGTCAACCTGAGCATGCTCGCCATCGCGGCCAAGCTGTTCTACCACGGGGCAGGCACCCCCGCGGTGACCCTCGACGAGGTGCACCGCGATCTCGGCCAGATGGTCGGCGGCGCCGCCGCACTCGCGTTCGCCGCGGCCCTGCTCGCGTCCGGCATCTCCTCGTCGAGCGTCGGCACCGCCGCCGGACAGATCATCATGGACGGCTTCCTGAACCTGCGGATCCCGTTGTGGCTCCGCCGGGCGATCACCATGACGCCCGCGATCCTGCTCCTGATGTCCGGTATCGACCTCACCCAGGCCCTGGTGTTCAGTCAGGTGACCCTGTCGTTCGGCATCCCGTTCGCACTCGGGGCGCTGGTCTGGCTGACCAGCCGGCGCAGCGTGATGGGCGAACACGTCAACACGGTGAAGATGACGATCGCGATGACCGCGGTGGTGGCCCTGCTCAGCGGCCTCAACATCGTGTTCCTCGGTCAGCAGGCCGCGAGCTGGCTGGGCGGCTAAGCGCTGTTCAGCAGGTCGAGGCCGAGCCGGGTGATGGTGTGCCGCATGGTGTTGCGGTGCCGCCGGCTGATGATCAGGCCGGACTCGCGCAGCACTGTCGCGTGCTGGCTGGCGCCGCCGGGCGAGATGTTGAGCCGGCGGGCCAGCTCGGAGGTCGTGCACCCGCCCGCCACCACCCGCAGCGCGGCGGCCCGGGTGGTGCCGAGCAGGGTGGACACCGCCCGGTCGTCCGGGGTGCCGGGGTCGCGCCACAGGCGCAGCGCGGTCGGCGCGTCCAGCGGCACCTGGTAGATCAGCTGCACCGGACCGTCGCCCCAAGGCGTGAAGACGCCCGGATCGGCCGCGGCGAACAGCGACGGGACCACCACCAGCCCGCGCCCCTCGAGGTAGATGTCGGTGTTCTTCTCGAGGGACGACGGGTGGTACTTCGGCATCTCCAGCACCGGCGGTGACCAGCGCAGCAGCGGCGGAGCG
The DNA here is from genome assembly GCF_016862435.1 of Paractinoplanes tereljensis. GTDB lineage: Bacteria > Actinomycetota > Actinomycetes > Mycobacteriales > Micromonosporaceae > Actinoplanes > Actinoplanes tereljensis. The sequence goes on from NZ_BOMY01000042.1 coordinate 35,792, forward strand.
AGACCTTCCAACATGGCGCCGAGCCCGTCGCGGGCCATGATGCCGAGCCGGGTGGTGCGCTCGTTCTCCAGGACGGCCCGGATCCGCGGCCAGTACGGCGCGATCGCCACCTCGTGATAGCCGTCGAGGGCACCGGTCATCCGCTGCCGGGCCACCCGGCCGCCGTCGGCGAAGTCGGCGATCCAGCCCGACCGGGGGCCGCCGATCAGCGGGGCGTAACCCAGTTCGGCCCGCAGCGCCTCGGCCGGGCTCGCCACCAGACGTTCCACCGCCTCGGTGTATTCGTCGGTGGGGCCGACCACGGTGAACAGGTCGGCCATCCCGTGGGTCGGCGGCACGATGAACCGGGCCAGCTCCCGCACGTCGGGCGAGAGTGCCCGGGCCTGCGCGACGGTCCGGGCCCGCCAGCGACCGAACAGCCGGCCGTCGCCGGGCCCGGTCAGCTTCCCGAAGCTCTCCAGCAGCTCGGCGAACGCACCGAGGACCACCACCCGCACCTTCATCGCATCGGCGACCGTGAAGTGAATCCGCAGCACCCATCCATCGTGCCCTGTTTTAGCCACAGTGGAATGTCGTTGCCGCCCGGCACCCGCGTGTCAAAGGATCAAACCGGGCCGCGGCGAATCAAACGGGGGGCCGCCGCGGCCTACGGCCTATGCAGATTGCGGCTTGTGCAGATTGCGGCGCAGGAAGTCGTGCCAGGTCACCTCGGACGCGCGGGTCAGGGCCGAGGCCGGGGCGAAGCGGTCCCAGGCGTGGAAGGCGCGGGCGTACAGGTGCAGGTCGGCCGGGACACCGGCCGCGTTCAGGCTGCGGGCGAACTCGATGCCCTCGTCGCGCAGCACGTCGAACTGGGCGACCGCGACGAAGGTGTCCGGCAGGTCGGACAGGTCGGTGGCCCGGCCGGGCGCGCTGTACGGATGCACGTCCTTGCCGACCCGGTCGCCGAGCACGGCGGCCCAGGCGAGCTGGATGTCCGGCCGGGAGAGGACCACCTCGGCGGTGATCTCGAAGCTGGACGGCGTCTCCAGCCGGTCGTCGAGCATCGGGTAGAGCAGGCCCAGCAGGCGCGGCCGCGGGTCGTTCCGGTCGCGCACCATGAGCGCGGTGGCGGTGGACGGCGCCCCGCCGCCGCTGGCTCCGGCCAGCCCGATCCGGGCCGGGTCGATCCGGTGCTCGGCGGCGTGCGCGACGAGGTGGGTGTAGGCGAGATAGCCGTCCTCGGCGGCGCCCGGCGCCGGGGTCTCCGGGGCGAGCCGGTAGACCACGGCGGCCAGCACGCAGTCCAGGTCCAGAGCCAGCGCGGTGTGGTAGGCGTCGTCGTCGCGGGCGTTGTCGCCGAGTACCTGAGCCCCGGCGTGGAACCAGAGCAGCGCGGGCCGCACCTGGTCAGCGCCGGCCGGCCGGTACAGGACCACTTCGAGCTCGGTCCCGTCGTCCCGTTTGATACGCACGGCGTCGATCGTCACCCGAGGGTCAGGCGGGTTCACCGGCAGCCGGGCCCCGGCCGCCCGCAGCGCCGGGATGTCGGAGAGGTCGACCAGGGTGCCGTTGGCCGCCTTGGGCAGGGCGGCGAACGCGGCAGCGAGCTCCGGATCGAGCCCATCGGTGATTCCAGGCATCGGCCCACCTTTCCGAGAGGCCGGCTTTCCGAGAGGCCGGCCGGCCATCCCTGACGGTATAAGCCCCGACCCGCCCGCCGGGCAGCCTTTGCGCAGGTCGTGCGGCTCGACACCGTCCGCGTTCAAGGTCCGGCGTCCCGCACTCGCCGCAGCGATCGACGCGCGCCGGCTTCCCAGGAAACCGCCCGCCCGCGAGGGGACAGTTTCCTCACAGATAGCCACTTTTGCGCGAAAAGAGCAAATCCCTTTCCGGTACGCGCCACCCCAGTCCCGTAGCACTCGGTCCCGGTAGGTGCAGCTCACCCTCCGCGCGCCCGCCCCGGGCGGTCCCGGCCCAAGACCCCAACCCCACCCCTGCTCTGCCTCGGCCTCGTGGCCGCCCTGCTGCCCGCCAGCAGGCGCCGCCTCACCCCGCCGACCAGGACAAACACCAGCCCGTTCGACAGTTTGCTCTGCTCACCCATACGCGCTGCTGCGCGTATGGGTGCGCAGAGCAAAGCTCGCTGAGGTGGGTGTCCGGTTGCGCGAGAGGCGCGGCACTTGCCGGTGTTGCACGGTGGCCGCGCGGTGGCGGCGGTCGGGGGGAATTGCGGTTGTCTACGGCGTCGCCCGTACCGGCAAAGGGTTTGATTCTCGGGGCCTAGTGGTCGGCGCGCCACCACAGGTAGGCCGCCAGGCCCAGGGACGCCACGGCGATCGCCACTCGCAGCGGGCGCTCCGGGGTGCGGCGGACCAGGTGTGGGCCCAGCCAGCTGCCGAAGAGGCAGCCGATTGCCATCAGGCCGGCCGCTACCCAGTTCACCGGGGCTACCACGGCGTAGATCACGGCTGCCGCCAGATTCGCGGCGCCCAGGGCGATGCTCTTGATCGCGTTGGTCACCGGGAGCGGTTCGGTCGCGGCTACCGACAGGATCGCGAGCATGAGTACGCCGGCCGCCGCGCCGAAATAGCCGCCGTACACGCCGACCACGAAGACCGCGCCGAGCAGGATCGGGGCCGGCATTGTTCGGTGGCCGGCCCAGCGGCGCAGCTGGTCGCGGAGCAGTAGCAGGGCCGCGCCCAGGGCTACCAGCACCGGCACGATGCGCTCGAACGCCGACGACGGGGTGGCCAGCAGCAGCACCGCCCCGGCCAGGCCGCCTGCCCCGGCCACCGCGGACAGCCTCGCCAGCCGCCGGCCGTGGCCGCGCAGCTCCGGCCTTGCCCCGGCCGCGGTGCCGACGGTGTTGGACAGCAGCGCCACGGTGTTGGTGACGTTGGCGGCTACCGGCGCCAGGCCGACCGCCAGCAGCGCCGGGTAACTCGCCAGCGAGGCGAGACCGGCCATCGAACCGGTCAGGCCCCCACCGACACCGCCGAGCACCAGCAGAGAAGCATCGCTCAGGCGCACCCGGTCACCGTACCGACGCCGGATCCGGGGGTGGCGGGGCCGCGCGATCATGGGTGGATGCTCACATCGGGTGGCACGGCCCGGCGGCTGGCCGCCTCCTCGCGGGTGGTGTTCAGGCTGGCCGCCGCCGTGCGGGTGGCGCTCGGGCTGGCGGCCGCCGCGCTGGTGGCGCTCGGGCTCGCCGCCTGTTCCCAGCCTGCCGCGGCGCCGCGGTTCCTCGATGTCCACTTTCCCGGCTCCTACGCCCTGCCCGGCACGGTCGAGATTCCGGCCGCCGGGGACTACGCGATCTGGGCGACCGGCTTCCCGGCCGTCGGGGCGAACCGCTGCGCGGTCTCCGGCAGCGGCGGCAACGCCGTGCCGATGTCGGTGCCGGACGGCACGGTCACCTACACCGCCAAGGAGGAGGATGACGCCGTCTACACCTGGACGGACGCCTTCACTGCTCCGGCGGCCGGCACCTACACGCTGCGCTGCACCCCGGACGCGGCGGCGCCGGGAATGAGCTTCGCGGTGGCCCCGAAAGCCTAAACCGCGCCGCCAACAGTCTGGGCCGCGCCGCCAACAGTCTGGGCCGCGCCCGTCAACGGCCTAAACCGTGCCGCCAACAGCCTGGGCCGGGCCGCCGAGAGGCTGAGCCGTAGCGCCTCGGGCCTGCACTGCGGCGGCGGCGAGGGTTGGGGCCGGGTCGGCGGCGGTCGTGTAGAACACGGTGCCTGCGCCGTAGCGGTTCTCCAGGACGTCGGCGGTTACGTCCAGCGGGCGGGCGCCGATCAGGTCATCCAGGGCGCCCGGGGTTACCCGGCAGTGCTCGTCGACCTGGCCGCTGCCGGCGGTCAGCACCAGCGTGCCGCCGTCGCGCACGTAGTCGCGCAACGCCCGGTGGACGTCGGCCGGCATCAGGTAGAGGCTCGGCACCACGACCAGGTCGTAGCCGGCCAGCGGGGCGGTCGGCGGCAGGACGTCGATCGGGCCGTCGAGGGCGCGGTGCCAGCGGCGGACGGTCGCGTCGTAGTCGAGCTCGCGGGCCGGCAGGTGCGGCGCCTGCAAGGCCCACATCGTTTCTTCGTCGTAGAGCAGCGCGATCGTCGCCGTCACCGTGACCGGCGACCGGTCCCGCAGCGCAGCGCCCAGCGCGGCGATCTCGCGGAAGACCGGGCTGTCCGGGCCCTCGTGCGGCACCATCGCCGGGTGCCACTGCTCGGCGCCGCCCCGGCTGGCCCGCCACTGGAAGTAGCAGATGCCCGAGGCACCCCGCGCGAGGTAGGGCTCGGCGACGGCCCGCGCCGAAGCGGAGGGCGCGTGTTCCATCAGCATCCAGCGGCCGTCCCGGGCCCAGCCACGGGCCAGGTCGGCGGCGAAGGCCCGGTCGGAAAGCGTGGCCGGGTAGTCGTCGATCGCCACGATGTCGACCTCGCGGGACCAGCGGGCATGGTCGACCGGCACCCAGCCGCCGAGCGCGAAGTTGGTGGTGACCGGCGCGCCGGAGAGCAGGGCGCGCTGCGACCGGTAGTGCTCCAGCATCGCGTCGGAGACGAACCGGCGGTAATCGAGCAGGTGGGCGGGATTGCCGAGGTACTGGGTGGCGCGCGGCGGCAGCACCTCCTCCCACGAGGTCACCCGCTGGGACCAGAAATCCGTGCTCCACACGTCGTTGAGGGTCGCCTCGTCGCCGTACCGGGCGGAGAGCCAGCGGCGGAAGGCCGCCGCGCAGAAATCGCAGTAGCAGGTCGTGCCGTACTCGTTGTGGACGTGCCACAACTGCGGGGAGTAGCGCGCGGCCAGCTCCCCCACAATGGACAGACACGCAGCCTGGTAGGCCGGGGCGTTGACGCAATAGGTGTCGCGGGAACCGTGCGTCAGCCGTACGCCATCTCGGTTGATCGGCATGGAATGGGGGTTTTGGCGGGTGAACCAAGGAGGCGGCGAAGCCGTCGGGGTGGCCAGGCAGACCCCGATCCCGGCGGCGTGCAGCAGGTCGAGCACCTGGTCGAGCCAGCCGAAATCGAACTCGCCGGGCCGGGGTTCCAGGCGCGACCAGCTGAACACCCCGACGGTGACCAGGTTGACCCCGGCCTCGAGCATCAGCTCGATGTCGGAGGCCCAGACCGATTCGGGCCACTGCTCCGGGTTGTAGTCGCCGCCGAAATGGATCATCCCTTGATGGCTCCGAGCAGCATGCCCTTGGTGAAGTGGCGCTGCACGAACGGATAGATCAGCAGGATCGGGATCAGGGTGAGCGTCACGACGGCCATCTGGATGGCCAGTGGCGCGATCTGCTGATGGCCGAAGTATTGACCGGTGTTGGTCACGCCGGTGCCGGGCATCGAGTTGCCCTGCAGGGTGTACGTGTAGATGACCATCTGCAGCGGCCACTTCTGATTGTCCGGCAGGTAGAGCAGCGCGTTGAAGAAGGTGTTCCAGTAACCGACGCCGTAGAACAGCGCGATCACCGCGACCACCGCCCGCGAGGTGGGCAGCACCACCGACCACAGCGTGCGCCACTCGCTGGCGCCGTCGATCGCGGCCGCGTCGATCAGCTCCTGGGCGGTACCGGCGAAGAAGCCGCGCATCACCAGGATGTTGAAGACCGACACCGCGCTGGGCAGGACCATCGACCAGTAACTGTCGTAGCCGCCGAGCGCGGTCACCACCAGGAACGACGGGATCAGGCCACCGCTGAAGAACATGGTGACAACCAGCAACATCAAAATCGGCCGATGCGCGTACGAACCTGGGCGCGACAAACCGTAGGCGCAGAGGATCGTCACCACCATCGAGATGGCCGTGCCGATCAGCGTGACCGCCAGGCTGACCAGCAGCGAGTGCATGATCAGCTGGTTGGTGAAGATCTGCTGGTAGGCGGCGGTGGTGATGCCGTGCGGCACCAGCACCATGCCGCTCGCCTGGTTGACCGCGCCCTGCGGCGACAGGCTGGTGATCACCACCATCCACAGTGGCACGATCACCACCGCCACGGTGAAGATCAGGACCGCGCCCTTGCCGGTCTGGCCGGCGGCGGTGGGCGGTTCCTCCCAGCTGGGCCGGTTGCTCGGGGCCCGGACCTTCTGCTCGGCCAGGTCGGTCGCGGTTGTCGTGGTCATTTCCGGTACAACCCGTCCTCGCCCACCAGGTGCGCGATCTTGTTGGCGGCCAAAATCAGGATCAGCGACAGTACGCCCTTGAACAGCGATGCCGCGGCGCCGAGGCTGAAGTTCGCGTTCACCACGCCGTAGTAATAGGCGTACGTGTCGAGCACCTCGGAGGCGTCCCGGCCGACCGCACCGCGCTGGATGAGCATCTGCTCGAAGCCCACGGTGAGTGTGTTGCCCAGGCGCAGCACGAGCATCAGCACCACGATGCTGCGGATGCCGGGCAGCGTGATGTGCCACATCCGGCGCCACCGGCCGGCCCCGTCCACCGCCGACGCCTCGTACAGGTTCTGGTCGATGGCGGCCAGCGCGGCCAGGAAGACGATGATGCCCCAGCCCGCCTCCTTCCAGACCACCTGCGCGGTGACCAGGAACTTGAAGGCGTCCGGGTTGGTCATGATGTCCCAGGTGGCGTAACCGTGCTGGCGCAGCGCCTGGTTGAGCGCGCCCGCCCCGCCGAGCATCTCCTGGAAGATGGTGACCGCGAGGACCCAGGAGAAGAAGTGCGGCAGGTAGACCACCGACTGCACGATGGTGCGGACCCGGTTGTTCATCACCGAGTTCAGCAGCAGCGCCAGGGCGATCGGGATCGGGAAGAACAGCAGCAGCTGCACCAGGCTGAGCACCAGGGTGTTCTCCAGCGACTGCCAGAACAGCGGGTCGGCGAACATCGACCGGAAGGTTTCCAGGCCGCTCCACGGGCTGTGCATGAAGCCGGCGTAGATGCTGTAGTTCTGGAACGCGGTGGCCGTACCGAACATCGGCGCGTAGTTGAAGATGAGCAGCAGCACCACGGCCGGGATGACCATGAGCAGCAGCGAGCGGTCGCGCAGGAAGCGCCGCCGCCGGTCGGCCCGGCGAAGGGTGCGCTTCTGGACACGCCCCCCGTCCCGCACCGCGGGGACGGGAGGCGCCTCGGGTGTAGCTGTGCTCACTGGCCGGTGCCGTACTTCTGCCGGATGTCCTCGTAGAACGCCCGCAGCTGGTCACCGCCCTGGGCCTTCCAGGACTTCAGCGCCTCCTCGTAGGCGGAGACCGGCTTGCGGCCGTAGCGGACGTCCTTGATGGTGTCCTCCATCGGCTGCACGAGCTTGGCGTACTGGGCCGGCTCGGTGACGTTCATGCCGTAGAAGGCGGGCTTGACCGCGTACTTGACCATGTCGCCCTGCCAGGCCGCGTAGTCCTTGGTGGCCTGGACGTCGCCGCCCTTGACCGTGGTCGGGGTGAGCGGCGTGATCAGGAACTGGTAGGTGGTGGCGACCTCCTTGCTGCCCTTCTCGGTCAGCACCGGGTTGCCGTCGGTCATCTTGTAGTCGACGCCGTCGACGCCGAAGTTGATGGTCAGCCACTCGGCCGAGCCGTACGGCGCGGCCAGGTAGTTGGCGATGGCCAGGGCTTCCTTGATCTGGTCGGCGCTGAGCTTGCCGTTCAGGAAGCTGTACATGCCGGCGCTGGGGTTCATCAGCACCTCGGGCTTGCCGTCGGCCGCGAAGATCTTGAAGGCCTGCCGGTTGTAGGTCGGGTTGGCCGCCTTGCCGGAGCTGGAGTCGTCACCGGTCCACGCGCCCGGACCGTCGCCGGAGATGACCTCTTTGCCGCTCCAGAACCGCTGCTTGGCGTCCTGCGACTTGTCGGCCAGCGCGTCGGGGTGGATGTAACCGGCCGTGGCCAGCTTGTTCTGCCAGTTGAGAGCCTCTAGGTGACCGGGCGTCTCGTACCGGTGCAGGATCTTGCCGTCGGCGTCGATGGTCCAGCGGTTGGGGTCGGCCGGGAACTTGAACATGTGGTTGATGTAGCCGTACATGTCGCCGAAGGCCCACTGACCGGCGTTGGCGTTGGTCAGCTCCTTGCCGAGCGCGGCCAGCTTGTCCGGGCTGTCGATCTCGTCGGCGTTGATGCCGGCCTTGTCGAAGATGTCCTTGCGGTAGAACGGCATCCCGTTGAAGGTGGCGCCGCCGTAGTAGACCGGCAGGCCGTAGAGCTTGCCGTTCCAGATGCAGCACTGCCAGGCCGAGGTCGGGATGGCGGCCAGGTTCGGGTACGCCTTGACCAGGTCGCCGGACAGGTAGGGGCCGAGGTCGGCGAACTTGCCGACGGCGTCGGCGAAGCCCAGCTTCGGCATGTTCCAGCTGGGGATCTGGATCCAGTCCGGCAGCTTGTCGCCGGCGAACAGGGTGGGCAGCACCTTCTCGTAGTTGGTGCCGTCCGACGGCTGGATCTTGACGTTCGCCCCGAGGGCCTTGTTGACCGCCTCGTAGTACGAGTTTCCGCTGGTGCCGGGGATGGCGCCCCACAGCGGGGTGGTGGCGACGTAGGTGCCGCCCTTGCCCGGGATGCCGGTCGCGGTGGTGACCGGGCTGGCCGGGTAGGCGAGGAAAACCGCGTCGGAGAAGAAGCCGTTCGAGCCCTGGACGCTGGCGATGTCCGGCTTGATGGCGTTGGACGCCTCGACGTAGCTGGGCAGCAGCGCCTTCAGCTGGTCCTTGCCCGTGGTGCCCGGGCCGTTGGTGGTTTTGGCGTCACCACAGCCGGCGAGCAGGCCGCTCCCCGCGAATGCGATCGCGCCGAGACCGGCCAGCTCCAGGAACCGGCGACGGTCAGCACGGAGGCCATCGAGAGGGTTCATATCTTCACTCCCTTCCGGGATTCAAAATGTTTGCCTTGGCGGAGCAGACATCGATAAACTTTAGTTGGGTCGATAAACAAACAAAGTAGCCGCTGGCATCCGACCTCACAACCCCCGGCGGGGGTGCGGCATGATGGGCGGCGACGGGATGGGACCGGGGGCAGGGACTATTGGTGTTCACCAAGGACGGCGGGCCGCAGCGGTCGGACTTCGCGGACGTCCGCGCGACCAACCTGGCGGTCGTGCTGCGTCATCTGCGGAGCAACGCGCCCTGCTCGCGCGCCGACATCGCCGGCACCACCGGCCTCAACAAGGCGACCGTGTCGAGCCTCGTCACCGACCTGATCGAGCGCCGGCTCGTGCGCGAGGTCGGGATGACCGAGAACCGGATCGGCCGGCCGGCCATGATGCTGGTCCTGGACGGCTCGCCGTACGCGGCGATCGGCCTCGAGGTCAACTCCGACTACCTCACCGCGGTGGCCCTGGACCTCTCCGGCGAGCGTCTGCTGTCCTGGCGCCGCTCGTTCACCGGCGCCTCCACCGCCCCCGGCCCGGCGATCGCCTCACTGGCCGCGCTGGCCAAGCGGGCGATCGCCAAGATGGCGCACGAACAGCGCCGGGTGCTCGGCCTCACCGTGGGCGTGCCCGGCCTGGTCGACCCGGACGGCGTGGTCGAGCTGGCGCCGCACCTCGGCTGGCACCGGGTCGACCTGCGCAAGTCGCTGCTCAGCGCCCTGCAGGAGCCGGCCTATCCGGTGCTTGTGGAAAATGACGCCAACCTCGCGGTGCTGGCCGAGCAACGCTTCGGTGGCCAGGGCGGCGCCGCCAACCTGGTCTATCTGTCCGGCGGGGCCGGCATCGGGGCCGGCATCATCTGCGACGGCCGGCTGCTGCGGGGCGGCCGGGGCTTCGCCGGCGAGTTCGGCCACCTGCCGATCGACGACACCGGGCCGCCGTGCGCCTGCGGCCGGCGCGGCTGCGTCGAGTCCCTCGCCGGGCTGGGCGCGGTCATCCGCCGGGCCCTGCCGGAGGCGGTCGTCTCGCCGACCGAGTTCGGCCCGCACGTCGACGAGATCCACCGGCTGGCCAAGGCCGGCGACCCGCACGTGCTGGCGGCGCTGGCCACCACCGGGCGATACCTCGGGCACGGCATCTCGATGCTGACGAATTTGATCAACCCGGAGTTCGTGGCGCTGGGCGGTTACTTCACCGTGCTCGCGCCCTGGCTCATCCCCGAGGCCTCCCAGGAGCTCGTCGCCCGCTCGGTGGCCGGGGCCGGTGGCGGCACCCAGATCATCGTGTCCGCCCTGGACGCCAGCGCCGCCGCGGCCGGCGGTGCGGCCCAGGCGCTGGACGCGATCGATGCGGGAGCGCTCCCAACTCTCTGACCTTTATAGATCATCTTCGCTTGACTGACCTGATCGCCCTGCGGTAGACATCTCGTCAATTCCCAGAAACACGTACGACACATGCGCAATCCCCCGTCGAAGCGCTTCGACTGACCATCCGCTTCGGCCCCGCCCCAAACGGATGTGATCATGCTCTTCCGCCAGCCCGAAGCACCCCTCGCCGAGCGCGTCGACGACCTGCTGGGCCGGCTGACGCTGCCCGAGAAGGTGGCGATGCTGCACCAGCACCAGCCGGCCGTCGACCGGCTGGGCATCGCCGCGTTCCGCACCGGCACCGAGGCCCTGCACGGGCTGGCCTGGCTCGGCGACGCCACCGTCTTCCCGCAGGCCGTCGGCCTGGCCAGCAGCTGGAACCTCGACCTGGTCGGCCGGGTCGGCACCGCGGTCGGCACCGAGGTGCGCGGGCTGCACCACAAGGACCCGACCCGCTGCGGCCTCAACGTCTGGGCGCCGGTGGTCAATCCGCTGCGCGACCCCCGGTGGGGGCGCAACGAAGAGGGGTACGCGGAGGACCCGCTGCTCACCGCGCAGACCGGCGACGCGTACGCGCGAGGGCTGGCCGGGGACCACCCGCGGGTGCTGCGGACCGCGCCGACCCTCAAGCACTTCCTCGGTTACAGCAGCGAGACCGACCGGTGCACCAGCTCGAGCAACCTGAGCCCGCGGGTGCTCCGCGAATATGAACTGCCCGCCTTCCGGCTGCCGATCGAGCGCGGCTCGGCGGTGGCCGTGATGGCGTCGTACAACCTGGTCAACGGCCGGCCCGCGCACGTCACCCCCTACCTCAACGACGACCTGCGCACCTGGACCGACGACGAGATCCTGGTGGTCTCCGACGCGTACGCGCCGAGCAACCTGGCCGACCCGCAGCAGCAGGCCTGGTTCCCGGACCACGCGGAGAGCCACGCGGCCGCGCTGCGGGCCGGCATCGACAGCTTCACCGACGCGGACGACCGCTCCGAGGTGACCATCGAACGGATCGACGAGGCGATGCGCCGGGGCCTGGTCACCGAGGACGATGTGGACCGGGCCGTCCGAAGGGCTTTGACCGTACGGGTACGGCTGGGCGAGTTCGATCCGGACGAGAGCAACCCGTACGCCGGTGTGACCGCCGAAGTCATCAACTGCGAGGAGCACCGGGAACTGGCGCGGGAGGCCGTGCGGGAGTCGATCACCCTGCTCAAGTCGGAGTGCTGCCTGCTCCCCCTCGACCCGGCCCGGCACCGGACGGTGGCGGTGGTCGGCCCGCACGCCGCCAAGAACTACACCGACTGGTACTCCGGCTCGCTCCCCTACTCAAGCACCGTGCGTGACGGCCTGGCCGAGGTCTTCGGCGACGCCCGGATCCTGCACACCGAAGGGGTCGACCGGATCGCGCTGCGGCTCGGCGACCGTTACCTGGCGGCCGACTCGGACGGCGTACGGCTGGTCGGCGAAGTTTCCGGTTTTGATCTTTTCGACTGGGGCAACGGCGTGGCCACCCTGCGGTCCACGGTGAACGGGAAGTTCCTGCGGGCCGGCGACAACGGCCTGGTGGCCGACTCGGACGGGCCGTCCGAGTGGGTGGTGCGGGAGATGTTCCGGCTCGACCGCCGGCCGGACGGCACGGTGGCGCTGCGCACCCACGCCTCCCCCGGCAACCCCGACCTGGGCTCGCTGACCGCCCAGCTCGACCTCGGCCCGCGAGCCGCCCGGCTCACCCTGGAAACCCTGGTGGACGGGGCCGCCGACGCGGCCGACCTGGCCGCCACCGCCGACGCGGTCCTCGTCGTGGTCGGCAACCACCCGCTGGTCAACGGCCGGGAGACCGAGGACCGGGCCGACCTGAAGCTGCCGCCGGCCCAGGACCGGCTGCTGCGCGAGGTGTACGCGGCCAACCGCAACACCGGGCTGGTGCTGGTCTCCAGCTTCCCGTACGCGGTGGAGTGGGCCGACGTGCATCTGCCGGCGGTGCTCTGGATGTCGCACGGCGGCCAGGAGCTCGGCCGGGCGCTCACCGACGTGCTCACCGGCCGGGCCGACCCGGGCGGCAGGCTCACCCAGACCTGGTACCGCAGCGCCTGCGAACTGCCCGACCTGCTGGATTACGACATCATCACCAACGACGCGACCTATCAGTACTACCGTGGCACGCCGCTCTACCCGTTCGGGCACGGGCTGTCCTACGCCACCTTCGACTACTCCAACCTGGACGTCTCGCACTCGTCGGCCGCGCCGGGCGACACCGTGACCGTCACGGTCTGGGTGACGAACACCGGCACCCGGCCGGGCAGCGAGGTGGTGCAGCTCTACACCCACCAGCAGGTGTCCCGGGTGAAGCAGCCGCTGCGCCAGCTCCGCGGCTTCGAGAAGATCACCCTGCAGCCGGGCCAATCGTCGCTCGTCTCGTTCCAGGTGGCCGTGGACGACCTGCGGTTCTGGGACGTCACCACGAACCGGTTCGTGGTCGAGACGGCCCGGCACAAGGTGATGGTGGGGCGGTCGGCCAGCGACATCCGGCTCACCGCGACGCTGTCGGTGCGCGGCAGCCGGATCGGGCCGCGACCCGCGCTGGCCCGGCCGATCGCGGTCGTCGACCACGACGAGTACAGCGGGATCACCCTGGCCGCCACCGGTGACCCGGTGCGCGGCGAGGCGGTGCGGGCGGCCGAGGACGGCGCCTGGTGCTGCCTGACCGGCATCGATCTGACCGGGGCGCGCGAGGTGGCGGTCGGCGGCGACGGCCCGCCGGTGGTGCTGCGGCTCGACGATCCGTACGCCGGGGCCGACCTGGCCACCGTGCCACCCGGCGCCGCCGCGGTGCGCACCACGGCGGCCGACGGGGTGCACGACCTCTACCTGATCCTCGATGCCGGTACCCGAATCACCGAGATCACCTTCCAGGCGTAACGGCCGGGCCATGCAGGCGCGATAGGCTGCGCGGCCGTGCCGTACCTTCACATTCTCGGCCCGTTACGGCTCTGGCGCGACGGCGCCGAACTGGATGCCGGCCCCCGGCAGCAGGCCTATCTCCTGGCCCTGCTGCTGGCCCGGGCCGGCCGGCCGACAAGCACCAGCGAGCTGATCGACCTGATCTGGGGCGAGGACGCCCCGGCCAGCGCGCTCAACGTCATCCACAAGTACGTCGGTGCGCTGCGCCGGATTCTCGAACCGGAGCTGCCGGTCCGGGAGACCGGCTCGTTCCTGCACCGGCGCGGCAACTCCTATCTGTTCACCGCCGCGCCCGGCACCCTGGACCTGGTCGACTTCCGGGCCCACGTCGCCGCGGCCGGCGCCGACCACAGTCTTGACCGCTATGTGGAAGCGCTCGGCCTCTGGCGCGGCCCGGCCGGTGACGGTTTCGCCGACCGGTTGTTCGCCTCGATCGACGACGAGTTCTTCGCCGCCTGCACGGCGGCGGCCGACCTCGCCCTGTCGATGGGCCGGCCCGACCGGGTGCTCCCGGCGCTGCGGCTGGCCGCGTCGATGGGGCCGTTCCACGAACCGGTGCAGGCCGCGCTGGTCGGGCTGCTCGGCGCGGCCGGGCGCCAGGCCGAGGCGCTGTCGCTGTTCCGCACGATCCGCGACCGGCTCGCCGACGAGCTCGGGGTCGACCCGGGCCCGGCGCTGACCGAGGCGCACCGGCGGGTGCTGACCCAGCCCCCGGCCCCTCTTGTGGTTCCGCCGTCCGCCGCGACCGGGCTGGTCGGCCGGGTCGAGGAGCTCGCCGTGCTGCGGCAGACCGCGGAGAGCGCGCTGGCCGGGCGCACCGCGATCGGCATCGTCGAGGGCGAACCCGGGGTGGGCAAGACCCGGCTGCTGGCGGAGGCCGCCGCGGTGGCCGGCCGGCACGGCGCCCTGGTCGTCTGGGGCTCCTGCCTGGAGGGTGACGGCACCCCGTCGATGTGGCCGTGGGAACAGGCGCTGGGCACGCTGGTGGAGAGCCTGGCCGGCCCGGCCCGGGAGAAGTGGCTCGGCGGGGAGCTCGGCCGCCTCCTCGAGCCGGGGACCGGCGACACCCGGGAGCTTCCCGACGGCAACGCCCAGTTCCGGCTGTTCGAGCAGGTGGTCGCCCTGGTCGGGCAGGCCTCGGCGCAGCGGCCGACCCTGCTGATCCTGGACGACCTGCAGTGGGCCGACGTCGCGTCGCTGCAGCTGTTCAGCCATCTGGCCGGCCGGCTGCCGCCCCGCACCGCGATCATCGGCGCGCTCCGGGACCGCGCGCCCACCCTCGGCTCCGGCCTGGCCCAGGTGCTGGCCGCGGCCAGCCGGCTGCCCGGGCACCGCCGGTTCCGGCTCGGGCCGCTCGGTCTGGTCGACGTGGCCGAACTGATCCGGCACGAGGCCGGGCACGACCCCGGCGACGAGGTCGCGCGCGCCGTTCTCGCCCGTACGGCCGGCAATCCGTTCTTCGTCCGGGAGCTGTCCCGGCTGATCGACGAGGCCGGCGCGCTCAGCGGGGTGCCGGCCACCGTGCGCGACGTGGTCCGGCACCGGATGGCCGGCCTCGACGACCGGGCCCGCGACCTGTTGCAGGTCGCCGCGCTGATCGGCCGGGACGTCGACCTGCGGCTGCTGTCCCGGGCCACCGGGGTGGCGGTCGCCGACTGCCTGGACCGCCTCGAGCCGCTGCAGGCGCTCGGGCTGCTCGAACCGGGGCCGGAGGACCCGTCCGCGCTGCGCTTCGCGCACGACCTGGTCCGTGAGTCGGTCTCCGAGACCACTCCGAAGAAGCGGATCACCCGGCTGCATGTAGACGTGGCGGACGCCCTGGAAGCGACCCACGCCGACGACGAGGCGGTCGCCGAACGGCTCGCCTTCCACCTGTGGGCGGCCGGGCCGCTGGCCGAGCCGGTGCGCACCGCGGAGGCGCTGATCCGGGCCGGGCGGCGGGCGGCGGCCAAGCTCGCGTTCGAGTCGGCCAACCGGCAGCTGCGGTCGGCCGTGCAGATCACCCGGGCGGCCGGGCTGATGGAGCTGGAGTTCTCCGCCCTCACCCTGCTCGCCATCGTCGTGCGGCGGCAGTCCGGATACGACGCCTCCACGTTCGACCTGCTGGAACGGGCCGAATACCTGGCTCGCGGCCTCGGGCGGGAGGCGGAGGCGGCCGACTTCCTGTTCATCCGGCTGATGGGGGCGTACACCTCGATCGAGAAGGGCCGCGGGGCGCTGGCCCGGCGGATGCACGAGCAGGGGCTGGTCTCGGCCGATCCGGCCGTCCGGCGCTACGGTCGGGAGGCGTGGGGCCTGCACCAGTGGGACATCGGGCAGATCGGTTCGGCGTACCGGTCGTTAACCGCCGTCTCGCCCTCTGTCGCCGCGGACGACGTGGACACGCCGCTGCGGCGGGACGGCGGCATCCCGGGTGAGGGACCGGGGTGGCGGGCCGTGATGACCGCGCTGCACGGGGATGTCGACGCCGCGCTGGCCTTCGTCGACACCTGGGACACGCCGGGTGATCCGTACGCGGCCTCGGTCTGGGTCTACTACACCACCATGATCGCGTCGATGGCCGGGGACGCGGCCCTGGCCGGGCGGGCCGCTGAGCGGTGGGTGTCGGCCGGCCTCGATCGGCTCCGCTCCCAGATCGACCACTACATCCGGCAGAGTTGGTGCTGGGCCCGCGCGGTTTTGCACGAAGATGCGAGCGCCGCCTCCGAGGCCGAGGAACTCATCGGCGACCTGCTCGATCCGCCGCAATGGGGCATCGCCTACCACTACGGGCTGATCGCCGAGATGTGGCTGGCCGCCGGGTCACCGGACCGGGCCGCCGACGCTCTCGACCGGGCCGACCAGGCCGTCTGGGACCATGGCCAGCGCTACGCGGAAGGACTGCTGATGCTGCTCCGGGCACGACTGGCACAGGCTCAGGGTGAACCGGTCGACGCGGTCCGGGCCGCCGCCGAACGGGCCCGCGACCACGCCACCGCCTGCGAGGCCCACCTCTTCGCCCGGCGCGCATCGCAGTTCCTGGCGAGTCTCTGATGGACCTGACCAGCCTCGCTCGCGGACTCAGCGCGCCGGCCGGATTCGTCGAGGCCAGCCAGGTCACCCCGCCGCCCGGGACGATCCGCCTGCTGAGCGGCCTCCCGGCTCCCGAGGCGCTGCCGGTGGCGGCGATCGGGCGGGCCTCGGCTGCGCTGTGGCAGGACCCGGACGCCGCGGTCGCCGCCCTGCAGTACTCGTCGCCGCACGGCTTCACCGCGCTGCGCGACTGGATCGCCGAGCGGGAGGGCGTCGACCCGCACCGCATCGTGATCACCAACGGCGGCATGCACGGCCTCACCCTGGCCGTGCTGACCGTCGTCGAGCGCGGCGCCACCGTCGCGGTGGACGATCCGGCCTTCCCCGGGTTCCCGTGGGCCCTGGAGGTCTCGACGTCGGCGGTCCTGCCGGTGCCGGTGGCCGCCGACGGCTTCGACGTCGACCACCTCGCCGGGCGGATCGCCGCCGGGGCGCGGATCGCGGCCGCCTACACCGTGCCCGACTTCCACAACCCGGCCCAGGCCACCCTGTCCGCGCCGAAGCGGCAGGCCCTGGTCGAGCTGGCCGAGCGGCACGGCTTCTACGTCCTCGCCGACAACCCGTACCGGGAGCTGCGCTTCGCCGGCCAGGACCAGGGCGTCGCGGTCCTCAACGCCTCGGACCGGGTGATCCACGTCAACACCTTCACCAAGACCCTCGGTCCCGGCCTGCGGGTGGGCTGGCTGGTGCTGCCCGAACACCTGGTGGATCCGGTGATCGGCCTGCGCAACCGCCTCGACGTGCACACCTCGTCGGTGACCCAGGCGATCGTCGAACGCGTGGTCACCGACGACTACGACAAGATGGTCGGCCACGCCGTCGCCCTCTATCGGGAGCGCGCCGAGGTGCTGGTTTCCGCGTTGCACGAGCACCTGCCGGGCCGATTCGAGATCCAGGCCCCCGAGGGCGGGCTGTTCCTCTGGCCCCGGCTGACCGACGACGGCATCGACCCGGCCGCGTTGTTCCAGCGGGCGGTGGCAGCCGGCGTGATCTACCAGCCGGGCGAATACTTCGGGCCGTCGTGGGCCCGGCATCTGCGGTTCGCCTACGGCGACCGCACAGTTCAAGAGCTGACCGAGGCCGTACGCCGATTGGCGGTTGCCTTCGCATGACCGACGTCCGGCTTCCCCTGCGCGGGATCGTCCCGTTCGCGGCCGGCTCGGTCGGCATGGGCATCTGGGTGTCCGTGCCGGGCATCTTCCTGCTGTACTTCCTGACCGACACGCTGGCCGTGCCGCCGCTGATCGCCGGCTTCGCGCTGCTGCTGCCGAACGTCCTCGACATCGTGCTGCACCCGACGGTCGGGCAGCTCTCCGACGCCGACCGGGCCGGCCGCGGCAGCCGCCGGCGACTGATGTTCGCCGGCTGCGCGGTGGTGCTCGCCTTCGTCGCACTGTTCGCGGTGCCGCCCGGCCTGACCGGAGTGCCCGCCGCGGCGTGGGTCGCGGTGGCCCTGATCGCCGGCAACCTGCTCTACAGCTTCTACCAGGTCTCCTACCTGGCCACCCCGGCCGACCTGGGCATCGGCTACCACGAGCGGACCCGGCTGATGGGCTTCCGCAACCTCGTGATCACGGTCGGGGTGCTGCTCAGCGGAGTGGCCGCGCCACTGCTGGCCGGCGACGACGGCTACACCCGGATGGCGCTCCTGCTCGGCGCGGTGATGCTGGTGGCGATGCTGGCCGGGATCACCGGGGTCGCCCGCCTCGACCGGGCCGCACCGGGTGCCCCGACCGAGCCCGGGCAGCGCGGCCGGCTGCTGGCGGCGCTGCGCGACCGGCAGTTCCGCCGGCTCACCGGTTCGTACCTGACCATGGCGATCACGATGAACCTGGTGCTGGCGGCGATGCCGTACTTCGCCCGGTACGAGCTGGGCCGCCCCGCGTTCACCTCGGTGCTGGTCGCCGCGTTCATGGCCCCGGCGGTGCTGGCCACGCCGCTGTGGGTGCTTGTCGCCCGGCGCTGGGGCAAGCAGCGCTCGCTGCTCACCGCCCAGGCCGGGTTCGTGGCCGGGTGCCTGGTCCCGGCGTTCGGCGCGGCGGCCGGCCTGCCCCTGCTGATCGGGGCGATGGCGGTGCTGGGCGTCGCGTTCGCCGGCATGCAGCTCATGCCGCTGTCGATGGTGCCGGACGTCGTCGCCGCGTCCGGCAAGGCGAGCGCGGGCAGCTACACCGGGGTGTGGACCGCGGCCGAGGCCACCGGCGGCGCCCTCGGCCCATACGTCTACTCGGCCTGCCTGGCCGCGGGCGGGTTCGTGGCCGGCACCCAGTCCCCCGCCGCGCTGGCCGCGGTCCGCTACGGCTTCGCCCTGGTCCCGGCCGTCCTGATGACGGTCGCCATCCTGCTGCAGCGCCGCTACACGCTGGACGCCGTCTCCCGCACCGCCCGCCCGACGAGGGCCCCCGTCTGATTCCGCCGGCGACGCCGCCGAAGTAGGCTCCGGACGTGCAACGCAGCTGGCAGCCTCCCCGGCCGGTGGTTCGGCGGCGGGCCGACCACACCGCGATCGTCGGCTGCGACCTGATGGTCGACGGGGTTGCCGTGGAGAGCCCCGGCTCGGCCGCCGACCTCGCGCGGCTGCATGAGCAGGCTCAGGCCCAGGACGGCGCGTTCGTGTGGCTCGGCCTGCACGAACCCACCGAGGCCGCGCTGGCCCGGGTGGCCGAGGTGTTCGGGCTGCACCCGCTGATGGTCGAGGACATCCTGCACCGCGAACAGCGGGTGAAGGTCGAGCGCTTCGACGACGTGGTCTTCTTCGTGGTCCGCTCCGCGCAGTACGTCGAGCACGAGCGGATCACCGCGACCAGCGAGATCGTCAGCACCGGTTTCGTCCGTATCCTGGTCGGCCCGCACTTCGTCATCACCGTCCGGCAGGGCACCGTGATGGAACTCAGCACGCTGCGCGCCGACCTCAGCGATGACCCCGAGATGCTGGCCCAGGGCCCGTGGGCGGTGGTGCACGCGATCCTGGACCGGCTGATCGACGTCTACGTCGACATCGCCGGCGCCATGCAGACCGACCTCGACCTGACCGAGGCCGCCGTGTTCGCCCCCGGCACGCCGGTCACGGTCGAGCAGATCTACCAGCTCAAACGCCAGCTGATGAAGTTCAAGGCGGCCGTGCTCCCGCTGCAGCGCCCGCTGGCCGCGCTGGTCAGCAAGCAGTTCGCCGACCTGCCCAAGGAGATCCGCCGGTACTTCAGCGACGCCGCCGACCACCACAGCGCCGCGGTGGAGCAGGTGGTCGCCTTCGACGACGTGGTCAACACCCTGCTGCAGGCCCGCCTGACCCAGCTGACCGTCGACCAGAACAACGACATGCGCAAGATCGCCTCGTGGGCGGCCATCGCCGCGCTGCCGACCGCGATAGCCGGCATCTACGGCATGAACTTCACCCACATGCCGGAGCTGAACGCCCGCTACGGCTACCCCATCGTCATGCTGCTCATCGTCGTCAGCGCCACCGTCCTGCACCGCCTGCTGCGCCGCGCCGGCTGGCTCTGACGCCCCCCGGCTCAGTCGAGGCCGGTGCGGCCCTCGGCCCAATAGCCCTTGCCGATCACTCGGCGGGGGCTTCGCTCCCACCCCCGGCTGTCTCGCCGGACCGCGTGCACCGTCGCCGCGTCGCCGGTGACCACGAGGGTGTACGGCGTCGGCGCGGCATCGCGGCGGGCCTGGCCGAGCAGATCGGCACGGTCGGCGGACTTCGCGACCACCGTGACCCGTTCGGCGATGCCCAGCTGAGCGAGGACATCGGTGAGTCCGGCCGGGTCGCTCGCCTCGAAGACGTACGCCGCGTCATCGGCGATGGTGTGCAGCGCGCAGGCGAGGGCGACGCTTGACTCGTCGCCGAGGAAGAGCACCGGACCGGTGGCCTCGCGCAGGTCGATCGAGCGGCGTGGCCCGAAGACCTCGCACGTCTGGCCTTGCGTGACCCGCTCGAACCACTGGGCCCCCGGACCGGTCCCATGCGTGTACGCCAGCAGCGACGTCACGCCCCGGCCGGCATCCCAGCTCATCGGCGTGTACGTGCGCATGCTCAAAGAACCGCGCCGGGGCCGGAACTGCAATTTGGCTCCGGGCACCCAGGTCGTCTTCCGGAACGCCTCGGCCGACAGTTCCAGCCGGACGAACTGGGGCGAGAGGCGGTCGCACCCGGTGACGTCGGCGGTGTCGAACATGACGCCGCCGGCCAGGTCGGCCAGCCGTTCGGTTAGTCCGGTAATGGTTTCGCTCCAGGTTCTTCAGCCGTGGCGTCACGCAACACCCAGATCTTGGTGCTTCCGCCGGCCGGACGCCACCGTTCAACCACCGCCTGATGCCGAAAACCCGCCAGGCTGCCCCGTCCCGATGCCGGGGCAGCCCGGCCCGGTCAGCGGTAGCCGACCGCGACGATGTTGGCCTGGACCTCGTTCTCGGCGGCGTCGGTGGGGTAGCCGCTGGTCATCGCGCCCTCATAGAAGGTGCCGGCGCCCTTGATGCTGTTGTCGCCGCCGGTGCCGAGGATGATGGCGCCTTCCTTACGCATCGGGTCGTAACCGCTGACCGTCGGGTCCAGCACCGACTCGGTGGGGCGTACCCCGTTGTAGTAGGTCGTGATGGGTCCGGTCTGGGCGTTGCCGGCGCGGATGGCGAAGTTGTGCGGTTTGCCTTTGATGACGGCGGTCAGGTAGCGGTGGGTGAGGGTGGGGTCGTTGGTGTTGTCCTGGGCCTTCGACCCGCCGTAGACGCCGTTCTCCATGTCGACCATGACCCACGGGCCGTCGCCCGCGCCGGAGCCCCACTTGGTGGTGTTGCCGAAGTAGATGGCCTCCATGGTGCCGTTGCCGTTGTCCTCGGAGTTGGTCTCGGCGTTGCCGTAGTCGAAGCAGCAGCCGCCGTTGTAGTGGGTGCCGTCGATGACGTCGTACATGCCTTCCGGGTTGTCGCCGGTGGCGATGCCGTTCGTGCTGTTGTTGCGGTAGCCGACGCCGGGGACGACGTAGACGCCGTACGCCTTGTGGCCGTTGACCGTGGTCGGCGCGGCGGTCGCGGCGGCCAGGTTGTCGTAGCCGCCGGCCGCCGGTCCGGAGAAGTGCCCGGGCGGTGCCTGGTAGAGGTGGTTACCGCGGCCCGACTGGTCGTAGATGATGCTGATCAGACAGGTCGTGCCGGTGCAGAAGGTGTCCTGCAGGGCTGCGTTGGCCACCCCGCCCGCGGTCAGCGGCGTGATGTTTTTGGTGGTGCTGTCCGAGGCCCGTTTCACCTGGTAGAGGTTGCCGTTGTAGGCGGCGTACAGGGCTCGGACGGTGCTGTGCGCGGCCACGCAGGGCGTGCCGCCGGCGGCGTAGGCGTCGCACGGCGGGCGGGGCGTACCGCTGGTCGGGCTGGTAGTGGGTGCGGTCGTCGGGCCGGTGACGTAGTTGAACGACCACTGCATCCGGGCGATGTCGGAGCAGGTCTCCTCGACGATCGGGTTGTTGCCCGCGGTCGAACCGTCCTTGTCGCTGACGCACAGGCCGGTCGCGACGCTCTTGACCAGGTATTTGCCGGATGCCGCGGTGGAGGCGGTGAACGTCCACAGCTGGTTGGCCTTGGTGCCGCTGCCGCAGCCGTACTGCTGCAGCTGGGTGCCCGAGACGGTGGACGAGCTGGGCACGTCGATACAGCGGGTGCTGTTGCCGTTGGCCAGGTTGAACTGGGCGGAACCCTGGACCTTCCACTGCTGGCTGGTGGCCGTCGCGGTGCAGGCGGTCTGGATCAGCAGGGCGCTGTTGGCGGTGGACGCGCCGGTGACGTCAACGCACTTGCCGCTGGCGGCGGAGGCCAGCTGGTAGACGCCGTTCGGCACGGGGGTGGTGGCGGCCTCGGAGGGCGGCGTCGTCAGCCCGATCACCGCGGCGGGCACCGCCACGGTCAGGGTCGCTACGAACAACCACTTTTTGCTTCTTCGGAACCAGGACACGAGCGGGTCCTCTCTGCGTGCTGTACCGGAGGGTGGCTTCCGGTCTCGTAGATGCCACAGCCCCGGGCCCGACAACAGAAACACCGACGCGGGCTACCGTGACGCGATGAGTCGACGGCTGCCCTCCGTACTCGTTGAAGTGGCCTTGGTGTTGATCGGGTTTGTGGTCTTCTCGCGCCTGCACGCGGTGGTCGCCACCGACCGGGTCGCCGCCACCGCCAACGCGTGGCACCTGCAAGCGGTCGAGAACACCCTGCATCTGAACATCGAGTTGAGCGCGAACCGGTGGCTGGTCGAGCATCCGGCGCTGATCCCGCCGGCGGTCCTGACCTATCGCCTGTACTACGCCGTGCTGCTCGGCACGCTGGTGTGGGTCTACGTGCGGCACCGCGAGGTCTACCGCCAGGTCCGCCGAACCCTGCTGTGGATGACGTTCCTGGTGCTGCCGGTCTTCTGGGCGGTGCCGATGTCGCCGCCCCGGTTCGCGCTGCCCGGCGTCGTCGACATCGTCGCCGAGCACGATCTGTTCGGCAGCACCGCGTCGCGGAACCCGGCCAACTTCACCGCCATGCCCAGCATGCACGTGGCGTGGTCGGCCTGGTGCGGCTACGCGGTGTGGACCGCGCTGCGCCCCACCCATCCCCGGCTGGCACTGTTGGCGTGGGTGTTCCCGCTGCTCATGACGGCCGTCGTGTTCACCACCGGCAACCACTACGTCCTGGACGGGGCCGGCAGCGCCACCCTGCTGGCCATCGCCATCGCCATCGCCATCGGCGCCGCGGCCCTCACCTCACCTCGCCTCACCTCACCGAAGTCGCAGTGACCGCAGCCGATCCTGCAGCGGCGCCTCGATCTCCGGTGGGAGGCCGAACCAGCCGTGCGTGGTGAACAGGCGGTGCCGCGGGTTGTGGCGGTAGGAGCCGGGGACCAGCGTGCCGTTCCGCACCTCGACCTCGCCGACGATGTCGGCCTGGTCGACCCGGCCGCCGGGGTCCGGGGTGCGTTCGTCGAGCAGGTAGACGAAACCCGCTACCTGGATTTCCGCTTCCCGCCGGACGTACTCGCAGTGGTCGATATTCTCGAAGATGACCCGGGAGAGCAGGCGGAGAAACGGCCCGTTCTCCCGGATGTCGGCGGGGGTCGGATCCTCCGCGCCGACGACGGCCACGACCGCCTCCGGGTGCAGGCCGTGCCGGTCCACCCACTCCGGCTCCAGGAGGGACACGACGTCCCGTTCCCCGCCGCCGAAATCGACCCGGTAGCGGAAGACTTCCCGCTCTGTTCGCCCCACCGACAACCTCCGCCGCCCGACCCGAGAACGGCACTCTATCGGCCTAAGGCCTTGATCAAGAACGCAGGCAAACCGGTTCGGGTACCGGCGACCGCCGCATTGCCGGCCGGAGCCCTCCCAGAGCCGAGGCTAGAGACCTTTCCGGACCAGAGTCCCGAGAATCAAACCCTTTGCCGGTACGGGCCACGCCGTAGACAACCGCAACTACCCCCGACCGCTGCCACCGCGCGACCCGGGTGCAACACCGGCGCGTGCCGCGCCGCTCGCGCAACCGAACACCCAACCCGAGGCTTTGCTCTGCTCACCAATGCGCGCTGCAGCGCGTATTGGTGAGCAGAGCAAACTGTCGAACGGGCTGGTGTTTGTCCTGGTCGGCGGGGTGAGTCGTCGCCTACCTGCGGGTCGGGTCGGGTCGGGTGGGGGTTGAGGTCTTGGGTCGGGACCGCCCGTGGCGGGCGCGCGGAGGGTGAGCTGCACCTACCGGGACCGAGTGCCACGGGACTGGGGTCGCGCGTACGGAAAAGGGATTTGCTCTTTCAAGCGAAGGCATTAGTTCCAGGAAGCCGGCCCCTCGCGGGAGGGCGGTTTCCTTGGAAACCCGCGGCGGGACGCAACACCTTGAGCGCGAAAGATGTCTAGGTGGCTCGGGCGATGCAGATGCGGGCGCTCAGGCGGGGGCCGGCCTCGTAGAACATGTACTGCTCGCCGCCGTCCGTGCCGAAGGACGGGGCCGCCGCCCGGCCGTTGTCCGAGGCTGTCGGGGTGTAGAAGACGCCCAGGTGAACCTCCCGGTCGAGGCTGGGGCCGACCTCGGTGAGGCGCATCTTGCCGTCGTTGCCGTGGTAGGCCACATAGACCGTGCTGTTGCGGAACACCAGGGACGCCCCGGAGATGTCGGTGAGGCCGTCCGGCTCCGGGTTGACCAGTGGGGTCTGGGCGAACTGCCACTGGTCCCAGCCGTTCGGCGACCAGCCGTGGTAGATGCGGCGCTTGCCGGCCAGCACTCCCATGTAGACCATCGTGTACCTGTTGCCCCGGACCGGAATCACATGCTCGAAGACCCGCGCGTACGAGGTTTCGGTCAGGCCGGGCACCAGACGCGTGCTGAGGATCGGGGTCTCGTCGCGGAACGACAGCCCGTCCGACGACCGGGCCACCCGGGTCGTGGTGTTCTCCCCGTGGAAGTAAAGGAAGAACTGCTTGGTGGCCGCGTCCCAGGTCACGTGCGGCGACGACACGTGCGAGACGGTGGTGCTGGGCAGCACGTTGTCGATCACCGGGTTGTTCGAGTACTCGGAGAACGGCCCGTTGAGCGAGTCGGCCCCGGCGACGCAGATGCCGCCGGGCTTCTCGTGCGGCGCGTAGTAGAGGTAGTAACGGCTGCGCGCCCCGCTGACCTTGTCGTAGACGCCGCGGATGCAGGGGAAGATGAACTCCCCGGTCGGGTTGTAGCGCAGCGGCGTCTTGAGCGCGTCACGCAGGTAGGTGTAGGTGGGCATGCCGGCCGGCCCGGCGGCCTGCGCAACAGCAGGCACGCCGACACCAGCCAGGCCGGCAACTCCAGCAAATCCACGAAGCAGTGCACGTCGTTCCATCGGGGAACCTCCAGCGCGACGAGGCGATCCGGCACCGGGACGGGCGGCGCCGGGGGGATGCGTCGAAGCTTCACCCTCGGCACCGGCGCCGGTCAAGACGCTAATACCTATTAGTGCAGGCAATTCCGAGAATCACCGGTCATCCGTGCACGAGCAGCGACGCTCCGGCGGCGATCAGGGACAACAGCGTGACCGTCGAGTTGCGCGAAGTCCTCCCGAATATGACGGCCGTGCAGCGACAGCAACGTCGCGGCCGCGGCCATGATGGACCCGAACAGGGCAACGACGGCAAGCGTCAGGAAAAACCAGGTCAACGCGCCCGCGGTGTCGAGGGACCGGCGCACTTCCGCGATGCCGGCCCTTCGAGAAAAATCTTGGCCGTCGCACCCAACCTCCGCCCGCCGGGCGACTTGATAGAGGTGTACGTCCCCGATCCCTCCATCACCGGTAAGGACACCGCATGGACGCGAACTTCCTTACGCCGGTCGCGGCCAGATGCCGTGGCGTCTGGCAATTTCTGGCGGAGCACACGCGCGGCCGTCGCCGCGTCGAGCTTGAGCAGGCACGCAACCTCGGCACCGCGCAGGCAATCCTGCTGTTGCCGGAAGGGGCGGAACTCTGGGAGACCGAGCCGGACGGCCGGACCCGCATCATCCGAAAGCCGTTTCCGGCGGCCCCGGATCGGTCGGAGGACCGTGCCCGGTGACGAGCGACGACGAAGAGGTCGTGGCGCTCTTTCGCAAGGAAGCGGTCCCCTTGCGTAACTACCTGATCAGGATGGGCGCCTCGCCCGAACTCGCCGAGGAGTGCGTCAACGACGCCTTCCTGGCGGTGGCGCTGAAGTGGCCGACGCTGCGCGGCACAAACCCGAAGGCTTTCGCCTACACGGTCGCAAAGCACCAGTGGTGGCGAGAACAACGCCGAGCCCAGCGCGAGGTAGCCACCGACGCATGGGACACCGAGATCGATCGGACGGATGGTGACCCTTGTGAGGAGATCATCCGGGGCCAGGAGGAGGCGGCGGTACGAACGGCGCTACAGCGCATGCCGCCCGGCCAGAAGAAGGACGTCCTCACCTATCGATACGTCAAGGGACTGACCATCCGCGAAACGGCGACGATCATGCAGTTGAGTGAAGGCACGGTCAAGAGCTACGCCGCGGAGGGCCGGCACGCCCTGCGCAGATTGCTGGAGGACGAGAGCGGCGAGGGGAGAGAACGATGAGCCGAGACGACCGGGACACCCAGCAGCGGATGACGGCACGTTTCGAGAGCTCGCTGCGCCGGATGCGGCGCGAGCCCGCCGAGGAAGCTCGCATCGAGGCCCTGGCCCAGGACGCTCTCCCGGCACCAGCCCCGGCCCGGGCTTCGGCCTCGGTACGAACCCCGCCGCGTGCGTCACGCGTCCCGGTCGCGCTCAAGATCCTGATTGCCGGTGGCTTCGGCGCCGGGAAAACCACCATGGTCGATTCGGTCAGCGAGATCCGCCCACTACAGACCGAGGAAACCCTCAGCGGCGCCGAAGGTGCCGACGGCGTGGAGGGCAAGACCACCACGACCGTGACGATGGACTTCGGCCGGATCACCATCACCGAGGACCTGCAGCTCTACCTCTTCGGCACGCCCGGGCAGGACCGTTTCTGGTTCCTCTGGGACGAGCTGTCGCAGGGTGCGCTCGGTGCCGTGGTGCTGGCCGACACCCGGCGGCTGGCCGACTGCTTCCCGTCGATCGACTACTTCGAGCAGCGGGGCACGCCGTTCGTGGTGGCGGTCAACTGCTTCGAGGAGCAGCGCTTCGCCGCCGACGCGGTGGGCCGGGCGCTCGACCTCGACCCGGGGGTTCCGGTCGTGCTGTTCGACGCACGCGAGCCGGCGAGCTCCCGGGACGTGCTCATCGAGCTGGTGGAGTACGTGTCTCGCCGTCAACGGTCGTCGGTCGGCGCCTATGCCGGCTGATGACCAGGTCAGCGGTCGGCGGCGCCGCGGAGGCGGCGGACCTCGTCGATGATCTGCTGGTCGGTGGGCTGCGACAGGCGCAGTACCGAGGCCAGTGTGGTGCGGAACTCGTCGGTTGCGGCCAGGCTGTCCAGTTCGCGCAGCAGCGCCTGCACCGCCTTGTCGACCTCGAGACGGTCGTAGCCGCGCAGCGCGATCTCGAACTTGGCGGTGCGCAACGCTTCGCGGGCGACTGCGCGCTGGGCGGCGTCGCCGGTCAGGGCGGCGTCGGCCGAGTTGATGAGGGTGTCGACCTGTCGCTTCTCGTAGCCACGCAACACTGTGAGGAAATCTCGCGCCATGGTGTCACTGTAGATCCACCGCGCCAGCAACGCATTGTTGCGGGCGCCCAAGTCCTGGATAATGGGCGCGGAAAATGTCTTTCGGAAGGAACTTCATGGCTGGCCCGGTTACCGAAGAGGAACGCCCCGAGTCGCTCTCCCGGCAGATTTACGCAATGCTTCGGGAAGGCATTATCCGGGGGCGCTGGGCGCAGGGGTCCCGGCTCGCCGAGCAGCGGCTCGCGCAGGAGTTCCAAGTGTCCCGGGTGCCGATGCGGGAGGCCGTGCCGATGCTCGAGGTGGACGGGTTCGTGCAGACCCTGCCTCGTCGCGGGGCGGTGGTGTCGAGCTGGTCGGTCAAGGCCGCCAACGACCTGTTTGACCTGCGGCTATGCCTTGAGGTTGGCGCTGCGCGGTATGCCGCTCGGGAAGTCGGCGGCGGGGTCTCCACCGCGCCTTTGCGGGAGG
This sequence comes from Paractinoplanes tereljensis, assembly GCF_016862435.1. Classification (GTDB taxonomy): domain Bacteria; phylum Actinomycetota; class Actinomycetes; order Mycobacteriales; family Micromonosporaceae; genus Actinoplanes; species Actinoplanes tereljensis. The sequence continues at coordinate 63,567 of NZ_BOMY01000042.1, forward strand.
CTCTGGAGCAGTCGCGGCGGGCGGTGGCCGAGCGGGACGCCTATGCGATCGCGCGGGACAGCACCGCGTTCCACGAAATCATCGTCGATCTTACCGACAACGCGTTGATGCGGTCGCTGATGCGGTCGGTTTCCGGGCGGATGATGTGGCTGTTCTTCATGACTTCCGAGCTCGATCCGGTGGACGCGCTCGCGGGGCATGAGGAATTGCTGGCGGCAATCGCTTCGGGTAATGAGCGGGTGGCGGAATCGGTGGCCTACACGCACATTGAGAGCGACCGGCTGGAATCGCTGGCCGCTCTCAAGCGCCTGGGTATCGATTAAGCGATGCCGAGCTTCGCGAAGTTCAGCTCGTTCGCGCCGATGTTGTGTGACTCGGCCACGCCGGTGAGCCACTTCTGGGCCACGACCCAGTCCTTGTTGTACGAGAAGTTCAGGTAGCAGCCGGACGACGCATACTTGGTGGCGGCCGAGACGAACAGGGCGTTGTCGCCGGTCAGCACGGCCTTGTTGAGGTCGGCGTCAACCGAGGGGTCGTCGCAGCCGAAGTAGTTGATGCCACCCGACTTGTCCCAGAACACGTGACCCCACATGTACGGGTTGCCGCCATCGGGACCGTTGTTGCCGTCGAAGAAGGCATCCGGACCCTTGGCCGGGTCGTTCACCCAGTCGAACACCTGGGCGGTCGGGTAGCCCTGGGCGGTGGCCTTGATGTTCAGGGTGGCCATCTGGGCGGCGACGATGGTGGCGAGCTGCTGGGCGTTCGGGTTGCCGGTGGCGTACCCGATGGTCATCGTCGTGCCGGCGGGCAGCGTCGCGGCGTACGCCTTGAGCACCTCGGGTTTGTAGTTGATCTCTTGTTTGTCGGCGCCGTCCGGGATCATGCCCTTGGCGTAGAGGGTGGTGGCCAGTTCGGAGCGATCGCCGAGCACCTGCGGGATGAGTTTCTCCCGGTCGAGGGACTGCAGGAAGGCGAGCCGGGCCTCGGCGGTCTTGAAGAACGTGCCGCTCGGGTTGAGGGTGACCAGCGCGGACTGCAGGGTGGGCAGCAGATAGCTGTTGACCGCGGCGGAGGTCTCGTACTTCTTCAGGTCGGACGACGGCAGCGCGGCCACGATGGCCGACACATCACCCTTGTCGAAGGCCAGTTCCAGGGCGGACGAGTCGTTGTAGACCGGCAGTTCGACCTTGGTGAACGGCGACTTGGTGCCCCAGTAGCCGTCGAACTGGGTCAGCTCGTACTTCGTGCCGGTCTGCACCGCGGCGAGCGTGTACGGCCCGGATCCGATGTCGTGGGTGGTCAGGTAGGTCTGCGCGTCGTCGCTGCCCTTGTTCGCGGCGAGCGCGGAAGGGGAGATCATCTTAGGCCCGAACGGCGAGGCCAGGTAGTCGAGGAACGCCGCGTTCCCCTCCTTGAGCGTCACCACCGCGGTCGCCGGGTCCGACGTGTCGACGCTCTGCACGCCGGCCGTCATGTAGGCGGCGCCGCCCTTCACGTCGGTGCGTCGCTGCAACGACACCTTGACCGCGTCGGACGTGAACGCCGTGCCGTCGTGGAACTTCACGCCGGAGCGCAGGTGGAACGTGTAGACCTTCTTGTCGGCCGAGACCTCCCACGAGGTGGCCAGCCGCGGCGCGATCTTCACGGTGTCGATGTTGTCCTCGTACTGGACCAGGCCCTCATAGGTGTTGAGGACGATCGCCAGGCCGTTGTTGGCGTAGTAGATGTCCGGGTCCGGCGGCTGGCCGATGTCCCCGAGCAGGCCGACGGTCAGCACCCCGTCGGTCGGTGCCGGGTTGACCTGGGCTTCATTGGTCTTGCCATCGCACGCGGCGATGGTCAAAGCGACCAGCGCAGCCGCACCAAAACGCAGTAGCTTCATCAATATCTCCCAAAAACGCTAAAGGGCGATGCGCGGATCGGCGAGCGCCTGGATCATGTCCACCACGGTGTTGGTCACGATGTAGACGGCGCCGAGCACGACGGTGACGCCGGCGATCGCCGGGTAGTCCGCCGCCGGGATGCTCTCCGCGAGGTAGTTGCCGATCCCGGGCCAGCTGAAGATCTGCTCGACGACGACCACGCCGGCGAACATGAAGCCCAGCTGCAGTCCGGCCATCGAGAGGCCGGGCCCGATCGAGTTGCGCAGGACGTGCCGGCCGAAGACGGCAACCTCGGTGAGGCCCTTGGCCCGCGCGGTTCGGACATGGTCGGCGCTCAGCGTCTGCTGGAGGCTGGCGCGCAGGATGCGCCCGATGCTGACCGCGGGAGCCACGGCCAGCACGAGTGCGGGCAGGACGACGTGTTGCAGGCCATCGCCGAACTGGGCCCAGTCACCGGTGACCAGGCTGTGCGTCAGCAGAAAGCCGTCGTCGTTGCCGCCCCGGCCGGTGGCGGGCAGCCAGCCGAGGTGCGCGTAGAACAGGATGATCCCGCCGAGGGCCAGCAGGAACGGCGGTGCCGTGGCACCGACGAGCAGGACGCCGCGCACGAACGTGCCGGCGATGGTGCGGAGCATGGCGAAGACCGCCCCGAGCAGCAGGGCGAACAGGAACGCGACGACCACCAGCTCGAACGTGGCGGGCAGGAAGGCGCCGAGGTCGGCGGTCACCTTCCGATGCGTACGGTAGGAGGTGCCCAGGTCACCGCGGGCCGCCGCGGACAGGTAGTGGCCATAGCGACTGACCAGCGGATCGTCCAGGTGCAGCGTGACCCGTTCGGCCGCGACCGCGGCCGGCGAGGCGTTGGCCCCGAGGTACGCCTTGACCGGATCGCCCGGCGAATACTGCTGAAGAACAAAGACAACAGCGGTCAGGATCAGGAGTACGGCGACAGCGGCGCCCGCCCGCCGGGTCAGGAAGCCGATCATCGCCGGCCGTCCAGCAGTCCGCGCAGCGCGTCGCCGCCGAGGTTGGCGACCAGGCTCAGCAGCATCACCGCGATGCCCGGAACCACCGGCACCCACCACTGGGCCAGCAGCTGGGTGAGCGCGCGGGCGGTGTCGGCGCCCAGCTCCGGGGCGGGCGCGAGCTGGCCGAGACCGATGAACGACAGCCCGGCCAGCAGCAGCACCACATTGCCGATGTCGAGGCTGGCGGTGACGATCGCGGTCGGCACGGTGCCGGGCAGCAGGTGCCGGCGCAGGATCCGCAGCCGGCTCGCCCCGGCCAGCCGGGCCGCCTCGACGTGCGGGCGGGCGGCCAGGGCGCGCACCTCGCCGCGGATGATCCGGGCGTAGTACGGCCACCAGACGATCGAGATACCGAGCAGGGTGTGCACCAGGCCGGGGCCGAGCGCGGCCACGATGGCGATCGCGACCAGCACGCCCGGCAGCGCCAGGAACAGGTCGGTGAGCCGCATCAGCACGTTGTCGACCCAGCCGCCGGCCGCGCCCGCGACCAGCCCGATCAGGCCACCGAACAGCAAACCCACAAGGACCACGGCCAGGGCCGACAGCCAGGAGGCCTGAATACCCCAGAGGGTACGGCTGAGCAGGTCCCGCCCGATCATGTCGGTGCCGAGCAGGTGACCGGGCGAGCCGGGCGGCAGGTTGAAGTCGCCGACCGGCTGGATCGGGTCGTCCGGGGCGAGCAAGCGAGCGCCGAGGGCGACCAGGGTGACCAGCCCGAGCAGGCCGACCAGCACCCGGTTGAGGGTCAGGTTGTGCACGGCCGGGGTTCGCGAGCGGACCCCGAACCGGCGCGGGACGACAGCGGCATCACTCATATCGCGATCTCCGGTACGGCGGCGAGCAGCGTTTTCGTGTAGTCGGCCTGCGGATGGGACACCAGGTCGTCGGCGGGGCCGGTCTCGGCGATGTGGCCGCCGGTCATCACCACGATCCGGTCGCCCATCAGCCGGGCGACGGCCAGGTCGTGGGTGACGAAGACGACCGCCATGCCGAGGTCGGCACGCAGCTGCCGGATCAGGTTGAGCACGCTGGCGGCGAGCGAGGCGTCCAGGGCACTTGTCGGCTCGTCACAGAGCAGGACCGCAGGCGGGACGATGGTCGCCCTCGCCAGGGCGACTCGCTGCCGCTGTCCGCCGGACAACTGCCGGGGGCGGGCAGTGGCCACGGTGGCGGGCAGGCCGATCTTCGTGAGCGCATCCCGTACGCGCTGGTCCTGCTCGGCGCGGCTCAGCTTGAGCGGGAGCAGCCGTTCGCGGAGCAGCTCGCCGATGGTGAGCCAGGGGGTCAGCGACGAGCCGGCGTCCTGGAAGACCATCTGGGTGCCGCCGGTGACCTCGCGGGTGCCGCCGGTCGGCGGGATCAGCCCGGCGATCACCCGGAGCAGGGTCGATTTGCCGGAGCCGCTCTCGCCGACGATCGACACCGCCTCGCCGGGCGCCACCTCGAGGTCGACGCCGTCGAGGGCTTTGAGGGTGCCGGCCCGGCGCCAGCCGTTGCGCAGCTTGAAGTCGCACCTGATGTTGTGGAGCCGCACCACCGCCGAACCCTCGACGGCCGGCCCGAGTTCGCCGGGCTCGGCCGCCGACGTGCCGTCCGGCATATCCGAGATGTCACGCCAGCAGGCCCGCTGATGTTCGTCCCCGACCAGCGGCGGCTGTTCGGTCGCGCAGCGATCGACGGCCAGTGGGCATCGCGTGTGGTAGGCGCAACCCGGGCCGCGCGGGCCGGCCTCGGCCGGGAGCGTGGGCAGTTCGCGGCCGCGCGGGGTGGTCAGCGACAACCGCGACCGCAGCAGGCCGGCGGTATACGGGTGGGTGGGATGAGCCAGCAGCTCGCGGGTCGGGCCGAGCTCGGCGAGGCGACCGGCGTACAGCACGCCGATCCGGTCGGTGATCTGGGCGGCCACCGCGAGGTCGTGGGTGATGAACAGGACGCTGCAGCCGTACTCGTCGCGCAGGTCCCGCAGCAGCGACAGCACCTGGGCCTGCACGGTCACGTCGAGCGCGGTGGTCGGCTCGTCCGCGATGATCAGCGACGGGCGGCCGGCCACCGCGATCGCGGTCATCACCCGCTGCCGCAGCCCGCCGGAGAGCTCGTGCGGATAGACCCGCAGCCGCACCGCCGCGTCCGCCACCCCGACGTGTTCGAGCAGCTGCACGGCCCGGTCGGTGTCCCGGGTGACCTCGGTGATCTGCCGGCCGATCCGCATTGTCGGGTTCAGCGAGGTCATCGGGTCCTGGAAGATGACCCCGAGCTCGCGGCGCCGCACCCCGCGGTGCGCGGCGGCCGAGCCGTGCATCATGTCCACCCCGGCCACCTCGACGGTGCCGGTCACCTGCGGGTGGGCGTCCGGCGGCAGCAGGCCCATCAGGGTCAGGGCGAGCACGCTCTTGCCCGAGCCGGACTCGCCGACCAGCCCGAGGATCTCCCCCGGCCGCACCGACAGGGACACCCCACGCAGCACCGGATTGCCCCGCAGCGAGACGTGCAGGTCGTCAACCGACGCGATCATGCTGAGCCACCTCCCGGAAGATCTCGCCCGGCCGGCAGAACCAGACGTCGTCGGCGTGCGCGGCGATGTGCCGGAGCGCCCGGGTCAGCGCCCGCAGCCGGAACGGCGCGCCGGAGATGAACGAGTGCGTCACCAGGCCCATGACCAGGGGCTGCTCGTCGGCGGCCAGAAGCAGTTCGTCGAACTCGTCGATGACCATCGAGGTGAAGTCGGCGGCCGACGCGGCCCGGCCGACCATGGTGGTGCTGTCGTTGAGTTCGAGCGGGTACGGGATGGACAGCAGCGGCCCGGAGTCGGTGGTCAGCCACACCGGTTGGTCGTCCATCCGCAGGTCGAGGAGGTAGCGGTAACCGGTGGCGGCGAGCAGGTCGAGAGTGCGCGGGGTGTGCGTGAGCCACGGGCTGGACCAGCCGCCGGGCGCGGCCCCCTCGGCGACGGCGATCCGGCCGGCCACCTCGCTCAGGTACGCCCTCTCCTGCACCCGGTCCAGCCCGGCCAGGGTGTCCGAGTTGGTGACCCCGTGCGCCACGAACTCGGCGCCGAGCCGCCGGGCGGCCTCGGTCACGTCCGGCGCGGTGTCGTAGACCATGGTGTTGAGCAGCACGGTCGGCGGAATACCGAACTCGGCCAGCCGGTCGAACAGCCGGAACGCGCCGACCCGGTTGCCGTAATCGCGCCACGCGGTGTTGACCAGGTCGGGCGCCTCGACGCCGGGCAGCAGGTCCTCGGTCAGTCCCTCGCCGAAGCGGTAGTCCTCGACCCCGACCGCGACGTACACGGCGAGTTTCCGGCCGCCGGGCCAGCGCCCGCCGGGCCGGGCCGTGATCGGCGAGTAGTCGTATCTCATCGGTTCATCCCCACGTCGGTAGCGGCCGCGTGGCGGACCATCTGCTGGTATTCCGGGAACCAGCGGGCCGCGGCGGTGCGGGCCGCGGCGAGCGCGGGGACCTTGGCCGCGAAGACCTCGCGCGCCTCGGCGAGCAGGTCGTCCTCGTTGACCCCGGTGAGCCGTCCCCGTTCGGCGACGATCCGGCCGTCCACCATGGTCAGCACGACGTCGCTGCCGTTCTCGCAATAGACCAATTGGCCGGGTACGTCGTTGAGCGGCGTGAACGCGAGCGAGTGCAGGTCCACCAGGGCCAGGTCGGCGAGATGTCCCGGGGCGATCCGGCCGAGGTCGTCGCGCAGCATCGCGGCGGCCCCGCCGTCCCACAGGCAGTCGAGCACCTCGGCGGCGGCCGGCCATCGGTCGCTGTCCAGGCCGGTGACGTTGTGGATCAGCCCGGCCATCTTGACGACGCCCCACATGTTGACCGCGTCGTCGCAGATCGCCTCGTCCACCCCGAGACACACCGGGATGCCGCGGTCCCGGATCCGCCGGAACGGCATGATGCCGCTGCCCAGCCGCAGGTTACTGACCGGGTTGTGGGCCACCACCGCGCCGGCCGCGGCGATCAGGTCCAGGTCGGCGTCGTCGGTCCAGACCGCGTGTATGACGTTCATCCGGTCGCTGAGCAGGCCCAGGTCGGCGGTGTAGCGGACCAGCGAGCGGCCGCCGTGCTTCGCGGCGGCCAGGGTGCGCTGCACCTTGGTCTCCAGCATGTGCGCGTACACCGGCAGGTGGTGGCGGCGGCTGAGGTCGTCGAGGGCGGCGAAGTAGTCGACGCTGACCCGCTGCGGGGCGGAGATCGACACCGCCGCGCGGAGCCGGTCGTTCTCGGCGCCGTGCCAGCGGCCGATCAGGTATTCGTAGCGTTCGAGCAGGTCGGCGGCGGGCAGCGGGGCCGGCGCGCGCAGCTCGGCGGCCAGGGCCGGGGACGGGTCGCGGAACGGCAGCTTGTCGCCCTCGGGCACCTCGGGCTGGTCGAGGGCGACGGTGGCGCGCAGGCCGCTGTCCGCGTACGCCTGCAGGACCGCGTCGATGATCTCGGGTTCCGGGTACGGCATGAGGAACGCGTCGTCCTGCACGCTTGTCGTCCCGGTGCGCAGCATCTCGATCGCGCCGAGCATGGTCCGCAGGTAGGCCTCGCGCGGGGTGGGCCGCAGTGCCTCGGTGGCCGGCGATTCGTACAGCATGAACAGCTCGAGGGGCAGGCTGGGCAGCGAGCCCTTGAGGTGGTTGGCCGGCGAGTGGAAGTGCGCGTTGATCAGCCCGGGGATGAGCAGGTGGTGGCCATGGCCCTCAATGACCTGGTCACCCACGAGCCCAGAGCCCACGGCCGCAATCCGGTTGCCCTCGACCAGCACGTCGGTCAGGCGGTCGACGTCCGGGTAGGCGTAGACGTTGCGGAACAGCACGCTCATGGGTGCCGCCAGGTGTTCACCCGGGACGAGGTCAAACCCTGGGCGATCAAACCCTCGACCATCGGTACGGCCGCGGTGACCCCGTCGATCACCGGCATGCCGAGCCGCTCGGTCAGCGGGCCGACCAGGTCGGTGAGGCCGGCGCAGCCCAGGATCAGCGCCTCGTCGTCGGGGTGGACCTGCTGGGCGAAGATCTCGGCCAGGTGCGCCGACCCGTGGGAAACGTCGGCGACCGGCACGTCCACCGCCCGGACCGTGCAGCGGTGTCCCAGGCCGAGGTCGCGCACGATCCGGTCGGAGTGGGCGATGGTGCGGCGGGGCAGGGTGACGATCGTGAAGCGGTGGGCGATCAGGGCGGCGGTCATCAGGGCCGCCTCGGTCATCCCGACCACCGGGCCGTTCGCCAGTTCGCGGGCGGCCGGGACCCCGGTGTCACCGAAGCAGGCCACCACGTACCCGTCGATGCCCTGGTCTTCGCCCTGCCGGACCTGGTCGATGACGCCGAGCGCGCCGTAGACCTCCTCGTAGTGGCTCTCCACGCCGGGCACGCCCGACGCCGGGGTGCCGCCGACGATCTCGGTGTCCGGGCGGGCGACCGTGCGGGCCGCGGCGACCACCGCGTCGGTCATCGAGCGGGTGGTGTTCGGATTGATCACCATGATTTTCATCGGGCCGCCCCGAGCAGGCCGCGGGTGCCGTGGTCGCTGACCGCGAGGCGGGCCACGCTCGCGGCCCGCTTGGCCGCCTCGACCGGGTCGGCGCCGGCCAGGTGCGCGGCCGCGAACGCACCGCAGAACGCGTCGCCGGCGCCGGTGCTGTCGATCGGGGTGACCAGCTCGGCCGGGACCTCGGTCAGGGTGCCATCGGCGTACACCAGGCTGCCTTTTTCGGCCTTTTTGATGACCACGACGGCCGGGCCGTCGGCCGCGAAAGCGCGGGCCGCCGCGGCCAGGTCTTGGGTCCCGGACAGAGCGCGGGCCTCGACCTCGCTGGGCAGGAAGACGTCGCAGTGCCGGACGAGCGCCCGCACCTCCGGCCCGAGGCCGTCCTCCTGCAGATCAAGATAGATCCGGCCGCGCCCGGCCAGCCGAGGCAGGAGCGCGGCCATCGACGCGTTGCTCATCGCCGAGACGAGCACGCCATCGGCGGCCCGCGAAGGCAGGTCGGCCGGATAGACCGACATCCGGTCGAAGTGGGCCTCGCCGTTGACCAGGTACCAGGACCGGGATCCGTCCGCCCGGTAGGTGATGACGTTGCGGACCGTCGGCTCGTCGCGGTGCGGCATGTCCTCGGTCCGCAGCCCGGCCGCCTGCCACTCGGCCAGCATCGAGGGCGGCAGGTCGTGGCCGATCGGGGCGCAGACCCGGACGTCGTCGATGACCAGCCGGGCCGCCAGGGCCGCGAAGATCGCGTCGCCGCCGGCCTGCTCGACCCGGCGGCCGTCCGGGAAGACGGCCTCGTCGACGGTCACGTTGCCGACGCAGAGCAGGGCGGTCACCGCGCCGCCGCCCGGAACTTGGCCATCGCCGCGTGATAGCCCATCAGCTGCGCGGGCAGGAAGGTAAGCAGCGGGCTGAACGCCTCCGGCACGTCGGGCAGGCGCAGCACGTCGTCGCCGAACGCGGTCTCGCTCGCGCTGGTGACGACGTAGGCCCGGCCGCCGAACCGCAGCGCCTCGCTCCGGGTCTCGGCCGCGCGCGGCACCGACCGGCCGCTCGGCGCGAGCAGCAGCAGCGGCTCGCCGGCCTTCTGCGAGTTGTAGTGGTGGTACTCCTCGACCTGGATGGCGAGGGCGTGGTCCGGGGTGCACTCCTTGTACTTGGCCGCGCCGGCCAGGGCCGCGCCGAAGCTGGGCCCGCCCGCCGAGAACAGGAACATCCGGCTGCCGGCCTCGCGCTCGGCGATCGCCGCGATCGGGTCGCTGAGCGCGTCGATCGCCGCGGCCATCAGGTCCGGCAAACCATCGGTCGCGTCCGGGCTCGCGAGCTTGAGCAGCAGCGCGAGCGCCGCGGTCGAGGACTGGGTCGGCCAGCCGACCCGGGTCGCCTCGATCCGCAGAGTCTGCTCGCTCTCCACGTCGAGGGTCGAACCGGCGGTGTTGGTCAGGGCCAGCGTCAGGGCGCCGGCTCGCTGCGCCACCAGCAGGGCCTCGACCGTACGGGTGGTCTCCCCCGAGCTGGACAGGGCGGCCACCAGCGTGCGCGGGTTGAGCACCGGGCCGAGGTAGAAGGCGAACTCGAGGCTCTGCACCGCCTCCACCGGAACGCCGAGCGCGTTCTGCAGGGCCAGCCGGGCGGAGATCATCACCGCGTACGAGTCGCCCGCGCCGACCAGGTAGACCCGCTCGATGCCGCGGTCCCGGATCGCCTCGGCCACCGCCGGCAGGGCCTTCTCGTTGGTGGCCCAGGTGCGCCGCACCATCTCCGGCTGGGCGATCAGTTCCGGCCAGGTGGCCTCGGTGCGGGCGAGGCGCTTGGGGTCCAGCGGGTCGTCCGAGGGCAGCTGCAGGATCCCGGCGTGCTCGGCCGCCGCCACCCGCGCGAGCACTGCCTGCTGACGCGCGTCGAGCGAACTCTCCACGGCAACCTCCTCGGCTCTTGAGGAGCCAAACGGTATACCGTCTTCCGTTTCTCTCAGATCAACAGATGTTTCAAACCCATTAAATCCAGGGTGTACGCCGACCGGCGCTCGATAGAGTCGGTCGATCGGTATACCGATTTGCTTTCCTTCGTTCCGGCCGTTCGCCCCCGCCGATCATGGGACCGTGGGAGGGTGCGATACCGGGCGGCGGTTCTTCTATGGGCCGGAGTGGCCGCCGCCGTTCTGCTGATCCCGTTCGCGTTCACGGTGTCCACGCTCGGCGGCCTGGCCGCCCTCATGCTGGGCAGCGCGATCCTGGTCATGGTGTCGATCGCCGGTGGGGTGCGGCTGCACCGACCGCAGTTCCGCCGGGCCTGGTGGCTGATCTTCTCCTCGGTCGGACTGGCGCTCGCCGGCAACGTCATCGCGGCGACGGTTCTGTCCACGACGGTCGGCAAGGATCCCGCCGCGCTCAACGTCGTATACGGGATCACCTACCCGATCCTGTGCGCCGGCGTGGCGCTGCTGCCCAACCACGGCCGGCCCGGCGCCACCCGGGTCGGCCTGCTGGACAGTGCGATCCTCACGTCCTGCGTCGCGGTGATCTGGTGGATGGTGTTCGTCGACCCGACGCTGATCGACACCCACGAACTCCGCAACCACGCGCACCTGCTTGTCGAGCCGTTCCTCGACCTGATCCTGTTCGGTCTCGGCGTGCGCCTGCTGCTGATCGGCGACGCCGGCTCGCTGTCCTACCGGCTGGTCTCGGCCTCCTGCGCGGCCCGGCTGATCGCCGACACCGCCTACCTGACCGTCGGCAGCAGCGAGGGTTTCCCGACCCCGGTGAGCATCGTCGGCTGGCTGGCCTGCAACGGCCTGCTGGCGGTCGCCGCCCTGCACCCGTCGATGAAGCGGACGGTGCCGCTGCCGGCCGCCGACGCCGCCCCGAGCTGGCTCGGGGCCACCCCGATCTCGGTCGGCACCGTGGTGGCCACGCCGGTGCTGACCGGCGCGTTCCTGCTCAGCGAGGGCCTGGCCGACACCCTGAACACCCTGGACGTGGCCGTTCCGATGACCGCCACCGCGGTGACCTCGGCGCTGGTGGTCGTGCGGATGCGCCTGCTCAACCGAATCTCGGCCCGGCGCGCCGCCGACCTCGAGACGGCCCTGCACCACGAGGCCGAACTCCAGCAGGAGCTGCTGTTCCGGGCCTCGCACGACGTGCTCACCGGCCTGCCCGACCGCTCCCTGCTGCACGAACGGCTCACCGATTGTCTGGACACCGGCCGCGGCGGCGTGTTGCTGCTGCTCGACCTGGACGAGTTCAAGGAGATCAACGACCGGTTCGGCCACTCGGTCGGCGACGACCTGCTGATGGAGGCGGCGGCCCGGCTACGCGACCTGGTCGACGGCGGCCTGGTGGCCCGGCTGCACAGTGACGAGTTCGCGGTGCTGCTGGACGGCGTGCCGCTGACCGACGCCTGGGCCACCACCGAGCGGGCGCTCGGCGCGATGCGGCGCCCGCTGGGGGTGCAGGGTCACGAACTGTTCGCCACGGTCAGCATCGGCCTGCGCGATCTGGCCGACGACGTGCCGGCCACCGACGTCCTCCGGGACGCGTACCTGGCTCTGCACGCGGCCAAGGAGGCCGGCCGCAACCAGATGATCCTGTTCGACGACGAGTTGCGGGAGAAGCGGCTGGCCGCCGCGCGGACGGTGGAACGGCTCCGCGAGGCGATCACCCGGGACGAGTTCCTGGTCTACTACCAGCCCCTGGTGCGACTCACCGACGAGCGCATCACCGGCGTGGAGGCACTGATCCGGTGGCAGCCGGCCGGCGAGAAGATGGTGCCGCCGGACCGCTTCATCGGCATCGCCGAGGACAGCGGCCTGATCGTCCCGATCGGCTCCTGGGTGCTGCGCGAATCGTGCCGGGTGGCGGCCGGCTGGAACCGCCGGCACGGCACGGTGGTCTCGGTGAACGTGTCGCCGAGGCAGCTGCGCGAGCCGGACTTCGGCCTGCTGGTGCTGGACGTGCTGCGCACCTCCGGTCTGCCACCGGAGGCCCTGATCCTGGAGATCACCGAGGGCGTCCTGGTCAACTCGGGCAAGGTCACCGAACAGGCGATCAGCCACCTGAGCATGCTCCGCTCCCACGGCATCAAGGTGGCCATCGACGACTTCGGCACCGGTTACTCGTCGCTGGCCTACCTGCGCGACCTCCCGATCGACAACCTCAAGATCGACCGCTCCTTCATGCCCGCCCCCGGCTCCCCCGACCTGGCCGCCCAGACCCTGGTCAAAACCATCATCGACCTGGCCGCCGGCCTGCGGCTGGGCACCATCGCCGAGGGCGTGGAGACCGCCGAGCAGGTGGTGCTGCTGCGCGAGCTGGGTTGCGACCGGGCCCAGGGCTTCTTCTACTCCCGCCCGGTCCCCGAGGCCGACGCGACCCGCCTGATCCAGGACTCGGCCACCGCGATCCGCTGAGCGGTCACAGCATCCGCCGAACCGCGCGCACGGCCCGGCCCGGCCGTTCCGGCTGCCACAGCTCGGGTTGCGGCTCACCGGCGTAGGCCGGGCTGCCGTCGTGCACGAGCGCCAGCAATCGCGGCTCGGCCAGCTCCGCCGCCGACCACTCGTAGACGGCCTGGATCCGGGGCGTGATCAAGCCGTAGTCGAGCATCCGGGCGATCCGCCCCTCGGCGGCCAGGTAGAACCCGACGTCCCGGGTCAGCGGGTAGACCTCCGGCAGCACCCGGGAGAGGTTCAGGAAGAACCCGGTCATGTGCACCCGCGGATCCCCCAGCGTCGGCGACACCGCCGCAAGCCGCCCAACGGCCAGCCGCGGCGCGGCGACGAGGGCGTGCGCGAACAGCACCCGGACGAGCGTGACGTTGAGGAAGAACCGCTCCGCCGCACTCTCCCGCCGGGCAAGCTCTTCGAACTCCAGGTAGGCGGCCACGATGCTGCGGTTGTGCGCGCGGTACCAGGTGCGCGCGGTAGGCCGGGCGACAAAGTCGTCCCAGAACCCGATGGCCGCCGACGAGGCGCTCCCCGGCCGCCCACCGGCCCGGCCCACCGCCTCGAGGCCATCCCGCAGCAGCCGCGCGTTGCAGGCCCGCCACCACCCGCTCCCGGTCTCCGCGGCGAGGACACCACGGCGCAGCTGCCACCGCATGAAGGCAAGCTCAGCCCGCCGAAACGGAAGATGCCGAGGCGCATACCCATCCGGCCCGCGATAGGTCCGCCCAGCAAGCTCAAACCGCGCCCGCGGATCATCCACCACCAGTTCAACCTGCCGCCGCGCCCATTCCAGGGCTGTAGCTTCCGCCATCGGCCCATTGAAGTACGTCCCCGCCCGCCAAGCTACGGGCAAAATCATTGCCAGAATGATCTTGGCGGATGGCCGACATCAAGGCGTTTCAGCGCCTCTGCCAGCGATAGCGCGGCACCCTGTAGACTCGGCTACACGTCGGTAATTCGGGGGCCAACATTGCCAAGTAACGTGCACGACGTCGCGGCAGCGGTGCTGGCTCAGGTCGGGCCGACGGAAGCCATGCGACTGCAAAAGCTGGTGTATTACAGCCAAGCGTGGCATCTAGCGCTCGTCGATGAACCGCTGTTCACCGAAGCCATAGAAGCGTGGCGCGACGGGCCGGTGACGGTGGCGCTCTGGGAGCGGCACCGCGGGCAGCGCACTGTCAGAAGCTGGCCGACCGGCGACCCGGAGAGGTTGAGCCTCACTGGCACAAAGGTTGTCGCGCTCGTGTGTCAGGTTTACGGAGAGTTGTCCGGGGACGACCTTTCCGAGTTGACGCACAACGAGCTTCCCTGGCGCGTAGCCAGGCAGGGCCTGCCGGATCACGAGCCGAGCAAGGCCCGCATTCAGGACGACGTGATGAAGCGGTTCTACCGGCGGCGTTCCTTGGCCGGCCGTAGCGTGGCCGACCTCGTGTCGGGCGGTCTCCACGGCCCCACCGACACCGAGATAGGTGCCGTCGAAAGGCGTCAGATCTTGGCTGACATCCGCGAGGACTTCCGCCGTAGTGCCCCTGACTACGACCCGGACACTCCCGAATCCACCGCCTCAGCGTTCAACGCGAGCTGCAATCATGCCCAGCCGCCGCGTGTTGCGGCCCGCATCGACCGGGAGCGCCCGCAGCGTGCCAGCACAGCTGAAAGAGGCTGAACCAGACCTCCATACGGTCGTTTTCGACGTCAACATCCTGCTGGACGTCGCCGAACTGCTCGGGCCGCCGTTCAGCTGGGACAAGTTCCGGGATACCGCAGCGCGTCACAGCATGAAGCCGGTGCCGAATCGCGCCGACAACCGCATCGACAGCTTGCGGGCCGTCGCGCTCACGACGACCGGCCGACTCGCCGGTCCCGAACCGCTCGAGGTGTGGACCTCGGACCACATCGACAAGCTGCTCGTCCACAAGGCCACCCAGCCTCGTGGTGGCGCGACTGCCGAAACCCGCGGCCTTGGATGGTCGGCTGCGGACGCCGACGGGCTCCTGCATGACTTCCTCTACGACCTCGTGTACGACATGACCGGCGGCGCCCGCATCGAGATTCAGGCCGTTGACGGCCACCCGCCCCTCGATCATGAGGACGCCTGCGTGTTTACCACCGCCCTGGCGGCGGCGGACGATGCGGCACCACCGTCGATCAAGTACTGCGTGACGCGGGATCGCGCGTTCCGAACAGCGGCCAGCCTCAACCCGAACGTGCTCGTCCTCTACCCGCACGAATTCATCACCCTGGTTCGCCGATCGCGCAACGCCCTTGTGGTGAAGCGGATGCGTCCGCCGTTCCCGCAGCCGTGAATGCCGGCGTCAGGACGCGGCCATGACGGCACTTATTCCGCAGTGGAAAGAGCGACCTGATCAGTCCGGCGGCGGTAGAGGACGTGCCAACCCGCCACCGCGAACAGGATTGCGGCCAAGGTCCAGCCGTCCAGTGGGCCGCCGAACGCGCCCAGCAGGAGCGCGGCCAGGACGGCGGGCAGGCCCCAGCCGGCCAGCCAGCTGAGCGACGCGCCGCCTCGGGCGCCCAGCAGGGTTACGGTCAGGAAGTAGAGGGCGGCGCCGCTGCACAGGACCCAGCGGTTGGCCGTTGGCACCGGCTCGCCGCCGTGGTCGGCCAGCACGCCTAGGCCGGCCGCGATCAGCACGATCGAGCCGGTCATCAAGTAGTGGGCGGGCATGGTCAGGCGCAGGGCGAACACCTGGGTGCCGTAGGTCGGGGCGCCGTGTGCGCCGTACCGCAGGGTCAGCCACCACAGGGCGACCAGCAGGCCGAAGCCGGCCACCAGCGTGGTCATCAGCGGGCGCTCCCAGTGCTCGACCTCGGCGGCGGCGTCGATCAGCTGCGCCACCGCCTCGCCCAGCACGATGATCACGAAGAGGCCGAGTCGCTCGCCTAGGTGCGGCCGGTCGGGGCGGGCCTCCTGCAACGGTGCCACGACCGGATCGGCGGGCGCCTCCCGGCCGGACAGGTGCAGGCGGTGCAGGATCCGGGTGCGGCTCTGGCGGTGGTGCCGGGTCTCCTCCCGCTCCCGCTGCTCGTCGGCCAGCAGCTGCTCCGGGTGCCGGGAGCGGACCACCGAGATCACCACGTCGAGCACGATGCCGGCCGCCCACAGGTAGTACCGCACCGGAGTTTCGAACCCGAGCGACGCGATCCACGGGATCACACCGGCCGCCTGCTGAACGCCCGGCCACTCGGTCATGATGCGGCTGGTGCGCTTCCAGGACCCGGCGGCCATCAGGCGGCAGTAGACGTACGCCAGGATGAACCAGGCCGGTTCGCCGCGCGCCACGTGCGGCACGGCCGCGGCCATGATGGCGATGCCGAACATGGCCAGCAGCATCGAGCGGACCCGGGTCAGGTCGCCGGAGACGTTGGCGTAGAGGGTGATCGACGTCCACACGCTCCACATCGCGTAGTAGCAGACGACGAAGAGAAACACCTCGTGCAGCCCCGGGCCGTCGTGCAGCAGACCGGCCAGCTGGGCCACCGCCACGACGATGACCAGGTCGAAGAAGAGCTCGAGCCAGGAGGCGTGACGCTCCTCGACGGTGGTTGGCGGCATGCGCAGGAACATAGCGCAGCGACTCGCCGCGAGGACGCCCGCCGCTCAGAGCATGCGGGAGCCGAGCTCGTCGCGGCAGTCGATGCCCAGCTTGCGGTAGATGCGGGTGAGGTGCTGCTCGACCGTGCTGCGGGTGATGTAGAGCAGGCCGCTGATCTCGCGGTTGGTGTAACCCTGCGACGCCAGCCGGGCCACCTTGCCCTCGGCCCGGGACAGCCGGGCCTCCCGGTCGCCGAGCTGGCGGACCGCCTCGGCCAGTTCGGCCCGCCAGGGCAGCAGGCCGGGCAGTTCGATCCCCCAGGACGTCAGGATGTCGCCGATCGCGCGGAAGTCGTCGGCCGCCGCCTGCGGCTCGCCGGTGGCCAGGTGGTGCCGGCCGCGAGCCCGCAGATGCAGCAGGCCGTACGGGCTTCGCATCAGGTCGGCCGGGAGCGGGGCGGCGAGCGCGGCGGCCACCTCGGCGTGCCGGCCGAGTTCGGTCAGCGCGATCAGCCGGATCGCCCGCGGCAACGCGACAAGCACGCTCCACCGGTCGTCGCCGATCGCCCCGATCGCCAGCCGGGCCAGGGTGGCGGCCCGGTGCGGATCGCCGTCGCGCAGGGCCGCCGTCGCCTGGGCCGCGTCCAGCAGCGATTGCCACGGGGGCAGCCCGCCGGCCGCGATCTGCCGGGCGAACGGCGGGTACCAGCTCTCGTCCTGGTCGAAGCGTTCCAGCGCCAGCAGGGTGAAAACGGCGATCTGGGCGGCCTCCAGGTCCTGTTCGCGCGGCACGATCCGGCGAAGTACCTCGACGGCGTCCGAGGCCGTTGACCCCAGGGCGGTCGCCCGGCTCAACCACGGACAGGCAGCGGCGACGAGTTCGGGACGCAGGGCGACGTCGGGAAGTGGCGGGGAGCCGGGGAAGACGTGCTGGAACCACAGCGCGCTGACCGCGCGCTGCACGTCTGCCTCGGGGTCGCCGCCGGACCGGGCCAGCAGGGCGCGGGCGTCGTCGGCGCGGGCCTGCCAGGTGGCCAGGCGGGCCAGCCGGGCGATCCGGTGTGGTGGGAGGTGGCCGTCGCGGGCGCCGGCCGACAGGGCGGTGAGCAGGTCGGCGGCCAGGGCCGGGTCGGACCACCACCGCACGTCCAGCAGGGCGGATCGGATCTCGGCTCGGGCCGGTGCGGCGGCCGACCAGTTCAGGGCCAGGCTCAGCCGGGCGGCGGCCTCGTCGAAGCGTCGCTCCCGGACCGCCTGCTCGGCCGCCTCGCGCAGCGCGCCGGTCGCCCAGGCCTCGGGCGCGGCCCCGGCGGCGAGCAGGTGCGCGGCCACCGCCGGAGCGGGGGCGGCGTCCTCGTACAGCACCTCGGCGGCCCGCATGTGCAGGCGGCCGAGGTGCGCGGTGCCGGCCAGCACCGCGGCCTCGATCCGGGAGCGCAGGAGGTGCCCGGGAGTGAGCAGGCCGGCCGCGAGGAGCTCGTCGAGCAGGTCGCCGACCCGGGACAGCGACATGCCGAGCACCCGGCTCAGCACGAACGGGTCGCCGTGTTCGCCGAGGACCGCGACGGCCTGGGCGAAGCGCGGGAGCTCGGCGCTGCCGTGCTCGCCGAGCACCTGGTGCACGGCCCGGTCGAACCCGGTTCCGTCCCGGGCCGCCTCCACGATCGCGGCGTTGCCCCCGATCGTGGGATAGGGGTCGCCGGGAAGTAGTTCGGACACCGCGGCGGCCGGCAGCGGGGGCAGTCCGAGTCGGCGGTAGGGCTCGCTGAGGCTCAGCGTCCGGGAAGCGGGATGCCAGGCGAAGACCACGATCGGCGATTCGGCGCCGGCCCGGCGGAACAGGTTCTCGACGAAGGTCCGGCATTCGAGCAGATTGGCGGCGTCGATGACGAGCGCGAGCGGGGAATGCCGGCTCAATCGCGTCAGCGTCGTCACCGGGTCGTCGTCGGCGGCGACCACGCGGCGCTCGGCCGCACGCCGCAGAATGGCCGGCTCGAAGGCCGCCGGGCCGGTCACCACGGTCACCCCGGGACCAGCCGGGCCCAGCACGGTGAACGGTTCCTGGGGAGTCGGCAGACAGGCACCGAGCAGTGCCAGCGGCCCCCCGTCGAGCTCGCTGAAGGATTCCAGGACAACCATCGGCAAAACCATATTGGTCATTGCCGGAACACCGTATGACGTATCGCACAAAGGCGTGTTCGCGACCGTTCACATTGAACAGAGCGATGACCGGAGGCGTCATTGTGTAATCCATTGTTAACGGGAGGCACCCCTATTTTCGGCGATCGGACATTGAGGGGTGGTGAATTCCCGGTCGACTATGGATGTATGGCCGGATGGTTGTCACCGGCAAGATTGGGGCCAAGGCGGCGAATCTCGCCGCGTTGAGCGGGTCCGGGGTGCGCATTCCGCAGTGGAGTGCGATCCCGAGCGAGGTGCTCGAGCGGCTGGTCGAGACCGACGGGACGGCCGAGCTCGTCGAGGTGGTGCGCGACGCGTACGCCGCGGCCGGCAACGGGCGGGTGGCCGTACGCTCCTCGGGCCTGGAAGAGGACGGCAGTAAGCACTCGTTCGCCGGGCAGTTCGACACCTTCCTCAACGTCGTCGGGCTCGACCAGGTCCTCGACCGGGTCAAGGCCTGCTGGGCCTCGGCCCACTCGGAGCGCTCGCGGCAGTACCGGCTGAGCAACGGTCTGCCGGAGAAGCCGGCCGGCATGGGCGTGCTCATCCAGCAGATGGTCCCGTCCGAGGTCAGCGGGGTGCTGTTCACCGCCGACCCGGTCACCGGCAGCCGCGGCACCTTCGTGGTCAGCGCGGTCTACGGCCTCGGCGAGGGCCTCGTCTCCGGCGCGGTCGACGCCGACACCGTGATCCTGGACGCCCGCAGCGGCGCGGTGCTGGAGACCGACCTCGGCGACAAGGCCGAGCGGTACGACTACGCGGCCGACGCCGGGGTCACGGTCACCGCGGTCCCGGAGGCCGAGCGGGCGGCGCTGTCGCTGGCCAAGGTGGACCTGGCCGAGCTGCACGCGGCCGGCCGGGCGATCGCCGCGGCGTTCGGCGCCCCGCAGGACATCGAGTGGGCGGTCGCCGACGGGCAGCTGTGGATCCTGCAGGCCCGGCCGATCACCACCGGCCAGGGCGAGCTGCGGATCTGGGACAACTCGAACATCGTGGAGAGCTTCCGGGGCGTCACCTCCCCGCTGACCTTCACCTTCGCGGCGATGGTCTACGGCGCGGTCTACGACAGCTTCGCCCGGTCGCTGCGGGTGCCCGACCAGCAGCTGCGGCAGATGCAGGAGTGGCTGCCGTCGCTGCTCGGCAGTTTCCACGGCCGGGTCTACTACAACCTGCTCAACTGGTACCGCCTGCAGCGGATCCCGCCGTTCTACGACATCAACCGGCGGTTGCTCGAGGTCGCGATGGGCGTCGACGAGGCGCTGCCGGACGAGATCGCCGAGACGCTCTACCCGTACGCCTTCGATTCGGGCTTTGAAGCGAAACGGGCCCGCCTGGTCACCACGACGACGTTCTTCTGGAAGTTCTTCCGGATGAGCCATGACGTCAAGCGGTTCACCGCCTACTTCTACGAGCAGTACGCGGTGTTCGACAAGCGGGACTACGCCGGGATGCCGGCCGACGAGGCGTACCGGGCGTTCCAGAAGCTGCACCGCGACCTGCTGCTGCGCTGGGGTCCGATGCAGATGCTCGACTCGACCATCCTGCTGTCGATGGGCGTGCTCACCGTGCTCGGCCAGAAATGGCTGCCGGCCGACGCCCCGCAGTGGCTCACCTGGGCGGCGGCCCGGCCGGGCGCCGACGTCGAATCGGCCGAGCCGGCCCGGGCGATGTCCGCCCTCGCCGAGATGGTGAAGGCCGACGACGAGCTGCGCCGGCTGATCGAACAGACGCCGCCGGCCGAGATCCCCGCCGCCATCAACAACCCGGAATTCGAGGCGGCGGTCGAGGCCTACGTCGCCGAGCACGGTTACCGCAGCCCGGACGAGCTCAAGCTCGAGGTGCCGGACCTGCGCGAGGACCCGGCCAGCCTGTATCTGATGCTCCGGGACGCCCTGCAGGCGCCGCCCGAGACGGCCGGCAACGACGCCGCCCAGGAATACCTCGACCAGCACCTGCGTGGCCCGAAGCGGTGGATCTACGAGCTGGTGCGGCGCAAGGCGGCCACCTCGCTGGCGCACCGGGAGCGGCTGCGGTTCTGCCGGACCCGGGCGTTCGGGTCGGCCAAGCAGATCCTCCGGGCGCTCGGCCGGCACCTGCACGCGGTCGGCGCGATCGACCGTTTCGAGGACGTCTTCCAGCTGCGGCTGGACGAGCTGAGCGGCGCGTACGAGGGCCGGATCGCGCACGACGAACTGCGCGACATAGTGGCGGTCCGGCGGCGCACCCAGGAACGGCAGCTGACCATGTCGGCGCCGCCGCGGTTCGAGACGCGCGGCGCGCCCTACTGGGAGGGCAACCTCGCCGGCTGGGCCGCCCAGCAAGAGCGGGAGGGCGTGACCGAGCTGCGCGGCACCCCGTCGGCGCCGGGCATCGTCACCGGCCGGGTGGTGGTGGCGGACCGGCCGCAGGACGTCAACGGCGGCATCCTGGTCGCCTACAGCACCGATCCGGGCTGGGTGGCGGCGCTGCCGTCGGCGGCCGGCCTGATCATCGAGCGCGGCAGCCCGCTGACCCACGTCGCGATCGTCGCCCGGGAGCTGGGCGTGCCGACCATCGTCAAGGTCAAGGGCGCCACCCGGGAGCTGCAGACCGGGATGCTGATCCGGATGGACGGCAGCACCGCGACCATCACGGTGCTGGAAACGGAATGAACATCCGTGACTGGCTGACCGATCCGCGCCCGGGCCGCGGGTTGCGGATCGCCACCGACGACGGGTGGGAGTCCTCTTCGTACGCCGAGCTGGCCCTCGCGGCCCGCCGGAGCGGCGCGGCGATGGTCGAGGCCGGCGCTCGCCCCGGCGACGTGGTCTGCCTGCTCATGCCGACCGGATATCCGCTGCTGTGCGCGTTCTTCGGCGCCTGGGCGGCCGGCCTGACCCCGTGCATGATCACGCCGCCGAGCTTCAGCAGCACCGCCGAGTACACCGCCCTGGTCGAGGCGATCGTGCGGGAAGCGAGCCCGGCGCTGGTGGTCACCGACGAGAAGAACGCTGCCCTGGTGGCGAATTCGCACGTCCACCGGGAAGCCGCCGAGCCGATCGAGGTGCGGCCGGTCGCCGACGACGACTTGGCGATCCTGCAGTTCACCTCGGGCTCGACCGGCACCCCGCGCGGCATTCCGGTCAGCTGGCGCAACCTCGCCGTCAACATCGAATGCTCGCGGGTCTGGTGCGACTGGCAGGACGGCGACTCGGGGGCCTCCTGGCTGCCGCTCTATCACGACATGGGCCTGATCGGGACGCTGCTGACGATCATCTGCAGCCAGGGTGACCTGTCGCTGATGCGGCCGGCCCAGTTCCTGCGTGACCCGGCCCGCTGGCTGGAGTGCATGACGACCGCGGCGGTGACCGCCGCGCCGCCGTTCGCCCTGGAGTACGCGGCCGACCGGATCCGGCCCGAGCGAATGACGGGCTGGGACTTCGCCGGGTGGCGGACCATGTTCGTCGGCGCCCAGACGATCGACCCGGCGGTGCTGGACAGGTTCGCGACGGCGTTCGCCCCGGCCGGCTTCAACCCGGCGGCGCTGCGCCCGGCGTACGGCATGGCGGAAACGACTCTCGGGGTGACCGGCACTCTGCCGGGCACCCGCCCACTCATCGTGCAGGTCGAACCGGACTCCCTGCGGTTCGGCCGGCCGGTGAAGATCGAGAGGCAGTTCCGGCTCGGCGACGCGCCGGTTCCGGGCCGCGGCGGCTGGTTCACCGGCTGCGGCGGCCCGGTGCTGGACACCGAGATCGGCATCGTCGACGAGGACGGCACCGCCCTGGCCGACGGCTACCTCGGCGAGATCGTGGTCAGCGGCACGACGGTGACCGGCTCCGAGGCGATCCACCGGACCGGCGACGCCGGCTTCCGGCACGACGGCGAGCTGTTCGTGCTCGGCCGGATGGGCGACAGCCTCAAGGTCAACGGCCGGATGGTCTACGTCGAGGACCTCGAGGCGGCGGTGGTCGAGGCGACCGGTCTGCCGGCCCAGCGCTGCGTGGTGGTCAGCGTGCCGGAGACCGACCGGCCCGGCGTCGCGGTGTTCGTCGAGGGCCGCCCCGGCGACTGGGAGGCCGCCGCGACCGCGGTGCTGCGGGCCCGGCTCGGCGCCGATGCCCGGCTGCGGTTCGTGCTCGGCCGGCCCGGCCTGATCAAGCGCACCACCAGCGGCAAACCCCGCCGCCGAGAGCTCTGGCAAGGATTGCAGGACGGCCGATGATTCTCACCGAAGAACAGATCCAGTCGCTGGCCGAGCAGACCCTGGCCCGGATCGACGCCCCCGACGACGCGGCCCTGCTGCTGGAGGGCTCGATCGCGGAGGGCTTCGGCAACTCCCGGTCCGACATCGACTTCCTGCTGATCGCCGATCAGGAGGCCGACATGCCGACCATGCCGACCATCTTCTTCATCGACGGCCGCCGGGTGGAGATCCGCACCCGCTCGGTCGGCCAGATCACCAAGCACCTCATCGAGGTGGCCGGCCACCGCGGCCGGGTCACCAGGATGGACGAACACCTGCTCAACCGGTGCCAGCGGTTCCTGCGCGGCCATCCGGTGCGACGCCCGGACCTGATCACCAAGGTCCGGGAGAACCTGTCCTACGACATGTTCGCCACCGTGATGACGAAGTGGTGGGCCGAGTACGCCCGCCAGTCCGTGCGGCACGCCGTCATGCTCGAATCGCTCGGCCAGCACGACCAGGCCGCCGTCTGGGCGCGGGCCGGATTGCAGCAGGCCGCGAAGAGCTGGGCGGCCCGCCACGGCGAGACCTACCTCGAACCGAAGTGGCTGTCCCTGCAGCTCGACCGGCTCGCGGAAAACCCCCTCGTCGCCCGCTACTGGCAGACCGAAGGCACCGCCGACATCATCCGGCTGGTCGCCGCGCTCGGCGTCACCGGCTGCGCCGACACCCCGGACCGGCTCGTGGTGGAACGCCCGCGCGAGGTGACCACCTGGCAGATCGGCGACCGGGTGCACCTGGTCCGCGACCGGCGGGACGTCTTCGTGCTGGGCGACACGGCCGCGCGGACCTGGCGCAGGGTGGTCTGGGGCCGCCCGCTGGCCGGCCTCGGCCCCGAGGGCGACCTGATCGCCACCTTCGTCCGCTACGGCCTGATCCGGGTGTCCTGGCGCGGGGCCGCCATCACCCCGCGGCTGCCGCTGGCCGCGCCGGCCGGCAGCGTCACCCCGGCCCCGGCGATGACCCTGCCGCTGCTGAGCATCGCCGGGGCGAAACCCGCGCACCCGCGCTCGATCGACCTGCTGCCGCTGCCCGCGCACCGGTTCGCCGCCGCCGCGATGGCCCTGGTCTGGGGCAACGTCATGGTCGAGAACGCGGTCGAGGACCTGCGCGGCGCCCTCGACCGGGAACAGTGGCGGGTCGCCGCGCTCGCCACCGCCCGGGCGGTCAACGGCGGCCTGCGGGCCCTGCTCTGCGCCTTCGGCGTGAGCCCGCTGCCCAGCGACCCGGAGCTGATCGGCGGCCTCGACATGCTGCCGGCCCCGCAGCCACGGATCGCCGAACTGGCCCGGCAACTGTCCCGGCCCGGCAGCCGCGGCGAAGAGCTGCCCGAGTTCATCGCCGCGGTGCGGGCGGCCTCCGGCGGCGACGCGTTCCCGTCCTCGTTCGACTCGGCCGACGGATGGCAGCGCACCTTGGACATCGGTTACGACTGGCTGCGCCTCGGCGCCTACCTCGACCAGCAGCTCCCCCTCGACGAGGCCCAGGACCTGCTCTCCAGCGGCGGCGCCCAACCACACACTTCAAGCGCAAAGGAGGCCGGATGAGCACCGAGGTATTCGCCGTGATCAACGCGATGGCACCGCAGAAGGCCGAGCAGATCGGCGCGGACACCCGGCTGCGCGACGAGCTGCTGTTCGACTCGCTGCGGCTGATCGAGTTGTCGATGGCGCTGGAGCAGCACTTCGGGCTGCCACCGCTGGACATGGGCGAGAGCGTGGACGTGGTCACCGCCGGCGACGTGCTCACCCTGGTGCAGCGGGAGCTGGGATGAAAATCCTGGTCACCGGCGCCGCCGGATTGGTCGGCGCCGAGGTCTGCGCCCGCCTGATCAAGAACAACCACCAGGTGTACGGGCTGGTCCACCACGTCCGCACGCTCACCGCCAACAGCGGCCGGCCGGTCACCGGCGTAGACCTGATCCCGGGCGACGTCACCCAGCCCCGGCTCGGCCTCGACGATGCGACCTGGCGCAAGCTCGCCGACGAGGTCGACCTGATCGTGCACTCGGCCGCGATCACCGACTTCGGCCGCCCGCGCGAGCTCTACCAGGCGGTCAACACCACCGGCACCGCCCACGTGCTGGAGCTCGCTGGTTTTAAAAACGCCCGGCTGATCCACGTGAGCACCGCCTACGTCTGCGGCGAGCAGGACGGCCGGATCCTGGAGACCTCCCTCGACGCCGGGCAGCGCTTCGGCAACCACTACGAGGAGAGCAAGTTCCAGGCCGAGCTGCTGGTCCGCAAGGCCGCCACCGAGGCCACCGTGATCCGGCCCAGCGTCGTGGTCGGCGCCGCCCGCACCGGCGTGGTCCGCGAGTTCAAGAACATCTACGTGGTCCTGAAGCTGCTCTCCGAGGGCCGGGTCACGTCCATTCCGGGCCACTTCGACGCGTGCGTCGACCTGGTGCCGGTCGACCACGTCGCCGCGCTGATCGCCGACGTCGTCGAGAAACCCGCCCCCGGGCAGACCCTGCACGCGGTCGGCTCGACCGTCTCGATGCGGCACCTCTCCGACGTACTCGCCGAATACCCGTCGTTCCGGGTCCCGCGCTACGTGGCCCCGGCGACCTTCTCGGCCGCCTCGCTCGGCGACCTGGAACGCGCCTACTGGGAGCGGATGCTGTCGCTGTACGAGAGCTATTTCCGCCGCCGGCAACACTTCGACGACACCCTCGCCGCCGGTTTCCGCAGCCACAAACGCCTTTCCAACGGGCCGGACCAGCTCCGGAAGATCGTCGACTACGCGGTCCGGGCCGGCTATCTCGGCTCCCCGCTGCCCGGCGTCGCCGAGGCCCTCGCCGGGGTCGGTGTGCGATGAGCTACGGGCCGCCGTTCCCGGCCGGGCTGACCCACGACCCGGACAAGCGCCGCTACTTCGGCACCGACAGCTACTTCCTGGAGTCCTACGACCAGCTGGCCGAGCTCACCGGCGACGCCGCCGGGTTCGCCGCCGGGCACGCGCTGCTGCTGCTCAAGCCGGACGCGATCGCGTCCCGGTCGGTCGGCCCGGTGCTCGACTGGGCGCGCACGTCCGGCTTCCGGATCGTCGCGGCCGTCCGGTTCCGGATGACCCGCGGTGCGGTCCGCGCGATGTGGCACTACCAGCTCAACCGGGCCACCCCCGCGCGCAGCCGGCTGGCCGACGCGCTGTGCCAGGCCTCCGACTCGATGGTGCTGCTGCTCAGCGCCCCCGAGGACGACCGGGTGCCGGCGTCGGTGTCGCTCAGCGACCGCAAGGGGCCGGCCGATCCGGCCCGGCGTCGGCCTGGCCAGCTGCGTTACCGGCTCGGCGACTTCGGCTTCCTGCTCAACCTGGTGCACGCCTCCGACGAGCCCGCCGACGTGCTGCGCGAGCTCGGCATCCTGCTGGACGCCGACGAACGCCGCCGGCTGGTCGGCCAGGCCCTACCTGGCCTCGACCGGCAGGATGCCGCGACCGCGCTCGCCGATCAGCTCTACGCCGAGATTCCGGCGCAGGACCTGCGCTTCGCGCCGGCCGCAACCCGATTGGCCGCGGCCGCCGACGCACTTGAGCTTCCTTCGGGCGTACGGGCGGAGCTGCGTGCCTGCCTCGACGCGGCCGACTGGGGTGCCCTGGTCGAACTGATCTGGCGGGCCGGCCTGCCCCTCGCCGGCTGGGACCTCACGATCGTCGGCTGCGGTTCGCTGCCGCTGTCCCGGCCCGAGTTCAGCCAGCTGCTGCGCGGCTCCGATCTGGCCCGGTGGCGGGAACCGGCGCAGGTCGGCACCTCGTGACCACCACGATGATGGCCCGGGGCACCGGATTCGTGAGTGCGGTCTTCGACCCGCGGGTGCACGTGACCTACGCGGTGCTGTGGACCGGGGCCTACGAGGCGCTCGTCGCCGGGCACGACTGGCGGCCCACCGCCGGCACCGCGCTGCGGGCCGCGACCCTGCTGGCCATGTTGCTCTACCTGCGGCTGATCGACGAACGCAAGGACGAGTCCTACGACCGGGTGCACAACCCGGACCGGCCGCTGGTGACCGGGCTGGTCACCGCGGCCGGACTGCGCCGGGCCGGGCGGGTCGTGGTCGCCGTCGTGCTGGCCGCCAACGTGCTCTACGCGCCCTGGTCGGCGGTGGTGGCGGTGGCCTTCTTCGGTTACGCGGCGCTGCTGACCCCGCTGGAACGGCGCTTTCCGGTGCTGCGGGACCGGCCGCTGGTCAACATCGCCGTGGTCTATCCCGTACAGCTGCTGATCGGGGTCTACCTGGCGGTTTCGGCCGGCTCCCCCGCCGTACGCCCGGTGCTGGTCTTCGCCTTTGCCTTTCTGCATTTCGAATTCGCCCGCAAAACCGTGCGGGAGGTGGCGCCGGGCTCGCGGATGTACTCGGCCACCGCGCTCGGGCCGGCCGGCAGCGCGCTCGTCGCTCTCGGCTGCGCCGTCGCGGCCTGCGCTCTCACCGGACTGCTCTGGCCGTACGCCGTCCTGGTCATTCCGATCGCGGCGGCCGCCGCGTTTCTCGGCGGGCGGGTCCCGGCCTGGCCGAAGCCCGCCGCGATGCTGTTTCTGATCGTGCTGTACGCCGGTCTGATCGTCGCCGGGGCGGTCTGATGGAGATCGGCGTGGTTCTTCCGCAGGGTGAGCTGCACGGCGGGCCCGGCGCGCTGCGGGATTTCGCGCAGGCCGTGCAGGAGCTGGGCTTCCGGCATCTGCTGGCCTACGACCATGTCCTCGGCGCCGATCCGGCCGGGCATCCCGGTTGGTCCGGACCGTACGATGTGGACAGTCCGTTCCATGAGCCGCTGACGCTGTTCGCCTACCTGGCCGGGGTTTGCGACCTGGGCCTGGTCACCGGGGTGCTGGTGCTGCCGCAGCGGCAGACCGCCCTGGTCGCGAAGCAGGCGGCCGAGGTCGATCTGCTGTCCGAGGGTCGGCTGACGCTGGGTGTGGGGCTCGGCTGGAACGCGGTCGAGTACGCCGCGCTGGGGCAGCCGATGCGGCGGCGGGGTGCCCGGCTGGAGGAGCAGATCGCCCTGCTGCGGGCCCTGTGGACCCAGCGGTCGGTGACTGGCTCTTCCGCGGATGAGCTCTTTGAAGCGGCCGGCATCAATCCCCTGCCCGGGCGGTCGATCCCGATCTGGATCGGTGGCACCTCCGACGCGGCCTACCGGCGGGCCGGGCGGATCGGCGATGGCTGGCTGCCCCGGGTTTCGCCCGGTCCTGCTCTTGCCGCCGCCAAGATCATCGTCGCCGAGGCCGCTTCCTCGGCGGGCCGCGAGCCCGGCGCGATCGGCATGCACGGCCGAATCCGCGTCGCTGATGGCTCCGTGGCTCTTGCGGCCGGGCGATGGCGGGCCGCCGGCGCCACCCACCTGGCTGTCAGCACGCTCGGGGCCGGCTTCACCGCGCTGCACGAACACCTGCGGGCCCTGACTGGCGTCTTGGAAGGAATAGTCGATGAGAACTGACACCACCGTCGAACCGTCGTCCATCCATCGCCGGCACACCGAGACGGTGTTCCTGACCGACGTCCAGCCCGACGGCGACGGCGGCTTCGTGGCGGCCGCGATCCTGCCCGACGACCACGCCTACTACGCCGCGCACACCGCACCGGCCAACCGGCGGCTCGACCCGATGCTGGTGCTCGAAGCCTGCCGGCAGGCCCACAACTACCTGGCCCACACGTACTTCGGGGTCGAGGCCGGCGCGGCCTTCATCCTGAACTCGTTCGCGCTGCGGCTGGCCCCCGACGCACACACCCAGCTGCCGGCGACCGGGACCGGCCTGCTGACCATGACGCTGCCGCCGCCGGAGCCGCAGCTGCTCGGCCGCCGCACCCGCGGCCTCACCCCGTCGTTCCACCTGTCGATCGCCGGCACCCCGATCGGCGAGTCGAGCATGACGGTCGGCTACGTCTCGGCCCCGGCCTACCGCGCCCTGCGCACCCGGCACCGCACCGGCCCGCTGATCACCTCGGACGACCTGCCGCCCGGCGACCGCACCGGCGCCGTCGCACCCGCGCGGGTCGGCCGGATCCGCGCGGCCGACGTCCTGCTGGCCGACCTGGCCGGCGACCGGGCCCGGTTGCTGGTCCCGGTCGAGCACACCGGACTCTTCGACCACCCGCTCGACCACATCCCGGGGACGCTGTTCATCGAGGCGGCCCGGCAGCTCGCCACCGCGCTCAGCGCCGAGCCCCGGGCGGCCACCATGACGAGCATGAGCGCGACCTTCCACGCCTTCGCCGAGCTGGACGCGCCGGTCGAGCTCACCGCCACCGGCCAGGTGGTCACCGCGACCCAGGGCGGCATCCCGGTGGCGACGATCGCCGTCTCAGCCGGATAGTCCGTCGATGCCGAGGACCCGGTCGAGAAGCCGCAGCCGGAAGGCCGCGCTGAGCGCACCGAACCAGAGGATCACCGCCATGTTCACCAGCAGGAAGATCGGCCCGGCCGGGGCGATCAACCCGAAGTAGGACCAGAGCGCCGGCACCAGCAGCACCGCCGAGAAGACCACGAACAGGGCGGCCACCAGCACCGCCGGCCGCCGGTCCGGGGTGGGCGCGGTCCAGGCCGCGAAGAACCGGGTCGGCGGGGCCAGGAACAGGATCAGCACGAACGAGACGAAGCAGAAGAACGTCGACAGGCCGGTCTGCGCGGCGATGGTGGCCGAGGCGGTGGTGAAGTCGGTGCCCGACTCGTACTTCAGGCCGGTGTAGGTCTCGAATTCGGCGATCACCGCGGCCGGGGTGCGCCCGGACCCGAAGCCCAGCACGATCGCCTCGTAGATGGTGGCGTAGATCGCGGTGCCGAAGGTCGCGGTGACGATCGAGGCCGGGATGACGAAGCGGGCCAGGTTCCCCAGCAGATTCCGGTCGGTCGGCACCGGCTTCGCCCACATGGTCAGGAAGAACGTCGGCACGCCCACGGTGAACAGGGTCAGGCCGACCTGGGTCGGCGAGTACGGAAAGCCCAGTCCGAGCAGGGTCACCGACAGGATGACCAGGCCCTGGCTCACCACCCGGGCCAGGAAGATGTACAGCGACATCCCGATGCCGCTGATGATCCGGCGGCCCTCGCGCTGCGCCGGCGGCAGCGCCGCGAACGAGTCGTTGACCAGCACGATGTCGGCGACGTCCCGGGTCACCGCGCTCCCGCTGCGCATGGCCACGCCGACCTGGGCCCGCTTGAGCGCCCGGGCGTCGTTGACGCCGTCGCCGATCATCGCGACGTAGCGGCCCTGCCGCCGCAGCGACCCGACGATGCGTTCCTTGTGCTCCGGCGCGACCCGGCCGAACACCGAGGTGCGGGCGACCACCGCATCCAGCGCCGGATCGTCGAGATCGTCCAGGTCGGCCCCCGCCACCGGCTCGGCCACGTCCAGGCCGGCGTTTTTCACGCCGGCCCGCGCAGCGATGGCCGCGACCGTGCGGGGGTCGTCGCCGGAGAGCACCTTGAGCTCCACGCCGTCGGCACGCAGTCGCGCGACGGTCTCCACCACGTCGTCGCGCAGTTCGTCGGCCAGCGCGACCAGCCCGACCGGGATCAGCGCGGGCAGCTGCGCGCGCCCGTCGGCGTCGCGCAGCGCGGCACCCGGTTCCGCGCCGCGAGCCAACAGCAAAACCCGAAGACCTCTGCGGGTACGGTCGGTGATCTCCTCGGCCGGCACCGGGCAACCCAGCGCGTCCGGCGCACCGAGCACCCAGGTGCCCTCCTCGGTGACCAGGCCGGACCACCGCAGCGAGGAGGCGAACGGCACCTCGTCCCGGACCTTCCACTCCTCCCCCGGAAGGGCCGAGGCCAGGGCGGAGGCGGTGAGGTTGGGAATGGTGACGTTGCAGGCGAAGCAGCCGAGGATCGACGCCGGATCGCCCTCTTCGAGCGGGACGATCTCCTCGAGGGTGAGCCGGCCGGTGGTGAGGGTGCCGGTCTTGTCGGTGCAGACCACGTCGACGTTGCTGACCGATTCGACGGCGTTGACCTGCTGCACCAGCGCGCCGTGCTTGGCGATCCGGGCCGCGCCGGCCGCGTAGGCGACCGCGATCAGGAAGAACAGGCCGTACGGCACCAGCCCGGAGAGCACCGCGGTGATCTGCACGACCCGCAGCAGGCTGAAGCCCTCGATGCCGGCCTGGCCCAGGATGGCACCGCTCATCAGCACGGTCAGCGCCATCACCAGCCGGACCAGGAACTCGATCCGGCGCTGCAGCGGGGTCTTGTCGGTGCTGGCCCGCCGCGCCTCGGCGGTGAGCCGGCCGGCGTAACTGTGCGCGCCGACGTCCCGGGCCAGCTGGTGCCCGTCGCCGGCCACGCAGTGGCTGCCCGACCGCAGCTCGTCGCCGGGCTGCTTGACCACCGGATCGGACTCGCCGGTCAGCAGCGACTCGTCGGCCTCCAGCCCGCCGTCGACAAGCGGCCCGTCCACCACGATCTGCTCGCCCGGCCGGATCCGCAGCAGGTCGCCGCGGACCACCCGATCGGCCGGCAGCTCGATCTCCCGGTCGTCCCGCACGACCAGGACACCGGCCCGGTCCAGCAGTTGCAGGCCGTCCAGCTTGCGTTTGGCCCGGATCTCCTGGGCCGCGCTGATCACCGCGTTGATCAGGCCGAGGCCGACGCTGACCAGGGCGTCGCTGTACCGCCCGAGGACCAGCAGGACCACGCCGATCGCGAACAAAATGATATTGAAGAACGAGAAGACGTTGGTACGCAGGATGTCGGCGTACCCGCGCGAGCCACCCTTGACCGCCGTGTTGGCCTCGCCGTTACGTCGCCGCGTCTCGGCTTCCGCCTCGGTCAGCCCGACGATTAGCTCCGCCCCCTTAAAACCACCAAGTAACGATATATGCGTACTCATCCGGCCGACCACGGGTCGACCGGAGTGGGCAGGTCGTAGGCGATCGGGCGCGGCGTCGGCGGCCGCAGGCCGACGCGGCGCAGTTCCAGGGCCGCCAGGCCCTCGATGGCGGCCGGGTCGCCCAGTCGCCACCCGGCGGCGACGTCGGGGTGGGTCCGGGCCAGCCGGGTGACCGACTGCCGGGCCAGCGCCCGCAGCGCCAGCAGGTCCAGGCCGGCGTCGCTGCCGCGCATCTCGACCGAGGCCGCAGTGCGCCGGATCCGGCGGATCCGCAGCGGCAGCCAGACGAACAGGACCAGCCCCAGCGGCACCACCAGCAACAGGGTGGGCAGGGTGTACGCCGCGTCGTGCGCCCATTGCTGCTGCTGACGACCGGCCTCGGCGATGCTTTGCGCCGTGCCGGCCGCGCGGGTCAGCGGCGCGGTGACGTCCCCGCCGATGAGCGGGACGTGGCCGATCGCCTTACCGGCCGCGTCCAGGTTGACGGCGAGCGAGCCGGCCAGCCGCTCCAGCTGCGCACCGGGCGTCGCCAGCATGTCGACCAGCCCGTGCAGCCAGACCGCCGCCCGGATCCACAGATAGACCCAGACCACGGTGACCAGATCGCCGGCCACCTGACGAAGGACCGCCGCCGGGCGCTCCGGATAGATTTTCAACACCCCGGCGACGATGCCGGACCACCGCCCCACGCACATCGCCCAAGCGCGGTCATCGCGGCTACCGCAGCCGCGGTACCCCTTACGCCCCCGGCCGGCTGAGCAGGAACCGGGCGCGCGCCACCGCCGGGCCGACCTCGGCCGGGTCCACCGCGGTGGCGATTACTCCGTAGATCATCCGGTGGGCCAGCAGGACGTCGTCCGCGGTGAAGCGGGCGTCGATCAGGCCGGCTGCCTGGGCACGCGGCAGGGTGTCCTGGATCAGGGTCTGCAGGCGGGTGCCGCCGGTGTAGTCCGGCATGGTGCGCCGGGCGTCCACCGCCATCTCCACGAACGCGGCCGACTCCACGGTCAGCTGGATCGTGCGCTCCCACAGCTTGCCGAACGCGTCCGCGCCCGGGTCGGCGGCGATCGCCTCCAGCTGGGCGAAGTTCTCCTCGAAGACCGTGAAGGCCAGGTCGAGCCGGGTCGGGAAGTGCCGGTAGAGCACGCCCTGGCCGACGCCGGCGTCCTTGGCGATCGCGCTGAGCGGCACGTGGTAGCCGCGCTCGGTGAACAGCCGGCGGGCCGAGTCGAGGATCGCCTGCCGGTTTTCCGAGGCCGCGGCCGGACCCCTGTTGACGCGACCGCCCGAGCTGGTCATGCTTGCACCGTAGCAACCGGACAACATTGTCCGGTTACCGGGAGGAGGCCCCTATGTCGGAGCACACCTATGACGTCGTTGTCGTCGGCAGCGGCGGGGCCGGCTTCGCCACCGCGCTCGGCGCCGTCGACGCCGGGCTGAGCGTGCTGATCCTGGAGAGCAGCGCCAAGTGGGGCGGCAGCACCGCGATGTCCGGCGGCGGCATGTGGATGCCGGACAACCCGCTGATGCGCCGGGCCGGCGTCGGCGACTCCCGGGCCGAGGCCCTCACCTACCTCGACGCGACGGTCGGCGACCCCGGGCGCTCCACCTCCCGCGAGCGCAAGGAAGCCTTCGTCGACGGCATCGAGGACTTCGTGACCACCGCCGAGAAGTACGGCATGGTCTTCGCCCGCTCCACCGACTACCCCGACTACTACCCGGAGCGGCCGGGCGGCAAGATCGGCCGGGCGATCGAGGTGAAGCCACTCAACTCGAAGGTCATCGGCGACTGGTGGAAGACCATCAGCGCACCGGCCGGCATGCCGATCAAGACCGACGACGTGTGGCTGCTCGGCCGGGCCTGGTCCACCCCGGCCGGGTTCGTCCGCGGCGCCCAGTTCGTGTTCCGCGCGCTCGGCGGCGTCGTCAAGGGCCAGCGGCTGGTCGGGATCGGCGCCGGGCTGGCCACCTCGTTCCTGCACGCCCTGGTGATCAAGCACAAGGTGCCGCTGTGGCTCAACTCCCCTCTTGAAGAGCTCGTCGTCGAGGACGGCCGGGTCACCGGGGTCCGGATCACCCGCGACGGCCGGCCGGTCACCGTGCACGCCACTAAGGGCGTGATGCTGGCCGGCGGCGGGTTCGACCACAACGCCGAGTGGCGGCGCAAGTTCCACGGCATCGACGGCGCCCCGTCCGGCAACCCGGCCAACCTGGGCCGCCCGATCGAGCTGGCCCAGCTGGCCGGCGCCGCGGTCGAGCTGATGGACGACGCCTGGTGGGGTGCGTCGGTCGCGGCCACCCCCGGCCACGACCCGGCATTCATCGTCGGCGAGCGCTCCCTGCCGTACTCGATCATCGTGGACGCCCGGGGTGACCGGTTCGCCAACGAGTCGGAGTCGTACGTCGATCTCGGGCACCACATGCTCGACCACGACAAGGACGGCCCGTACTGGATGATCGCCGACGTCCGGCACGCCCGCCGCTACCTGCGCACGTTCGCCCTGGACCCGAAGAACAACAAGGCGATGCGCGAAGCCGGGATCATGGCGAAGGCCGGCACCCTGGACGAGCTGGCCGGGAAGATCGGCGTCGATCCGGCCCGGCTGCGCGCCACCGCCGCGAAGTTCAACGGCTTCGCCCGCTCCGGCGTCGACGGCGACTTCGGCCGCGGCAACTCCGCCTACGACCGCTACTACGGCGACCCGACCGTGCACCCCAACCCCTGCCTCGGCCCGCTGGAGAAGGGCCCGTTCACGGCGTACCAGGTGGTTATCGGCGACCTCGGCACCAAGGGCGGCGTGCTCACCGACCCGGACGGCCGCGCCCTGCGCGAGGACGGCACGGTGATCGACGGCCTGTACGCCGCCGGCAACAACTCCGCCTCGGTGATGGGCCGCACCTACCCCGGCCCGGGCTCGACGATCGGCCCCGCCGTGGTCTTCGGCTTGCGCGCCGCCCGGCACATGGCTCGCCTACGGTGAATGCGGTATCCCCACTGACCGCGAAGGGCTGACGACAGGGCGCGGTTCGCCCGGGATCCTGGAAGTCAGCCCTGCTCACCGCCGGTCGGAGGCCGCCTTGTCGCTCGATCTCCGCACGGTGCCGCCCCGGCGATGGGCGGCGCCGGTGTTTCTGGCCGTCGTGCTGGCCAGCATGCTGGTCACCGCCACCATCCGGACCGGGCAGGCCGACCCGCCCGGTCCCGGGCTGCTGGTCTTCGTCCTGCTGACCTGGCTGCCGCTGCTGGCCCGCACCCGCTACCCGGTGGCGGTCATGGTCGTGGTCACGAGCCTGGAATGCCTGCACATCGCGCTCCTGCCGTCGGTCGTGGCCGGGGCCAACGCCGCGGAGCTCATGGGCGCCTACCAGCCGGTGCCGATCGCCACCATGGTCGCCGTGTTCACCGTGGCCAGCCGCCGGCCGCAGCGCTTCGGCTGGGCCAGCGGCGGCACCGCCGGCGTGTTGTTGCTGGTAACCGGGGTGCTCAGCCAGCCGTCCACCCTGCTCGCCACCGACTTCGTCGTCTTCAACCTGATCATCATGGCCGCCGGGGCCGGGGTGCTGATCACGGCCCGCCGGGAGCGGCGCGAGCGCGACGCCCGCGACCGGGTGCAGGAGACCAACCGGCACGTCACCGCCGAACGGCTGCGCATCGCCCGCGACCTGCACGACGTCGTCGCCCACCACCTCACCCTGGTCAACGCGCAGGCGGGCGTCGCCGGCTACCTGCTGGGCACCAATCCACCGGCCGCGCGCGCCGCGCTCAAGGACATCACCGCCCACACCCGCCAGGCCCTCGACGAGCTGCGCGCCACCGTCGGCCTGCTCCGCAGCGACGGCGAGCCGGCCGAGGCCCTGCATCCGGTGCCCGGGCTCGACCGCCTCGACGACCTGATCGCCGGGTTCACCTCGGCCGATGCTCCGGTCACCCAGCACACCTCGGGCTCACCCGTGCCGCTCACCGGCAGCGCCGAGACCTCCGCCTACCGCATCGTCCAGGAAGCCCTGACCAACGCGGCCAAGCACGCCCCCGGCGCGGCGGTGGCCATCACGCTCGCCTGGTCACCCCAGGGCCTGCACCTGACGGTGGAGAACGGCCCCGGCCGCCGCCCGCACTACACGACTCCGCCCCCGAGCAGCGGGCATGGCCTGGTCGGCATGCGCGAACGCGCCCAGGCCTGCGGCGGCGAGGTGTGGGCCACCCGAACCACGAGCGGCGGCTTCGCCGTACGCGCCTCGCTCCCGGCCCATTCGGCCTACGAGGCGTGAGCCTCGGCCCTACTGAAGACCGTACGGTTTCGCCCGGTCTTCTTCGCCTGGTAGAGGGCTTGGTCCACGCGTTCGAGCAACTCCACAACCGTCGGTTCGCCGGTCCAGCCGGCGACACCGGCCGAGAACGTCTGACCGTACGGGGTCGCGCCCCGAAGCCGGTCGATGACCCGGGCCGCGTCCTCGTCGGTCGCCTCGGCCAGGATCAGGCCGAACTCCTCACCGCCGTACCGGGCCAGGAAGTCACCGTCCCGGAGTTGCTCCGCCCAGGCCTCGGCCGCGTCGTGCAGCAGCCGGTCCCCCTCCGGATGACCATGCTGATCGTTGTAGGCCTTGAAATGATCCAGGTCGACCAGCACAACCAGGAACGAAACCCCTTCTCGTACGGCCTGCGCCCGGCGCTGCTCGATCCGGACGTCCCAGGCCCGCCGGTTGGGCAGGCCGGTCAGCGCGTCCCGGTGCGCCAGCGTGTCCAGCTGCCGAGCCTGCTCCCGCAGCACCCGCGACTGCTGCTGCACCGTGGCCACCAGGTCGACCATCCGGGCCACCACCATGGTTGCGGTGATCATGCAGCCGATGGTGACCGCCCGCGGGTCGATCGGCGTGCCCCGGACGGTGGCGTACATCAGCAGCAGCCCGGGCGTGGCGACACCGGCG
The DNA here is from genome assembly GCF_016862435.1 of Paractinoplanes tereljensis. Classification (GTDB taxonomy): domain Bacteria; phylum Actinomycetota; class Actinomycetes; order Mycobacteriales; family Micromonosporaceae; genus Actinoplanes; species Actinoplanes tereljensis. The sequence continues at coordinate 100,109 of NZ_BOMY01000042.1, forward strand.
GACCCGACCGCCGCGGCGACCAGCGGCGATACGACGGAACCGAGGGCCGACCCGAGTAGCCCGGCCCGTGCCGGGTGCGCGGCCGCCCCGGCCAGCAGCACCCCCGAGGCGGCGAGCCCGGCCACGACCAGGGCGGTACCACCGCCCCACACGTCCCGGTACACCAGAGCACCGTGGGCGACCGTGCCGGCCAGAATCGAGCCGACCAGGAGCCAGAAGGCGACGTTGCGGCAATGCTTGACGCTGCTGAACCGCGCGAGCACACACATGACGAGCAGGTCGCCCATGGCCAGCGTGACCGTGCTCAGCGCCGGGGTGCGGCCGGCGGCCGCGGCTCCCGCGTGCGGATCGGTCAGCAGCAGGGCGGTGACCGGGCACACCGCCGTCGCCAGGATGAGAGTGTCCAGCAGACCACCCCGGTCCCGCCGCCAGGACAGCCCGTGGATCAGGCCCAGCACCGCGACGACCTGGAGTACGACGGCCAGGCCGGCGAGCAGCAGGGAAGCGGCCGGCGCCGAGCGCTCCAGCGCGCAACTCAGGAGCTGCGCGCCGAACGAACCGGTCATCAGCCACCACGGTCGCACACCCTGACTTTCGGCCCATGGGAGGACTTCCTGAGAATCCGGATCGCGTACCGCCGATGCGGTAGGTGGGCTGCTATGGCGGGTTGACGACCCGGAAGGCCGGAACCGGAACTCTGGAGATCGCCCGAGGAATGCCCCTCGCGAGCATCTCCGATCGATTCCGAGGAGTCCCGTTCATGGCCAAGTTCCTGTCCCGGCTCGGCGCGTTCAGCGCCCGGCACCGGGCTCTCGTCTTCGCCTCCTGGGGGCTCATCCTGGTCATCGTGGTGTTCGGCACGGTGACCGGCATGAAGACCAGCGAGGGCGGTTTCAGCCTCTCCAGCACCGAGTCCGGGCGGGCCCTGGAGGTCATGCAGAAGGAGTTCCCGGCCACCGCGACCGACGACACCAAGGGCACCCTGCAACTGGTGCTCACCGCCCCGGACGGGCAGAAGATCACCGGTACGGCCAACCGGAAGCTGGTCGCCGGCGCGATCGCGGACGTCGCCAAGATCGAACACGTCGCCGCCGTCGCGGACCCGTTCGCCAAGGAACGGCCCTACGTCTCCGCCGACGGCACCACCGCGGTCGCGACCGTCACCCTGACCGGCCTGTCCGACGACACCGACACCGACACCATCTACGACGAGGTCCTGGCGGTCGCCGAGCAGGCCCGGGACACCGGCCTCGGCGCCGAGGTCGGCGGCACGATCGGCGACCAGACTCCCGCGCAAAGCCCGGCCGAGGGCATCGGCGCGGTCATCGCGTTCGTCATCCTGATCGTCACCTTCGGCTCCCTGGTGGCGGCCGGCGCCAACATGCTCGGCGCCCTGATCGGCCTGGCCACCGGCCTGCTCGGAGTGTTCGCGCTGTCCGCCTGGCACCCGATCGGCTCCACCACCCCGACCCTGGCCGGCATGATCGGCCTGGCCGTCGGCATCGACTACGGCCTGTTCATCCTGGCCCGCTTCCGCACCGAACTGCGCGAGGGCCGGTCGATCAACGACGCGGTCGCCCGCTCGATCGGCACGGCCGGCTCGGCGGTCGTCTTCGCCGGTGCCACCGTCATCATCGCCCTGGTCGGCCTGTCCGTCGTCCGGATCCCGTTCATCACCGAGATGGGCATCGCCGCCGCCGTCACCGTCGCCACCACCATGCTGATGGCCCTGACCTTCCTACCGGCCCTGATGGGTGCCATGGGCTACCGGGTGCTGTCCCGCCGCGAACGCCGCCTGATCAAGCAGGGCACCCCTCTGCAGCAACAGGCCGCCCAGCGCGGCCGGCGCCGGTCGTTCCTCAACGGCTGGATCAAGGTCGTCGTCAAAGCGCCGCTGCCGATCGCCGCGCTCGCCATCGGCGGCCTGCTCTTCCTCTCCGTGCCGACCATGCATCTGCAGACCGCACTGAGCACCCCCGGCGGCGAGGACCCGGCCGGCACCCAGCGGGCCGCCTACAACCTGATCGCCGACAAGTTCGGCGCCGGTACCCAGGGCGCCCTGATCGTCCTGGTCGAAGGCAACAACGTAAAGACCGCCATCGAGCAGGTCACCGCCGAACTCGGCAGCCTTGATGACGTCGCCTCGGTCACCGCGGCCGGCGTCAACCAGGCCGGCACCGTCGCCATGGTCCAGGTCATCCCGTCCAGCGGCCCGATCGACGACGCCACCCGCGACCTCGTGCGCACCATCCGCGACCACGCCGACGACGTATCCGGGGTGTCCCTCGCCGTCACCGGCTCCACCGCCGTGGACATCGACACCAACGACATGCTCAACAAGGCGCTGATCATCTACCTGGTCCTGGTCGTCAGCCTCGCCTTCGTCCTGCTGGTAATCCTGTTCCGCTCGCTGCTCGTGCCGCTGGTCGGCACCCTCGGCTTCCTGCTCTCGCTGGGCACCGCGTTCGGCGTCACCGTCGGCGTCTTCCAGGACGGCTGGGCCGACAGCCTCATCCCGGCCCCGGCCGGCAACCCGATCCTGAGCCTGCTGCCCATCCTGATCGTCGGCATCCTGTTCGGCCTGGCCATGGACTACCAGGTCTTCCTGGTCTCCCGGATGCACGAGGCGCACAGCCGGGGCCTCGACCCACACGACGCCATCGTCGACGGCTTCAAGCGCACCGCCGTGGTCGTGGTCGCCGCCGCACTGATCATGGTGTCGGTCTTCGCCGGGTTCGCCCTGGCCGAGTCGCCGTTCGTCGCGGCGATCGGCTTCGCCCTGGCCACCGGCGTGCTGGCCGACGCGTTCATCGTCCGGATGATCCTGGTCCCGGCGGTGCTGAAGCTCCTCGGCGAGGCGGCCTGGTGGATGCCCCGCTGGCTGGACCGGATCCTGCCGAACATCGACGCCGAGGGCCGAGCCCTGGAGGACACCGGTCAGCCGGCGCCGCAGGAGGCCCTGGCCGACGCCGGGGTGCGCTGACCCCCGGTCGCATGGCACGCCGGGCGGGCCGGAAGGCCCTGCCCGGCGTGCTTCGCACCCGGAAAGCTGATCACCGTACGGCAGCTACGTAGGGAGATCGCGATGAACGACCGCACGACCGCCGCCCCGACCGAGCAGCTCGACCGGTGCCCGACCTGCCACGGCCTCGGCGAGGGCTGCACGAAGACGGTCTGCCACGGCCTCGACTCCGACTGAGATCCTGGGGGCATGATCACGCGGATCCGGGCACTGCACCGGGAGCTGGCAGCGGACGACGCGACGTTCGAGCTGGTCTACACCCACTGTGAGATCGTCTGGGCGATCGCGGAGCAACTCATCCGCGATCGCCTTCTCGCGGTGGACGCCGACCTGGTCCGCGCCGGCTGCCTGGCCCACGACGTCGGCGTGCACCTGCTCAACGGCGCGGCCTACATCCGGCACGGCATCCTCGGCGAGGAGTTGCTGCGCGAGCGGGGATTCCCGGCGGAGGTGGCCCGTTTCTGCGGCCACCACACCGGTGTGGGCCTGACCCGCGACGACGTCGAACGGCAGCAACTGCCACTTCCGCCCGGCGATTATCTGGCCGAGACCCCCGAAGAACGTCTGGTCATGTACGCCGACAAGTTCCACAGCAAAACCGACCCCCCGGTCTTCCTGACCGCCGCGACCTTCACCGCCCGGATCCGCCGCTTCGGCGACGGGCACGCGGCGCGCTTCGCGGGCATGGTCGACGAGTACGGCGAGCCCGACCTGGCCGCCCTCGCGGCCCGCTTCGGCCACCCACTGACCTAGGCCAGTACCTGCGAACGGATCGGCAGGTCACGGGCGTAGTCGATGGCGGTGGGGGTGTCGGGGAAGACGAGCCCGGTCTGGTACAGGTACGCGGTGGCGGCGACCGTGGTCATGACCTTCTCGTGGCGCGGGTCGATGCCCGACAGCAGAACCGTGATTCCCCGGTGCCGCAGGCGGGTGATGGCGTCGCCGAGGATGTGGGCTCCGGTGGCGTCGATGGTGGAGACCCGGGACATCCGCAGGATGATGACCCGGATGTCGGCGACCTCGGTCAGCTGGATCAGGAAGTCGTGCGCGGCGGCGAAGAAGAGTGGCCCGTCGAGCCGGTACGCGACGATGTGCTGGGCGAGAAGGGCTTGTTCCTCGGCGCTGAAGTCACCGGTCTCCAGGGGAACCTGTTCGATCCGGACCGACCGGGCCACCGCCCGCAGAGCGAGCAGCGCGGCCACGCCGAGGCCCAGCGCCACGGCGGTGACCAGGTCGAACACGACGGTGACGGCGAACGTCAGGACCAGCACGACGGCGTCGCGGCGGGTGGCGCGCAGCAACGCCAGGACGGACGCGGCCTCGACCATCCGCACGGTGGTGGCGATCAGGACGCCGGCCAGCGCCGCGAGCGGGATCCGGGAGACCAGCGGTGCGGCGGCCAGGACGACTCCGGCCAGGACGACGGCGTGGGTCAGCGCGGCCAGTTTCGAGTGGGCGCCGGCCCGGACGTTCACCGCGGTGCGTGCGATCGCCGCGGTGGCGGGGACGCCACCCATGATCGGAGTGACGATGTTGGCCAGGCCCTGACCGAACAGCTCCCGATCGGGGTGGTGGCGTTCGTTGACGGTCATACCGTCCGCGACCGTGGCCGAGAGAAGACTTTCCAGGGCGGCGAGCGCGGTGACGGCCAGGGCGGCGGTGAGCAGGTCGGGCACCGCGGTCCAGTCCCAGAAACTCAAGGACGGGGCCAGGAACCCGGAGGGCAGGGCACCGATGCGGGCCAGGTGCAGCGGGACCAGCTCGGCGAACAGGGTGCAGGCGGCGACCATGAACAGCGAGAACGGCAGGGCCGGACGCCACCGGGCACCGAGAAGGATCACGCCGGCGACCACGACGGCCATCACGGCGGGGGCCGGGTTCGGCTGCTGGAGGAAACGGACGACCGCGTCGCCGGCGACGGCCCACACCTTGTCACCGTGGGCGTCGCCGACGCCCAGTGCCGCGGGCACCTGCTGCAGAGCGATCACCACCGCGATCCCCGCGGTGAAACCCTCCACGACCGGGGTCGGCAGGTACCGCACGTAGCGGCCGAGGCGGGCGACGGCCAGGACGATCAGCAGGAGACCGGCCAGGACACCGACCATCAGTACGCCCGGTCCGCCGAAGCGGTGCACGATCGGGAGCAGCACGACGGTCATCGCCCCGGTCGGGCCGGAGACCTGCAGGTTCGATCCGCCGAACAGCGCGGCGAGAGCACCGGCCACCACGGCCGTGATCAGACCGGCCTGGGCGCCCATCCCCGAGGCGACCCCGAACGCCAGCGCCAGCGGCAACGCCACGATCGCGACGGTCACGCCGGCCAGGATGTCGCGCCGCGGCGAGCGGCGGGCCGCGGTCCAGTCGGAGCGCTGCGGCAGCAGTTCGAGCAGGCGGGTGGCCGATGGGCTCACCGGGAGATGCCTTCGAGGCGGAGCTGTTCCCGCAGGCCGTCCCGGTCGTCGAGAACGGACGCGAGGATGCGCCGGCCGGCGGCCAGCAGATCGGCCACATCGGTGGTGCTCAGCATGTAGATGACCAGGGCGCCCTCCCGGCTGGAGGCGACCAGGCCGGCCCGGCGCAGCACGGCGAGCTGCTGGGACAGGTTGGACGGTTCGACGTCGATCTCGGCGAGCAGGTCACGAACCGCCCGTGGACCGTCCTGGAGCAGTTCCAGCACCCGGACACGCACGGGATGGCCGAGCGTGCGGAACAGCTCGGCCTTGGCCTGGTGGAGGGGTACACCCATGTCGAAGAATTTAGCACTTGAAGAATTCTTCAAGTCAACTGGCCGTACTCCCCGGCGTGGTAGAGCAGCGGGGTCGCGCCCGGGTCGTCGTGCAGCGCGCCGGCGATCGGGGTGGCCAGCACGATGGTGTGGTCGCCGGCCTGGACGCGCTGGGCCACCCGGCAGACGATGCGGGCCAGCACGCCGTCCAGCAGCGGGACGCCGTCCGGGCCGGGGACCCAGTCGCCGTGCGTGGCGAAGCGGTCGATGCCGCTGGTGGCGAAGGTCCGCGCAACCTTTTCCTGATCCTGGTGCAGCACGTGCACCGCCACCGTGCCGGCCCGGGCCACCGCGCGGGCCGCTGAGGCGGCGTCGGCCAGGCAGAACGAGACCAGGGGCGGGTCCAGGGACACTGAGGTGAAGGACGTCGCGGTGAAACCGGCCGGCGGGTCGCCCGCGGCGGTCACCACCACCACGGCCGCGGCGTGCCGGCGCAGCAGCGCCTTGAACAGGGGGCCGTCGATCGCGAGGGACATGGCCGCCTCCTTCCAATACCTAAACCCTATGGGTTTAGTCGGCTTTTGATCGATAGCGATTTCCGATCGGACCGATGACGAATCGGCGTTGGACACGGGTGGGCCAAGCCGATCAGGATGGCCCCAGCGATTTCCTATCGTGCCGACAGGAGATGGGGACAAAAGGTCCGCCTGGACAGGCATCGATAAGCCTTCGTGATCGGTGCCGATCACGAAACCGATCTGGACCCGAGGCCCAATAACCTACTAAATTGATAGGCTCTATAGGAGTATGGAAGGCCCATCATGACCGTCGAGTTCATCAGCGCCGTCAACGTCAACCCGGCCAACGAGCTCAACCGGCTCGGCCGCACCGACATCGACGTGCCGTTCTTCACCCGCTATGTGAACGCGCTGGAGGATGCCGGCTTCGACTACACCCTCTGCGCCTATGGCTCGGCGTTCCAGGACCAGTTCGCGATCGCCAACCAGATCGTCGCGCGCAGCGAGCGGGTCACGCCGATCGTCGCGCTGCGGCCGAACACGATCTACCCCACGGTCGCGGGCAAGGCCCTCGCCACGCTCGACCAGTTCGGCGGCGGGCGCGCGGTGGTCCACTTCATCTCCGGCGGCAGCGACGCCGAACAGGCCCGCGAGGGCGATTTTTTGACCAAGGAGCAGCGGTACGCGCGGACCGCCGAGTACATCGACATCGTTCGCAAGGTCTGGCAGAACACCGAGCCGTTCGACCACGAGGGCGAGTTCTACAAGTTCGAGAACTTCGTCAGCCTGGTCCGGCCCACCCACGGCACCATCCCGGTGTCGGTCGGTGGCTCGTCGGCCGACGCCTACCGGGTCGGCGGGGCCAAGGGCGACATCTTCGGGCTCTGGGGTGAGCCGCTCGCCGACACCACCAACCAGATCAACGCGGTGAACGCCGAGGCGGAGGCGGCCGGGCGCACCGACCGTCCGCGGATCTGGGTGACGTTCCGCCCGATCATCGCCCCCACCGAGGAGCTGGCCTGGGAGAAGGCGCACCGCATCCTGGACGTGCTGGGCAGCGGGGTGGGCTGGTGGCGCGGGAACCTGGGCGGCAGCAACCCGCAGAACGTCGGCTCGCAGCGACTGCTGGAGATCGCCGCCCGCCAGGACGTGCACGACCGGGCACTGTGGACGCCCACCGCAACTGCCACGGGAGCGGCCGGCGCCTCGACCGCCCTGGTCGGCACCCCGGAGACGGTGGCCGCGGCGATCCTCGACTACGTCGACCTCGGCGCCGAGCTGGTGTCCATCCGCGGCTACGACAACCTCAACGACCTGATCGACTACGGCCGCTACATCCTCCCGCTGGTCCGCCAGGAACTCGCCCACCGCGAGGCCACCGGCCAGCGCGGCGCCCTGCAGGACGAGCACCTGGGAGCGCTGCGATGACCACCCCAGACCTCTCCCCCGGCGCCCTGGCCGAGGTCACCGCCGAGATCGCGTCGACCGCGGCCGAGTACGACCGGTCCGGCGACCTGCCCTGGAAGGGCCTGCACGTCGCGCACGAGGCCGGCCTGCTGACCGCGACGGTCGGCAAGCAGTACGGCGGGCCCGGCGTGGGCCCGCGCGACGTCGTGCGGATCCTCACCGCCATCGGCGAAGGTGACGCCTCGGTCGGTCTGCTCGCCTCGAACTCGCTGATGTCGCACGCCGGGCAGGCCGCCCGGCCGCACTGGCCGGCGGCCTACTACGACGACCTGCTGGCGCGGTCGAAGAACGGCCCGGCGCTGGTCAACGCGATCCGGGCGGAACCCGAGCTGGGTGCCCCGGCGCGCGGCGGGCTGCCCAAGACCACTGTTACCCGGACCGCCGACGGCTGGGTGCTCAATGGCCGCAAGGCGTACGCCACCGGCGGCACCGGCCTGGCCTACCACGTGGTGTGGGCGGTGGCTGACGAGCGGGTAGGCCACGTGATCGTGCCGGCCGACCTGCCCGGCATCACCTGGGTGGACACCTGGGATCACCTGGGACTCCGCGCCTCCAACACGCACGACGTGATCTACGAGGACGTGAAGCTGCCGGCCGACGCGTTCGTCGAGATCCCGCGCGGCCCGGACGGCGTCTACCGGGACCCGGCCGCGATGGCCGGTCCGGGCAGCTTCGGGCACCCGGCGCTGTACGTCGGGGTGGCCCGGGCGGCCCGCTCGGCGTTCGCCGCGTTCGCCCGCAGCCGGGTGCCGTCGGCGCTGGGTAAGCCGATCGCCGAGACCGAGCGCATCCAGGCGGTGGCCGGCGAGATCGACCTGCAGATCGTGCAGGCCGAGACGTTGCTGCACGGCGCACTGCTGCGCCTCGAGTCCGGCGACACCGCGTTCCTCCCCGAGCTGTCCGCCGTCAAGGTGGCCATCGCCCGCTCGGTCATCGCCGCCACCCAGACCGCCGTGGCCGCCCTCGGCAACCCCGGCCTGACCCGGCACAACCCGCTGGAACGGCACCTGCGGGACGCCCTCTGCATCCGCGTACACCCGCCTCAGGAGGACGCCGTCCTGCTGGCCGGCGGCCGACGTGTTCTGACCCCCCGATAGCGAAGGAACCCCGATATGCGCTTCAAACCGATAGTGGCCGTCGCGGCCGCCGCCCTGCTGTCCCTGGCCGCCTGCGGTGGCAACGGCGACTCCGGCGACGACGCGGCCAAGGCCGGCGGCACGCTGAAGGTGTCGTTCTGGCCGGACAACCCGACGTTCTCCTGCATCGACCCGTTCCAGGTGTACTGGATCGAGAGCCGCTCGATCATTCGCAACTATGCCGACTCGCTCACCGACCAGGACCCGCAGAGCGGCAAGATCGTGCCGTGGCTGGCCAAGAGCTGGGAGATCAGCCCGGACGGCCTGAGCTACACGTTCAAGCTGCGCGACGACGTGACCTTCGCCAACGGCAAGAAGCTGGACGCCCAGGCGGTCGCCGACAACGCCACCGGCTGGATCGCCACGGTCAAGGCCACCAACGGCGCCGCGTTCGGTTCCTCGTACGTCCAGGGCCTGACCGGCGCGACGGTGACCGACCCGACCACCGTGGTCTTCCACCTGAGCAAGCCGAACTCCTCGTTCCTGCAGGCCACCTCGACCACCAACCTGGCCATCACCGACCCGGCCGAGTTCGCGCTCAGCCCGGCCGACCGGTGCACCGGCAAGGGCGTGGTCGGCTCGGGCCTGTTCGTGCTCGACCACTACACCGCCAAGGTGGAGACGGTCCTGACCAAGCGGGCCGGTTACACCTGGGGCTCGTCGCTGTCGACCAACACCGGCGAGGCCAAGCTGGCCAAGGTGATCTTCAACTACGTCGCCGAGGACAGCGTCCGGACCGGCAACCTGATCAGCGGGGCCACCGACATCGCCTGGCCGCGTAACCCGTTCAGCCCGCAGGACGAGCAGCTGATCACCAAGTCCGGCGACAAGGTCGAGGCCCGGTCGCTGCCCGGGGTCTCGCTGACCCTGTTCGCCAACACCAGCGCCGGGCACCCGCTGGCCGACCCGGCGATCCGCAAGGCCCTCTACAAGGCGATCGACGGCAAGACGTACGCGACGACGCTGTTCGGCGCGAACTACCCGGCGGTGCAGGGCCCGTACAACTCGACCACGCCGTACTTCAAGTCGGAGGCGGCCAAGCTGGCCTACGACCCGGACGGCGCCGGCAAGCTCCTCGACGCGGCCGGCTGGGCCCTCGGGGCGGACGGCATCCGGGCCAAGAACGGCGCCAAGCTGACCATCAACTACCCGCTCACCACCTTCAATTCCGGCGCCGAGCTGCTGCAGGCGCAGCTCAAGAAGGTCGGCATCGAGCTGAAGCTGACCCAGCTCACCACCGCGCAGTCGGCGACGTACCTCAAAGAGGGCGCCTACGACATCACCTCGACGTACTTCACCCGGGCCGACCCGGGCGCGCTGCAGTTCATCATCAACCCCGAGGTGGCCAACTCGAAGGCGCTCGCCACCCAGGCCGCGGCCCCCGCGCAGACCGCGCAGATCCAGGCCCTCTTCAAGAAGGCCTTGGAGACCACCGACGCCGCGCAATCCGAGAAGGCGTACGGCGAGCTGCAGGACTACCTGATCGACGAGGGCCTCACCTTCCCGCTCGCCGAGCGGGTGCAGAAGGTCGGCGTCTCCAGCAAGGTGCACGGATTCGCGTTCACCTCGGAGAGCTTCCTCAAGCTCAACGACGTCACCAAGGACTGATCGCCGGGGTGCCCCGCCCGAGTCCGGGCGGGGCACCACCCGTACAGAGAGGCCACTCCCGTGACCCGGTACATCGTGGGTCGGATCGTCCAGGCGGTCGCCGTCCTGTGGGCGGCGTTCACGCTGACCTTCGCCATCCTCTACCTGCTGCCGAGCGACCCGATGGAGCTGCAGCTGGCCGCGGCCGGAGTCCAGGAGGACAGCCTGACGCCGGACCAGCTCGCCGCGATGAAACAGCGGTTCGGCCTCGACCAGTCCATCTGGGCCCAGTACTGGCATCACCTGACCGGGGTCCTGCACGGCGATTTCGGCACCTCGCTGAGCCAGCAGGTGCCGGTCAGCGACCTGCTCACCGCCCGGATCGGCGGGACTCTCACGCTCAGCGTCTCCGCGGCGCTGCTGTCGCTGGTGGCCGGCGCAACGCTCGCTTACCTGGCCACCTTCGCCCGGTGGAACCCGCTGCGGGTGTTCCTGACCCGGCTGCCGGCCCTGGGTGCGTCCTTCCCGCAGTTCTTCGTGGCGCTGTTCCTCATCCAGTTCTTCTCGTTCCAGCTCGGCTGGTTCCCGGCCACCGGCAACGAGGGCGCGCAGTCGCTGGTGATGCCGGTCGTCACGATCAGCGTGCTCACCTCGTCCGTACTCGCCCAGGTTTTGATCAAAAGCTTTGACGAGACGCTGAGCCAGCCCTACATCGCGACTGCGCGGGCCAAGGGCCTGTCGCGGTCGGCGGTCCATCTGAAACACGCGTTCCGCAACGCCGCGCTGCCCGCCATGACCATCCTCGGCGTGCTTGTCGGCCTCACCGTGACCAGCTCGATCGTGGTCGAGACGGTGTTCACCCGGGAGGGTGTCGGCAAGCTCGCCCAGGAGTCGGTGCTGTCCCAGGACGTGCCGGTGGTGCTGGCCGTGGTGACCGTGGCGGCGGCCATGTTCGTACTCGTCAATCTGGTTGTTGATCTTTTGTATCCCCTGCTCGATCCGAGGATCTCGCACACCCGTGGCCGGGTCCGCCCCGCACCGGAAGTGGTGACCGCGACATGAGCACAGCTGTTGCCGACGTAATCGTCGAGGACGCGCTGCCGGCCGACGAACCCGGCGGGCGCCGCGCCAACCTGGCCGCCAACCTCGTGCAGCTGGCCCGCAAGCCGGTGTTCCTGCTGGCCTCCCTCTACGTGCTGTTCGTGATCGTCTCGGCCTTCTGGCCCAAGCTGTTCACCGCGCAGGACCCGTACGAGACGCATCCCGAGCTGGCCGCGCAGGGGCCCGGCGCGGCGCATCTGTTCGGCACCGACATCTACGGCCGTGACCTGTGGACCCGGGTGCTCTACGGCTCCCCGCTGACCATCAAGGCCACCCTGATCGCCCTGGTGATCGCGCTGGTCGCCGGGCTCGGGCTGGGCATCGTCTCCGGCTTCTTCGGCGGCGTGGTCGACGCGGTCCTGATGCGCGGCATCGACGTGCTGCTGGCCATCCCCGGCCTGCTGCTCGCGCTGTCGATCGTCACCGCCCTCGGTTACGGCACCGTGCCGGTCGCGGTGGCCGTCGGGGTGGCCATCGTCCCGGGCTTCGCCCGGACCACCCGGGCCGAAGTGCTCAGGGTCAAAACGCTGCCGTACGTCGAGGCCGCTCGCGCCGGGGGTGCGTCCTGGGGACGGGTGCTGCTGCGGCACATTCTGCCCAACTCGTGGGGTCCGGTCGCGGTGCTGGCCGTGCTCGACGCCGGGGTGGCGATCATCGCGATCGCGTCGCTGAGCTTCCTCGGCTTCGGTGCCGCCCCGCCCGCCGCCGAGTGGGGAACCCTGATCGCCGACGGCCGCAACTACCTGGTCACCGCCTGGTGGCTGAGCCTGCTGCCCGGCCTGTACGTGGCGCTGCTCGTGCTCGGACTCAACCACATCTCCAAGACCCTGCAGGAGCTGACCCGATGAGCCTCGTCGACATCAAGGGCCTGGACGTCGGCTATGTCCGGCACCGGAAGGTGCAGCCGGCCGTCATCGGTCTCGACCTGGCCGTGGCGCCGGCCGAGGTCGTCGCGATCGTCGGCGAGTCCGGCTCGGGCAAGACCACCACCGCGAACGCGATCATCGGGCTGCTGCCGGCCAACGGGCGGATCACCGCCGGCTCGGCCGTGGTGGACGGGGTCGAGACCGCCGGGGCGAGCGAGCGCACTCTGCGCCGGCTGCGCGGCTCGGTGGTCGGGCTCATCCCGCAGGACCCGATGGTGGGCTTGAACCCGACCAAGCGGGTCGGCGCCCAGATCGCCGAGGCGGTCCGGTTGCGCGGCGGGGCCCCGGAGGAGGTCTTCGAGCACCTGGCCGAGGCCGGCGTGCCCGACCCCGAACTGCGCGCGCGGCAGTACCCGCACGAGCTCTCCGGCGGGCTGCGGCAGCGCGTGCTCATCGCGATCGCCCTGGCCGGCAAGCCCAAGCTGATCATCGCCGACGAGCCGACCAGTGCCCTGGACGTGACCGTGCAGAAGCGGATCCTCGACCACCTCGGCGGTCTCGTCCGGGAGCAGGGCATCTCGCTGCTGATCATCACGCACGACCTGGCCGTGGCGGCGGACCGGGCCGACCGGATCATCGTCATGCAGAACGGCCGCAAGGTTGAGCAGGGCGATCCCGCGGCCATCCTGGGCACCCCACGCGAGCGCTACACCCGGCAGCTGATCGCCGCGGCCCCGCGACTCGCGCACGCCGGCCGGGTGGTTCCGCGGTTCGACGTCCGTGGACAGGAAAAACCCGAGCCGATCCTGGAGCTCACCGACGTCAGCAAGACGTTCGCGGTCAGCGACCTGCGGCGCGGCGCGCGCGGCTTCAACGCCCTGGACAAGGTCAGCGTCACCGTGCCGCGCGGCCAGACGCACGCGCTGGTCGGCGAGTCCGGCTGTGGCAAGACCACCACGCTGCGCATCGCGCTCGGCCTGGAGACCGCCACCAGCGGCTCGGTCAAGCTGGACGGCGACGAGATCGTCGGCCGCTCGTGGAACCGGTTGCGACCGCTGCGCCGCAAGGCCCAGCTCGTGCATCAGGACCCGTTCGCCACCCTGGACCCGAAGTTCACCATCGGCCAGTCCATCACCGAGCCGCTGGTGAGTTTCCGGATCGGCAACCGCAAGAGCCGCCTGGAGCGGGCCCGCGAGCTGCTCGACCAGGTCGCCCTGCCCGCCTCCTACCTGGACCGGCTGCCCAGCGAGCTGTCCGGCGGCCAGCGGCAGCGGGTCGCGATCGCCCGCGCGCTGGCCCTGCGCCCCGACCTGATCATGCTGGACGAGCCGGTGTCCGCCCTGGACGTGCTGGTCCAGGAGCAGATCCTGCAGCTGCTCGCCGACCTGCAGGCGGCCCTCGGCCTGTCCTACCTGTTCGTCTCGCACGACCTCGGCGTGGTCGCCGAGCTGGCGCACACCGTCTCGGTAATGAGCCACGGCAAGGTAGTCGAACAGGGCCCGGTGGCCGAGGTCTTCACCAACCCGCAGAGCCCCTACACCCAGGAACTGATCGACGCCATTCCCGGGCGCAGGGTCGCCGACGCCGTCTAGACCTTGGAGAGGGCTCGGTCGCTCACTACGCAGTGCATGCCGAACTGCCGGGCCCGGCGGATGGCGAAGTCGGTCAGGCCCGGGGTGTCGGCGTAGTCCAGGGCGTACAGGTCCAGTTCCAGGTGCAGGAGCTGTTCGGCGATCTTCGCGTGGAACTCGAGTACGTCCGGGGGCCACGACGCGTAGCCCTCGTCGGTCCAGCGGGCCGAGAACGACTCGAAGACCACGCCGTCGACCAGTTCGGCCAGCCGGGGCAGCATGCCGAAGCCGCGGTTGGCCAGCACGTACCCGTCGCCGGCCTCGGCCCGCAGCGCGGCCACCAGGGTCAGCAGGTGCGGCACGTCCTCGGGGAAGGTCAGCTCCACGTTGAGGGTGTCCAGGAACAGGCCGTCGAAGCCGGCCGCCCGGGCGTCGCGGGCCTGACCGACCACGTGCTCCACCCACTGCGGATCGCCGACGTGCACGAACGAACCACCCCAGTCGGGGTTCTTCTCCTGCCGCTGCCATCCGGCCGGCGGGCCCTGATCCTCCGACAACGACAGGTACGCGAGGGTCTCCACCTTGTTCTCGGCCAGATACTTCAGCTCGGCGCCGGAGTAGAAGTCGGGCTGGAGCACGACCCGGGGATACTTGGCCAGGTCGACCAGCCGCCCGTTGCCGTAGTAGAAGCAGATCGGGGTCTCGGTCACGACGGCCTCCCGTGCTCGGCGTACCAGGCGTACGTGGTGCGCACGCCGTCCTCGAGGGACACCTTCGGCTCGTAACCGGTCAGGTCGCGCAACCGGCTCAGGTCGGGGCAGCGGCGGTGCACCGAGCCGGCCGGTGCGGGCGACGCCTCGATGGTCGCGGACGAGCCCGCCACCCGCAGGACCAGCCGGGCCAGGTCCTCGATGTTGGTCTCCTCCCGGTCGTTGCCGATGTGCACGATCCGGTCGGCCGCCTCCGGCGTCGCCATCAGCCGCACCATCGCCTCCACCGCGTCGTCGACGTGGCAGAACGCCCGGAACTGGTCAGCACCGGGCACCCGGAACGGGTCCTCGCCGGCGAAGGCGCGCAGCGACATCTCCGGGATGACGTGGTCGGCGCCCATCCGCGGGCCGTAGACGTTGTGGAAGCGCCCGACCACGGCCTCGAAGCCGCGGGCGCGGGCGGTGTGCAGGAACGCGGCCTCGCCGAGCAGCTTGCTGACCGCGTACGCGAACCGGGGTGCGGTGATGTCCGAGATCATCGTGGGGATGGCCTCGGGGGTGGGCACCGGCACCACGCCGGCGTCGACGCCACCGGCGTACACCTCGCTGGTGGAGGCGAAGAAGATCCGCTCGCCGGGCGCGATCCAGTCGAGCGTGTGCATGGCCACCAGGGTGTTGACCCGCACCACCCGGGCCGGGTCCTGCTCCACGTTGCGCACCCCGACGACCGCGGCGAGCAGGTAGATCTGGTCCCAGCCGTGCGGCAGGGCGGTGTAGGTGACCGGGTCGGTGAGATCGGCCGAGATCACCTTGACCTGCAGGGCGGCCAGGTCGGCGTCCTGACGGCCGCGGGAGAAGTCGTCCACGACGGTGACCTCGAAGCCGTCCGCGACCAGCCGGCGGGCCAGGTGCAGGCCGATGAACCCGGCGCCGCCGAGCAGCAGCGCCCTCACGGCAGGTACCCCAGTCCCGCGTAGCGGACGCCGGCGCCGGTCACGGCCGCGCCGTCGAGGATCCGCCACGAGTCGTAGATCAGCGCGGGTCGGCCCTCCCCGGGCCGGAGCATGTCGGCGACCTCGATGGCCCGGTAGTCCGGGTGGTCGTTGATCACCAGGACCGCGTCGCTGTCGGTGAACGCCTTGTCCAGGCTGATCGGCTCGCCGCCGTACTGCCGGATGATGTCGTCGGTGACCATCGGGTCGTGGCCGGTCACGGTGATCCCGGCGGCCGAGAAGATCGGCATCATCGCGGCGATCGGCGTGCCGCGCATGTCGTCGGTGGGCGGCCATCCCTTGTACGCCCAGCCGAGCACCGCGAGCCGGGCTCCCCGGGTCTCGCCGCGGGCCTCGCCCAGCAACCGCACCACCAGCTCGGCCACGTGCACCGGCAGGAACTCGTTGAGCTCCCGGGCCCGGCCCACCAGGTACGGCCGGTAGTCGCCGGCGCTCTCCAGCATGATGTACGGGTCCTTGGACAGGCACCCGCCGCCGACGTAGCCGGGCTTGGACAGGTCGGGGCGCGGGTAGTCGACGTTCGCCACCCGGATCACCTCGAGCGGGTCGAGCCCGTGCTGTTCGGCGATCAGCGCGATCTCGTTGCCGAACGAGTAGATCAGGTCGGTGTGGCAGTTGTTGGACAGCTTCACCAGCTCGGCCGTCTCCAGCCCGGACACCTCGACGACGGTCTGCGCGAGCCCACCGAAGAACTCCACGCCGCCGCGCAGGCTGGCCTCGTCCAGGCCGCCCACCACCTGCGGCAGCTCGACCAGCTCGCGCAGCGCCTGGCCCTGGATGGTGCGCTCGGGCGCCATCACGAGGCGGACGTCGTCCCCCCAGGCCGCCCGCAGCTCCGGCAGCACCACCCGGCGGGTCGTGCCGACCGGCACCGTGCTGCGCACCACGACCAGCGTGCCCGGCCGGCAGGTGGCGGCGACGGCCCGCGCCGCGGCCGCCAGGTTGGCCAGGTTGGGCCGGTGGGTGGCCTCGTCGACCGGCGTCGAGACGCAGATGACGGCGACGTCCACGGTGTCGCGAGGCAGCTCGTCGGCGACGTGGATGCCGGTGCCGATGTGCCTCGCGAAGATCTCCTCGACGCCCGGCTCGAAGATGTGCGAGCGGCCCTGGGACAGGATGTCGAGCACGGAACGCTGCACGTCGGCGCCGTGCACGACGAAACCCTTGTCGGCCAGCGCGGCGGTCAGGGTGAGCCCGACATAGCCGAGCCCGACGACCCCGATCGTACTGGGCATGGTGCTTCCCTTCTGTTCTCGCCGCGTCACGGACACGGCGGGCTGGTGCGGTCCAGATCCAGCACGGTGACCGTGCCGGCGAAGTTCTCGGCCCGATACCGGGCGCAGGCGGCTCGCACGTCGGCGGGCCGGGTGGCGTAGTCGACGCCGAGCACGAATTTGCCGGCGTCGCGCAGCGCCCGGGTGTCGGCCAGGTTCTCGGCGCAGTAGTCCTGCACGCAGCGCTGGTCGGTGGCCTCGAAGAACAGCTCCTCCACGCCGATGCCGTCGATCGCGCCGGCATATCCGGGCTGGTGCCGCAGCTCGGGCGAATTCTGCGGAACAATCAAAAACCCAGGACGACGACCCTTGGCGTACGCGCTGATCCGCGCGATGAGGGCGGACATCTCGCGGGCCAGCTTTTCCCGGTCCCGGCCCTGAGCCCGGGCCAGGTCGATCTCCTCGTAGGCGAGCGGGGTGTCCAGGTAGACGCCGTCGAAGCCGGCCCGCAGCGCCTGGTCCACGCGCGACTTCACCACCGTGGACCACCAGCGCTCGTCCCAGTAGTGCACGAAGTACTCCCCCGGCCAGTCCGCCCACTCGTTGGCGATCAGGTCGCGGGGCAGCTTGCGGTACTCCGGGCGGAAGTCCTCGATGCTGCCGATCTCGAAGTAGGCCAGCACCAACTTGCCGGTGGCGCGGACCCGGGCGATCTCGGCCGCGGTGAACCAGTCCGCGTCGGCGTCCCGGGCCAGGTCGATCACGATCAGTTGGTAGGGCCCGGCGGCCAGCCGATCGAGCCGCCCACCGGGGTAGTCCTGCAGTTGGTAGGCCCAGGAGCGAAGGTCATGTGGCCCGCTTTTCGCCGGCGACGGCTCCGTCGATGCCGGCGTTGTCGATGCTGGCTTTGTCGGTGCCGGTGGCCGGGACGAGGCGGTGGACGGCGGGGACGAGCCGGTGCGGGCCACGGTGACGGCGACCGCGGCGGTGAACGCCACGATCACCGCGACCGCGGCGCTCATCCAGGCCGTACGGCTCATCCGGCCGCCCAGATGTTCTTGATCGACGAGCTCAGTTCGTACTCCGGTGCCCAGCCCAGCTCGACCGTGGCCCGGCGGATATCGGCCTGGATCCAGTCCACCGCGGCCGACCGCACCGGGCCGGCGCCGATCTCCCGGATCGTGCCGGTCCAGCCGGCCTGGGCCGCGAGCGCGCCGACCGCCTCCCGCACGGTGACCGCCCGCCCGCTGCCGGCGTTGTAGACCCGGCCGGGCACGCTCGGGGCCAGCACGATGAGCCGCAGCAGCTCGGCGATGTCCCGGACGTCGACGAAGTCCCGGTAGGCGCCGAGCGGACCCAGGGTGATCTCCGGCGCGCCGGTCTCCAGGGCTTCCCGCAGCCGCCGGGCCGCGCGTCCCAGCACGTTCTCGGCGGGCTGGCCGGCCCCGATCGGGTTGAACACCCGCACGGTGACCGCGTCGACCCGGCCCGCCTCGGCGGCCAGCGTGAACAGCCGGGTGCCGGCGAGATGGCTGACCCCGTACGCGCCGACCGGTTCGGTGCGGTGGTCCTCGGCCACCGACCGGCCGTGCGGGACCACGCCGTACTCCCCGGCCGACCCGAGCCGCACCAGCCGGGCGGCCGGCGCGGCCGCGCTGACCGCCTCGATCAGCTTGGCGGCCACCAGGGTGTTGGCCCGCACCAGCTCCTCGTCGGTGCCGACCAGGGCGCCGACGCAACTCACCACGACATCCGGGGCGGCCTCCCGGATCAGCGCGGTCAGGCCGGCCACGTCCCCGCCGATCAGGTCGTGCTGGTCCCGGCCCGGGCAGACCATCTCACCCACCCCGGCCAGCACCGACCGCACCCGGCTGCCGATGAACCCGGACGACCCGAAGAGAAGGACCCGGGTCATACCGGCTCGCCTTCGCGCAGGTGCAGCAGGCGCGGCCCGATCTCGGCGAAGGTGCGGTTGGCCTCGTCGTAGTCCTCCGGCCGGCCGATGTCGAGCCAGAAGCCGGTGAACGGGTAGGTCGCCGGGTTCTCGCCGCGGGCCAGCAGGTCGAGAACGAGCTGGTCGAACCCGAACGCGCGGCCGGCCGGGTAGGGCGCGAGGGTGCGGCGGGACATCCCGTACACGCCCATGCTGACCTGGTAGCGCAGGTCGGGCTTCTCCCGGAAGCCAACGATGTGCGACGCCTCCACGTCCAGCACGCCGAACTCCACCCGGTGGGTGCGCTCGGCGATCGCCACGGTCAGCCCGCTGCCGGCCAGCGCGTGCTGGTTCAACAGGTCGGCGTAGTTCAGATCGGTGAGCACGTCACCGTTCATCACCAGGAACTCGTCCGGCAGTACGTCCTTGAGCCCGAACAGCGGCCCGACCGTCGAGAGCGGACGATCCTCCTCGACGTAGTCCACCCGCAGGTTCCACCGTGAGCCGTCGCCCACGAACGCCTTTATCAGCGGGCCGAGATGGTTGATCGCCAGGGTCACCGAGGTGAACCCGCACGCGGCGAGCTGATCCAGGACGATCTCCAGGATCGCGTGCTTGTCGCCGATGGGCATGAGCGGCTTGGGCAGCGTGGTGGTGTACGGCCGGAGCCGTACGCCTTTGCCGCCGGCGAGAATGACCGCGTGCATAGCAGATCTGCCTCCCCAAGGTCGTGATCTACCGGTAGTGCCGGACCTGGCCGAGGATCGGCGCCAGGCCCAGCAGGAACAGCCCCAGCAGCAGAACGGTGCTGCCGAGGTAGAGCGCCGTATCGGTCAGCGGAGCGGCCGACCGGCCGAACAGTGGTGCGGCGCCGAGCCCGGCGCCGACGCCGACGTGCACCGCCAGGGCGGCGGCGATGGACAGGCAGAGCCGGCCGAACCGCTCGAACCCGGCCAGCAGGAACGCGGAGTAGTAGGCGCCGCCGAGGACGACGTGCGCGGCGGTCATCAGGGCGGCCGGCCCGCTCAGCTCACCGGCGCCGGCCAGTACGGCCAGCAGCGCCAGGCCCAGCAGCGCGGTCGCCGCGAGGCAGCCGACGGTCTCCCGGCCCACCAGGGCCCACATCCGGCGGCCGAAGTCGGCCGGGGTGAAGCTGTTCCGGGTGAGCCGGATCGCCGCGCCGCGGAACCGCTCGGCGCGCCACTCGACGAAGCCCATCGCGAGCATCAGCGGCGCCACCGCCACCGCCACGTCGAGCCGGGTCAGCAGGTAGGGTGCCTCGGCGTGCAGCAGCAGCGCCGCCGAGCACAGGCCGTAGGCGGTGACCCCGGCCAGGCCCTCCCGCGACGGGCGGGTGGCCGGCTCACCGTCGGCGCCGTGCCCGCGCGTCGCCCGCAGCGCGACGGCATAGCAGCCGAGGAGGCCGGCCACCGCGGTGAGCAGCCCGATCGGCCGCAGCGCGGGGCCGGTCACCAGGAAGGCGCCGCCGGCCAGGACCGCGGGCGCCATGATCAGCGCCTGGATCCCCTCCCGGCGGTAGAACATCAGCACGGTGGCGGCCAGCTGGTAGGTCAGCTGACCGGCGGCCAGCACGGCCAGGCCCCAGCCACCGCCGGCCACCACCATCACCGCCGTCCCGACGGCCGCGCCCAGCGCGGGAGCGAGCAGCGCGGCGAGGCGCAGCAGGCGGGCGGCGGCCCCCGGCCGGCCCGCGCCGAGCAGCTGATAGGCGGCGTACGCCACGGTGCCCGCGGCCATCCAGCCGACGCCGCCCGCCACTACCAGGGCCAGCACCACCGAGCGGTGCCCGAGCACGCCGAGCACCGCCGGGAAGACGGCGGCCGGCAGCATGTAGAGCGGCCCGTGGGCGATCAGCCGCAGGCTCCCGCGCCAGGTGCCCCCGTCCTCCTCCGGTTCGGCAATTGCCTCGGCCGGCGGGCCCAGCCGCTGGAAGACCTCGGCGGCCAGCATGAACACGTCGGAGAAGCCGTACTCGACCCGGGCGATGCGGTCGGTGCAGCCGTCCGCCTCGAGCGCGGCCGCCACCTGCAGGGCGTCGACCGCCCGGGCCACCGTGGGGCGGATCCGGTCGACCAACTCGTCGAGCGGGTCGGTGGAGACCCGGGGAAGCACCACGTCATGGGTGGGCGGGCCCTGAATCGGCGGGCCCTGGGTGGGCGGCGCGGTGGCCTGAACGGCCGGTCTCAGGCGTACGGTCATGCGGCACCGCGCAGGTGGCGGGCCGGCTCGGACTGCTCCAGCGGGGTGGCCAGGCCCTCGTAGACGTTGCGGTACATCTGCAGCGACTGGCTGAGCGTGAAATGTTCGAGGACCCGGGCCCGGGCGGCCGCGCCGAGCCGGTGCCGCAGCTCGTCGTCTTTCAGCAGCCGCACGCAGGCCTCGGCCACCGCGGCGTGGTCGCGGGGCGCCACCACGATCCCGGTGTCCCCGACCGCCTCGGAGACGCCGCCGACGTTGGTGCAGACCGTCGGCCGCCCGCACGCCATGGCCTCCACCACGGTGTACGGGAAGCCCTCGGAGATGCTGGTGAGCGCGACGATGCTGCCCGCGTGGTAGGCGTCGACGGCGTTGCCGATCCGGCCCTCCAGCACCGCCGCGCCGGTCAGCCCGAGATCGCCGATGAGCTTCTCGCACGACTCGTGGTAGAGCCGGTTGACCGCCGGGGTGCCGCCGAAGATACGCAGCCGGGCGGCCGGGATCTGCCGCCGCACCTCGGCGAACGCCCGGATCAGCGTGTGCAGGTCCTTGAGCGGGTCGACCCGGCCCATGAACGCGATGGTCGGCACGTCCGGCTCGGAGGTGGCGGCCGGGAAGTCGGCCGGCTCCACCCCGTTGTACATGGTCCACATCCGCTCCGGGTCGGCGCCGTTGTGCAGCTGCCAGCGGCGGTTGTAGGCGGAGTGCGGCGCGAGCACGTCGGTGATCAGGTAGGCGGCCCCGGCCAGCGACCGGAAGAAGCTCAGGGCCAGCACCCGAACCGCGTGCGAGGCGTCGTCGGTCAGGTAGGCGATGTAGCGCTCGCGCAGGTAGATGCCGTGCTCGCTCATCACCAGCGGGGTGCCGTGCCGCCACTTCGCGGTCATCGCCGGCAGCGTGGACAGGCCGTTCATCGAGCAGTGCACGATGTCGGCCTCGACCACCGGCGCGCTCAGCGGCCGGAGCATGTGCTCGATCAGCCAGCCCGCCTGGATCGCGTCGGCCACCGTGGGGGCCGGCCCGTTCTGGTCGACGCGCAGGTCCCGCCACGCGTCCAGGGTCATCGCCACCGCCTGGTTGGACAGCAGCGCCGCGCTCAGGTCGCCGCCCGACGCCGCGTACTCGTAGAGGCCGCGCAGCGACAGCAGGAACAGGTTGCGGTTGGTGGCCGCCTGCTCGGAGCCACCGGCGTCGAGCGGGGTGATCAGGGCCTGCAGGAAGATCTGGTAGGACTCGGCGAAGGCCGCGCCGGGGCGGCCGGCCCCCAGTCCGGGGCGGCCGCGACCGCCCCAGAGCGGGATCGAGTGGATGCCGTCCAGATTGGCCGGCGGGGCGAAGACGGGTTTCTCGGCGCCGTCCACGGTGAGGGCGACGACCTGCCAGCGATAGTCGGGAATACCGCGGATGAGCTGCTCACACCAGATGCTCACACCGCCCATCGCGTACGGGTAGGTCCCCTCCGACACCAGTGCTACGCGCACGGGATCCGCCTTCGCCCCGTCGCCGGGTCAGGCCCGCGGAGCCGCGGTCAGCGTGACGGCCGTACTCGCCGCGAGGGCGACGGGCGCGGTGACGTCATTGCCGTACGTGCGGGAGGTCGCCGTCTGGACGCCGCCGATCTCCACCGTCCCGGCCAGCGGCGAGGTCACCGTGACCGTGCCGGCCGAGCGGTCGTACACCGCGTCCACACCCGCGCCGAGCTGGGCGAAGTGCGCGTTGCGCTCGGCGGTGTAGGCACCCACCTCGGACGGCGGCAGGTTGAGCAGCGGGGCCGAGTAGTACGCCGCGTACTTGCTCACCACCGCCTCCGTCCAGTCGCTGAGCAGGGTGTTGCCCGAGCCGTAGTCGTTGGTGTTGGCGATGTGGAAGGTGTGCGTGCCGATCGAGCCCTGCACCACGTGCTGCAGCCCGATGCCGGCCTCGTAGTCGACGATCTGGGCGTACGTGCGGTTGGTCGGCCAGTACGGGAACCGGCCGTTCGGGCCGTAGAAGGAGTTGTAGAACGCGGTCTCCTCGTCCGGCGTGGTGACGAAGTAGGCGATGTTGGTCGGCCAGCCCGGCACCACCGACAGGCTCGGCTCCAGCGGGTGCACCAGGTTGCCGTTGAAGTGGGCCGGCACCTGGCTGGCGAACGACATGTTGCCCTGCAGGTATTTCACGCCGAGGTCCTTGGCCGCCTGCAGCAGGTTGGGGTTCGAGCCGGCCAGGCCGTGGTCGACCGGCACGCCGGTGTCGTCGTTCGGGTCGTCGGTGTAGACGCCCAGACCCGAGTACTCCGGCGTCTTGAGCACGTCGTCGGCCGGGGTGAGCCCGATCGCCTGACCCGCGCTGCGGTTGGTGGCGATCTCGCCGTACGTGGTGTTGTAGTCGGTGAAGTTCAGCTCGGGGTGGTTGAGCGTGTGGTTGACCCACCGGAAGTGCGAGGCGAGGCACTTGGTGGTGGCGGTGAGCTCGGTGGCGCCGCCGTTCGGGCTGCACGTGTTGCCGGCGAACGGGTCGATGTCGGCGCCGTTGTAGGCCAGGTTGAAGGTGAAGCCGGCGGCCTGCGGGTAGGCCGTACGCAAGGCGATCTGCTCGTTGTCGAGGTTTACCGCGTCGTGCGCGGTGACCTGCCAGCCCGGGTCGTACTCGACGTGGCCGTCCGGGTAGTAGTGGTCGGCGGTGTTGAACCAGTCGTCGACGTCGACGCCCAGGTAGTGCCGCTGCTCGCCCAGGTAGAGGCCCTTGGTGGCCCACCGGATGAGGCCGTAGACCAGCAGGTCGGACTGCAACAGGTACTGGTTCGAGGTGAAGGTCAGCGCGAGCCGCTCGCGCCCGTCGGTGGACGTGGTCCGCACGCCGAGCACGTTGGTGCCGTCGGTCAGCGTGGCGTCGGCCGCGCAGCCGGAGGCGATGCTGGTCTTGTAGACGTACGACTGCTGCAGCCCGATGGTGGCGGCCGGCTTGAGGTAGTCGAACACGCCGGCGCCGGCCGTGGTCAGCGACACGTTCAGCGGGGTGTCACCCACCGACACCTCACCGGCCGAGCGCAGGCAGTAATCCTCGGGCCAGGTGCCGTAACTGGTGTAGAGCGCGGCCTGCCGGACCCCGAAGTTGCGTTCGTAGGCCCAGAGGATGTTCCACTCCGCGCTGTCCAGCCCGTTGAGGTACGTGCTGCCGGAGGCGTACACCTGCATGCTGTTGGTCAGCAGGATCGCGTTGTACTTCCCGGTGCCGTCGGCGCGCACCAGGGTGTCGGTGGTGATCGTGGTGGTGGCGTCGTAGAGGACGTCGTAACCGGCGCCGAGCCGGTCCAGGGTCGCCTTCCAGGTGGCCACCCCGAAGTCGTCGGTGTTGGTGGCCACGATCAACGCCCGCAGGGCGACGCGGTCGTTGGCGCCGGCCAGCGCCGCGGTCTTGGCCGCGGTGACCGCGACCTTCCCGGTACGGCGTGGCAGCGGGGCGGGTGCGGTCACCTTCGGCGCGGCCACCGCGCCCTGGCCGGGCACCTGCGGCGGGGCGGCGACACGCGGTCCGGGCTGGGCGTTCGCGGGTACCGGCAGGGCGGCAACGAGGGCGCCGGTGGCGAAAGCGGCGAGGATGGTGCGTACCGCTCGGCGGCGCGCGGGACGAGCAGGAGCCATCAGGCAACCTCCACGGCTGAGGACGGAGGGATCTTTGAAAAGCTGGCCGACGGCGAGTCTAAGCAAAACTTAAGGTTCTGATCCGCCCTCGCTAATGTCTCCAGGTTGACCACGCATTCAATTGACACGCATTGATCACAGTGATAGCGGACCATATTACGAGGCAGTGATCTCCGGCCCGACTAGCGAGTTTGCGGCCGCCTCGGTAATACGCCGTTCACATTCACTAGCGTCACTGCAACGGCCAGCTGCGGGCGATCGTCCACATTGGTCGACCAATGTCCGGATTCTAGGCATCTGCGTGGATCAACGCAGCTCGGGAAACCGTCCTAGATGGATGGTGATGAGACGCCCGGCCCATCATCCCGCCCGGATGATGCGCGAAACCGGCGGCCTGCCGCGCATTTCCGGCCACCCCGCACCGCCCGTCGCGTTACCCGCCGGAAATCCGCACCGGGCCGCCCGCAGCCACCCACTGCAAATTACCCACGGGTATTTGCAGGCGTGGATATCGGCCGCGCCGGGACCGCCGGGCGGCGAGCCGGGGCCGCAAGTGATCTTCAGCGCTTACCGCGGTAAGCCATTCGAGATCACGTAGCCTCACGACATGGCCGAGAATCTCGCCACCGCTTCGTACAACCGCCGCCACGATCTGCTGCAGCGGTTGCGAACCGACGGCCGGCTCGACGTCTCGGCAATTGCCGAGGAGGTCGGAATCTCCCGGGAAACCCTGCGGCGGGATCTGCGCAAGCTGGAAAGCCAGGGTTTGCTGCGACGCAGTTACGGGGTCGCCTATCCGGTCGAGAGCGGCGCCTACGAAAGCGAGCTCTCGGCCCGGGTCGACAGCAACGTCGAGGAGAAGATGCGGATCGCGACCGCCGCGATCTCGCACCTGGGCGCGGCCCAGAACGTGTTCATCGACGAGGGCTTCACCACCCAGCTGATCGCCCAGCACCTGCCGGAGAGTGAGCACTTCACGGTGATCACCCCGTCGCTGCCGATCGCCGCCCTGCAC
Source organism: Paractinoplanes tereljensis (assembly GCF_016862435.1). GTDB lineage: Bacteria > Actinomycetota > Actinomycetes > Mycobacteriales > Micromonosporaceae > Actinoplanes > Actinoplanes tereljensis. The sequence goes on from NZ_BOMY01000042.1 coordinate 125,827, forward strand.
TGGGCGTGAGCTCGCGCCCGGCATGGCCCGGGTGTTCACCGAGGCCGACATCCGGCTTTCTGCATTGTTGCCGCGCTGTTTCTAATTGTCTTACCGATCCGGGCTCGATGCGGACGGAATCCGAGGGAGGCAGCACGCGATGACTATTCAGGGATCGCCCTCAATATCGGCGGATACGATTACCGCCACCACGGCCGAAGGTCCCGTCCGAGGCCGCCGGCACGACGGCTACCGCACCTTCTTCGCCGTGCCCTACGCGGCGGCCCCGGTCGGTGACCTGCGCTTCGCCCCGCCCCGGCCGGCCGTGGCCCGCGCGGCCGAACTCGACGCCACCACCATGGGCGCGATCTGCGAGCAGGACCTCGACCCGCTGCCCTTCAACATCCCGCCCACCCAGCACAACTTCTTCCACCCCGACGCCGTCCCGTCCGAGGACAGCCTCACGCTGAACATCTGGACCCCGGACGTCGAGGGCACCGCCCCGGTCCTGTTCTGGATCCACGGCGGCGCCTTCCTGTACGGCTCCGGCACCGGCAGCTGGACCGACGGCGCCCGGCACGCCCGCGAACACGGCGTCGTGGTGGTGTCGATCAACTACCGGCTGGGCATCCTCGGCGGGCTCTACCTCGGCGACAAGCGCGACGGGTGGGTCAACGTCGCGTTGCAGGACCAGATCCAGGCGCTGCGCTGGGTGCACGAGAACATCGCCGCGTTCGGTGGCGACCCGGCCAACGTGACCATCGCCGGCCAGTCGGCCGGCGCGATGTCGGCGGCCGGGATTCTCGTCTCGCCGGCCGCCGAGGGCCTGTTCCGGCGGGCCATCGTGCAGAGCGGCCACCTCGGGGTGACCACCAGCATCGACGACGCGATCGCACACCGGAACACGGTGCTGCGCCAGTTCGGCATCGACCCCGGCGCCGACGACGCGATCGAGCAGCTCCAGCGGGTCAACATCCTGCGCGTGCTGGCCGTGCAGCGGTCGCACGGGGTCACCCTGGGCACCTTCCCGCTGGTGCGCGACGGTCAGGTGATCGCCGCCGACCCGCTCGAGCTGCTGCGCTCCGGCGCCCGCCGCGACATCGACCTGCTGATCGGCACCGACGCCGAGGAGGACCGGCTGCTGCGGCACGTGCTGCCGAACATCTGGGGCCCGATCCTGGTCAACACCGCGATGCTGGCGGCGATCAACCTGGGCGTGCAGGCCGGTCTCAACTACCTCAACCTCGGCGTCAAGCCGCCCGCGCCGAGCTGGGGCGGGCTGGTCGCGGAGGCGCAGATCAACCTGCAGCTCCAGCCCTGGCTGGTGATCCCGAGCGGGCTGACCATCGCGCTCACCATCGTGGCGTTCATCCTGCTGGCCGACGGCCTGCGCGACGCCACCAGCCGGTCTTTTGTAGTCAGCCGGCCGGTTTCACTCCGGCCGTCGGCTTCAGCCGACGACGTCGAACCCGCGCCCGGTGTGCTCGAGGTCCGGCACCTGAACGTGCACTTCGGACCGCTGCGGGTGGTCGAGGACGTCAGCTTCAGTCTGCAGGCCGGGGAGATCCTCGGCATCGTCGGCGAATCCGGCTGCGGCAAGTCGGTCACCGTGAGCGCGGTGCTGGACAGCCTCGGGCCGGCCGGGCGCACCACCGGGAGCATCCGGTTCGACGGCACCGATCTGCTGACCGCGCCGGCCCGGGTCCGGGCGGCAACCCGGGGCAGCGGGATCGCCTATGTATCCCAGGATCCGATGGTCGCGCTCGACCCGAGCTTCACCATCGGCGCTCAGCTCGGCGAGATCGTCCGCACCCACAACAAGGGCAGCCGGGCCGCGGCCCGGGCCCGGGTCCTCGAGCTCCTGACCGACGTCGGGCTGCCCGATCCGCCGGCGCTGGTGAAGAAGTACCCGCACCAGATCTCCGGCGGGCAGGCGCAGCGGGTGTCGATCGCGTGCGCGCTGGCCGGCCGGCCCCGGGTGCTGGTCGCCGACGAGCCCACCACCGCGCTCGACGTCACCGTGCAGGGCGAGATCCTCAGCCTGCTGCGCCGGCTGCGCGACGAGGCCGGGATGGCGATCATCCTGATCACCCACGACCTCGGTGTGATCGCCGACCTGTGCGACCGGGTCGCGGTGATGTACGCGGGCCAGATCGTCGAGACGGCACCGGTCCGGACGCTGTTCGAGCACCCGTCCCACCCGAACACGGCGGCGTTGATCCAGGCCAATCCGATCGTCGCCGAGCGTGGCGGGTTGCTGCCGTCGATCCCCGGGGTCGTCCCGGCCCCGGCCGACTGGCCGGTCGGCTGCCACTTCTACGAGCGCTGCGCCTTCAGTACGCCTTCGTGTGCCGCCGATCCGATCCCGCTGGTGCCCTCGGGTGTGGCTCAGGCCGCCCGGTGCATTCACCTCGACGCCGTCCTGGGGGCGAAATCATGACTCTGCTTCAGGTCGACGACCTCACGGCCGAACAGGACTGCCTCTACACCCTGGTGATCAAGCACGCCGACGGCAGCCGCGAGGCCCGGGTGATCGGCAGCATCGTCGACTACGTGTTCGCGCCGGACGACCCGGTCGCGGCGATCGAGCGGATGGCCCGGCCCGAGGTGCGCATCGTGTCGATGACCGTCACCGAGGGCGGGTACAACTTCGACCAGGTGACCGGCGAGTTCGTCGCGGACAACCCGGCCATCCGGCACGACCTGGCCCATCCGCAGGCGCCGACGACGATCTTCGGCTATCTGACCGCCGCGCTGAAACTCCGCCGGGAGCGGGGCATCCCGCCGTTCACGGTGATGTCCTGCGACAACATCCAGGGCAACGGCCACGTCGCCCGGCGGATGCTTGTCGCGTACGCCCGGCTGACCGGCGACGAGTTCGCCGACTGGATCGGGTCGTCGGTGCACTTCCCCAACTCGATGGTCGACCGGATCACCCCGGTCACCACCGACGCCGACCGGGCCGAGGTGGCCGACACGTTCGGCATCCGGGACGCCTGGCCGGTGGTCGCCGAGCCGTTCTTCCAGTGGGTCCTGGAGGACGAGTTCGGCGCCGGCCGGCCACCCTGGGAGCAGGCCGGCGTGCAGGTGGTGCCGGACGTCGAGCCGTACGAGCTGATGAAGTTGCGCCTGCTGAACGCCTCGCACCAGGCCATGGCCTACTTCGGTTACCTGGCCGGCTACCGGTACGCGCACGAGGCCGCGCAGGACCCGGCGATCGTGTCGCTGCTCGCCGGGTACATGGCCGAGGCGACCCCCACGCTGCGCCCGGTGCCCGGCGTCGACCTGGCCGGTTACCAGCGGGAGCTGATCGAACGCTTCTCCAACCCGGAGGTACGGGACACCCTGGCCCGGCTGTGCGCGGAGACCAGCGACCGGATCCCGAAGTGGTTGCTGCCGGTGGTGCGGGAGAACCTGGCCGCCGGCCGCCCGGTGGTGCTGGCGGCGGCGGTCTGCGCGAGCTGGGCCCGGTACGCCGAGGGCGTCGACGAGAAGGGCGCACCCATAGACGTCGTGGACCGGCTGGCCGACCGGGTCACCGCGGCGGCCCGCCGTTACCCCGACGACCCGGCCGCCTTCCTGCGCGATCCCCAGCTGTTCGGCGACCTGGTCGACGAGCCGGACTTCCGGCTGCCCTACCTGGCCGCGCTCAAGTCGCTGCACGAGCAGGGAGCGGCGGCCACCCTGCTCACGCTCTGAGGCGTCCCACTCCGCCCCACACTGCCGCCGGGTTGGTCCGGTCCGCCTCGGTCACCGGCCGCCAGTCCGGCACCCGGACCACACCCGGCTCCAGCAGCTCCAGCCCGTCGAAGAAGCTCGCCACCTGCCCGTGGTCGCGGAAGGTCAGCCGGGTGTGCATCAGCTGGTTCATCCGCGAGGCCGCCTTGCGCACGCCACTGTGGATGTCGATGGCCGGGTGCGACAGCACCAGGAAACTGCCCGGCACGAGGGCCGCCATCAGCCGTCGCACGATCGCCGCCGGGTCGTCCTCGTCGGTGATGCAGTGCAGGACGGCGATCAGCATAACCGCGACGGGCCGGCCGAAGTCCAGGGTGTCGGCGGCCTCCCGCAGGATCCGCTCGGTGTCCCGCAGATCGGCGTCCAGGTAGGCGGTGGCGCCCGGGTCGGCACCGGTCAGCAGGGCGCGCGCATGGCTGAGCACGATCGGGTCGTTGTCGACGTAGACCACGCGGCTGTCCGGCGCTACTTCGTGCGTGTTGTTGGCCGCCGGCAGCCCCGTGCCGATGTCGAGGAACTGCCGAACCCCGTAGTCGGCGGCCAGGCACCGCACGGTCCGGGCCAGGAAGGCCCGGTTCCCGAGCACACCCTCGACAACCTCGGGCGAGTCTTCCTTCATCATGTCGGCCACTTGCCGATCGATGGCGAAGTTGTCCTTGCCACCAAGCCAGTAGTCGTACACGCGCGCGATATGAGCGACCTGGGTGTCCACCGGCCGCGATCCCTGCGTCATGCCGCGAGATTCTTGCACATGTCTACGCTGCCCACTGTGGACATGAACGACTTCTGGACCTTCATCGAACACTCCCAGGGAGCCGACGACCGCGAGGCCTTCCTGGCCCACCGGCTCGGCGGGATCCCCCGCTCCGACCTGCTCGATTTCGTCCAGCACCTGTCCGCGACGCGGGAGCCAGCTAACACCTACCGCCTGTGGCGGGCAGCGGACATCCTCATGGAGGGCCGCTGCAGCACCGACGAATTCCACTACTTCCAGATGTGGCTGGTAGGGCAAGGCCGCACGGCATACGACCAGGCGATCGCCAACCCTGACAGCCTCGCCGAGGTGCCGGCCATCCAGAGTCTGGCGTCAATCCCACAGCCCTGGCCGGACGACGACTACCCCACGTGGGAGTCCCTGGAATACGTAGCCTGCGAGGTAGGCGAACAGCGGCCCGACATCGACGGCGACATCCGCGACGTCGTCACCGACGAACGCCACGTAACGCTGCGCTCAGACCCCAGCCCCACCGACGTCGAATGGGCCCGCTTGAACCCCGAAGAGCTGGCCCTCCGTTACCCCCGCCTGTGGACGCTGTTCGGCGAGCACTGGACCGCATAGGCCCTACTTCAGCTCGGCGCCCCGGGCCACTGGAAGACCAGGGCCGCCGCGGGAACCTCGTCGTCGACCAGCAGCCGGACCAGTTCGTCGAACAATCCGTCCAGGTCCTCTCGATCGGCCAGGTCATAGTGCTTGTTCACGCCCCGGTCGTCGGTCAGGCGCAGGGTAGCGAGTTCCGCCTCGCCGCTGCTCCAGATCATGACCTCCACCATCCAGACCGCGGACTCGAACTCCACGCTCGTGACCGGCTTCCCATGATTGGGGTGAATGGGACGCACGCGCTGGTCGAACTCCAGCGCAGCCCACGTGCTTGCTCGCTGCTGGACTGCCGACGCCAACTCCTCAAGCGGAAAATCCACAGCACCGATGATCCCTGGGCGTGCGGGAATCGGCGTGACGGGGCGGGCTGGGGCGGCGAGAATCCGAGCGTGATGTTTCTGTTTCCCGGTGATGTGGTCCGGCCTCGTCGCGTGGATGAGCACTTCGCCGGAGAGGCGGAGGCTGCTCGCGCGGCGGGCTGTCCCGTTGCTCTGGTCGACCATGACGCCGCCGCCCGCGGTGAGGTAGCCGACGCGGTGGCGCGGGTGCCGGGCGGTGCGACGGCGGTCTATCGCGGGTGGATGCTCTCCAGCCGCCGGTATGCCGAACTCGACAGCGCGCTAGCCGGCCGCGGGGTCCGGTTGCACACGGATGGCGAGCGGTATCGCCGCGCCCATGAGCTACCGGGCTGGTACGACGCCCTGTCCGCGTTCACTCCGGCGTCGCGGTGGACCACCGGCACCGACCGACGTGACTTCGAGGCTGTCCGGGCCGGGCTGGGATCCGGGCCGGCTGTGCTGCGCGACTACAGCAAGTCGATGAAGCATTACTGGCTCGAAGCGGCCTACATCCCGGACCTCGCCGACGCCGTCCAGGCTTGGGCGGTCGCCGAACGGATGGTGCAGTTACGCGGAGACGACCTGGCCGGTGGGTTCGTCGTTCGCCGCTTCGAAGAGTTCACCGGTGCCGAGGCGCGAAGCTGGTGGATCGACGGCGTCCGCCGCCTGGTCACCGCCCACCCCGACACCCCCGACGAACTGCCGCCGCCCGATCTCGACCTCACCGGACTGCAGCCGGCCATCGCCGCGCTGGCCCTTCCCTTCGTCACCGTCGATCTGGCCCGACGCGCCGACGGGACATGGCGAGTGATCGAACTCGGCGACGGCCAGGTCAGCGACCGCCCCGCCAGCACCCCACCGGCAGACCTGATCAACGCCCTCATTCAGAACTTTCCAGAAGGGACCGTCTCAGGAAACTCACCGAGTATCACGGAGGCTCAGCCGCGCTGACGCCCGAACGTGCCCGAAGGCTGTTTCTTTCCGCCTTTCCCTTACCGGGCAAGTAGCCACACTCATTCCCGAGAACAGCTCCGGTTGAATTCGGCAACGAATATCGCCGACCCCTCCTCAGCCCGATTGCGGCAGCGGTCTCCACCCCGCGCGCGGTCTCGGCCGTGGGCGCACACGGCTCGGCGTGACCGGGCACGGCCGCCGCGTGCAGGTTGCCTCCGCCGGCCAGATCAACGGCGGCACGGCCTCGGCCTCATCGTGCAGACCCAACTCGCCGCACTCCCGGGAGCAGCCCTGCGACCGGCATCGCTTCCACGCATACCGGCGAATGAGCCCCCACCGCCGCCGGGGCGCATGATCCCGGCGGAACTCGTCTTTCTCGGGAGAATAGTTTCGCGCTTTTGTACGATCCCGCATGGCAGCGATTGCTTCTCGGGTGAATAGCTGAAGCTGCTGGTATCTCATGCCTATATTCTCTCGCGCCCCGAACCGCGCCCGCCAATATTTGATCATGCCAATAATGGAAGCCATCCGGAACCGAACGGGTCAATTACATGACCTATCAAACAAACAATTCACTTCCGATAGACGGAAGCAACTCAGGCCGCCGAGCGCATGGGAGCACACCGCGAGGCGACCCCGCCGCGCTCGGAGTCACGCTGTCCGTCACGGCCCAAAGGCCGCACCGGGAATGCATCGACGTGGGCTGGGGGTGGCGGCACAATCGGAGTGTGCGCAGGAACGTTGCGGCGGCTGGGAGTGCGGCCTTCTTTGCTCTGGCACCGGGGACCGTTGCTGGGCTGCTGCCCTGGTGGTTGACCGGGTGGCGGACTGATGCCGCGTTCGGGCACTGGGTCGTGGCTCGGGTGGTCGGGATTCTGCTTCTGGGTGCTGGGACCGTCGTACTCGTGCAGGCCTTTGTTCGGTTTGTGGTTGATGGGTTTGGCACTCCGGCGCCTATCGCGCCGCCGGATCGCCTGGTCGTCAGTGGGTTGTATCGCTACGTCCGCAATCCGATGTACCTCGCGGTTGTCGCGGTCATCCTTGGGCAGGCACTACTGCTCTGGCGGCCGGTCCTGCTGCCCTACGCCCTGGTCGTCGGCGGGGCCATGGTCGCGTTCGTCGTCGGCTATGAACAACCGGCCCTCACCCAGCGGTTCGGCCGTGAATACCTGGCCTACCGGCGTGCCGTCCCGGGCTGGTGGCCGCGGCTCAGGCCGTACCGTGGTTGCGGTGGCACCGGCCATGCGGGAGGGTCGGCTCATGGCGGATGAATCGGGAAGCCGGGCGCAGACCCTCGCCTGGCAGGGTGTCGCCAACCGAGTCGTTCGCGGGCTGCTGCGGACTCCCCTGCTGTCCCGCGTGGTGGGGGAACGGCTGATCACCCTGTATGTGGTGGGTCGCAAATCCGGTAAGCGCTACCCGGTTCCGGTCGCCTATCTCGCGCATGAGGGTGCCTTGCTGATCGGTACGCCGTTCGGCTGGGGGCGCAACCTTCGTACGGGGGTTCCGGTCGAGGTTCGGTTCAAGGGGCGGCTTCGGGTGGCCGATGTGGTGGTTCGCGCCGATGAGGACGCCGTGGTCGAGGACTACGCCGTGATGGCTCGCCACAACCGGAACTTCGCCAGTTTCAACAAGATCGGCATCGACCAGGACGGCAATCCTGACCCGGCCGACCTGCGCCTGGCATGGACCGCCGGCGCCCGCGCCTTCCGGTTGAAGTTGCGCTGACGCCGGGGTCACCAAGGTCAGGACAGGAAGCTGCCGTACGGGCCGGCCAAGATGGCGTTCTTCTGGGCCTGGCTGAAGTGGGTGTTGGGGTAGTCGTAGAACGAGCCGGACATCGGGGTGCCGTCGGTTGACGTGGAGTCGGGCAGGCCGAAGCCGTGGCCCAGTTCGTGCACCATGCCGCCGTACCAGCGGTTCATCGCGCCGTTGATGCCGGCTGCGCCGTCTGCGTCGTGGCCGCTCAGCACCACCCAACCTGGGCTGGCTCCGCCGCCGGACTGGTTGGTCTCCTCGGCGCTGATCTCGCCTACGCACAGCCAGCGGCTGTCCGGGTTGCTGATGCTGAAGCGGCGCATCAGCTCCTGGTGCATGTTGCCGACGACGCACCAGTAGTGGTCGCTGCCGGTGCAGTTGGTGGTGATGTACCAGTTGCGGTCGTGTTCGCCGTTGACCACCTCGACGACGGTGTTGTTCAGCTTGAAGGTCTTGCCCAGCTCCTGCTTGTAGTAACGCTGGGCCTCGCGCACGACGGCCGCTATCCCGTCGGGGTAGCGCTGGTCGTACGCGACGTCGGTGGGTTTGAGCCAGAAGACCCGGACCGTCCCGGGGACCGCGGAACTGCTCGGCGTGGGAGTGGGAGCGGTAGTGGGAACGGTAGTGGGAGTGCCGGTGGTCGGGGTGACCGAGCCGGTGCAGGCGACGCCGTTCAGGGTGAAGGCGGACGGCACCGGGTTGCTGCCGGTCCACGATCCGTTGAAGCCGAACGACGTGCTGGCACCGGTGGTCAGCGCGCCGTTGTAACCGACGTTGACGGCGGTCACCGCGGCTCCGCTCTGGGTGACCGTGGCGTTCCACGCCTGGGTTACCGTCTGGCCGGCGCCGAACGACCAGCGCAGCGTCCACCCGGTGATCGGGTCACCGAGGTTGGTGACGGCCACACCGGCGCCGAAGCCGCCCTGCCACTGCGAACTGACCGTGTAGGACACCTGGCAGCCGGCCGCGGCGGCGCTGGCACCGGTGGCGGTGACAGCGACCGTCGCACCCAGCGTGGCCGCCGCGGCGACCACCAAAAGTCGAGAGCGCATCGTTTCCTCCGAGGACTGGAGATTGATGTTTGTCTATCACCATGCCTTCCGAAAACGTTTTCGGAAAGAGGGTTGCTCTCGACAGTTCGCCGACATTGAGTGGCCAGGATCTCGGGCATGTCCATCTCCAGGAACCTCACCATCGCCGTCGGCCTGTGCCTCCTCGCCGGCTGCGGCGGCACCGACACGACCGACTCCCCCGGCGTCGCCAGCATCGCGCAGCCAACCGCCTCCGCCTCGGCAGAAGAAAAATCCCCGGCCGAAGCAAAGGCCCCGGCGGAACGGCCGCTCATCCGGTCGGACGCCTCCGAGGAGGAGCAAACCCGGCTGCGGGACGTCTACATCGACTGCCTGTGGGCGAACGGCTTTCCCCGGCAGGGCGCGGTCAAGGGCGCCAACGGCGGTTACCCCGCCGACCTCACGGACTTCGACCTGGCGCCGGGGGTCGTCGAGAAGATCAAGAAGGAGTGTGGCGCCAAGGAGCCCGAGCTGCCGATCCAGCGGGCGAAGCGGCTCGACCCGCACTACGCCGATCACGTCGAGGCGAACGTCCGGTGCCTCAACCAGCACGGCCTCAAAGCCGTTGTCGAGAACGACGCGCCGGCCCTGGTGAACGGACTGCCCAGCCAGAGCGACGGCCACTGGCTCGACGACTGCGAGCGGGAGGCGTTCGCCGACTACTACTCGACGCTCAACTGAGGGCCTCGGTCGGCATCAGCCGGGCCGCACGCATCGCCGGGTAGGCGCCGGCGACCACCCCGGTCGCCAGCGCACCGGCGAGGCCGGCCAGGGCCGCGCCGGCCGGGATCACCAGTGGCCAACTCTGGTACCAGGCGTAACCGGTGGTCGCCGCGATCCCGAGCAGGGTTCCGGCGACGCCGCCGAGTGCGGACAGCACGACCGACTCGGTGATGAACTGGGCCCGGATCTGGCCGCGGTGGGCGCCCAGCGCCCGGCGGAGCCCGATCTCGGAGCGCCGTTCGAGGACCGAGATCACCATCGTGTTGGCGACGCCGATCCCGCCGACCAGCAGGGCGATCGCGGCCAGCCCGAGGAACAGGGCGGAGAAGCTGCTCTCGGTGGCCCGCTTCGCGGCGAGGGCGTCGGACGGGCGGGTGACCTGGACGTTCGACGGCTTCTGCGGGTCGATGGTGGCCGGCAGTACGGCGCTGACCGCCTCGATCTGATCCTCCTCGGCCTGCAGGTAGATCACCGTGGGATGGCCGTCGAAATGCGTCAGGGTGCGGGCGGCGTCCCAGCCGATCAGCGCGGCCCGGTCGATGTCCGGCGAGAGCGGGACGCTGTCCAGGATGCCGATCACGGTGCACCACTGATCGGCGATCAGCACCTGAGGCCCGGTCCCGCTGAAAGGTAGGCCGGTAAGGCCGAGCCGGGTCGCGGCCACCGAACCGAGCACGACCATCGGCAGGGACTCGCTGGTGGCGTCGAGGAACCGGCCGACTCGGACCCGGCCGTTGAGGGTGGTGAGCAGATTGGCCTTGCTGGCCAGGACGCTCAGGCCGAGCCCGTCGGCCGGATCGGTCCGGTCGTTGCGGCGGATCACGCTGTGCGTGTTGGCCACCGCGCTGGCGGTCAGCACCGGCCCGATCCGGGCCACCATGGCCGGCGCGTCCTCGGGCAGCAGCACCGGCGGGTTCCGGTCCGGGACCGGCGTGGCCTGCAGGGTGTTGGTGCCCAGCGCCGACAGGGTCCGCAGCAGGTCGGCCTGGCTGGACGCCGGAATGCCGGTCACCACCAGCATGGTGGCGATGCCGATCGCGATGCCCAGCGACGACAGCGCGGCCCGCATCTTCCGGGTCCGGATGCCGACCAGGCCGAGCCCGACCAGATCACGCGGGCCAAGGCGACTCATGCCGCACCGGCCAGGCGGCCGTCCCGCATCCGTACCTGGCGGGGTGCCCGGGCGGCGATGTCCCGGTCGTGCGTGATGATCGCGATGGTGGTGCCGTCCGCGTTCAGCCGGGTCAGCAACTCCATCACGGCCTGGCCGTTGGCGGTGTCCAGGGCGCCGGTCGGCTCGTCGGCCAGCACCAGGGCCGGGCCGTTCACCAGGGCCCGGGCGATGGCCACCCGCTGCCGCTCGCCGCCGGACAACTCGTGCGGCCGGTGCGCGCGGCGGTGGCCGAGCCCGACCCGGTCGAGGGCCTCCTCGGCGAGCCGGCGCCGGTTCCGGCGGGGCACTCCGGCGTAGAGCAGGCCGGTGCTGACGTTCTCGGTCGCGCTCAGCCCGGCGGTGAGGTGGAACTGCTGGAAGACGAAGCCGAGCCAGCGGCCGCGCAGGTCGGACAGCCGCCGGTCGGACAACCGGGTGACGTCCTGGCCGAGGATCTCGACCGTTCCCGAGGTGGGCCGGTCGAGGGTGCCCATGATGTTCAGCAGGGTCGACTTGCCGGAACCGGACGGGCCGACGATGGCCAGCATCTCGCCCGGCTCGATGTCGAGGGACACGTCGTCGAGGGCGGTGACCGCTCCGGCGTACCGCTTGGTGGCGTGCCGGACCGCGAGCACGGCGCTCATCCGGTGGTCACCACGGTCAGGCCGTCGGTGAGGCCGGGGCCGCTGATCTCGACCCGGCCGGCGGCGAAGATGCCGGTCTTGACGGCGATCAGGGCACCGTCCGGCGTCTGCACGGCGTAGCCGCCCTCGCGCAGGGCGAGCAGCGCGCCGGTCGCCACGGTCAGCACCTGCTGATGCGTCTGCGCGGCGAAGGAGACCTGGAGCTCGGCCGAGTCGACGCGTTTCAGCACGGCCGGTTTGTCGAGGGTGAGGGTGATGGCGAGTTTCGGGGTGGTTCCACCGTCCGGGGTCTGCAGCGCCGTGCTCACCGAGGTCACCCGGGCCGGCGTGGTGGTGCCGTCGGACAGGGCCACGGTGGCGCGGTCGCCGTTGTCGATCGCGGCGGCCTCGCCCTCGTCGGCCTGCACCGTGATCACCTTGGCGGTCGACGTGGTCGACAGCAGTTCGCCGGCGGCCGGGTCACCGACCTGCGCCGACAACGCGCTGACCCGGATCGCGGCCGGCAGCACGAGCACCGAGCCGGCGGTGAGTGGTGTTTCCGGGAGGCCGAGGTCCCGCTGCCAGGCCTTGATCGCGGCGAGCAGGGCGGCGGTGAGGACCGCCTCGCCGTCGCGGACCTTGGTGACCGGGGCGCCGACCGAGTAGCCGAGGGCCCGCAGGTTGTCGCGCACCACCTTCACGTCCCGGCCGACCGTGTCCGGCGTGACCAGGTCCCGGTAGAGCGGCGTCCGGCCGTAGAACAGCGGCACCGGCTCGTCGTTCACCGCGTACACCCGCTGGCCCCGGGTGATCGTCGCGCCGGCGGCCGGCAGCCAGGTGAGCACTCCGGTCCGGCTGCCGTTGAGGACCCGGACCGGACCGTGACCCAGGGTGCCGGGCATTGTCCGTACGGTGGAGATGTCGCCCTTTTTGATCTTGATGGTGGCCGGCGCAGAAACGGCCGGAGCGACCACCTCGGGCCGGGCCGGCCAGCGGGCGAGGCCGAGGGCCGCGGCCAGCACGGCCAGCGGCGCCGCGACGAGAACGACGGCTCGGCGGGAGAGGCGCATGCCGGGAACGGTGCCGGTCGATTGTCGGGGAACTGTCAAGAACAATTGCGGCCCGCCGCAGGTGGCGGCCTATAGTCCGGCGGGTGTGCGCCCACCTACTCGTCGCGGAGGACAACCGCGGACAGGCCGATCTCCTGGGCCGCTATCTGCGGGCCGAAGGCCACCGCGTGACCGTCGTGCACGACGGCCGGCAGGCGCTCGCCGAGGCTCGCCGGCAGCGCCCGGACCTGGTCGTTCTCGACGTCATGATGCCCGGCCTGGACGGTCTGAACGTGTGCCGGATCCTGCGCCGGGAATCGTCCGTCCTGGTCCTGATGCTCACCGCCCGATCCGGCGAGGAAGACCTGCTGCTGGGCCTGGATCTCGGCGCCGACGACTACCTGACCAAGCCGTACAGCCCGCGGGAGCTGGTGGCCCGGGTGCGCACGCTGCTGCGGCGGGTGGACCGGGTGCGGACCGACGACACCGTGCTGCACGTCGGCGACCTGACGGTCGACCTGACCCGGCGGACGGTCACGGTCGGCGACAAACGCATCGGGTGTACGCCGGCCGAGTTCGCGATCCTGGCCACCCTGGCCGGGCAGCCCGACCGGGTCTTCGCCCGCAAGCAGCTGGACCGGGACGCGGCCGACCGGGCGGTCGACACCCACGTGCTGAACCTGCGCCGCAAGATCGAGGCCGACCCGCGGCATCCGCGCCGGCTGCTGTCGGTGTACGGCCTCGGCTACAAGCTGACGGATCCCGGCGATGAGAGTTCCTGACCTGCCGTTCCACCGCAGCCTGATCATGCGGCTGCTGGCTACCTCGATCCTGATCGCGGTCGCGGCGATCACCGCGGCCACCTGGCTGACGGCGCACACCACCACCCAGGCCATCCAGCAGCAGCAGGGCCGCTCGATCACCGACGACGCGCTGATCCACGACACCCTGATCGGGTACGCCGCCACCCACGCGCAATGGGACGGCGTCGCACCCACCGTCGCCGACCTGAGCGCGCGCACCGGCCACCGGGTGACCCTGCTGACCCGCGACCGTCAGGTGCTCGCCGACTCGGCCCCGGCCGGGCCGGACATCGGCGCGGCCCGCCCCTCGGCCACCATCGACCCGTTGCGGGAGAACGGCGTCATCGACGCCCGCGCGGTCGGGCCGTACCGGCTCAGCGCCGCGGAACGCCGCGCCCTGGACGGCTACGCGCGGCAGGCCATGGAGTGCATGAAGGGGAACCTCAACATCCGGCTGACCCACCTGCCCAACGGCCGGCCGGTGGTGTCGCCGCTGCCGACCGAGAGCGGGGTCTGCGCGGCCAAGGAACTGCTGGCCCCGACGCCGACCGAGGCGAAGGCGCTCACCGCGCTGACCGGGATGATGGACGGCTGCACCCGGCTGAAGACGTCGGCGTACATCAGCATCGGGCCGGTGTTCGAGGTGACACCGCTGAGCCGGCCGCTCCCCCGCGACGTCACTCCGGCCGACGTGCAAAAATGCCTGCTCGCGGCGCGGCAGGCGCAGCTCACTCCGTACGTTGCGCCGCCGGCCCTGCTGTTCATCACCGACGCCGGCAGCGGCCCGGCGCCGGCCTCGATCAGCCTCACCCGCGGCAACGTGGCCCGGATCGCGGCCGGCACCGGGCTGGTGCTGGTGGTCGCGATCGCGGTCACCGTGCTGGTCGGCACCCGGCTGGCCCGCCCGCTGCGGTTGCTCACCGAGTCGGTCCGCCGCCCGGTCGAACAGCAGACCCGCGTCCCGGTCGGCCGCCGGGACGAGATCGGCTACCTGGCGAGCGCTCTCAACGACCTGTTCGACCGGCGGGAAACCCTGGAAGCCCAGCGGCAGGCCCTGGTCAGCGACCTGGCCCACGAGCTGCGCACCCCGCTGACCAACATCCGCGGCTGGCTCGAGGCCGCCCAGGACGGGATGGCCCCGACCGATCCGCGACTGCTGGAGGTGCTGCTCGACGAGACGGTGGTGCTGCACCGCATCGTGGACGACCTGCGCGACCTGGCCGCCGCCGACTCCGGAACCCTGCGGATCCACCCCGAGTTCGTCTTCGTCAACGACGTCCTGGCCCCGGTCGTCGAGGCCCACCGCGGGGTCACCGCCGATTTCACCGTCGACCCGCAGCTGTCGGTGGACCCGGTCCGGCTCCGCCAGATCGTCGGCAACCTGCTCTCCAACGCCGTCCGGCACACCGGCCCGGACGGCCAAGTCACCGTGCGCACCACGGTGACCGGCGAAGACTTCGTCCTCCAGGTCACCGACACCGGCGAGGGCATCGCGGCCCAAGACCTGGCGAAGATCTTCGACCGCTTCTGGCGTACGGACGCCTCCCGCAGCCGTAGCACCGGGGGAAGCGGGCTGGGCCTGGCGATCGTCCGCAAGCTGGTCGAGGCCCACGACGGCCGGGTAACCGCGACCAGCGAACTCGGTGTCGGCAGCACTTTCACGGTGACGCTGCCGTTGTCGCGGCAGGCACCCCCCGCGCGTACGCCATGAGCCCGGCCGCCGCCAGCAGGCCGGCCGTGAGGCCCGCGGCGACGCTCGCCGGGGCCTGCGCCTGCCAGGTCAGGATCCGGCCGATCAGCTGGTCCGAGTGCGGGAACAGGACCGCGCCCAGCGTCCAGCCCAGGGGCAGGAACCACGCCCGCGCGGTGCCGATCGTCGCCGCGCCGAGAGCGGTCAGCCCCAGCAGCCCGGCCGCATCCCGCACCACCAGCCCGGCCGGCCCGAACCGGGCCCCGGTCGCCAGGGTGACCAGTAGCGGCACCACCACGACCAGCAGAGCCACCAGCAGGTGTGCGGCCCGGCGCGGCGGCCACCGCAGCGCGGCCGTCTTCTCCAGGGCGTCGTCGGGGCCGCTGAGGGTGGCCGTCAGAGCCGCGACCAGCAGCAGCACGGTCAGGATGACCATCTGCACGCCCACCTCCCGGCTGTTCGAGAACACCGACCAGAGGCCCCACATCAGCACGGCGCCGAGAACGGCCACGACCAGGGCCGCCGGGGCCCGCCGGGAGCGCAGGTAGAGCGCGAGCCACCTCATCGGGTCAGGATGTCGCTGTCGACCGTGCAGGTCAGCGCGGCCTTGCGCAGCGCCTGCAGGTGGGCCAGCGCCTCCGCGGCCGGCTGGGCGCGCAGGGCCTGCCAGCGCGCCGCGGCCTCCGCCTCGGCCGGTTCCCGGCCGATCAGCCAGTAGGCGGCGGCCAGCGTGTCCGCCTGGGCGGTGGGCCGGTCGCATTGTGGCGGGGCCACGAAGGCGGCGGCCACCACGTCGACCGCCTGCACCTGCGCGCCGGTCACGACGCGGAGCAGGACGACGTCGTCGTGCCAGGCCGGGAAGACGTCGGGGAAGTACGTCGTGGTGTCCTCGTGCATCGCGGTCGGCCCGCCCGGCAGCTTCGCCAGGATCGTGAGGCCCTCCCGGGCCGGCGGCGTGACGTCGCCGAGCTGACCGGAGTGGACCCGGCTGACGCAGACTCGCGGTTCGCCGTCGGCGCACACCAGTTCCTGGGCGACCGGGTCGACCGCGTCGGTGACGTACCGGTCGTCACGGGGCATGACCGCGATGGCCAGGGTGGCGCCCAGCAGCACCGGCAGCACCGCCGCGACGCGCAGCCGCCACCCGCCGGAGACCACCAGCAGCACCGCGGTGATGGCGAGCGCGGCCAGCCACAGAGCCTGGGACAGGCTGGCCCGGCCGGGCACGTCGGCATAGGCGGCCGGCATGTTCATCTCGTAGATCGGCGAGAACACCAGGGCCAGCCAGCCGTGCGGACGCGTCGCGCCCGGGATGAGCAGCAGCAGCGCGAGGCCGCCGATGCCGAGCGCCGGGGCGGTCACCAGCGACGGCAGCAACCGGCCGATGGCCTGGCCGAGCCAGACCGCCGCGATCAGCGCCAGCGCGCCGACCAGCGTGACGACGAGGGCCGCCGGCGGGAAGTACCGGGCGGTGCCGATGATGTAGGCGCCGCCCGCGAGTCCCATCGCCAGGTAGCCGCCGACCACCGCGATGGCCATCGCCCCGAGCGTCGGGGCCGTCCTCAGTGCCCGTGGCCGAGGGGTGGTGGCGAACAGTTCGGCCACGCCCGACCGGCGTTCCCGGGTCGCCTGCCAGGCCCCGGCGGCCAGCGCGAGAGGCCACAGCAGAACCAGGTAGAGCCGTTGCGACATGGCCAGCTGCATCCAGCCGGTGGCGAAGCCGATGCCTTCGGCGAAGTAGAGCGCCACCGCGCCGATCACCAGCAGGATCAGGGCGGTGCCGAGCGCCGCCGAGCGGCGCAGTTCGATACCCAGGACGCGGCTCATCGGGCGGCCTCCGCCCGGTGCCGGCGCAGCAGGGCGGAGTAACCCCGCTCGGCCGGACTGTCCCCGGCGTCGCCCTCGCCGCCCTGCGCGATCAGGTCGTCGACGGTGCCCTGGTGGACCAGCCGGCCCTCGTTCAGCACGATGACGTCGGTGCAGGCGGCCACCACGTCCTCGACCAGGTGGGTGGAGACCAGCACACAGGTGTCGATGCCGACCGCGCGCAGCAGGTCGCGGAAGTCGAGGCGCTGCTCGGGGTCGAGGCCGACGGTGGGTTCGTCGAGCAGCAGCACGGCCGGGTCGTTGACGATGGCCTGGGCGATGCCGGCCCGGCGCAGCATGCCGCCGGACAGCGTCTTCATCCGGGCGCCGGCCTTGGCGGTCAGGCCGGTCCGGTCGATCGCCCGCTGCACCGCACCGGGGATCTCGGCCTTCGGCATCTCCTTGAGCCAGGCCATGTATTCGACGAACTCGCGCAGGGTGAACCGCGGGTAGAAGCCGAACTGCTGGGGCAGATAGCCCAGCCCGCGCCGGATCCGCCGCAGGTCGGCCCGGGCGTCGACCTCCTCGCCCAGCAGGGTCAGCTTGCCGCCGGCCGGCTTCACCACGGTGGCCAGGGCGCGCATCAGGGTGGTCTTGCCGGCGCCGTTCGGGCCGAGCAGGCCGTGCACGCCGGTGTCGAGGGTCAGGTCGAGGCCGTCGACGGCCAGGTGCCGGCCGGCTTTCACCCGTAGTTCCTGGGCGTGCACCGCCCACGGGTAGGTGGTCGGGGCCGATTCGGCCGCGGTCACGGTACGCATCGTCACTCCTTCGAAAAGCGGAAGCTGGTGGCCCGGGTCGCGACGAGACCGGCCAGGATGAGGGTGAGCAGGGCCCACCCGAGGGAGGCGCCCGGCTGGACCACCGCGGGCACATGAACGGTGACCACCGCCGGCACCAGGACGGCGAGGGTCCAGACGACGCCGAGCACGACGGCGGCGCGGTAGACACCGATGAAGCCACCCAGCGCGATGGTCGCGGCCGAGAAGGCCAGGCACGGCAGGAGAGCCAAGGCCAGAGACGTTCCGGTACGGCTGCTCGCCAACGCGAGCGCAGGCACGACGACAACCAACACCGCGGCCGTACGCCGTAGCAGCATCGCCAGCCCGGCCGCCGGAGTGCCGGCGATCAGTTCCCAGGCCGGATCGTGGCGCCGGCTCCAAGCGATCGCCACCCCGGGCAGCGGCGCCACCGGGGCCAGCAGCGACACCAGCGGCACCCGGGGTTCCAGCGCCTGCAGCAGCACCGCGCAGCCGAGCACCGCCACCGTCATCGCGAGCCAGGGCCCCAGATGCCAGACCAGCCACCGGTTCCGCATCGTCCACGAGCGGCGGCGGGGAGCCGGATCCGGCCCGGCCGCGATGCCCAGGTCGACGGCCGCGGCGACCCGGTCGAGCAGGGCGTCACCGCCGGCGAGCTGGGCGCGGCAGTCGGCGCACTCCTCCAGGTGCGTCTCGACCGACCACATGGTGACCTCGTCGAGAACAGCTTCCCGGTCGGCGTACCGGGCGAGGAGCGTACGGCTCAAATGTTTGGTCATGAGAGCGCCTCCCGCAGCGCGAGGCGGGCCCGCCGGGCCCGGGTTTTGACCGTGTTCTCCGGGACGCCCAGCAGGACCGAGGTCTCCCGGACCGACAATCCGTCGAGGACCATCGCCCGCAGCACCTGCCGGGCCTCCGGCGGCAGCACGAGCAGGGCCTGTTCCAGCTCCTGCCCGACCCGCCCGGCCAGCACCTCGTCCTCGGCGGCCGGGGCGACGGTCTCGGCCAGCGGCACGGCCGGCAGCTCGTTGTGCCGGGCCCGCCGGCGGAACGCGTCGACCAGGCGGTGGGCGGCGATGGTCCACAGCCAGCCCACCGCGCTACCTTCGTTGCCCGCGAAGCTGCCGGCGGCCCGCCAGACCGCCAGGTAGGTCTCCTGCATCACGTCGGCGACCACGTCGTCGTCGGCACATCGCCGGCGGAGCCGGGCGAGCAGCCAGGGCGACGTACGCCGGTAGAGCTCGTCGAACGCCCGCCGGTCGCCCCCGGCGATCCGGCGCACGAGCTCGCCCTCGTCCTCGCTTCGTTTCACATTCAGCAAGACGACAGCATCGCCGCCCCGGGTTCGTCCGGGGCAGTGACATAGGTCACTAGGTGCGCGCGATCAGCAGATCCTCGGTGGGCAGGGTCTGGCAGGCCAGGCGCCAGCCGGCGGCCAGCTCGTCGGTGGAGAACATGCCGCGGGTGTCGGTCTCGTAGGCACCGGCCAGCACCCGCACCCGGCAGGTGCCGCAGGCGCCCTCGCCGCAGGACTGCGGCAGGTCAACACCGGCGGCGTTGGCCGCGACCAGCACCGACTCGCCGGGGTGGCACGGGAACGGGTCGGCGCCGGCCAGGCCGATCTCGTACTCGGTGACCCCGGACGCGGCGGCGGCCAGCGCGATGGCGTGCGCCTTCTCCCGCCGGGTCTCCTGGCTGCGGCCGGACACGAACGCCTCGGTGTGGATGGCCATCCGCGGCACCTGCAACGCGGTCAGGTGGCCGATCAGGTCCTGCATCATCGGTGCCGGCCCGCACAGGTGGACCCGGGTCGCCGGGCCGGCGTACGGCCGTAGCGCGGCAGCGCCGATCCGCCCCTCCTGACCGGTGATAAAGATCGACACCTCGAGCCGGGGCAGCCTCTCCTGCAGCGCGGTGATCTCGGCCCGGAACGCCGCCTCCTCCTCGGTGCGGTAACTGGCCAGCAGCACGATCCGGCCGGTGTGGGCGGCGTCGGCGGCGGCCGCCAGCACGCTCATCAGCGGGGTGATCCCGACACCGCCGGCGATCAGCAGCAGGGTCTCCTCGCCCGCGCCGGGCGTCCAGGTGAACTCGCCGTGCGGGCCGCTCACCCGCAGCGCGTGGCCGGTTTCCAGGTCGTCGTGCAGGTAACCGGAGCCGAGGCCGTCCGGCTCGTGCTTCACCGCGATCTCGACGAAGCCGGTCTCGCCGGGGCCGCTGCAGATCGAGTACGACCGTTCGATCGGTTCGACCGCGACCGGCAGGTCGACCTTCACGTACTGGCCGGCGTCGAACGCGAACGGCAGCGTGGTCCCGGCCATCGGTTCGAGCCGGATCCGCCGGATCGCCGGGGTCAGCGCCTCGACCGAGGCCACCCGCAGGTAGCCCTGCCAGAGCGCGCCCGGATCCGGCGCCGGGGCGCCGGCCCGCACGGCCCGCCACATCGGGCCGAGCTGCCGCGGCTTCAGCACGGCGTTCGCCGCCATCAGGCCGCCGGCCAGGGCGCCGACCACGCCGGAACCCCAGGCATCCTGCCCGGCCACGAAAAGACCTCCGACCGGCGTACGGCAACCGGCGCGCGCCGACCGCAGACGCTGGGGTGTCGCGGCGAGACCGTAGAACGAGCCCAGGACGCTGTGCTGGAAGGTCTCGAACGACAGCGGGGTGGCGAGCTCGGCGAACGCGATGGCGTCCCGGAAACCGGGCCACCGGCCGTCCAGGCGGCCGATCAGCCGCTCGGTCAGCTCTTCTTTGAGCTTGCGGTAGCTGTCCGGCCGCTCCTCCTCGGGCGTGCCGCGCCAGCGGTCGACCACGTCCGGATCGACGAGTTCGAGGGCCTCCACGGTGTGGTAGCGGGCGGCCGGGTTGTTCAGCGACGCGAA
This sequence comes from Paractinoplanes tereljensis, assembly GCF_016862435.1. Taxonomy (GTDB): domain Bacteria; phylum Actinomycetota; class Actinomycetes; order Mycobacteriales; family Micromonosporaceae; genus Actinoplanes; species Actinoplanes tereljensis. The sequence goes on from NZ_BOMY01000042.1 coordinate 146,589, forward strand.
CGACACGTACAGCGTGCCCTCGCCGGCCGGGTGGTGGGCGCCCTCGAGATCCGGCATGAACCAGTGGTTCTCGCCGCGGATCCCGAACTCGGCCGGCGACCGCTCCATCCCGAGGAACAGCATCACCGCCGACGGTTCCCGGGGCAGGTCGGCCAGCTCGGCACTGCGGCCGATCAGCGAGTACGTGTTCCGCACCCCGGCCGCCGACACGACCGTGGGGGTGCGCACGTGATAGCGCCGGCCGGTGGTGGTGTCCTCGACGTCGACCCCCGTCACCTTGCCGTTTTCGACGACGATGTCGTTGACCCGTTGCCGGGGGCGCAGTTCCACGCCGTACCTATCAAGGATTTCCAGAATGATGCGACTGATTTCTTTCGGGCCGCCGACCGGGTGGGCCGTGCCCTCCATGAAGAAGGTCAGCGGGACCGCGGCGTGATAGCCGAAGGCACTCTTGGCCGGCGGGGTGCCGTAAAGCCCCCAGCGGGCGGCCAGAACGGCCCGCAACTCCGGATCGCGGAAACTACGGGTGAGCTGCTCCTGCAACGAGCGGTAGATCGCGGGATAGAGCCGGGCGACAACCGGAAAGCCCATTTTCCGTACGCCGCCGGGGAACGACGCGAGAACGTTGCGCGCGGCCAGCCCGGTCATCGCCCGTTGGACGGTGGTGAAGAAGTCGTCGATGGCGCCGGCCTCGGCCGGGAACCGTTCCGCGAGACGCGCCCGGAACTGTTCCTTACCGGCCGGCACCGCGAAGTCGAACTCCGGGAAGTGCAGCACGTCGTAGTCGTCGGGCAGCGGCTCGAGCTGGACCCGCCCGTCGGTCATGAATTCCAGGAACGGGCCGGCGTTCGCGCTGATGTAGTGCAGTCCGGTGCCGAACTGGAACCGCCCGGCCCGGGAGAACTCGTGGGTCATTCCGCCCAGCGTGTAGTGCTGTTCGAGGACGAGCACCCGCTTCCCGCCGAACTGCGCGATCGTGCGGGCCGCCGCCAGACCACCCATACCCGACCCGATGACGACGACGTCGGCCTCTTCGTTTGCGTCCATCGGCTGAGGCTGTCCGGGCCGACTTTATTTCCAATGAACCGGCGGGTTCCGTCGCCGTCCAGTGCGCGGGCGCAGCCTTCGGCCATGAAGACGCAGAAGACGCACTTGAGTGACAACGAACTGCGCTGGGGCGTGCGGATTCACGCCTTCTGGTACGTGGTTGCCAATATCGCGCAGGTGATCGTGTGGTGGTTCGCCACCCCGGACCTCTACTTCTGGCCGGTGTGGTCGATTCTCGGCTGGGGCATCGGGCTGGTGATTCACATCTGGGCGGTCCGGACGGTTCTCAGTCGGCACGCCACGACCTGAGCCACCGCTCGGCCCGATCGGCGAACAGGTGGGCCCCGCGTTCGGCGGACAGCGCGCGGGCCCGTTCCGCGGTGGCCCGGACGGCGTCGGCCGGTTCGCCGCGGGCCCGCATCAGCCGGGCCCGCAACAGGATCAGGAGGCCCTCGGCGTACCGCTGGCCGTGGGTGGCAACGAACGAGTCCGCCCGGTCGAGGGCCGCGGCGGCCTCGTCCAGCCGCCCGGCCGCCAGCCACATCTCGCCGAGCAGCGCGCTCCAGGTGGCCAGGCCGGAGCGCGGCGGGTCGAGCAGGGCGGCTGCGATGATGTCCCGCGCCTCGGCCGCGGCCTCCGGGTCGGCCCGGGTCACCGCGCGCGCCCAGCACTGCGCCAGGCGCTGGTAGCTGCCGAGGAAGACGAACGAGAACTCCGGGTCCTGGGCGATGCCCCGGGCGGCCGCGCGCAGTGCCCAGGCCGGGTCGCCGGCCAGCGCCGCGACGGTGACCGAGAAGGCCGACCAGACAGTCAGCGCGTACGGATCGTCGCCGGCCTCGGCCTCCAGCGTGTCGAACCGGGCCCGGGCCGCGTCCACGTTCCCGTGCAGCCCGGTCATCAGCGCGAGCATCACCGGCGACAGCATCTGCAGGTCGTGCCGGAGCGGTTCCTGCTCGCGGGAGGGCGGATCGCCGGGCCGGGCCGGATCGGAGAGGCTCAGATGGCGGTACGACTCGGCGATGTTCCCGACGTCCCACTGGTGGATGCCCCAGGCGTGCCGGCCGTAGGCGCGCACGATCGGGTCGGCCGACGCCTCGCCCTGATCGAGCAGCCGCCGGGCCAGCCGACCGGCCGCGTCGAGCCGGATGCCCTGCGAGTGCGCCGCCCACCGGGAGAACAGGAAGTCGGCGGCCTCCCGGTCCCGGCCCAGGTCGCGGGCCAGGCGCTCGGCCCGTTCCAGCAGGTCGAGGGCCGAGCCGACATAGCCGGCCCGCATCCCGTCGACCGCGATGAACAGCGACAGCGCGGACAGTTCCAGCTCCGCCAGCCCGGCCGCCCGGGCCACCTGGGCGGCCAGCCGCAGGTGGCGGGCGGCGGCTTCGAGCGCCGACTTGGCCCCGGCGCAGCGCCCGGCCCGCACCAGGGCTTCCGCGGTCCGGGCCTGGTCGGCGAGCGGTCCGGCCGCCCACAGATGATGGGCCAGCCGCTCGACCACCGGGTCGTCCCCGACCGCGGTGCCCTCGAGCGCCTCGGCGACCCGCAGGTGCAGCCCTGGCACCCGGGGCGACGACGTCGTCCAGGCCACCGACTCGCGGACCAGGTCGTGCGCGAAGCGGAACGCGAACGGGTTGCCGCGCTGCGGTTCGAACAGGCCGAGCGCTTCGAGGGGTTCGAGCTGGTCGAGGCAGTTCTGCACGGCGAGCCCGGCGGCCCGGGCGAGCAGCGTGAGGTCGACGTCCCGGCCGATCAGCGCGGCCATCTGGAGCAGGCCCCGGGCGTCGTCGTCGAGGCCGGCGACCCGGTCCCGCACCACGTCCCGCACGGTGGATGGCACCCCGGCGTCGGCTCCGGTGTCGGAGTGCTCGCCGCGGGCGGCGAGAAACCGGGAAAGCTCCCGGACAAAAAATGCATTTCCCCCGGTACGGGCGTGAATGCTCTTCGCCGCGTCGGGGCTGGGCGTCCGGCCGGTCTCCCGGCGAACCAGCTCGGCCACCTCGGCCGGGTCGAGCGCGCCGAGCCCGATCCGCCGGTGCCGGGGGTGCCGGCTGGCCGCGGCCAGCGTGCGCGCCACCTCCGGGCCGGGGACGGGCGCGCGGTCCCGCAGCGCGCCGATGACCGCGGTGCCGTTCGGCAGCCGGGCCGCCAGGTGGCTGAACAGGTCGAGCGAGGCGACGTCGGCCCACTGGATGTCGTCGACGACCAGCACCACCGGCCGCCGGGCCGAGGTCTGCCCGAGGAGCGCGACCGTCTCCTCGAACAGGCGGAACTGGGCGCCGCCGTCCGGCAGCACCGGGGTGCCGGGCACGCCACCGGCCGACCCGGCGAGCCGGCCGAGCTCGCTGCCCTCGGCCGCCCGGCCCTCGATCAGGGCGCCGACGATCTGCACCCACGGCCACATCGACGGGGTGCCGTCCCCCTCCAGGCAGCGTCCCCAGATCACCCGGGCGCCGCGCTCCGCCGCCTCGGCCGCCGCCTCCTCCAGCAGGCTGGTCTTGCCGACGCCCGGTTCCCCCTCGACCAGGACCAGGCCGGAGCCGCCGGTGAACGCCGACTCCACCGCGTGGCGCAGCACCGCGAGCTCTTCGGACCGGCCGACCATTCCCTTTTCCCGGGGCACGTTCTCGGCCGCCGGCTTGCCCAGGACCCGGCGCTGCGCGGCCAGCAGCGCCGGGCCGGGGTCGATGCCCAGGTCCTCGGCGAGCCGGGCGCGGACCGTGTCGAAGACCGACAGCGCCTTCGCCTGCTGGCCGGCCGCGTCCAGGGTGATGACCAGGGCGGCCTGCACGTTCTCGTCCAGCGGGGCCAGCGCGGCCGCCCGGTGCAGGGCCGGCAGCACGAGTCCGGGCCGGCCCTGCGCGACCGCGAGGTCGGCCGCCACCCGGCATGCGTCGAGGAACTCACCGTCCAGCTCGGCGAAGATCGCGGTGGCGGCCGGCCCGTGCACCAGGCCGTCGCCGGCCGGTCCATGCCAGAGTTCGAGGGCCCGGGCGTAACAGTCGAGCGCCTGATCGGGCTGGGTTCGGGCGGCCGCGACGTACTCCCGGAAGGTGACCAGGTCGAGCTGGCCGGGCTCGGCCGCGAACAGATATCCGGTGCCGTGCCGCTGCAGGTACGAGCTGCTCCCCCGGGCCGGCAGCGCTGGTTCGAGCAGCCGGCGCAGCGAACTGGCGTACTTCTGCAGGATGTTGACCGCCGAGGCCGGGACGTCGTCGCCCCAGATCAGATCGATCAGCTCGCTGGTGCTGATCGGCTGGCCGGGCCGGGCGAGCAGGAGAGCCAGCAGATAGGCCTGCTGCCGGGGACCGGCGTCCAGCTCGGTGTCGCCGCGCCAGAGCCGCAGCGGGCCGAGGATCTGCAGACGCAACTCTCCGGTCGCCACCGGGCCGACTGTAGAGGCACGAGTCCTTCTGCAAAAGGGCAGCCCACTTCAGTCAACCTTGTTAAATGTCGGACCGCTGCGAAGCATGGGAAACCCCATCTCCCCGGAGGTCCCCCATGCGCTGGAAGAGAGCGCTATTCCTGGTCCCCGTAGTCGTCGTGCCGCTGGCCATCGCCGGCGTGGTGACCCTGAACGCCGAGGCCGCGGTGCCCCCCACGCCGGCCGGCTTCACCCTCACCTGGAGCGACGACTTCAACGGCGCGGCCGGCACCGGCATCGACCAGAGCCTGTGGAAGTACGACACCGGACCGGGCAGCAGCTTCGGCACCGGCGAGATCGAGACCATGACCAACAGCACCTCGAACGTCTACTACGACGGTCAGGGTCACCTCGTACTGCAGGCTCTGCACTCCGGTTCGGACCCGCGGGCCGGCTGGACGTCCGGCCGGGTGGAGACCCAGGCGGCGACGTTCGGCGCCGCCGCCGGCGGCGTGGTCCGGATGGAATCGGTCCTCCAGCAGCCAAATGTGACCACCGCGAACGGCGCCGGTTACTGGCCGGCGTTCTGGATGCTCGGCGCGCCGCTGCGGTCCGGGGTCACCTGGCCGAAGTCCGGCGAGATCGACATCATGGAGGACATCAACGGCCGCAGCTCGGTCTTCGGCGCCCTGCACTGCGGCGTCAACCCCGGCGGCCCGTGCAACGAGTCCACCGGCATCACCTCCGGCGAACGGGCCTGCGGCGGTTGCCAGACCGGCTTCCACAACTACGCGGTGGAGATCGACCGCTCGACGTCCCCCGAGCAGATCCGGTTCTACCTGGACGGCAACAACTACTACACGATCAACGCGAACCAGGTGGACGCCACCACCTGGGCCGACGCGGTCGACCACCCGTTCTTCATCATCTACGACCTGGCCATCGGCGGCGGCTTCCCGGACGCCTTCGGCGGCGGCCCGAACGCCGCCACGGTGTCCGGCGGCAAGCTGGTCATCGACTCGGTAGCGGTCTACAACAAGGGTTCCGGCGGCGGCTCTTCTTTGACCGGCCAGACCATCACCGGTCCCGGCGGCAAGTGCGTGGACGTGGCCGGCGACGACAACGGCGGTGACGGCAGCGCGGTCCAGCTGTGGGACTGCCAGGCCGGCGCGAAGGACCAGCACTGGACCTGGAGCGGCCAGGCCCTGCAGACCCTGGGCAAGTGCCTGGACATCGCCGGCGGAGACAGCGCCGGGGGTACGAATTTGCAGCTCGCCACCTGCAACAGCGGCGGTTACCAGGCGTGGGCCCGGCAGTCGGACGGCTCGCTGCGCAACCCGGCTTCGGGCCGCTGCATCGACTCTCCCAACGGGGCCACCGCCAACGGCACCCGGCTGCAGATCTGGGACTGCAACGGCGCCGCCGCCCAGAAGTTCGCGATCGGCACCCCGATCTACGGCCCCGGCGGCAAATGCGTGGACGTGGCCGGCGACGACAACGGCGGCGACGGCACCGCGATCCAGCTGTGGGACTGCCAGCAGGCAACGTCGCTGGACCAGAAGTGGACCTGGAACGGCCAGACGCTGCGCACCCTGGGCAAGTGCCTGGACGTAGCGGGCGGCGCCAGCGCGGCAGGCACAAAGCTCCAGCTGGCCACGTGCAACGGAAGCGGCTACCAGAACTGGGTGGCCAACGCCAACGGCTCGATGTCCAACCCGACGTCAGGCCGCTGCATAGATTCCCCGAACGGCGCCACCACCAACGGCACCCGCCTGCAGATCTGGGACTGCAACGGCGCCGCAGCCCAGAAGTTCGCCCTGGCCTGATCTCCCCGGTCCCCCGACCACCGGCCGCAGTCCCGGTCAGTGGTCGGGGGACCGCACTCCTCGAGCATGGCATTCTCGCCCACGCCGGCCACGAGTGCGTTCAGCGGTACGGGAGATACCGGGTGGTCCGTGACCATCGCGGCCATAGTGGAAGCGGCAGGCAGGCGGTAAGCCCGTCGTATCCGGTCTCCACCGCTGCTGATCCGTCCCGAAGCGTCACGGTGACCCGAGAACGCCGGTAGGCGAAGACTTCTGATACCCGGCCGGCGACCACCGACGTGACCAGATCCTGCATGAACGCGAGGTCGGCAGCGCCGCCGCTCAGTTCCCATCGGCCACCGATCTCGCCGACCTGCACGATGATCTCGTCCCCGAAGTCGGTCCACTCGATCGTCCGCGCGCCGATACGGTGCGGCGTGATCCGAGCCGTCAACCCGAAGCCAGTTCGGCTGATCTCGGTCTCGGCTACGTCGTCGAGTTCGGCCAGGAGCCGGCGGGCCAGCGCCAGGGTTGGCTCCTCATGCGTGTCAGACACGAAGTGTGAATACCCGCCGGCGGAGGTGATTTCAAGAGCTGCCGGTCCCGCGCGAGCAGGGTGCGGCCGCTCCCCGTGAGCAGCCGCACCGCCTCATCCTGTCCCTTGATCGATGCTCTCCGCTGCCTCGTCGGCGGCCGGCGGATATCAGGTAGCGGTGATCTCGATGTCCCGCCAGTCGGCCGGTTTGGGGCAGACCGGTGTGCCGCAGCCGCTGAGCGTTGTCGCGAACGACGAGAAGACCGCCACCCCGGTGCCGAAGATTCCCGTCCCCAGCTGCGGGAAAATCCTGATGACTACGGCCTGTTCCGTGCCCGTGCAGGCAAAGGCGGGGCTGCTGTCCGGCACGGCGGCGGCGAGCGCCCCCGTAGCGGGGTCGGCCTGGCGGACGTCGAGCAGGGCGTGCCAGGTCTCGCCGGCGGGGCACTTGACCCCCAGCTGGACGTCGATGGCCGCCCCGCCGGCCACCAGCAGTGCACTCCGGACATGGGCGTAGGGCGCACCGGGCACGTCCCGCGGGATCGACGCGGTGCCCGCCTTCAAGGTTATGGCGTCGGAGTGGACGACGTCCTGGCCGGGGCGGCTGAGTTCACCGGCCACCGAGAACCCGCCGGCCGCGAACGGCACGCCGGTCGGGTCGGCGAAGACGTGCACCACGACGGTTTGCTTCCTGCCGTTGCAGGTGACCAGCGTGCTGCCGTAGCCGGACGCGACGCTGCTGGGGCCGGTGGCCTCGGCGACCTTGGCGGCCAGGGTGGCCTGCGCGCCGTCCGTGGTCGCCGCGCAGGTCGCTGTGTAGGTGAGGTCGACGGCCGCGCCCTGGCCGATGACGACGCCCTTGTGCAGGGTGAAGCTGAACTGTGCGGCGCCCGGCGCCGGCGGTGTCATAGGGGCGAGCCCGATCAGGCCCGCGACGGCGAAGAGGACGATTCTGTGCATGCGAGCATCTCCCCGTTCGGTCAGGTGTGCAGGTCGTCCTCGGCCCAGCGGACGGTGAAACCGGACCAGGCGTCCACGGTCATGCTGATCAGGGCCGCACCGCTGTTGGACCGGGTGGCCGACAGGACCATGGTGGCGTCGCGCAGCTGGGGCTGGTCGTTGCAGGTGACGTGCTGGTCCGTCGTGGTGCCGTAGACCACCCTGTTGTGGAAGCCCAGCTCGGTGAGGATGAGCGAGAGCCGGGCCGAGTCGCCGGTCGGGCAGGTCACCGAGACCCGCACGGAAACCAGGATGCCGCCGGGTTGGGTGACCGCCGAGACAAGGGTGACGACCGGCGTGCCCGGTGCGTCCGGCTGCGGGGTGACGTCGCCCTCGACGGGTGTCAGGATCTGCAACGCCGTCCAGGGCGCGTCCGGATATTCGGACGGCTGGAAGACGGTCTTCGTGGCGGTGGTGCCCAGGCCCAGGGCGGCGCCCGGAAGATCGGGATCGCCCGGCAGGACCAGGGTGTAGGACGTGTGTGTCGCGCCGTCGCACGGTATGTCGGTGTAGCCCGTCCCGTAGGCCTGCCCAGTGCTCGTGACCTGGCTCAGCGCGGTCCTGAACTCGCCCTGGCCGCCGCCCGTGCACGACGCGGTGGCCGTCAGTTCGATCGCTCCGCCGGAGAGCCCGGTCGCTTTGGTGATGGTGAATGCCGGTACGCCCGATGTGACGGCCCGGGCAGGGCCGGCGACGAGCAAGGAGCCGATCAAAGCCAGGATCATGAGGCCGATTTTGCGCATGTGGCTACCTCCCCTCGGGGCACCTCCGCGCCCCCAGGCGACATTGACATCCCTCGACGACGCAACGCCGCGCCCCGTCCTTGATCCGACTGGCTCCGGTGAGGGCTTGCCGCGAAACAAGCCGTTTCTTCGCAAATTTCGATTCGTTGTCTGCTATTTCGGTGAGTGATGAGGTCTATGCAGGAGGTCCGAGCTACTCAGAAGATTCCTGCGGGACCTCGGCCGCACCAGCTCCCCGCATTGCGATCACCCCGCATGACACGAACCCGCGCGGATCGCGGCATGAGAGTTACTTCCGCGTACCGGTAGTAAATTGTTTCGTTGATTGGTCACGCAACCTAATTTCTCGGTGCCGGATGACTTCCGGGATTGGCATGATCGACTCTTAGCGGACGCGATTCGGGCGCGCGAGAATATAGGCATGCGGTACCAGCAGCTTCAGCTATTCGATCGGTCCACAACTCTTGCGCTGCGGGACCGCACAAAAGCACGGAACTATTCTCCGGCGGGCGACGAATTTCGTCGTGATCGGGCGCCGCAGCGGCGGTGGGGACTCGTTCGCCGCTATGCGTTGAAGCGTTGTCGTTCGGATGGTTGCTCCCGTGAGTGCGGCGAGTTGGGTCTGCACGATGATGTCGAGGCTGTCCCGCCGCTGATCTGGCCGCAGGAGGCGACCTGTCTTCAGCGGCCGTCACCCGCGACACCCAGCCGGGGTGCTGCGACTGACAACGACCTGCCGCCGGACGGCGAGCAGTCAGCCGACCGATCCATCCCGGCAGGCCGGGCGGTATCCCCAGGCGGGACGGAAACGGCGCCGTGCGCCGCGCCCGCACATCGGGCTGATGCATCTGCTCGGCCCGAGCCTTCGCACGAGGAAGATGCTGCTGCTCAGACCGGGCCCGGGCGACAGGCCACAGGCCCGCGGATCCACCCCGTCACCTGGGCCGACCGGGTGCGCGACACGGCCGGCGTGGGCGACACCGCCGGCGTGGGCGATACGGGCAGCGTCGAGTCGGCGCGCCGGACCGGACCGGTCAGCCGGGGCGGGCGGATGGAACACGCCGCACAGCCTCAGCTGTTCGGCGGCGTCGCACGGCTCGGACCTGGTTGCCGCCCGGCCCGCGAGGCCGGTCGGCCGCAGCGCCGCCGGCGGCATCACGGGGTCACCGACTGCGGCCGACCTGCCACCAGAGGCCCGCCTCAGCCATTGCCAGAATGCTCCGCCGAATTTATCCGGTGCGATTCCCGAAGAATTACAGGAATCGTCCGCCAGTGAAAGGATGGCGGAGAAACATCGCGCCCGAATCAGCACTATTCGGGAATGTGGAGCCCGATTCTCGGGGGCGCCGAAGAGCGGCTTTTCGTCGGCACCGTCGAGCGCACTAATATCGACAGACCCGGATGCCGGATGCTGGATCAAAGCCCGCCAGTCCGGGGCCGCGCGGGTATTCGGTGCGCTCGTTCGCGGGTACTTCCACTCACCGGGCACCCGACTTAAGGTCCGGACAAATCTTCCATTTACTGGCGGGCCCATTCCATTATCCGGACCAACGCTCCCATAAAGCATTCGATATCAGTGCATACCGTCGGGCCTGCGGCGCCTCGCACGCCGAACATGTCGAGTTTGTGTTCGCTCCGATCACGAACTCCCCTAGATCGTGACAGTGCGTCCAGCGAGCTTCGCCATTGATCAGCGCGAGAACCGCATACCATGCACGCCGATTACCGGCGGTGGCTGGCTGCCACTTTGAAATGCTTTCCGGGGTTTGGGCCGGGCGTGGCGGTAATGCGTAAGGGGCGGTCTGGCATGGTGATGGTCAGCTGCTGGACCAGCATCGCCGTGGTGGCTACCGCCAGGACCTCGGTCATGCCCGCGCCTAGGCAGGTGTGGCTGCCTACCGAGAACGGCGCGTACACCGACGCCTTACGGGCGGCCGTGAAGTCGCGGTCGATGTCGAAACGATCCGGGTCTGGGAAGTGCTCCGCGAGCTGGTGCGGCACCGACGTGGCCACCAGGACACGGCGGCCGGGCTCGACCCGGAAACCCTCGAAATCAAAACCCTCCAGCACGGTACGGGCGGAGCCGGGCGCCGGTGGATAGACCCGCAGCGTCTCCAGAACCAGGCCGCGCAACGCCGGCAGGTGTCGCAGCCGGTCGAAGGTCAGCGGCTCGTCGCCCACCTCGGCAGCCACCCGGGCCAGCACTGACGGGTGCTTCAGCAGGGCGTACAGCATGAAGCTGTACAGGTACGCGACGGTGTTTATGCCGGCGAAGTAGCCCTGCAGCGCCATTCCCGCCCGTACCTCTATGGGGTAAGGGTTTCCGTTCTCGTCCTTTGCTACCAGCGCTCGGTCCAGCAGGTCGGGTGGGCCGGGCTGGGGATGGGCGGCGCGCTCTTCCAGGGCAGCGCGGGCGAAGGCGTGGATCTCGGCTCGGGCTCGGCGGTAAGCGGGGCGGCGCAGCGCCACCGCCGGCCACTTGCCGGCGATGGTGACGTCCAGGACCAGCTCGAACGCCGAGCGCAAGGTGTCGAACCTGGCCGCCGAATCGGCGCCGGTGAAGGCGATCGACAACTGGGCCGCGGCCAAACGCTGGAAGCGGTCCACCACCGGCACGGCCGGCTGGGCCGGCCACTCCTTCAGCAGGAATGCGGTCCGGGCGGCCACCTCGTCCCAGCGGGCGGCCAGCAGATCCCGGGACAGGCCGGTGGCCAGGACCTTGCGCAGATGCCGGTGCGGGCGACCACGCAGCACGTGCACCCGCATGCCGAACTCACGATTGAGGCCGCCGAAGCTCTCCTCGCTGGAGAAGACCTCGTCGCCTCGTTCCAGCAGGAAACGGTTGGCCTGTTCGCCGGCCATGATGACGAAGGCCTGGTTCAGGGCCCGGACCCGGAAGACCGGGCCCATCTCGCGGTACGTGTCCACCAAGAACTGCTGGACGTCGCCCATCATCCGCAGGGCGTTGCCGAGCACGGGCAGGCCGGGCGCGACCGGCGGGCTGAGCGTCATGCGTCCATTCTGGACCTACATAAGAGCGGCCAAGGGGAGATCGGCTTCGTCGCCGGTCGGCCAGTCCCGTGGCGTCGGGCCGAGGGCGATCAGCGACCGGGCCTGCAGCCGAGACCACGGAGAGTAAGCAGGGCTGTCGGCCAGCACCGCGCTCAGGAAGCCGTCCCAGGGGATCCACCGGACGGCGGCCACCTCGCCCGGATTGGGGTGCGGCTGGGCGGCCGCGGTCGCGTAGAAAACGGGGCACATCTCGTTCTCCACCACGCCGTCCAGCTCGGCGCGGTACCGGAAAGCGGGCAGCACCAACCGGATCTCGTCGAGTTCCAGGCCCAGCTCGAACGACGCCCGGCGGGCCACCGCGGCGCGCATCGACTCGCCCTCCTGCGGGTGCCCGCAAACGCTGTTGGTCCAGATGCCGGGCCAGGTGCGCTTGCTGAGCGCGCGCTGGGTCAGCAGGAATCGGCCGGCGGTGTCGAACACGTAGCAGGAAAAGGCCAAATGCAGCGGTGTGGCGTCGGTGTGGACGGTGAGTTTGTCGTGGCGCCCCCGGGCACGACCGGCCTCATCGAGAAGAATGACGTGTTCCATGGCATTTTCCAGTTTCCGCAGACCGTTGCGAGGAGTAACCAGCCGGGCGTGGTCAACAGCCGCCCGACGCTACGAAACGTAATCGTCTGACGTCGCCGAGTGCATTGTGATCTATGTCTCCCTCGACTAAGCGTGATGGTCCACTCACGATAGGTGAGACCCTCGTGATCCACACCTGGCCGCGGTTCCCCCACCGCAGAACAGGAAAACTTCATGCGCCACTTCTCGGTCCTGGAGCATCTGGCCGGGCAGCTGAATCCACTTTGCCGTGTCCTCGACCTGGACCCGACCACCCCCTTGGACCTCCTGACCGCACTGCTCGGGCCGCACGGCGCACGATCGCTCGCCGACCCGCCGGCCTGGCCCTCCGATATCGCCGACGACCATTCGCCGGTCGAGTTCTCCGTCGCCTTCAACAACAACGAACCCCCGGCCCTGCGCATCCTGGCCGAGGTGCCGGGCCTCCCGCCCGGGATAAATGCCAACACCCAGGCGGCGTACGCCTTTCTGGCCGACAATGCTGCCCGGTTCGGCCTTTCCACCCAACGCCTTGACGCCGTACGCGACCTGTTCGCCACCGCCCAGCCGGTCGGCAGTTTCGCGCTGTGGTGCTCGCTGGTTTTCCGGCACGGGCGCGATCCCGAGTTCAAGGTGTACTTCAACCCCGAGGTGGCCGGCGTCGACCGGGCCCCGGAACTGGTCGCCGAGGCGCTGGGCCGACTCGGTCTGGGTGACTCGTACCGAATGATGCTCGCCCGCTCGATCCGCCCCGGTGAGCTGGGCCGGCGCGACCGGCTCGCGTTCTTCGCCCTGGATCTGCACGACGGGCCGCAGGCCCGGGTGAAGCTGTATGTCAGCCACTACGACGCCGACGCGGCCGACGCGGCCCGCGCCGCAACCGTGGTGGACGGCGTCAATCCGGACGAGGTCGCCGCGTTCTGCCTGGCCGCCGGCGGTGGCCACCGGTTCCGAGGGCGGCCGCTGGTCGGCAGCTACACCCTGGCCGGCGGGGCCGACCGGCCGGTCGGCTACAGCGTCTACGTCCCGATCCGCGACTACGTCGACGACGACCTGCAGGCCCGCGACCGGGTGGCGGCCGTGCTGGCCCGTCACGGGTTCAGCACCGCGCCGCTGCACCGGTCGATCGCCGCGGTGTCGCGCCGGCCGCTCGCCGCCGGGGTCGGGCTGATCGCGCACGTCTCGCTGCGCCTCGGGCCGCCCCGGCCGGGCGTCACGGTCTACCTGTCCGCCGAGGCGTACGAGGTTGCCCAGCCCCGCTCGGTCTGGCTGCCCGCCGCCTGAATCTGTTAGGAGTCACCGTGCCGCTGCCCCCGTACCGGATCAAGGTGGTCGAGCCCATCCCGTTCCTCAGCCCCGAGGAGCGGGCCGGCGCCCTGCACCTCGCCGGCTACAACCCGTTCAACCTGCGGGCCGACCAGATCACCATCGACCTGCTGTCCGACTCGGGCACCGGGGCCACCTCGGCGGCCCAGGAGGCGGCGGCCGCGGTCGGCGACGAGTCGTACGCCGGGGCCCGCTCCTGGTTCCGGTTCCTCGACGAGGTGGCCGACCTGACCGGTTACCCGCACATCCTGCCGGTGCACCAGGGCCGGGCCGGCGAGCGCATCCTGTTCGGCACGCTGCTGCGGCCGGGCCAGATCTGCGTCAGCAACACCCACTTCGACACCACCCACGCCAATGTGGAGCTGGCCGGCGCCGAGGCCCGCGACCTGCCCTGCCCGGAGGCGCTCGACCTGGACAGCCACGAGCCGTTCAAGGGCAACATCGACCTGACCGCGCTGGCCGAGCTGCTGGCCGGGCCGGACGGCGAGCGGGTCGGCCTGGTGCTGATGACCATCACCAACAACGGCCTGGGCGCCCAGCCGGTCTCGATGGCCAACCTGCAGGCGGTGCACGCGCTGTGCCGGCAGCACGGTGTCCCGTTCTTCCTGGACGCGGCCCGCTTCGCGGAGAACGCCTGGCTGGTCCGCGAACGCGAGCCGGAGTACCACGGCTGGACGCCGCGGGAGATCGCCCGGCAGGCGTTCGACCTGGCCGACGGCTGCGTGATCAGCCTCAAGAAGGACGGCCTGGCCAGCATCGGCGGGTGCATCGGGCTGCGCGACGACGACCTGCACGCCCGCTGCGAGGCCAATCTCATTGCCACCGAGGGCTTCTCGACGTACGGCGGACTGGCCGGGCACGACCTGGAACGGCTCGCCGTCGGGCTGCGCGAGGTGGTCGATCCGGCGTACCTCTCGGCTCGGGCGGCCGCGACCACCCACCTGGCGCAACTGATCAACGAAGCCGGGGTGGACACCGTCCAGCCGGCCGGCATCCACGCGCTCTACCTGAACGCCGGGCGCCTGCTGCCGCACCTGTCGCCGGCCGAATTCCCCGGGCATTCGCTCGGCTGCCAGCTGTTCCTGGACGGCGGGGTGCGCTGCGCCGAGCTCGGCTCGCTTTACCTGGGCACGATGGACGAACAGCACCGGCTGGTCACGCCGGCGCCGTTCGAGCTGGTCCGGCTGGCCATTCCGCGCCGGGTCTACAGCCAGGAGCACTTCGAGTACGTGGCGGAGACCCTCGCCGGGATCGCCAAGGACCCGGAACGGATCACCGGGTACCGGATCGTGTCGACCCCGCCGATCCTGCGGCACTTCAAGGTCAGGCTGGCGCCCTTGCCGTGAGCCGCTTCATGGCGTGCCGCACCAGGGTTACCAGCGCGAGCTTGCTGGACGGCCGGTCCCGGGCGTCGCACCACACCAGCGGCACCCGCGGGTCGAGCTCCAGGGCCCCGCGGATCTCCTCCTCGGTGTAGTCGCACTCGCCGAAGAACCGGTTGACCGCGGTGACGAACGGGATGCCCCGCCGCTCGAAGTAGTCGACGGCGGGGAAGCTCGAGTCCAGCCGGCGGGTGTCGACAAGCACGATCGCGCCGACCGCGCCCTGGGCCAGCTCGTCCCACATGAACCAGAACCGATCCTGGCCCGGGGTGCCGAAGAGATAGAGCACCACGTCGGGACTGATCGTGATGCGGCCGAAGTCGAGTGCCACGGTGGTGGTCTTCTTGCCCTCCACCCCGGTGAGGTCGTCCACCCCGACACTGGCCTCGGTCAGGATCTCCTCCGTGGTCAGCGGCGGGATCTCACTCACCGAGGCCACCAGCGTCGTCTTGCCGGTGCCGAAGCCGCCGGCCACGACGATCTTGACCGATGTGCGGTCCACGTCTCCTCCTTACCGCCGTTCCAGGCCGGCGAGTTACAGCCTTTCCAGGCCGGCGAGCACCGAGTCGAGCAGGTGCAGGTCGATGATGTTCTGTTGCGCCGGCGTGCCCACGCCGAGGTAGCCCTGCTCGACCAGCACGTCGACCATCACCTTGGTGATCGCCAGCGGCAGGTGCAGGTAGGCGCCGATCTCGGCGACCGACATCCAGGTCGAGCACCGGTGCACGATCGCGGTGTACTCCGGTTCGAGCCGGCGGGTGTCCACCGGCAGGGCCACCACCTGGGTGGCCAGGTCGAGGGTGGAGTCGCGCGGTGCGGTGCGGCCGTTCACCAGGACGTACAACGGTACGAACCGGCCGGCGGCCGACTCGTCGTCGCCGTCCCAGGTATCAAACG
Organism: Paractinoplanes tereljensis; assembly: GCF_016862435.1. Lineage (GTDB taxonomy): Bacteria > Actinomycetota > Actinomycetes > Mycobacteriales > Micromonosporaceae > Actinoplanes > Actinoplanes tereljensis. The sequence goes on from NZ_BOMY01000042.1 coordinate 162,299, forward strand.
TCATGGGCCGCCGCCCGGGCACCGGTGCCCAGATAGTCGCCGATGCGGGTGACGAGACGGCTCACCTCGTACGCCACCAGGCCCATGTCGACGTCCTCCTCGCACAGGACGGCCAGCCGGGCGTTCTGCCCGGCCGCCGCGATGAACAGGGTGCGGTCGCCGTACTCGATGACGACCTGGTGGACCGGGCCGCTCTCGAAGCGGCGCCCGGTGCCGGCCGCGACGCTGTACATCGAGGACGCACCGGCGGCGAGGATCTCGGCGAGGTCCTGCGACATGAACGTCGACTTCTGGATGATCAGGCCGTCGGTGGAGAGCACCACGACCGAGACGACGTGCGGAACCTCGACGAGGTCGTCCAGCATCCAGGGCAGGTCGGTGGAGGCAGTCGGATTGGTCACGAGTTTCCGCCTTGCTCAGCGTTGTCGGTGGTGTCACGGTCGGCCGCCGCGCCCTCGGCCCAGCCCTTCTGGTACCGGGCGAACCGGTTACGGGCCTCCTCCGGCGAACGGGCCGGGGTGGCCGGCGCCTCGGCGCCGTCCTTCTTGCCGGCGTCGAGCAGCTCCGGTGCGAGGTGCTGCTGCGGGCGGCGGTGCGGCAGCGGCGGCCGCTCGGTCGCGGGCTTGGCGGCGGCCTCAGTCCGTGGGACGGCCACCGGCTCCTCGGCCTTCGGCTCCAGAATGGCTACCGCGGACCGGGCGACCTGCGGCGCGGCCTCGGCCGGCGCCGGCCGCTGGGCGGCCGGGACGACCGGGATGGCCCGGGTGTCGCCCACGCCGTCGGCGTCGCCGCCGACCAGGATCCGCTCCGGCAGCAGCACGATGGCCAGCAGCCCGCCGTACGCCGAGCGCCGCAGGCTGATCTGCACGCCCTCCCGCTTGGCCAGCTCGGCCACCACGTGCAGGCCGATCTGGGCGCCGTCGCGCAGCTCGGTCACGTCCGGCGTCGGGGCGGTGGCGAGCAGCGTGTTGGCCCGCTCCACCGCCTCGGCCGACATGCCCACCCCGGCGTCCTCGATCTCCACCGCGACCCCGTGCTGGACCCGGCTGGAGGTGACCCAGACCGTGGTCTCCGGCGGGGAGAACGCCAGCGCGTTGTCCAGCAGCTCGGCCAGCAGGTGGATGACCTCGGCGACGGCGTGCCCGACCAGGGCCACGTCGTTGGCGCTGCGCAGGGTGATCCGCTGGTAGTTGCGGGCCTCGGCGAACGCGGCCAGCAGCACCCGGCGCAGCGGCACCGGGTTCTGGAAGCGCCGGCCGATCTGCCCACCGGCCAGGATGACCAGGTTCTCCAGGAACCGGCGGGTCTGGTTGAGCTGGTGGTGGATGTCGAACAGGTTGGTCAGCAGTTTCTCGTCGCCGACCTGCTCCTGCAGGTCCTCGACCACCTTGAGGCCGCGCTGGAGCGGGCGCTGCGGGCGGCGGGCGACGCCCATCAGCATCGCCGTACCGGCCGCACGGGCCTTGGCCTCGTCGACCGCCGCACCCGCCGCCGCCTGCAGCGACCGGTTGATGACCCGGGCCACCTGGCCGATCTCGTCGCCGCCGTAGTCCGGCGCGGCGAACTCGGCGGCCAGGTCGACCGGCTGGCGCAGGCGCAGCCGCTCCATGACGGCCGGTAGCCGCTGGTCGACAAGCGCATCGGCGTCGGTGCCGAGCCGGGCCAGGCGCACCGAGAGGGCCCGGTCGACCAGGACCCGGGACTGACGCACCGCCCACAGGATCGCGGCCAGCGCCACCGCGAGGGCCAGCAACGAGCCCAGCGACGCGATGAGCAGCTGGTTGTTACCGGTGCGCATGGCCTTGGCGGACACCTGGTCGGCCTGCCGGACGGTGAGGTCGATCAGATCGCTGGAGACCGCGGCGGTCAGCTGGGACCACCGGTCCACCCCGATCGACAGGGTGGGCGGCACCCGCTTGGCCCACGGGCCGTTGGTGGTGATGCTGTTCTCCACCCGGACCAGCTGTTTCCAGTTCTCGCTCGCCTCGACCTCGGCGAACCGTGCACGGGCGTCCGGTTCGAGGTGGGCGGCGGAGCTGGTGAGCGCCGCGTGGTAGGCCCCGACCAGCCGCACGAACTCGAGGTAGTTGGCCTGGGTCAGCGGTCCGGAGGCGAGCGCGCCGTCGATGATCGAGCCGGCCCGGGACATCAGGTCGCTGGCCCGGAACAGCTCGGTGGCGAGGATGCCGCCCTGGGTCGCGGTCACGTCGGGCACCACGCGGGCCTGGTTGTCGAACAGGTCGGTGGCCGCGTCGAGCAGGTCGTTGTAGAACGAGGACGCGGTCTGGCCGGTCATCGACCGCGCGTCGATCGCACTGCGGGTGGTGGCGAGCCGGTCGAGGTAGTCGGAGAGGGCCGACCAGCGCGTCTTGATCGACTTCGGGGCCAGCCCGAGTGCGCCGTCCGCCGCCCCGCGCAGCACGGTCACCTGCTCGTCGGTCTGCCGGCGCCGGTCGAGCAGCGGGTTCAACCCGTTCGACGGGCGGGCCAGGTAGGCCACGCTCAGCCGGCGCTCCTGCTGCAGCGAGGAGAGCGCGGCCACCGCGGGGATGGAGACCTGGCGCACCGATTGGGCGACGGCCCGGTTGTAGAAGCCCTGGAAGACCAGGTAACCGGAAGCCGCGAACCAGATGAGCAGGGCCACCACACTGGGCACCAGAACGAGCCGCACGACCCGCCGGGCGATGGACTGTTGCCGGGGATTTTGGTCTATCGCCGGACCGGCCGATATGGACGTCAACATTCATCCAATCCGGATAGAAAAACGATTCACCCAACGCCCTCGAAGCCGGCGGAAACACCGCACCGGCCCGCCACCCGAACGAGCTTGCAAACCCTAGCGCCACGCCCGTTCCGGCACCAGACGTAAGCATGCATTCTCTCGATCACCATCACGTTTTGCCTGGTCAACGCGGATCCAAAGTAGATCACACTTGGCTTGCGTCAGCCGATCCAGCGCACGGCGCCGAACTTCGCCGGGACGCGGTCGCGGGCGTCCGGCCGCTCCCCCGGGCCGCGGCCGATGACGTCGATCCCGGCCGGGGTGACCAGCGACCGCTCGAAGGTCAGCACGATGAGCTCGCGGTCGTCGCTGAGGTGCTCGACCCGCCACCGGCTGGTCAGCGCGCTCAGGACGCCGCGGCCCCGCCAGGTGAACACGCCGGTGCGGGCGTCGAACCGGTCGACGCCGGTGATCCGCCGGGTGGCCCCCGACCGGGTCCGGTAACTGACCACGTCGCTCAGGCTCAGCGGCGACCCGGGCCGGGCCGCGTAGGTGAAGGTCGGCCGCAGCCGCCGCCCGGACAGCCACATCGGGAACGTGCTGGCCAGCACCCGCCACTCCCCCGGCAGAGTCTCCCGCAGCAGCTCCTCGTGCATCGCGCGCTCCCTCTGCTCTGAGAATCAGACCTAGCCGGAGGCCGGTTGACTCCGAATACCTGTCATGGCGTTCGAAACGGTCGCAGGCCGCTACCGGGTGATCGGTCTGATCGCCAAGGGTGGCATGGGGCGAGTCTGGCATGCCCGGGACGAACTGCTCGATCGCGAGGTCGCGGTGAAGGAGGTGCTGACGCCGACCGGCCTGCCGTGGGCGGATCAGGCCGAGGCGCTGGCGAACACCGTGCGGGAGGCGCGGGCCGCCGCGCGCCTCGACCATCCGAATGTGGTGCGGATCTTCGACGTGGTGCAGGCCGACGGCCGGCCCTGGATCGTGATGGAGTACGTGCGGTCCCGCTCCCTGCACGACGCGATCGTCGAGGGCGGCCCGATGACGCACCGCAACGCCGCGCGGGTGGGGCTGGCCGTGCTGGCCGCCCTGCGCGCGGCGCACTCCGCCGGGGTGCTGCACCGTGACGTCAAACCACGCAACGTGCTGATCGCGGCGGACGGGCGGATCGTGCTCACCGACTTCGGGCTGGCCACCGTGAGCTCCGATCGGATCGGCCAGGCCGAGCAGCTGATCGGCTCACCCGCGTACATGGCGCCGGAACGGATGCGGCACGGTGTCTCCGACGAGCGCACCGACCTCTGGTCGCTGGGCGCCACGCTCTACTGGGCGGTCGAGGGCCGGCCGGTGTTCGCCCGATCCAGCGTCGGCGACCTCACGACGGCCGTCCTGGCCGGTGTCCCCGACCCGGTGCGGCATCCGGGGCCACTGCACGAGGTCATCGCCGGGCTGCTGACCGTCGACCCGGGCGACCGGCTGACCACCGCGGAAGCCGAGACGGCCCTGCAGGATCTGATCCATCGCGAGGTCGGTGTGCACGCCGTTCCGGCGCAGCGCCGGCCCGCCGACGACAACGTTCGGTTCCAGCCGGCCCGGGCGCCGGTCGACCAGGCCAGGCCGCCGGAAAGTGGCCGGCCCCGACACCTGCTGGCCGCCGGTATCGCGGCCGCGATCGTGGCCGCCGCCGGCGTCTCGGCCGCGGCCTGGGCCCACGACAGCTCGGGTCGGCCGGTCCCGCCGCCGGCCACGGTCACGACCGTGGCCACGGGCTCCTGCTCGGGTGCGGCACCACAAACGCTGACCAGCACCGCCGCGCAGGCGCCGATCTCACTGCCGGAGGGCTGGACGTGGCACCGCGACGCGGTCGGGTTCGCGCTTGCGGTGCCGCTGGGCTGGACCCGGGCCCGGGCCGGCGCCCTGGTGTGCTTCGCCGACCCCACCGGTGCCCGGTCCTTCACGGTTCAGGCCGCCGGTCCGCTCGACGGCAAGCCGGTGCGGCGGTGGCAGGACGCCGAACGCTCGGTTTCGCTGCCCGGCTACCGGAAGGTCAGCATGGGGCCGTTGCTGGTTCCCGGCGGCGGCGCCGACTGGGAGTACTCCTGGCAGCCGCCCGGCGCACCACGACAGCACGTCCACCGGTTGGTGCTGGCCAACGGCGACGCCCACTCGTACGCGCTGAGCTGGACCACCCGCGACACCGACTGGCAGCTCGACCTGGCCGTCGAGCGGGTTTTCCTGGCCGGTTTCCGCGACTCGGCCCGCCCGGCCGCGACCTGGACAATCCCGGCACCGCCCAGCTGAGACCCATCCGGGCCATCGGCCGCTCCGAATCACCGGGGGAACCAGCCGCCAGTCGAAGGAGCCCCCGTGAAACTCTCCCGCACCCTTCTCGTCGTTCCGGCCGCGGCCGCGATCCTGTTCGCCGCGCCCGGCGCCGCGTTCGCCGATGAGAGCGTTCACGTGCAGCTCGACGCCCTGAACAAGTCGGGCGCCTCGGGAACGGCCACCCTGACCGCGATGTCCGACGGTGACCTGAAGATCAGCATTCGCTCCACGGGCCTGGTGCCGAACTCGCCGCACGCCCAGCACCTGCACGGCTCCACCGCCGGGATGGACTTCCACTGCCCCGACATGTCGGCCGACAAGGACGGCAACGGTTTCGTCAGCACCGAGGAAGGCATGCCGGTGTACGGCAACATCTTCATCTCGCTGACCGCCAAGGGCGACACCTCGCCCAAGAGCGGCCTGGCCGTCGACCGGATGCCGGCCGCCGACGCGAAGGGCAACCTGTCCTACGACCGCACCATCCCGGCCGCCGACCTGCCCGACGGCACCATCGCGCACCTCAAGGACCTGCACATCGTCGAGCACGGCATCGACGCCAACAACAACGGCAAGTACGACATGGACGCGCTCGGCGAGTCCACCCTGGCCAAGTCGGCCGGTCTCACCGGCATCCCGGAGGAGGCCACCGACCCGGCGACCTGCGGCATGGTGTCCGGCGCGGCCGTCGGTTCGGTGCCGGTCGGCGGCGTGGCCACCGGTGACGGCAGCACCCGGCACGACCCGATGATGGCGTACGGCATCGGCGGGCTCGCCCTGCTCGGCGCGGCCGGTGCGTTCGCCGCCCGCCGCCGCCTGGGCCGGCAGTGATGACCGCTGCTGGGAACCGCTGGGGGCGCTACGCGCTCTCGGCGGTGATCCTGATCCTCACCGTCATCGGGGTCACCGCGGTGGTCCGGGGAACGCCGGATCAGCCCCCGTTGTCAGCCGCGAGCACACCCCCGGACAGCGATCCGGTCGCGCCCCTCACCAGCGGACCCCTGATGAGCACGTCCACCCCGACGCGCGTGGTGATTCCGGCCCTCGGGGTCGACGTGCCGCTCGCCGCACTCGGACTGCAGGCCGACGGCGCCATGCAGGTGCCCACCGACGCGAAGACCGTCGGCTGGTACACCGGGGCACCCACCCCCGGCGCGCTCGGCCCGGCCGTGCTGGCCGGCCACGTCGACTACCGGAAGAAGCCCGGCACGTTCCACCGGCTCACCGACCTCAAGGCGGGCGACTCGATCAACGTCGACCGGCAGGACGGCAGCATGGCGATGTTCTCGGTGGTGAAGGTCGAGCGGTACGCCAAGAACAAGTTCCCGGCCGACGCCGTCTACGGCGCGATCAACCGGGCCGGCCTGCGACTGATCACCTGCGGCGGCAACTTCGACAGCGCCGCCGGGCACTACGAGGACAACATCGTGGTCTACGCCGACCTCAAGATGGCGCATCCGGCGTGAATTTCGCCCGGACCGGGATCCGGGTCGGGCCGTTCAGAATCGTGAAGTCGGCGGTCAGGTGGACAACGGTGTCGCTATCGAAGGAAAGCCCGAGCGGTAGGTCGTACGTCCACTCCGGGCCGGCCTCGATCTCGCCCGGCCCGGCGACCGCACCGGCCCAGTCACCGGCCGGCTCGTAGTAGCCGCGCCACGCGGTCGCACCCACCGTGACGGTGCCGACGTCGACCCGGACCGGGTCGGCGCCCCGATGGACCAGCCGGGCGACACCCGGTGCGTAGCGCACGCCCACGACGGCTCGGGGGAAGTCGGTCAGCCGGTCGAGCAGCCCGCGAGCGGCGGCGGCGAGCTTCGACCAGTCGCCCGGTCCGGCGGTGAGGCCGGCGATCGAGACCGGGCCGGTCGCGTCCAGCTCCAGCACCTCCTCGGCCGAGTCCGGCCGGGCCGCAGCCTTCGGCGGTGTCGCCCCGACCGCCTCGATCAGGGCCTGGATCTCGGCCAGTTCGGCCGGCGGCAACCGGCCGTCGAACCAGCCCGCCCCGCCGTCGCTCACGCTGCGCCAGCCGGTCAGCGCGCCGTCCGCGGCGACCTCGACGCTCTCCGCCACGGCCGGGGACTGGCTGCCGTCCGCGATCACCAAACGCAGAATCATCGCCGCTTCGCCTCCCAGGTGCCGCCGAGTGCCCGGCCGAGAATAGCCATGAACTCCCCCAGGTGACGTGGCTGCGCGCCGTGGTCGTGCGGATCGGTCACCCGGCCCGGGTCGCCCATGATGGAACCACTCGAATAGCTGAACGTCTGGATCGTCTCGTAGCTGTTGTTGTCGCTGGGCAGCGCGGCGTTCAGGTCGAACAGCAGGTCACCGGTCAGCGGCACGGCGGGCTTGGCCGGCACCGGCGGCGGGCCGGCGACCGCGGCCACCGCCGGCACGGTGACGGTGGCCAGTTTCGCGTACTCCTGGACCACCCGCTGGGCGTACGCCCCGCCCTTCACCCCGGCGCCGATGCTCGCCGCCTGGGCGTTGGCCGAGCTGCGGGCCACCATGGCGTTCTGCAGGTTGGTGGCGACCACGCTGGGCGCGATGGCCGGGCCGGCCGCGTCACCGACCGGCGGCTCGTGGCCGGTGACCCGCACGTAGTCGCCGGGGTGCAGCTGATATTCGTCCTGCAGGCCGATCAGGTGGCCGAACTCGTGCGGGATGGTCTTGGAAGCGTTCGGGTCGGCCACGAACCACTCGCCGGCGTTGGCCCGGCCGGTCCCCGGTTTCACCTCCACCGTGTTGGCGTCACCCCCGCCGCCGCTGCTCATCTTGAAGTCGATCGGCATGGACGTGCCGGACGCGGGGTCGACACCCTTGTACTGGTTCCACATCGCCTCGACGTGCCCGAACCAGGCGCCCGGCGCGGCCAGCCCGACGAAGTTGACCTTGGCGGTGACCAGCATCCGGGTCTTCTGGATCTCCCACGAGTAATGCGAGGCGCCGACCCCGACCATGCTGTACGTGGCGCCGCCGACCACCTCGGTCCACTGCCGCTCGACCGCACCGGTCATCGACGCGGGCGACGCCACGTCGAGCGCGTCCCAGGTCGCCTTGTCGGCGGTGCCGGTCGCGGGCAGCGGCGGCACCCGCCCGCTCTGGAATTTCCGCAGCTCGGCCTGGGTGAGCGGGCCGAACGAGCCGTCGTCCTTGAGCTTCGGGGCGGCGCCGGCGTTGTTGAGCTTCTGCTGCAGCTCGTGCACGCCAGGACCGCTGGTCAGCCCGCCGACGCCGACGACCGGGTGCAGCGAGGTGCCGGCGACCTGGGTGCCCAGCGAGTTGGCGGTGCCGCTCGGCGTGTTCTGCTCGACCGGGGTGGCGCCGGCCCCCTCCGGCGCGACGAACCCGCCCTTGACCCCGGCGTCCAGGGCCGTCCACATGGCGGCGTCGACCGTGCCGGTCGGGAACCGGTGCAGGGCGGCGATCTCGTACGCGATGACCGGGCCCATCATGGTCGCGTCGAACACCGCGTTGATGACCAGCCGGGGGTTGGCCCCGACGGCGTTGAGCTTCTGCTGGGCGAACCCGACGTCGGGCCCGGTGGCGCCGAGCGCGAGCTGCACCCGGACCGGGGCCGGCAGGGCGGCGAACGCCGCGTCGATCGCGGCCGTGGTGACCGGATCGGCGAGGCCGGTCACCGGCACGATCCCGGCACCGGTCTGGAAGGTGCGCACCGCGGCCTCGGTGAGCGGACCGTAGCGGCCGTCCTCGGTCAGCGGCGCCGCCGAGGCCTGCAGCCGGCTGAGCTTGACCTGCAGCTCCTGGATCGGGCCGCCGTGCGCGCCGACGCCGGGCGCCGCGGGTGCCGCCGGCGCTGGTGGCCCGCCGACGAACCGGGCGAGCTGGGCGTTGCCGGCCAGGGCGCTGAGTTCCGCGAGACCCGCGGGCCCGGACGGCGCTCCCTGGAGCATCCGGGCCATGGCGGCGTTGCCCGCGCCCGGCAGCATGACCGGGCCGGCCGGGCCCGGATCGGGCCGGCGGACACCGACCGCGTCGGGCGGCTCGAACTCGGGAGTGCGCTGCTCTGCGGACGCCACGGCACGTCACCCCCGGTCGACTCAGGCGATACCGCGAGGATCGACCACCGCGGCCACCCAAGCCAAGGACTTTCGGGCGGCCTTTCGAGCACTCCCTAAGAGATGTCGTAGATGATGTCCAGGCCGACGTCCCGGCGGGTGATACCGGGCATCGGCGGCACGCTGAGAGCGGCCTCGAAGGGCGTGCCGACGACCCGGTCGCGGAGCACCACCACACTGCGGACCCCCTGCTGGCGCAGCATGTCCAGGCTGGCCGCGCTGGGGAAGGTCTGCATCACGTCCCGGATCGCCTGGCGTTGCGGCGGGTTGTAGCTGGCCACGCCGTTCACCATGGTCGGGAAGCCGGCGGTCGACCAGAGCATGATGTTGCTGTCGATGCCGTCGTCGGACGGCAGCACGATCATCGGCCCGGTCGCCTGCGCCATCGCCGCCGGTTCGGCCGGCAACCGCACGTGGGCCAGGTCGGGGAGGCCTTCGGCCAGCACGAGCAGCAGCAGCGGGACGGTCACCACCCGGGCGGCGGTCGTCCGGAACTCCGGCAGGGTGACCCGGTGGGCGAACCGGGCCAGCTCGGTGACGAAACCGGCCGCCAGGATCGCCAGCAGGATGGTCGGCCAGAGGATCAGCCGGCCCGGCGTACGGCTGCCGTCGAACCCGGGAACGTACAGGTAGATCAGCCGGTAGAGGGGACCGTTGGTGCCCAGCGCGCACAGCACCCCGACCACCGTGCCGGCCAGCAGCACCAGCCGCTGCCGCACCGACCACGCCGACAGGAACAATCCGCCGAAGGCGAGCAGGTACAGCACGTACCCGCAGAGCATCACCTTCTCGTTGTCGGCGTTGCCGAGCGCGGCCCGAGCCTCGTTGTGCAGCTCGCCCAGCGGCAGCGAGAACAACGGCGCGACGAGCAGGCTGCGCGGCGTCGGCGAGAACGCCGCGATGTAGTCCCAGGACCGGGTCACCGCCGGGTAGGACTCGCGGACCTGCTGATAGGCGTACGCGAAATAGAGCGTGGTCGCGGCGAAGAGCAGCCCGCCGACCAGATCGCCGATGACCAGCCCGCGGGTCAGCGGCGGGCGGCCGCGCAGCAGCCAGCCGAGCACCGCGCCCAGCCCCACCACGGCCAGCACGTAGACGAAGCCGAGCCCGATCCCGAAGCCCAGGCTGACCTGCCAGGCCGCGACCAGCCAACCGGCCACCGCCCAGCCCGGCCGCACCCGATCCCGGCGGTAGCCGTGGGTCAGCGACCAGCCGTGGCCCCGGGCCAGCATCGCGAACGCCAGGGTGATGCCGCCGGTGGACAGGATGTTCAGGTGGCCGACGTGGCCGTACCGCCAGGGCGCGTAGGCAAGGGCGGCGCCGGCCACCCCGGCCGCGACCCGGCCGGCGCCGAGCTGCCGCAGCAGGGCGTAACCGCCGAGGAAGGCGAGCGCGAAGGCCAGCACGAACAGGATGTTGTAACGCAGGATGGCGGCGTCCACCCCGGTGCCGATCAGCCCGGCCGGGACGTACCCGAACAGGCTGTCGTTGAGCGCCAGGCCGTACTTCTCCGGGTAGAAGGCGTTCGTCGCCCACAGACCGCGCAGGCCGTGCAGCAGCGAATGCCCGTCCCAGGCCACCAGCCAGGCCTGCGCGGTCGTGTCACCACCGTCGCCGATGATGGTGTGCACCGGATCGGCGATGGTGGCGGGTTTGACCCCGCCAACCATCAGATCCTTCGCGTACGGCGGAATCAGCCAGACCATGGCGATCGCGAGAAGCACCGACCCGACGGTGGCGATCAGCGCCTCGAACCGGTGCGGCCGGCCGGCCGGTTTCGGCTCGGCAACGGACGGCTCGGTCACCGGGTCGGTGGCGAGATCTGACAAAGCGCACCCCCGCACGCCGGGCTGACAAACGCGAGTGACGCTAACAGACCTCCCCCAAAGTTGATAGGCGCATGTCGATACGCACTACGGCGCCGCCGGGAACGGCGCCCGGTCCTGCTGGCAGTGGGTGCCGGCCGGCGGCAGGGCGCCGTCGATCAGGTAGCGGCTGTACCAACCGGTGATGCAGGCGCTGTAGCGGGTGGTGTGGCCGTAACCATCCAGAGTGAGCAGTCGGGCGTTGCCCAGCTCCCTGGTCATCCGCACGGCGAAGTCGTACCGGGTGGCCGGGTCGTGCGTCGGGTTGACCACCAGCACGGTGTTGGCCGTGCGGCGGTTCCACGGGCCGTGGTAACGCTCGTTGATCAGCGGCCAGTTGGCGCAGGCCACCTCGCCGAACGCCTCGGCCCGGCCGAACGTCGGGCTCGCCTTCTCGAAGCGGGCGGCGATGCCGGGATAGGCCGCCGGGTCGCGCGGCACCCGGGTGTCCGCGCAGTTCACCGCGAGGAACGAGTCGTTGCCGTTGTAGAGGTAATCGTCGGCCGACCAACCCGGGCCGGGTTTGGCCTTCGGGAACGGGCGGGCGGCCAGGGCGGCCGGCGCGCCGCCGCCGAGGACCGCGTCGTACGCGATCTGCAGGGTGACCGCGGCGTCCGGCCAGGACGCGATGTTGTACATCGTGCCGGAGATGAAGTCGGTCAGGTCGTCGATGGTCACCGTGCCGCCGAGGTCGGGCACCTCGGCCGGGCCCTGCCGGAGCCGGTCGCGCAGCGCGTCGAACTTGGTGCGGGCGTCACCGGCGAACGCGCAGTTCGCACCGGCCTTGTCGCACTCGGACAGGAACGCGCTCAGCACGATCTCGAAGCCGCCGGCCCGCTCGAACTTGTTGTCCATCCGGTGGTTGGTGCGCTGGTCGGGGTCGACGTTGCCGTCGATGACCACGGCTCGGACGTTGCTCGGGAACAGGTTGGCGTAGGTGGCGCCGATCAGCGTTCCGTAGGAGTAACCGATGTAGTTGAGCTTGCGGTCGCCGACCGCCTGGCGCAGCTGGTCGAGGTCCTTGGCGACGTTCAGCGTGCTCATGTGCTCGAGCAGCGGGCCGGCGTTGCGCACGCAGCCGTCGGTGTAGGCCAGGTTGGCCCGGATCGTGCTGCTGATCTCGGCCCGGCTGAGCGGGACCAGCCGCATCTGCGCGAAGAGCGCCTCGGCCTCGGCGTCGGTCGGGAAGCACTGGACCGGGTCGCTGGCGCCGATCCCGCGCGGGTCGAAGCCGACGATGTCGAAGCGGGCCAGCACGTCGGGCCCGACGATCCGGCCGGCGGCGGCCGCGACGACCATGCCGCGGCCGGCTCCACCCGGGCCACCGGGGTTCACGAAGATGGTGCCGATCTTGTGGGCGGGGTCGTCGGCGGGGCGGCGGGCGAGCGCGATCGTGGTGGTCGCGCCGCGTGGTTTGTCGTAGTCGAGCGGCACCTCGCGGGTAGCGCACTCGAATCCGGCGAGGTTGGCCTCGGTGCACGCGGCCCACGGCACGCCGCTGGTGGCGGCGGTGGCGGCGCCCGGTGCGGCGATGGCGGCGGTGAGAGCGAGGGTGACGCCGGTCAGAGCGGCAATGAACGGTCTCATCCGGCCATCCTGGCAGGTATCGACGTTGATCGTTGCCCCGCGCGACGGCGGCCCGGGAAAGGTTCCCGGGCCGCCGGCCTCGTTACGAGATGCGGATCTTCGCGGAGGTGCCGTTCTCCGACAGCACGCGAATCTTCACACCGACCGCGGGGAGCTTGACCCCGTGGTTCGGCAACTCGTCGTAGAAGTACTTCTGGGTGTCGTCGAACAGCGGCTGGCCGGGCTGACCGCGTACATAGGAAGCCGCGCCGTTGATGTGCAGGGTCATCGAATCGGCCTTACGCAGCCCGAACGGTGCGTCGTAGACCTGGATGCGGGAACTGAACGGCAGGCCGTCCATCCGGTAGAACGGGCGTGGGTGCGAGTCGATGTAAAGGTTGCGGCCCACGCCCGGGTGCCAGTTGGTGTCGTTGTCGACCTGGGACCGGTCCCAATAGGAAATCAACACCCCGGTTTGGTACGAGTAGTGCTCGACCCAATCAGGCTTGGTGTTGAGGAAACCGAAGTTGTACGGGCCGGTCTTCAGGTATTTGTCGTACGAGACATAGGTGCGGTGGCCGGCGATGTAGTAATTGTCGTACTGGCCGGTCGCGCTGGTTCCCACCGCCGAGAAACCCTTCAGCGTCCACGGCGAGGTGCTCTCGGCGTCGTCGCTGAACAGCACCGTGGCACCGTCGGTGACCTGCAGGTTGTCCGAGAAGAAACCGCCGGCCGCGAAACCGCCGTCGGTGCGGTAATAGAACTGCAGATAAACCTTCTGGCCCGCATAAGCAGTGAGCGGCACCGCAACGTCCACCCACTGGTCCTCGGTGCTGCCACCGAGCGCCGGCCGGGGCGGATTGGCCCCGTCCCGGATGAACGGCTGGCCGTTGACCGTGCCGTCGAGAGCCGTCCACTTCTGTCCGTCGAGCGACGCCCGCACGTACAGATAGTCGAAGCCCTCCTCGATGTTGTAACGCGCCTTGAGGGAAAGCGTCGGCGCGGTCGTGCCGGCCAGATCGAACTGGCGCGTCATCGAGTTGCGGAGGTCGTCGGCATTGCCGGAGAAATACTGCTTGGTGCCGGCGAACGGCGCACCGAACTGGGTGACCACCGTCTTCTTCGGCAGCACCACGACGGCGGCCTGCGCCTTCTTGCTGTTGTACTCCTGTGGGCCGAGGGTGAGGGTCCGCTTCTGCTTCGCCACCACCGTCTCGTAATCGAGCCAGCCGAGCTGGAGCTTGTTCCACGCCCCGAGGTCGCCCGGCCGGGTGCCGAGCGGCTCCCCCGCCGCGTTGAGCCGGCTCTGCGCCATCAGCGTCCAGTACTCGTTGTTGCCGTTGCCGCCGGCCAGCACGTTGTAGTCGTCGGGCAGGCCGAGGTCGTGGCCGTACTCGTGGACGAACACGCTCAGGCCGCCATTTTCCGGCTGGATCGTGTAGTCGCCGATCCACAGGCCGGTGTCGGCGATCTCGGTGCCGCCCAGCAGGTTGCCGGCCGGGCCGCGGTCACCCTCGTCATCGCCGTACGCGAAAGCCCGGTGGCTCCAGATCGCGTCTTCGCCCTGCGAAGGATCGCCGTCCGCCTCGTCGCCGCCGGCGTGCACGATCTGGAAGTGGTCGAGGTAGCCGTCCGGCTCGTTGAAGTTACCGTCGCCGTCGAAGTCGTACCGGTCCCACTGGTCGAACGTCTTGAGCTCGGCGACCACCTGGGCCTTGGTGCGGCCGAGCGCGAGCTGGTCGGTGACCCACTGGGCGGCGGCGTCCCGGACCAGGTCGAACGTGGTGTTGCAGACATTGCTGCCGCACACGTTCGGGTCGTCCCCGTTCTCGTCGGCAGGGTCGTCACCGGACCGGCCGTACCGTGCCTCGTTGTATTTGACCTTCACCCAGTCGGTGACCGTGCCGTCGACGCTGTAGCGCCCGGACGACTGGGTCTCGTAGTAGGTCTTGACCGACTCGGTGTTCTTACCCTTGCCGAAGTAGAGGTTCTGGTAGTGCGCGCGGTTGTAGTCGGCCTGCCAGACAGTGGTGTTGTCGAGCGCGCGGTTCGGTGCCGGGATCTGGTTGTGTAACGGGCCGTCGAACCGCTGCGGCCCGGCCGTGGTGGGTTCGGTGTCCTGGTCGGGGAAGCGCGGATCACGCTCGTTGCCGAACTCGGCGAGGATCACGAAGATCCGGTCGGTCTTCTCCCGGGCCAGTTCCACGTATTGATCGCGGTTGTCGCGGCCGCCGCCACGGCTGCGCGACTTTCCGCCGAAAGCGCCGCCGCCGGTCGACTGACCGACCTTGACGACCGTGCTGCCGTTGCGGTTCTCCAACTTGGCGCGGCCGGAGGCGACATCGCTGACAGCTTTCTCCCGCAACGCCCTCCGCTTCTGTTCGAGCGGACCGACCAGCTCGTCGCTGGCCGCATGTTTGTCCGAGGGGGTCGCGGCCGGCGTCTCCGCCGAGGGCGCGGCCACGGCGGCCGGACTGAGCGAAACACCCAATCCGGACGCCAGGCTCAAGCCCAGCAATCCCACTACGACTTTTCGCATCGATTTACCTCCGGAGCGGTGGTGCCACACCCGCCGGTGGTGCGGGCGCGGCCCGGATGCACTGTGGACCGTTTGGGTCCGCCTAGGAACCTAGGCATCGATGCGTAGCAAGGGGAAGGCGTAGACCGATTTCGATCCAACAAAACCGCCGACCCGGTAGGACGAACCGGGTCGGCGGCCTTTAAAAGGGACTACCGGGTGGGCGCGGCCTCGGTCTCGGCCGCGAGCAGCCCGTCGACCGTTCCGTACCAATTGCCGCCGGGAACGGCCAGCACCGGGACGACCTTGCCCCGGCCGGGCGCCGCGGCCTTGGCCGCCGCGCGCCGCTGGGCGTGCAGCCGGCGGTACTCGCTGAGGATGGTGCGCAACACCCGGGTGCCGTCCCGGAACGTGTTGAGGTTGCTCACGCCGTGAATGCGCAGGTGTTCGATGCTGGAGACCTCGGTGACCCGCATTCCGCCGGCCGCGACCCGGATGTTGATCAGGGTCTCGATCTCGAACCCGTCGCCCCACAGCTTGCTGCCGTCGGCCGGTCGCGGCAGGTCGGTCGCGGGCAGGTCCATCACCGGTACGGCGCGGCGCCAGAAGGCGTTGTAGCCGTAGCAGAGGTCGGTGAACTTGGTCTTGAACAGGGTGTTGACGAACAGGTTGAGGCCCATGTTGCCGGCCCGGCGCAGCGGGGTGATGTCGTCGCTGTGGCCGCCCTTGCCGAAGCGCGAGCCCTTGGCGAACTCGGCCCCCTCGATCAATGCCTCGACGAACCGGTGGATCTCGGCCGGGTCGGTGGAGCCGTCCGCGTCGATCATCACGATGGCATCGCCGGTGCAGGCGGCAAACCCAACAGCCAGAGCATTTCCCTTGCCCGTACGGGTCTGCTGTACCACCACCACGTCGGGGCGCAGCCGGCGCGCGACCTCGACGGTGTCGTCCGACGAACCGCCGTCGACCAGGATGACCTCGTGCAGGCCGACCGGCAGCGCCTCGAACACGTGCGGCAGGTTCTTCGCCTCGTTCAGCGTGGGGATGACGACACTGACCTTGGGTGGCCGGCGGGGCTGGCCGGGCGGGGTGCTCCGGCGGTCCGGCGTCGAGCGGATGGTGCTGCGGCGATCCTGCGTCATGGGGGGTCCTTCAGTTGCGCGGGGCTGCCCCTCCAAGTTAACAAAACACCATAATTGCGGACATGGCCGAAAGGTTTGAATTGACTGATACGCCCGGTCAGGGCAGCTGGATCGTGAACGTGGTGCCCTCGCCCGGGGTGCTTGCCACCTCGATGGTGCCGCCGTGCGCCTCGGCCAGCTTGCGGGCGATGGCCAGGCCCAGGCCGCTGCCCCCGGTCGACCGGCTGCGGGACTCATCGGCCCGCCAGAACCGGTCGAAGATCCGCGGCAGGTCGGCCGGGGCGATACCGACACCGGTGTCCCGTACGGTAATCGTCGCCCCTTTTGCCCCGACGGTGACCGAACCGCCCCGCGGGGTGTAGCGGATGCCGTTGGAGACCAGATTGCCCACCAGCTGGCGCAGCCGCACCGCGTCGGCCGCCACCACCGGCTCGCCGTCGACCTCGATGCCCAGGTGCACCCCGGCCGCGTACGCGGGAGCCTGATGGCTGTCCACCACCTGGGCGAGCACGTCACGCAGTTTGATCGGTTCCGAGTGGATGCGCAGCGTGCCGGCGTCCGCCTCGGCCAGGTCACTCAGGTCGTCGATGATGTGCTGCAGCAACACCGCTTCCTCGTGCAACAGGCCGAGCAGCTGGGCGTCGGTCGGCGCCAGATCGTCCTGGGCGGCCTCCAGCCAGCTGCGGATGTTGGTCAGCGGGGTGCGCAGCTCGTGCGCCACGTCGCTGACCATGTCCCGGCGCTGCGCCTCGGCCCGGTCCCGCCGCTCGGTGGAGTCGTTCAGGGCCCGGGCCAGCCGGCCGATCTCGTCCTGGGTGGACACCGGGGCCGGATGGTGCCGGTCGGCGGCGTCGGTGAGCGCCCGCAGCGGCCGGACCAGCCGGCGGCCGACCAGCACGGTGACCAGGATGGTGGCGAGCAGGACGCCACCGGTGGTGGCCACGATCCGGATGGTGTTGGGCCGGGACAGGGTGAACCGGGTCTGGTCGGCGCCCGCGCCCGGGTCGGTGACGAACAGCAGGGCGGCCGGGGCCACGTACGGCTGGAGCATGGTCCGCCGGGACTTCTCCACGCAGCCGCGGATGCGGGCGGTGGGCGTCGTCCCGGTGTCGGGCATCGGCACGGCGGCCACGTCGCGCGGCGAGTCGGCCTTCGCCACGTAGGTCGAGAAGTCCGGCCACACCCCCACCTGATAACCGGCCGGCAGGCCGACGCAGCGCGAGGTGAGGTCGCCGAGGTTCTGCAGCGGCTTGCGCTCGGACTTGGTGATCTCGAACGGCAGCCGCCGATCGCAGTAGATCTCGATCTTCGCCGAATCGGACCCGAGCGCGGTGACCACCGGCCGGCCGCTCGGCTGCTCGGTGATCTTGCCGTCGGCGCCGGCCTTGCGCAGGCAGATCAGCTCATCGGAGGCGAGCTTCCGCAGCGTGTCGCGCTGGTCGGCCGGGATCCGGAACGGGCCGGTCACCCGCCCGTCGATGCGCTCGGTGCCGCCGGTCAGCGCGAGGTCCAGGTTGAGCGGGTCGACGGTGGCGGACGGCCGCGCGGTCGCCAGCGACGGGCCCGGGCCGGAGTCGGCGATGACCGCCCGGTCCGGGGTGGTCAGGGTGATCCGGCGGCCCAGCTTGGTGGCCCGCTGCTGGATCAGGGCCGGGACGCCGGACCAGTCGGCATGCCCGGCCGCGTACGCGACGAGCATGTCGTACACGCCCTTGTCCTCGGTGAGCGACCGGCCCTGCTCCTGCCGGATGGCCCGGGTCGCGGTGCTGGCCGCCAGCCAGGCGGTCGACACGATCGCGGCGATCGCGATCAGCACCGAGGTGACCAGCAGCCGGGTCACCAGGCTGTGCCGCACCGGCACCCGGCCGGTCATCCCGGCGTCTCCGCCGCCAGCTTGTAACCGACGCCGTGCACCGTGATCAGCTGGGCCGGTCGCTGCGGGTCGGCCTCGATCTTCCGGCGCAGATTCATCATGTGTACGTCGATGGTCCGTTCCGTCGAGCTCCGGTCGATCCCGCGGGTGTGGTGCAGCAGCTGGGCCCGGCTGAACACCCGGTCGGGCTGCTCGGACATCGCGGCCAGGATGGCGAACTCGCCGCGGGTGCACTCGACCGGGACGCCGTCCACGGTGATCTCGTGCCGGGCCGGGTCGACCCCGATCCGGCCGACCCGCCGTGGTCCGGGCCCGGCCGGCGCGGCGCCCCGGGACACCCGCCGCAGCAGGGTGCGCACCCGGGCCATCAGCTCCCGCGGGCTGTACGGCTTGGTCAGGTAGTCGTCGGCGCCCAGTTCCAGGCCGCGCAGCAGGTCGTCCTCGGTGGTCCGGGCGGTGAGCATCAGCACCAGCACGTCCGATTCCTCGCGCAGTGTCCGGCAGACCTGCAGGCCGTCCAGGCCCGGCATCATTACGTCCAGCACCAGCAGGTCGGGTTGCCACCGCCGGGCCTCGGCCAGCGCGGCCCGGCCGTCGTGCACGACCAGCACCTGGTGACCGGCCGCGACCAGATAGCGCCGGACCACCTCGGCTTGGCGGGGTTCATCCTCGGCGACCAGGACCTGAGCACACATGGCGGCGATGATAGGTGCGTCCCGCACCCGCGATGAGAAGTTCGACGATACCTAACAGCTTTCTAACCGCCCCCGGCCACGCTCGTCGCCATGCAAGCGACGACCGAAGTGATACCGCTCGTTCCGGACCCACCGCCACGCCGCCGGACCTGGGTGAAGTGGCTGGCTGGACTGCTGGTCGTAGCTGCTCTCGGGGCCGGCGCGGCGGTCATGGTGCTCCGGCACCGGGCAGCCGGGGAACCGGTGGTCGAGGAGACGACCGCGGTCGAGACGGTGCCGCTCGAGCGCCGCGACCTGTCCACCACCCGGAAACTGGACGGCAGCATCGGCTTCGGCCCGCCGCGCCCGCTCGCCGGGCACACCGCGGCCACGGTGACCTGGCTGCCGGCCGTCGGCGCCACCATCAAGCGCGGCAAGCAGCTGTTCCGGGCGGACGACAAGCCGGTGACGCTGTTCTACGGCAGCATGCCGCTGTACCGGCCGATCGCCGGGAAGAACCTGACCGGCCGGGACGTGCGGATCATCGCCGACAACCTCCGGGCGCTGGGGTACGGGTTCGGGCCGCCGGCGGTCGACGACGACGGCGCGAGCGTCCTCACCGACCGGCTGATCGCGGCCATCAAGCGCTGGCAGGACGACCTGGGCCTCCCGGTCACCGGCACGATCGCGGTCGGTGACGTCGAGGTGCTGGCCGGCGCGGTCCGGGTCGACGCGATCGCGGCCCAGCCCGGCTCCCCCGCCAACGCCCCGCTGATGTCGGTCACCTCCACCCGCAAGGTGATCACCGTGTCGGCCGAGCTGAACGACGCCGCCGCCCTGGATCGCGGGGACGCGGTGACCGTGACGCTGCCCGACGACCGTACGGTCAAGGCCCGGATTTTGTCGGTGGGCCGCACCCTGGCGGCGGCCGACGGCGGCGTCGCCGACGGCCCGCCGAAACTGACCGTGTCGGTGACCGTCGACGACCCGAAGACCATCGCCAAGCTCGACTCGGCCAACGTCGCGGTGAACGTGGCCGGGAAGACCGCGAAGGACGTGCTGGCCGCGCCGATCGAGGCGCTGATCGCGCTGACCGAGGGCGGATACGCGGTGCAGGGCCCGAACGGCCTGGTGGCGGTCGAGACCGGGATGTTCGCCGACGGCTGGGTCCAGATCAGCGGCGCCGGCCTGGCCGAGGGCGTCGACGTGGTGGTCGCGTCATGACGGTCCTGTCCCTGCGCGGCGTGAGCATGCGCTATCCCGGCGGCGTGGCCGCCCTGACCGGCGTCGACCTGGACATCGCCGAGGGTGAGCTGGTGGCGATCGTCGGCCCGTCCGGGTCGGGCAAGTCCACCCTTCTCAACATCATCGGCACCCTGGACCGGCCCACCGAAGGCACGGTACGGATCGCCGGGCAGGACGTGGCCACGCTCAGCGACCGGCGGCTGTCCGCGCTGCGGGCCCGCGAGATCGGCTTCGTCTTCCAGCAGTTCCACCTCACCGACGGGCTGACCGCGGCCGAGAACGTGGCCACCGGCCTGCTATACGGCGGGGTGCCGCGCCGGCACCGGCCGGAACGGGCCCGGCACGCGCTGGCCCGGGTCGGTCTCACGCACCGCGCCGGGCACCGCCCGGCGCAGCTGTCCGGCGGCGAACGGCAGCGGGTGGCCATCGCCCGCGCGCTGGTCAACCGGCCGTCGCTGGTGCTGGCCGACGAGCCGACCGGCGCCCTGGACACCGCCACCGGCCAGGTCGTGCTCGACCTGCTGCGCCGGCTCAACGAGCAGGGCACCACGATCGCGCTGATCACCCACGACCGGGACATCGCCGCGTCGCTGCCCCGGCGGATCGAGATCCGGGACGGGCGGCTGGTCCGGTGATCCACCTGTCGTTCGCCGACTTCCTGTCGCTCGGCCTGCTCGGCCTGCGCACCCGGCCGGCCCGGGCCGCGCTGTCCGCCCTGGGCATCGCGATCGGCATCGCCACGATGATCGTGGTGACCGGCATCCCGTCGTCCAGCCAGGCGGCACTGGTCGAGAAGCTCAGCGCGCTCGGCACCAACACCCTGCAGGCGGTCGCCCTGCCCGACGTCAACCCGCCGGCCCCGCTGCCGGAAACGGCGGTCGAGATGGTCCGGCGGATCGGCCCGGTCACCGCGGCCAGCGCGGTCGCCAACACGCACACCCTGGTGCGCCGCAACGACCGCACCGACCCGGGCAACGGCTCCGGCCTGACCGTGCTGGCCGCCCGGACCGACCTGCTCCCCACGATCAACGCCCGGGTCCGGACCGGCCGCTGGCTGACCGCGGCGACCGAGCGGTTCCCGGCCGTGGTGCTCGGCTCGGTCGCGGCCGGCCGGCTCGGCGTGACCGGCCTGCCGGCCGGCGTGCCCGCGCCCCAGGTGGTGATCGCCGACCGGAAGTTCACCGTGGTCGGCATCCTGGCCACCACCCCGCTCGCCCCCGATATCGACCGGTCGGTGCTGGTCGGCTGGCCGGCCGCGAAGTCCGAACTGGGCTTCGACGGCCACCCGACCGTGCTCTACGTGCAGAGCGACGAGTCGCAGATCGAGGCGGTGCGCGACGTACTGGCCGAGACCGTCTCGCCGGAACGACCCGGGGCGGTCATGGTCACCCGGCCGTCCGACGCGCTGGCGGCCAAGCGCGCCACCGAGAGCAGCTTCTCGGTGCTGTTCCTGGCGCTGGCCGGGGTGGCGCTCGCGGTCGGCGGGATCGGCGTCGCCAACACGATGGTCGTCTCGGTCCTGGAACGACGCTCCGAGATCGGCCTGCGGCGAGCGCTGGGCGCCACCCGCGGCCAGATCCGCGGCCAGTTCCTCACCGAGTCGGTGCTGCTGGCCACCCTCGGCGGCATCGGCGGCACCGCCCTGGGCCTGCTAGCCACCATCGGTTACGCGGCCTGGCAGGACTGGCCCCTGGTGATCCCCGCCCAGTCGGCCGGCGTCGGGGTGGGCGGCGCCATCGTGATCGGAGTGCTGGCCGGCGTCTACCCGTGCGTGCGAGCGGCCCGCCTGACCCCGACCCAGGCGCTGGCCACGGTCTGAGGACCTCAAGGCCACAACCTCTTCCGGTACGGGCAGAGGCCTTATCCCGAAGCTCTCGAGGCGGCGGCCGGGGCCGCCGCCTCCCCGGCCGCTACTTCTTCAGCTTCGCCGCGACCTCGCGTTCGCACGCCGGGATCAGGTCCAGGCCGTTACGGATCGACGGCATGTCGTTGTTCGCGCCGCCCAGCTCGACGTCGACGCCGTTGTCGCCGACCTCGACGTACTTGATGCCCTTGCCTTTCAGGCATTTCACTACGTCGCGGGCGAAGTCGCGGGACTCCGGGTTGGCCGGGTCCTTCTCCCACGGCGGCAGCGGGGAATAGAGCGGACCGCAGATCCGGTCCGCCTCGGTCGCCTTGTCGGCCAGCTCGATCAGCTTGCTCTTCTCGGGGACCTGGCCGTTCTGGTACCACTCGCTCTTCGGCAGGGCGCCGTGTTCCTTCAGGCACTTGTTGTACGGCCCGAGCAGGGCCTCGTACTCCTCGGGCGTGCCGTCCAGCCGTTCGCGCGGGCGTTCCGGCTTGGCCGACGCCTTCGGCGCGGCGCTGGTCAGGCTGGCGACCTTGCCGCCGGTCTGCTCGGGCCGGGGCTCGGGCGAGTCGCAGGACGACAGTGCGATCGCGGCGATCACCAGTGCGATGGGGATTCTTCGCATCGCCGGCTACTTCTTCCGGGCCGCGGCGACGGTGCGCTCGCACTCCGGGGCCAGGTCCAGGCCCCGGCTGATCGACGTCGGGTCGTTCTGCTCGCCGCCCAGGGCGATGCTGATGCCGTCGTCGGAGACCTCGACGTACTTGATGCCCTTTTTCTTCAGGCACTTCACCACGTCCCGGGCGAAGTCGCGGGACTCCGGGTTGGCCGGGTCCTTCTCCCACGGCGGCAGCGGGTAGAACTGCGGCTCGCAGATCCGGTTCGCCTCGTCGGAGGACTCCTTCTCCTTGTCGGTGGCCGGTCGGGCGCCGGTGCCGCCGTTCGGCTCACCCTTCGGCGAGTAGCCGTGTTCCTTCATGCACTTGTTGTAGGGGCCCAGCATCGCCTCGAACTCCTCGGGCGTGGTGTCCAGCCGCTCGCGCGGGCGCTGCGCGGTGGCCGACGCGGAGGCGGACGGCGCCGCCTCCACACTGGCCAGCGTGGCCACCTTCTTCTCGCTGTCGGCCTTGCTCTCGGCCGGGGATCCGCAGGCTGACAGGAAGGTCAGCGCGACCGCCACCGCCAGCACCTGACTTCTCCGCATGGAGTCGCCTCTCTGTCCGGTGCCCGGGCCGATCCCGGGCGTCGGACAGCCTCCCGGCCGGGCGTCAGGAACGTGTCAGGTTGGCCGGACGAGCGTCCGGCCGACAGTTGCGGCGAGCATCTTTACTCACTCGGACTCGTATTTGTTCCTCCGGCCGCAGGTGGTTGAGCTGCGACGGTGTTGCGGTGCCCGGCGAGGGGTCGCCGGCACGCAATCGAGGGGGAAGAAAGTCATGAAGCTGCGCCATCCTGGCCGGTTCGCTGCTCTGGCAGTACTCGGGACGGTACCCACACTGCTGATGGCCGCTCCGGCCTACGCCGCCACGGGAGTCACCCGGGCCGGCGCCCAGATCACCGCAAACGCCGCGAACAACCGGGCCAACAACATCACCATCACCCGGGTCGGAGCCAACTTCGTGCTCCGCGACCTCGGCGACACCATGACGGCCGGGCCGGGTTGTGTCCGGATCGCCGCCAACGCGGTCCGCTGTCCGGCAGCGGGCATCACCCGGCTCGCGGTCAACACCGGCAATCTGAACGACCGCGTCAACAACACCACGACCACCACCGGCCTGCTGACCGGCGGTCCCGGCAACGACGTGCTGATCGGCGGGCCGGGCAGCGACGTGCTGACGGGCGGGTTCGGCAACGACACGATGATCGGCAACCGCGGCAACGACCGGGCGGTCGCCGAGGCCGTGCGGGACGGCCGGGACACCTTCAACGGCGGAGCCGGCCGGGACACCACCGACTACCGGCTCCGGGTCATCGCCGTGAACGTCACCCTGGACAATGCGCCCAACGACGGCTCCGCCCCGGAGGGCGACAACAACCTGTCCAACGTGGAGAACGCCATCGGCGGGCGGGCCGGCGACCGGCTCACCGGCAACGCCGCCGGCAACGTGCTGGACGGCCGGGGCGGCAACGACACGCTGACCGGCCGGGACGGCAACGACACCCTGGTCGGCGGGCCGGGCAACGACGGTCTGATCGGCGGTAACGGCAACGACACCGTGATCGGTGGGGCCGGCAACGACACCCTGGTCGGCGGGACGGGCAACGACACGGCGGTGGCGCTGTCGACCCCGGACGGCCGGGACAACTTCAGCGGCGGTGCGGGCACCGACACGACCGACTATGCCGCCCGCGGCATCCCGGTCAACGTCACCCTCAACAGCGTCGCCAACGACGGCTCCGGACCGGAGGGCGACAACAACCAGAACAACGTGGAGAACGCCATCGGCGGGCGGGCCGCCGACCGGCTCACCGGCAACGCCCTGGCGAACAACCTGCAGGGCCGGAACGGCAACGACGTCCTCACCGGCGGGAACGGCCGGGACACGCTGACCGGCGGCGCCGGCAACGACCAGATGTTCGGCCAGGCCGGCCAGGACCTGCTGCAGGCCGTCGACGGCCAGCGGGACCGGGCCGACGGTGGCGCCAACGTCGACGACTGCAACACCGACGCGATCGACATCCGGGTCAGTTGTGAACTCTGACCCCCTCACCCTGCGCGCCCGGGCCTCATCTGGCCCGGGCGCGCAGCCCGTCCACGTCCAGGACCGCGACCGACCGGCGGCTGGTCTCGATCACGCCGTGCCGGCGCAGCGTGCGCAGTGCCTTGGTCACCGACTCGCGGGAGGACGCGGTCCAGGCGGCCAGCTCGTCCTGGGTCAGCGGCAGGGTGATCCGCACTCCGTGCTCGCCGTGCTCGCCGGACTGGCCGAACCGCTCGGCCATCTCGGCCAGCCGCAGCGCGACCCGGCCGAGGGCGTCGTAGGTGCCGAACTCGACCCGCTTGCGGTCCGAGTCGCGCAGCCGGCTCACGATCAACCGGACGATGCAGACCGCCGCGTCCGGGCGGTCCAACAGAAAATCAAGGAAAGACCGCACGGGTACGACGATGGTGTCCAGTGGTTCCAGCGCCGCCACCGACGCCGACCGGGGCGCACCGTCCAGAGCAGACATCTCGCCCAGCAAGGCCCCCGGGCCGCGGATCGCGAGCAGCACCTCGCCGCCCTGCTCGGTCAGCGAGAACACCTTCGCCCGGCCGCTGAGCACCAGCACCACCGAGGTGGACCGGTCGCCCTCGCCGAACAGGGTCGCACCGCACGGCCAGCGCCGCCGGCGGCCCCGGGCGAGCAGATCCGCCCGATCGTCCACCCTCAATTGATCAAGGTACTCCCGTGCCATTCGTCCTCACCTCGCAAACCACACAGCACGTACGCGGAAACCGGCTGGCTCCGGCCCTTCACCCGCAGGTCGCCGAGCGGTTCGACCCGGGCTCCGTCGCCGAGCAGGTCCCGGGTCGCCGCGCCGATCACCACCTGCCCCGGCTCGGCCGAGGTCTCCAGCCGGGCCGCCACGTTCACCGCGTCGCCCATCGCGTTGAAGTTGCGCAGCGCCTCGCCCCCGATGTTGCCGACCAGTGCCTCACCGGTGTTGATGCCGACCCGGAAGCGCGGCCAGCCCGGGCAGCCCGCGGCGATCCGGTCCACCTCGGACTGCATCCGCAGTGCCGCGCGGGCCGCCCGCAGCGCGTGGTCCGGTTGCCGGGCCGGGGCGTTGAACAGGGCCATCAGGGCGTCGCCGACGAACTGCACGACCGTGCCGTTCTGGCCGAGGACCGCCCGGGTCGCCACGTCGAAGTACCGGTTGAGCATCTCGACGATCTGCCCCGGCGTGGACTGCTCGGAGAACGTGGTGAAGCCGCGCAGGTCGGCGAAGAGCGAGGTCACCTCGACCACCGCGCCGCCCAGCGCGGCCTGGCTCGGGTCGGCCACCAGCGCGGTCGCCACGTCGGGCGACATGTACTGCCGGAACAGCACGTCCAGCCGGTGGTAGAGCCGGGCGTTCTCCAGCGCGATCGCGAGCTGGCTGGCCAGCGAGGCGAGCAGGGCGGCGTCGCGGTCCGGCACCCGGTCGCCGGGCGGGCCGGCCGCCAGCACCCCGGCCGGGTGGCCCTTGACGGTGAACGGCAGGAACAGCGTGCCGGACCGGCCGGTGACCGGCGTGCCGGCGGCCAGCGCGGCCCGGGCCACGTCCTGTTCGGACCGGAACACGGCGGGCAGGGTCAGGTCGTTCTCCTCGACCAGGCCGACGCCGACGTCGTACCGGTCGAAGGCGCGGGCGATGTGGGTGACCGCGCGGTGCAGCAGTTCGGTGTCGGTGAGGATGACCCGCGAGTCGTGCCCGACCGCGACCAGCGCGCCCAGCTTGCGGATCTGGTCGCGCTCGGCGGCCAGCGCGCCGGCCGCCCGGCCCAGCACCGCGGTCTGCCCCTCGGTCAGCTCGAAACGCTCGGCCAGCCGGGCGGTGGTCGCGGCCATCTGCTGTTCGGTCAGCCGGCCGCTCTCCCGCCGGTGCAGCGCGTCGACCAGGGCCTCGAGCGCGGCGCCGTACTCGGCGCGCAGCCGGCGCACGGTGTCCTCGGTGCCGACCGCGGCGAACAGCCCACCGGCCGCGCCCTCGTTGCCGTACTGCACCCAGGCGCCGTACGCGACGTAGCCGAACCCGGCCGCCATCAGCAGGTGCCACTCCCACCAGGACGCCTGCCAGCTCCGGCCGACCGCCATCGCCACCGCCGCCTCGGCCAGCAGGGTGTACGCCGTCACCACCGACAGCAGCATGACCGCGCGCCGCTTGCGGTAGAGCAGGTAGTAGCGGACCGCGGCGACGCCGAACAGGATCACGCCGGCCGCCGAGATCAGCACCATCGGGGTGTTCTCGTCCGCGCCGGGCACCCGGGACAGCGGCGGCAGGCCGGCCAGCGACGCCACCGCCCAGCCCCCGACTACAAGCAGCAGGGCCGCGCGCAACGGCCCGGACCAGCGCAGCACCGCGGCGGACCGGCGGGCGGACAGGTCGGTGGCCGAGGCGGCGGCGAAGACCGCCGCCAGGGTGAGACCGGCCGGCGAGGCGTAGGTGAAACCGGCGTTGCGCCCGCCCAGCAGCACCGCGGGCGTCGCCACCGCGTGCAGGCCGAGGAAGGCGGCGGCGACCAGGAAGGAGAACGCGACAAGCAGCAGCCGTACGTCGGACCGCCGCCGGGCCGCCTCGTTGATCACGATCGCCAGCCAGAGACTGACCGCCGACACCGCGAGCACCAGCCAGAAGTGGGACGGGCCGTGCTGCCAGCGATGGTCGAGCTCCGGCCGGGCGGCCAGCACCGCCAGCCCGGCCAGCGGGGCCGCGAGGTGCGCGACCCACACGATCACCCGGGCTGGTCGGCCACGACCCGCCGGTGGATCCACCCGCTCACCCTAAGCCGGGACGCGCGTGCTGCCGCTGTCGGATAAGCGCAGGTCAACCCGGGAGTAAACCTAGTAGCGGAAGGTCCCGATCACGTGCTGGAGCCGGCTCGAGATCTGCGCCAGGTCGGTGGCGGCGGTCTCGGTGGCCTCGGCCGCCTCCCGGGTGGTCGTGGTGACGCTCACGACGTCGGCGAGCTGGGCGCTGATGTCCGAGGTGCCACCGGCCGCCCGGCCGAGGTCCTCGGTCATGCCGTTGGTGGTGGCGCTCTGCTGCTCCACCGCCGAGGCGATGGTGGTCTGGAAGTCGTTGATGCTGCCGATGATCTGGCCGATGCCGGAGATCGACTCGACCGCCTCCTTGGCGTCCCGCTGGATCGCCTCGATCCGCCGGCTGATCTCCTCGGTGGCCTTCGCGGTCTCCTGGGCCAGGTCTTTGACCTCGCCGGCGACGACCGCGAAGCCCTTGCCGGTCTCGCCGGCCCGCGCCGCCTCGATGGTGGCGTTCAGGGCCAGCAGGTTGGTCTGCTCGGCGATCGCGGTGATCGTCTTGACCACGCTGTCGATCTCGGCCGAGGAGACGCCGAGCTTGGTCATCAGGGTCTCCGCCTCGGCCGCGACACCGACCGCGCTGGACGCCACGTTGGCCGCCTCGCCGGCGCTGATCGCGATCTCCCGGATCGCCGCGCCCATCTCCTCGGCGCCGCCGGCGACCGCCTGCACGCCCGCCGTCACCGCTTCAGCGGCCTGGTCGATCGAGCTGACCCGGCTGGAGGTCTGCTCGACGCCGCCGGCCAGGTTGCGGCTGGCCTGCTGCATCTCGTCGGAGCGCTGGGCCACGCCGGCGCTGGCCTCGGAGAGCGTCTGCATCGCGTCCCGCATGTGGCCGACCGCCGCCGATGCCGAGCGGGACATCCGGCCGATCTCGTCGGAACCGCCGTCCACCGTACGGGCCCGCAGGTCACCGTCGGCCATCGCCGACATCACCGCTTCCAGGTCGGCCAGCCGGCGCGACAGCGCCCGGGCCGACATCAGGGCGAGCAGCCCGGCCAGCAGGATGCCGACGACAAGCGTGAGGATGATGGTGGTCCGGGCGCTGGTGGCGGCCGACCGCGCGGCCGCCGAGGCCGTCGCCGCCTTGGCCTGGGTGAGGGTCTTCAGGTCCTCGATGTGCCCGACCGCCTCCACGATCGCCGGGTTCAGCTTCGTGCTGCGTATGGTCTGCCACTCGTCGAGCTTGCCGGCCTGCTGCAGGGCGACCGCCTGGGCGCGATAGGTGAGGTACGCCTCCCAGGACGTCTTCACCTGGGCCATGCCGGCCTTCTCGGTCGAGGTGACGTCGAGGGCGTCGTAGTCGGTGATCCGCTGCGAGACCGCCGCGATGTACTCGGCCGCCTCGGCGTTGTAGGCCTTCGCCTTGGTGGCGTCGGTCGAGGTCGAGCCGGACAGGCCGGCCCACCGCGAGTGCCAGATCAGCTGCTGGATGTCCTGCACCACGGCCAGGGGCTGCAGCGCCTGGCGGTAGATCGCATCGGCCCGGTCCGCGATGGTCGACATCCGGAGAATCCCGACGACCCCGACCGCGACCGCCACGACCAGCCCGATAGCCGCCGCCACCAGGAGGTTCGAGCGGATGCTCATCGAACTCACGCGTTTTCCGATGGACACCATTCCGTCACGATAAAAGCTGAAATGGAGATTCAGTGCCCGATTTGCAGTCTCCGGAACGTCAGACTTCTCAAACCCCATCAGTTCCGTAGGTGTCATAGGAATGGCTAGGGTGAGGGGGTGAGATTCCAGGTTCTCGACATCCTGCCGCATCTGACCAACCCGGTGACCGGCCGCGCGATCCGGGTCGACGAGCGCTTCTCCCAGGCGCTGACCGCCGCCCGGTACGCCGAGGAGTTCGGCTACGACGCCGTCGCGCTCGGCGAACGGCACGCCGGGAACTTCCTGTCCAGCGGGGTCGGCGTCCTGCTCGGGGCGATCGCCGCGACCACCAGCCGGGTGCGCATCCAGACCGGCGTCTCGGTGCTGTCGATCCACGACCCGCTGCGCGTCGCCGAGGACTACGCCACCGTCGACCAGCTCTCCCGCGGACGGCTCGAGCTGGTCATCGGCAAGGGCAACGAGCTGCGCCAGCTGCCGATGTTCAACATCGAGAACGGCGACCAGTGGGACGCGCTGGCCGAGAAGTACGAACTGTTGCGCCGGCTGTGGCGCGAGGAGGACGTCACCTGGCAGGGCCGGTTCCGCGGGCCACTCGATGGGGTGACCAGCCTTCCCCGCCCGTACGCCGGAAGCCCTCGAATTTGGCATGGCTCGGCGACCACGCTGACCTCGGCGGAACTCGCGGCGAAGTGGGGTGATCCGCTGTTCTCGGCCAACGCCATCCAGCCGCGCGACAACTACACCGTTCTCATCGACCACTACCGGCAGCGGTACGCCGAGAACGGCCACGATTCGCGGTTCGCCTACGTCGCGGCCGGGGCCGGTTTCCTCTACCTCGCGGACACCACGCAGCAGGCCCGGGAGGCGTTCGGGCCGACCTACGAGCGCCTGGTTGCCTACTTCAACCAGCCGGGCAACCACACCCCGGGTAACGAGATGACGTTCGGCAGCATCGACGACGCGATCGCCCGCGGACCGGTGCTGGTCGGGTCGCCGCAGCAGATCGCCGAGAAGATCCTCTGGTTCCACGAGGGGTTCGGGCACGATCTCCAGTCGTTCAGCCTGCCCACCATGATCCCGCACGAGCAGCAGCTGCACATGCTCGAACGGCTCGCCGCCGAGGTCATCCCGGTGGTCCGCAAGGCCGCGCCGACGACGCTCTGGAGCGACCAGGACCCGTACGGCGGACGACCGGCCGCCGCCGGGCAGACGGTCGCCGACGCGGCCGCCGAGATTGCGAAGGGCTAGCCCTCGCGCAACTCACGCACCAGCGACGAGACGACGGCCTTGAGGCTGCCGTTGGTGGCCGCGGCCACCCGCAGCTGGCGCTGATAGCTCGCCCCGCCGGTGACGATGTCGTGCACCCGCTCCAGCTCCACCGCGCAGCCCAGCGCGTCGGCGGTCGGGGCCAGCGCCGGCAGCAACTCGCCCAGGTCGTCGGCGACCAGCCGTTCGTCGCCGGCGGCGTTCTGGATGATGATGGCGTCCATCCCGTAGCGGGCGGTCCGCCACTTGTTCTCCCGGACGAACCACGGCTGCATCCGGGGCACCTCCCGGCCGGCGTCGAGCTCGGCCGAGAGGTGCTCGACCAGACACTGGGTGAGGGCCGCGATCGCGCCGATCTCCCGGGCGGTGGAGATGCCGTCGAACGAGCGGATCTCGATCGTGCCCCACTTCGGCGACGGGCGGATGTCCCAGCGCAGCTCGTTGACCTCCTCGATGACGCCGATGTGCCGCAGGTCGCCGACCATCGCCTCGTACTGCGACCAGTCGGTGAACGACGGCGGCAGCCCGGCCGTCGGCAGCTGCTGGAACATCAGCGCCCGGTTGGACGCGTAGCCGGTGTTCTCCCCGGCCCAGAACGGGCTGGACGCGCTCAGCGCCTGGAAGTGCGGCAGATAGGTGAGCAGGCCGTCGATGATCGGGAACACCTTGCGGCGGTCCTCGACCGCCACGTGGACGTGCACGCCCCAGATCATCATCTGCCGGCCCCACCAGCGGGTGCGGTCGATCAGGGTGTCGTAGCGCGGCTTGTCCGGGGTCACCTGCTGCTGGAACCACTGGCTGAACGGGTGGGTGCCGGACGAGATGAGGTCGACGCCCATCGGTTCGGCGTACTCCCGGATGCGCTCGACCAGGCCGCTGAGGTCGCCGACCGCGTCCCGGACCCGGTGGTGCGGCGCGCTGACGATCTCCAGGGTGTTGGTCAGCAACTCGTTCGTGACGTGCGGGAAGCCGTCGGTCGCGCCGATCTTCGCGAGCAGTTCCGGGGCGGCCGGGCTGAGCTCGCCGCTACGCCGGTCGACGCACGCTATTTCCCATTCGATCCCCAGCCGGGATCGCGCCGACCCGGCGAAGTCGATGTGCACTCGTCCAATTATGCCCGTCGCCGAGGGTGTGTCAGTCGACACCAATCGGTAATGCAGCCGTCATTTACCGCCGGAAACGCGTAACTTTGAGGGCTGCCCCGGGCTGCGCGCCTGGCCGACGTCTACCCGTGAGGTAAAGATGGAGCACGCCCGGTGACCGTGACGACTGATCTGCAACTGATCGATCTTCCCGAGGCTCCCGAGGCTCTGGCCCTTTTCCAGTCCCGTTCCGCACCGGTTCGCCGCACCCTGCTCGACATCCTCGACGACACCGTGCGGGCCCATCCCTCCGCGCGGGCGATCGACGCCGGCAGCACCCGGCTGACCTACCGGGAGCTCGCCGACGAGGTCGAGAAGGTGCGCGCCACGCTGCGCGGGCACGGCGTCGGCACCGGCGACCGGGTCGGCATCCGGGTCTCCTCCGGTACGGCCGAGCTCTACCTGGCCATCCTCGGTGTGCTGGCGGCTGGGGCGGCGTACGTCCCGGTCGACGCCGACGACCCCGAGGAGCGGGCCGAGCTGGTCTTCGCCGAGGCGGGCGTCTGCGCGGTCATCACCGACGAGCTGACCGTGTCGGTCCGGCGTACCCCCGAGGGCCGTCCCGAACGGCCCGGACCGGGCGACGACGCCTGGATCATCTTCACCTCCGGCTCCACCGGCACCCCGAAGGGGGTGGCGGTCTCGCACGGCTCCGCCGCCGCGTTCGTCGACGCCGAGGCCCAGCTGTTCCTCGAGGACGAGAACATCGGCCCGCACGACCGCGTCCTGGCCGGCCTGTCGGTCGCCTTCGACGCCTCCTGCGAGGAGATGTGGCTGGCCTGGCGGCACGGGGCCTGCCTGGTGCCGGCCGCCCGCTCGCTGGTCCGCAGCGGCGTCGACCTCGGCCCGTGGCTGGCCGAGCAGCGCATCACCGTGGTGTCCACGGTGCCGACGCTGGCCGCGCTGTGGCCGGTCGAGGCGCTCGACGACGTCCGCCTGCTGATCTTCGGCGGCGAGGCCTGCCCGCCCGAGCTGGCCGAGCGCCTGGCCGTCGAGCACCGCGAGGTCTGGAACACGTACGGCCCGACCGAGGCCACCGTGGTCGCCTGCGCCGCCCGGCTGACCGGCGAGGGCCCGGTGCGCATCGGGCTGCCGCTGGACGGCTGGGAGCTGGCCGTGGTCGACCCGTCCGGCCAGCCGGTCGCCATGGGCGAGACCGGCGAGCTGGTCATCGGCGGGGTCGGGCTGGCCCGCTACCTCGACGCCGCCAAGGACGCCGAGAAATTCGCCCCGCTGGAGTCCCTCGGCTGGGAGCGGGCCTACCGCAGCGGCGACATCGTCCGGGCCGAGCCCGAGGGCCTGCTGTTCCTCGGCCGCGGCGACGAGCAGGTCAAGCTGGGCGGCCGCCGGATCGAGCTGGGCGAGGTCGACGCCGCGCTGCAGGCGCTGCCCGGCGTCGCCGGCGCGGCCGCCGCCATCAAGCGCACCGCCGCCGGCAACCAGCTGCTGGTCGGCTACGTGGTGCCGCGCGAGGACTTCGACGCCGCCGCGGCGGCGCTGCGCATCCGCGAGCAGCTGCCGGCCGCGCTCGTCCCGCTGCTGGCCGAGGTCGAGGCGCTGCCGACCCGCACCTCCGGGAAGGTGGACCGGGCCGCGCTGCCCTGGCCGCTGGCCTCCAGCGGCGGGAACGACGAGCTGTCGGTCACCGAGGAGTGGCTGGCCGGCGGCTGGGAGGAGATCCTGGGCGTACGGCCCAAGGCCGCCGACGCCGACTTCTTCTCCCACGGTGGCAGCAGCCTCAACGCCGCGCAGCTGGTGGCCTGGGTCCGCCGCGAGCACCCGCAGGTGTCGGTGGCCGACGTCTACCAGCACCCCCGGTTGTCGGAGATGGCCGCGGTGCTCGACGCGCTGGTCACCACCTCGGCGGTGCGCCGGGAGGTGCGGCCCACGCCGCGCCGCACCGGGCTGTTCCAGGGCCTGCTGATGCTGCCGATGCTGGCCCTGGTCGGGCTGCGCTGGCTCACCGTGTTGGCGGCCTTCGCCAAGATCGTCGCGCTGCCGGTCCCGCAGGTGTCCTGGTGGTGGATCGCCGCCGGCTGGGCGCTGCTGTTCAGTCCGCCCGGCCGGATCGCGATGGCGGCGGCCGGGGCCCGGTTGCTGACCCGCGGGGTACGCCCGGGCGACTACCCGCGCGGCGGCGGCGTGCACGTGCGGCTGTGGGCGGCCGAACGGCTCGCCGACCTCACCGGCGCGACCGGCGTGGCCGGGGCCGGCTGGATGATCACCTACGCCAAGG
Source organism: Paractinoplanes tereljensis (assembly GCF_016862435.1). GTDB lineage: Bacteria > Actinomycetota > Actinomycetes > Mycobacteriales > Micromonosporaceae > Actinoplanes > Actinoplanes tereljensis. Next base: position 195,922 of record NZ_BOMY01000042.1, read on the forward strand.
CGCTCGGCGCCCAGATCAGCCCGGACGTCGACCTGCACTCCGCCCCGCCGGTCACCGGCCTGCTCAAACTCGGCCGCGGTGCGGCGATCGAGCCCGAGGTCGACCTGTCCGGTTACTGGGTCGACGGCGACGTCCTGCGCGTCGGCAAGGTGCGGATCGGCGCCGGCGCCCGGGTCGGCTCGCGCAGCACCCTGATGCCCGGCACCCGGATCGGCAAGGGCGCCCGCGTCGACGCCGGCTCGACCGTCACCGGCTCGGTCGGCGCGAACAAGCGCGGCAAGGACGACGCGGCCTGGCCGGCCGACCGTCCCCCGCACCGCTCCCGGCTCTGGGTCGCCCTGTACAGCCTGACCGCGCAGCTGCTGGGCCTGCTGCCGGTGGTGGCCGTGCTGCCCGCGCTGGCCATCCTGGCCGCCCGGCCGACCCTCGGCGCCGCGCTGCTCGCCGCCCCGGTCGCGGCGGTCGCCTACTTCGTCACGTACGCCCTGCTCGTGCTGGGCGGCGTCCGGCTGCTCAGCATCGGCCTGCGAGCCGGTTTCCACCCGGTCCGCGGCCGGGTGGCCTGGCAGGTGTGGACCACCGAGCGGCTGATGGGGATGGCCCGGATCGCGCTGTTCCCGATGTACGCGAGCCTGTTCACCCCGGTGTGGCTGCGGCTGCTCGGCGCCAAGATCGGGCGCAACGCCGAGGTCTCCACGGTGCTCGCCCTGCCCGCGATGACCACCGTCGAGGACGGCGCGTTCCTGGCCGACGACACCATGGTCGCCAACTACGAGCTGAGCCACGGCTGGCTGCGGGTCGCTCCCGCGCGGATCGGCAAGCAGGCCTTCCTCGGCAACTCCGGGATGGCCGCGCCCGGCCGGTCGGTGCCCAAGCGGGGCCTGGTCGGGGTGCTTTCGTCGGCGCCGCGCAAGGCCAAGAAGGGCTCGTCCTGGCTCGGCTCCCCGCCGATGCCGCTGCGCCGCACCGCCTCGGCCGGCGACGCCAGCCGCACCTACGCCCCGCCGCTGCGCCTGAAGGCGGCCCGGGCCGCGATCGAGCTGTGCCGGATCATCCCGGTGATGTGCGGCGCCGTCCTGGCGGTTCTCCTCTTCGCCGGGCTCGCGTACCTGTGGCAGTCCGCGGGCGCCTGGGTGGCCGCTCTCGCCGCCGGCCCGGTGCTGCTGGTCGCGGCGATCACCGGCGCCCTGCTGGCGACCGCGGCGAAGTGGCTGCTGGTCGGCCGGTTCCGGGTCACCGAGCACGCGCTGTGGACGTCGTTCGTCTGGCGCAACGAGCTCGCCGACACGTTCGTCGAGGTGCTCGCCGCACCGTGGCTGTTCCGGTTCGCCACCGGCACACCGCTACTGAACGTGTGGCTGCGGACGCTCGGCGCGAAGATCGGCCGGGGTGCCTGGCTGGAGACCTTCTGGCTGCCGGAGTACGACCTGGTGCGGCTCGGGGCGGGCGCCACTGTCAACCGCGGTTGCGTAGTGCAAACTCACCTGTTCCATGATCGGATCATGGCCATGGACGAGGTCACTCTGGGCGCGGGCGCCACTCTCGGCCCGCACGGAATCGTGCTGCCCGGCGCCAGCATCGGCGCACGCACCACTGTCGGGCCCGGCTCCCTGGTCACTCGCGGCGACGCGGTGCCCGAGGACAGCCGCTGGCTGGGCAACCCGATCGCGAATTGGGTATGACGGCAACACCCGGAGCCGACCATTCGACCGATTCGTACCTTCCCGAACACGGCAATGGCGGCTACCGGGTGCTCCACTACGACCTCGACCTCGACTACCGGGTCTTTTCGAACCGGCTGGCCGGCCGGGCGGTCGTGACGGCGCGGGCCAGCCAGTGGCTGTCCCGCTACAGCCTTGACCTGGGCCGCTTCCGGATCTCCGAGGTGCGGGTCGACGGCCGGCCGGCCCGGTTCACCCACCGCGGCGGCAAGCTCCAGGTCCGGCCGGAGAAGGCGATCGGTTACGGCGCCACCTTCACCACCGAGGTCCGGTACGCCGGCACGCCGGTACCGATCTCCGGCCGGTGGGGCGATATCGGCTGGGACGAGCTGACCGACGGCGCGCTGGTGGCCAGCCAGCCGAACGGCGCCCCGTCCTGGTTCCCGTGCAACGACCGGCCCGACGACAAGGCCACCTACCTGGTCACCATCACCGCCCCGGCGCCGTACACCGCGCTGGTCACCGGCGACCTGGTCTCCCGCCGCCGCGGCGCCGGCACCCGCACCTGGGTCTACGAGCGGAACGAGCCCACCCCCGCGTACCTGATGAGTGTCCAGGTCGGACGCTACGACCTGGTCGAGCTGGCCGCCGGCGGGGTGATCCAGCGAGCCGCGATCCCGCCCGGCCTGCGCACGAACTTCCGGTACGACTTCGGCCGGCACGGCGAGATCATGGCGACCATGGAACGGTTCTTCGGGCCATACCCGTTCCTGGAGTACGTCGTGGTGGTCGCCGACGACGACCTGGACGACCCGATCGAGGCCCAGGGCATGGCCGTCTTCGGCCGCAACCACGTCGACGGCCAGCGCACCCACGAGCGGCTGGTCGCGCACGAGCTGGCCCACCAGTGGTTCGGCAACAGCCTCACGGTCGCCGACTGGCGGCACATCTGGCTCAACGAGGGCTTCGCCACGTACGCCGAATGGCTCTGGTCCGAGGTTTCCGGCGGTCCGACGGCGGCGACGCACGCCGCCCAGTGGCACGCCTGGGTCGCCACCCACCGGGGTTACCTGACCGTGGCGAATCCGGGCGTCCACCGAATGTTCGATCCCCTGGTCTACAAACGCGGCGCCCTGACCCTGCACGCCCTGCGCAACAAGGTCGGCGACGCCGCGTTCTTCCGGCTGCTGCGCTCCTGGGTAGCCGAACACCGCCACTCGACGGTGACCACCGACCAGTTCCGCGCCCACGTCGACCAGGACGACCTCCTGACCGCCTGGCTGGACCGCCCCGAACTACCCCCGCTGTAGCGAGGCGAGATCCCGTCGGATGTAGCGCAGGTGCGCCCATTCCTCCTCCAGGATCACCCGAACGCAGTCACCGACGCTGGGATGCCAGTCGCCGCCGCCCCACGGGTTGTCGCGTTCCTCGGCGAGCAGCTCCGTCGTGGCCGTGGCCAGGAAGTCGGTCACCATCCGCTGTCGCTCGGCCCGCACCGCGAGGATCTCCGGGTAGAGCGGCGGGTCCACCCGGAAGATCGACATGTCGAAACCCATGTCGGCGGCACCGGTGAAGATCTGGCCGATCTCGTGGAACGGCTGCGGCACCCGGAGGATCCCGCCGCCGAGCCAGGCGTCGGTCGCCAGGATCAGGTGCCGCAGGGTCTGGGCCAGGGACCACTCGTCGTCAACGCGGGTGTCCACCAGGTCCGGCGGCGTGCCCGCCACCGTCGTCTGCCACGCGGACTGCACCGCGACCCAACCCTCGCGCAGCCCCTCGGGCGTCTGCGCCTTCTGCAGCTCGCGGCCCGGGAACTGCCGGTTGAGCTCGGCATCCACGAGCGGCACCACGTCGACCCCGTTGACGAAGAGGCTGCCGAAGAACAGGTCGTGGCTGTCGATGTCGAGCCCACCCACATCAACTTCGCGCATAGTCACCCCACGGAGATCGGAGAATCGCAGGGTGGCGCCCTTGAAACTGGCCCGGACGAAGGTAGCGCCTTCGAACTCCTTGGTGCCGGAATAGGTCGTCATCGCTCCATCATCGCGGGTGTCGTGTCTGGTGAGAGGGCTCGGCATCTCAGACGATGGTGGGCGTGCGGACGGTTGCCCGCTGTGGCCAGACGCAGCAGACGACGATCGCCAGGATCGGGAGCAGCGACAGGATGGCGAGCGGCTCGGCCCCGAAGAACACGAAACCGCCCCAGTACACCGAGGGACCGTCACCGTTGCGGTGGGTGTTGGCCAGCAGGGAGCCGGTCGAGGTGGGGATGTTGCCCAGACCGGCCGGGGCGAGCATCAGCAGCGTGGCAACGCAGAGTCTCGAGTACGCCCGCTGCCGGCCCGGCTCGAAGCGGCGCATGCGCTTCGCGGTGTAAAGCCCGAACAGAGCGCCGAGCAGAGTGCCGGCCAGGCCGCCGAGGATGGTGTCGCGTAGGTGGCCGGGCGGCTCGGCCCACATCACGTCGAGATTCAGGGCGGACGGGTTGGATACGGCCTGGGTGATCTGCACTGCGGCGAGATAGCCGGCGCGGGTGCCGGTCACCTCGGCGAAAACGCCGGGCTCGCGACGGACCGTGATCCGCACGTCCTGCCAGCCGTGTGTGCGCATCTGCCGGGTGACGGCGGCGGCGACCTGCTCCACGCCGGCTTGCGGGGGCATCATGCCGGTCACACTGGTCCGGCCGACACGCACGCCGGTACCGCCGTGCCAAGTGTCGTTGCTGTACGGGTTCCAGAAGGTTTGCCGCCCGAACTGGCGGGCCCTGTCGTCGAAGGGGACCGGCAGGATCGTGGGCGCGAGGCCGATCACGGTGGTCTTGTCCGGCGCCATCGGATCCACGTCCCGCCAGGCCAGCCACGAGCCGAGCGCGATCCCGCTCAGCCCGCCGAGCACGGCCGCGAATGCCGCGACCACGAACGCCCGGCGCCCGAACTCGGCGAGACGCCGGCCGAAGCCGTGCCGCAGCAGCAGCGCGGCCTCGCGCGCAGCCGGCCGCGATCGGCCGGGATCAGCGGCGTCGAGCAGCGTCGCCAGGATCTCCGGACCACGCTCGTGCCGATACGTCCGGGGGTAGGCCAACAGCCACCGCCGGTACCTGCGGGCCAGACGCATAATGCGAATGTCGTCGGGCATGTTGATCCCTTCAGGGGGCGGCGACGATCAGGCAGGGCGGGGAACACCGGCGGTGCGGACTCCGCTCAACCGTTGGGTCACCATCCGTACGTCGCGGCGCATCTGCTCGGCCTCGGCGGCCAGCGCGGCGATGCCCGGATCGGTCAGCCGGTAGTAGCGGCGGAGCCTGCCGTCGACAGTCTCCTCACGGTCGACCTCGAGGAGGCCTTCGTCGTTGAGCCGATCAAGTGCCGCATACAACGTGCCGGCGGCGAGGCGCGTCCCGCCATCCGACAGCCGCGCCACTTCCTTGATCACCGCATACCCATGCAGCGGCGCCGGAGCAAGCGCCGACAGAATCAGAAAGCTCGGTCGCCGCATGCTCGCCATGGCCGCCAATATACAGTTGATCGAACTATAGGCAAGGCCCGACATCGATGCGTCGACGACGCTTTGCGCGAAGACGGTCAGCGAGGCGAGGCAGCTGCCCTACCTGACCCTCGCCACAACGACGCTGGTCGTTGCCCGAATGCCTGACTGCGAGGCGACGAGTTCATCGCGCGCAAGCCAGACCACGAAGCCGACCACCGCGCTCACCCCTACGGGAGGCGACGACGGCCAAGCCAGCGGCGACAAGGCGATAGGCAACCACCAACCGCCGCAAGCCGAACCGCTCCCTGGAATGTCGGGCCGTAAAGAATCGGCACGCGTTATCTGCGGCAAATGTGCTCGGCGCGCGGCGTACAAGAGATCCGTCAACCCGTCGGCGATTTTCTATCCAGAATCCGCGCGCGCCATGTCTCGTAATCGTGTGCGGAGAGGATGCCCAGACCGCAGTAGGGGTTGTATGACAGTGGGCGAAAACGTTCTCCGACGGATAGGCGTCAGAAGCCGCCAACGATCCGAGATTAGTCGTTGGCGGCGTAGTTGACCCGTAGAGCTATCCGCTCAGCTGCTCTGCGGCCGACTTCTGCTGATCTTACTCTATATGAGGACATCTGGCGATGTGGATAAGCGCTCTTCACCTGCCCGGACGATATAGCGGAAACCGTGGGCGAGGACTCGCTCAGCATGTTTAGATTGCGAAGCTGACTCTTGCCAATGACCCGAAAGGATGGCGCATCGTGGCCAAGATCCCCGCGTTCCGAGTGGCGGCCGGCGCATTAGTGCTCACCGGTTGCCTCAACGTTGGTTCGTCGCCGGCCCTTGGCGCTCCACCGGCACGGGATGCTGGCCTCTCTGCCGAAAGTGCATCCCTGCGGGACGGTAACTACATCGGTCTCGCAGGCTGGCATCGATGGGTGAATGGCAATGCGGAGGCACGGTGCGAATCCGGACAATCATGGGTCGCGATGGACTTCAACTTCAATCAGCCGCGCCCTCGATACGACATCGTGGTGCGCCTGAAAATTCAGCCGCCATCGTACTTCGACAGTTGGTCGAAATATGACATGGAGCCGGACGTATTCAGGACGCAGGTCTTGTACGGCCCAGGCAGCCCGGGCCGAGAAAACTACTTCAACCTTCCTACTCGAAAAATCCACAACGAGATCGCCGGAACCGTCGGCGTCGAGGTCTACAGCCGGCAGACAGGTGAGCGGATCGGATGGCAGGTCTGGGATGCGATTCTGGCATGCGGATATGATTACGCCTATTGGTTCACCGACCAGGTCTAGATAATCGCGGTAGTTGATGATCGATCAGGTGTATTGTTCTCGGCAGATCCGGGCATCCGCTTCACTGTCGGCCAACTCGACACTGAAATATTCGAAACCACTGCTATCGCTGCATAAGCCATCACATCAGGTCAGCGGGTGTGACGGGAAATCGGAGATCTTGGAAAGGTACGGCACTCGGCGGGGGGCTAAATCTTCAACTTCGCTGCGGGGTGCGCTGTCGCTGCTGGATATAAGCGGCATTTCGGGCGCGACCGGCGCTGTGTGGAAGCGTTGCCTGTCGGGCGGGAGCGGCCGCCTGCGATGCGGCGGTCGCTTGGGGTTTGGGGGTCGTTGCGCGATGGGCGCGGCACGTGCTGGTGTTGCGCGCCGGTCGCGCGGGCTGGGCGGTCGGGTGGTGGTGCGGTTGTGGGCGTTGTCGTGCGTACCGGAAGAGGCCTTTATCTAGGTATACCTAGGCCGCCGTTACGCCCCTCCTAAGCGGCGGTGAGCAGGGAAGATACGCAAGTGGTCCTGATGTGACGGGTCTCCTGCCGGACGAGGATTAATCCATCGACGGCGACAAAGGAGAGGCCATGTTGATGCACTCGGATCTGATGCTGGTTCTGGCTAACGAGCGGCACCGGGAACTGATCGCTGAGGCCGACCGGCGGCGGCTGCTCACCAGTGCCCGCGAGCGGCGCCGGGCCCGGAAAAGCCCGGCGGCGCGCGGCCGGCCCACCGGTAACCTGGCACCGTGCGAACCATCCGTGGCGGTGCCAGCCCGGTGATGATCGGGCGGGAGAGCGAGCTGCGCCGGTTGGCGCGGCTCGCTTCGGCGCGTGAGCCGGCCGTCGCGCTGATCGCCGGCGAGCCGGGCATCGGCAAGACCCGCCTCGTCCACGAGCTACTGGCCACCGTGCCGGCCGGGACCGTGGTGCTGGTCGGGCAGGCCGAGCCGGGTTCGTTGTCCCGTCCTTACGAGGTGTTGCTGGACGCCATCGACGGACGCCCGGAGGTCGACGAGGAGCAGTTGGCCGCGCTGGCTGACGCGCGGCGCAGCCCGGTCGAGCGCCTGCACACCGGCCTGGCCCTGCTGTCCGAGCTGATCGGTGACGCCCGGGCGGTGATCGTCTTCGAGGACCTGCACTGGGCCGACTCGGAGAGCGCCGCGCTGTTCGAGCGGATCGCCGACCAGCACGGGCAGCGGCTGCTGATCGGCACCTACCGGCCCGACGAGGTGAGCCGGCGGCAGCCGGTGGCCGGGCTGCTGGCTCGGATGGAACGACGGCACGCCGTCACCCACGTACGCCTGGATCGATTGACCCCGGCCCAGACCGCGGCGCTGCTGGCCGCCGCGACCGGCGCGCCGGTCGCGCTGCGCGCCGCGACCGCGCTGCATCACCGCACCGGCGGAAATCCGTTCTTCCTGGAGGAATTGCTGCGGGCCCTCCCGGGGTACGCGGTGGAGGCCCTCGTCGAGCAGCCCCTCCCGTGGAGCCTGGCCGACGTGCTGCGCCGCCAGGTCGACGACCTCGAACCGGTCAGCCACCGGATCGTCGAGGCGGCCACCGTGCTCGGCCACCGCATCCCGTTCGACCTGCTCGCCGACGTGACCGGGGCCGGCGAGGACGAGTTGATCGCGGTGCTGCGCGACCTGGTCACCCGGGGTGTGCTGGTCGAGTCGGGCGAGGACGAGTTCGCGTTCCGGCACGCCCTGGTCCGCGAGGCGATAAACGACCAGATGCTCGGCCGCCAGCGCCGCCGCCTGCACGAGGCCGCCCTGGACGTGCTGCTGCGCAGGAAGACTGCCTTCAGGCCGAATAAGGGTGGCGGCGGGGCTGAGGACGGCGCCTCCGACCCGGCGATGGTGGCGCACCACGCCCAGGGCGCCGGCCGCTACGACGACATGGTCGCGGCGGCCCGCAGCGGCGCCGCCCTCTACCTCTCGATCGGCTCCGCCTACCAGGCCTTCCAGCTGGCCGAGATGGGCCTCGACGAGGTGCCCGACGACACCGAGCTGCTGGCCGCCGCCGCCCGGGCCGCGTGGCTGGCCGGCCTGCTCGACGAGGCCCTGCGCTACGGCCGCCGCTGGCGTGACCTGGCCGGCACCGCCACCGACCGGGCCGAGGCGCTCTATCTTCTGGTCCGGCTGGCCTGGGAGGCCCGGGTCACCGACGAGATGCGCGCCTCCACCCAGGACATCGAGACCCTGATCGCGGAGCTCCCGCCGGGGGCCGGCCAGGCCCGCGCGATGACCGCCATCGCCCAGTCGTCCTACCTGCGCGACGACTTCGACGCCGCGCTGCTCTGGGCCGAACGCGCGCTGGCCTTGGCCACCGAGTTCGACCTGCCCGACGTCCGGCTGATCGCGCTGCTGGAGAAGGGCGCGACGCTGGCCGAGCGCTCGCAGACCGCCGCCGAGGGCCGGGAGATCCTGTCCGCCCTGGTCGACGAGACCGAGAAGGCCGGCGAGTGGGTGCTGGCCGCCCAGGCCCTCAACATCCTGATATCCGAGCCCCCTGCCTCCCCTTCCGAATACTCCGAGATCCTGGAACGGATGCGGATCGACGCCGAGCGGGCCGGTTTCGAGTCGCTCGCGGTGGCCACCTACTTCCAGGGCCGGGCCCGGCTCGCGGTGCGGGCCGGCGACCTGCGGGCCGCGATCGACGCGCTGATCGAGGGCCGCGCGCTGGATCAGGGCTACCTGCGCCGGGGCCGCTGGGCCGACTACCACGGGGTGTTCCTGGCCGGGCTCTACCTGGAGGCCGGCGAGCTCGACCGGGTCGAGCAGCTGATCGCCGACCTGGCCGCGCTGCCCAGCAACCCGCCGCCCACCATCCCGGGTCTCGCGTTCCACCTGGCCTGCCGGCGCGGCGACCTGCCGGGCGCGGAAGCGGCCATGGACGAGCTGGTCGTGGCCCTGGCCGGCCAGCCGTGGCGCAGCGGCGAACAGGCCCACGACCTGATCTCGGCCGCCCTGGAGCTGGGCCTGCCGATGGCCCGGCTCGACCGGCTGGCCAGCACCCTGCTCGACGCCGATGTCTGGGACGCCCACCGCACGCTTGTCGACGCCCAGCTCGACGAGGCGCACGGCCGGCACGCCGAGGCCCTGGCCGGCTACCTGTCGATCACCGAGGCGCACATCCTCGGGCCGGCGCACCGCGGCACGGTCCGGATCGGCGCCGCCCGCTGCCTGCTCGCCGCCGACCGGCGCGCCGAGGCCACCGCCCACGCCGAGGCGGCCGGGCCGCTGCTGGCCCAGTGGGCCGGCTGGCGGGTGGCCCAGCTCGACCAGCTGCGCGCCCGGTTGGGCCTGGCCCCGGCCGGAGCGGCCGACGCGGTGAGCGGCCCGGCCGCGCTGACCCCGCGCGAGCGCGAGGTGGCGGTGCTGATCAGCGACGGCCTGACCAACACCGAGCTGGCCCGCCGCCTCTACATCTCGCCGAAGACCGCCGCCGTGCACGTCTCCAATATCCTGCGCAAACTGGGCGTCGCCTCCCGTACCGAGGTAGGCGATCTTCTGCGTCGATCCTAGGAGATTGTCGGATCGGGCAGATGCCGTTCGTTGGTCAGGTGGGGGCGGACACCGGGTCCGGCCGAACAGAGGGAGCAGAGATGCCGCAGTACATCATCTACTTCAACCAGCAGTGGGTCGGCGACCACACCGAGGAGTGGTTCCGCAGCCGCGGGCCGCTCGCCAACGCGGCCGTCGAGGAGATCAAGGCCGCCGGGCAGTACATCTACGCCGGTGGCCTGGTGGAGAACGGCCCGATCGTCAGCGCCGACGCCACCAGCGGCGAGCTGCTGTTCACCGACGGGCCTTACGTCGAGACCAAGGAGTTCCTGGGCGGTCTGACCATCGTGGACGTGCCCGACCTGGAGCGGGCCCGGTTCTGGGCCGGCAAGCTCGCGGAGGCGTGCGGCTGGCCCCAGGAGGTCCGCGAGGTCATGTAGGTGTTGATCTGAGTCGATGGCTTTGCCAGGCTGGCCGGGTGAAGACAGACCTCAGACGTACGCTCCTCGCCGGTGTCTCGGTGCTCGCGGTCGGGCTCGTCCCGGCCGCAACGGGCACCGGACCGGCGACGGCAGCACCGGCGGCACCCCACCGGGTGACTCCCGCTCCGGACAACTACGACGCTCGGCACGACCCGGCCACCGCCGGCGCGCTCAGCTCCCGGGCGACCCTGCTGGCGGCCAAGCCGTCGGCCGCGGTCAGCGGCATGCGCGCCGCGCTCGGCCAGCAGGGCATCGTCGACATCGACGCACTGACCGGCACGCCCCGGCAGGTGGCCCGCCTCGACGGCTTCCTCACCGGGCCGTCGAAGAAGCCGGCCGAACGGATCGCCCGCGATTACCTGAAGGCGCACGCCGACCTGTTCGGGGTCGACCCGGCCACCCTGAAGCTCGGCCGCGACTACAAGGACATCGAGGGCACCCACCACCTGAGCTTCCTGCAGCAGGTCGGCGACGTGCCGTTGTTCGGCAACGGCATCCGGGCCGACGTGGCCAGGGACGGCTCGCTGGTCCAGGTGACCGGCTCGCCGGTGCGGCAGGTGCCGGCCGGGCTGGGCAAGGCCACGCTGACCGGTGGCCAGGCCCTGGACACCGCCCGCAAGGACGCCGGCGAGACCGGGTCGACCGCCCGGGACAGCGCGAAACTGGTCGCCTTCCCGACCGCGGGCGGCGTACGCCTCGGCTACCAGACGCTCACCATGCAGACCGGCTACCTGCACGTCGTCGACGCCGCGACCGGCCGCATCCTGTACCGGCAGAGCCTGGTCGACCACGAGTCCGGGCCGGACGCGCTGGTCTGGGACAACTACCCGGGCGCACCGGCCGGCGGCAAGCAGCGGCGGGTCTCGCTCGGTAAGTGGCTCAGCCCGTCCGCGCCGACGCTGAGCGGCAACTCCACCCACGTGTTCTCCGACCTGAACGACAACGACATCGCCGACCCGGGCGAGGAGGTCGGGCCCAGCTCGCCGGGTCGTTTCGTCTACCCGCTGAAGCAGTTCACCGGCCCGATGTGCTCGGAGCGGTTCCAGTGCACCTGGGACCCGAACGTGGCGTACTCGTGGCAGGACAACCGGGAGATGGCGGCCACCCAGCTGCTGTACTTCAACTCGGTGTTCCACGACCACCTGCTGGCCGCACCGATCGGGTTCACCCGCGCGGCCGGCAACTTCGAGGCCCGCGACGGCGACGCGGTGCAGGCCAACGACCTGGACGGGGCGAACACCGCCGACGGCTTCCCGGACGACAACCACGTCGACAACGCCAACATGGCCACCCCACCGGACGGCACCGCGCCGACCATGCAGATGTACCTGCAGCCGGCCGCGCACACCACGCCGGAGCAGGACCCGTGGGTCCCGTCCGACACCGGCAACGAGGCGTCCTCGGTCTACCACGAGTACACCCACGGCCTGTCCAACCGGCTGGTCGTCGACGCCTCCGGCGTCTCCACCCTCAACGGGCCGCAGTCCGGCGCCATGGGTGAGGCCTGGAGCGACTGGTACGCCTACGACTACCTGCAGAAGGAGGGCCTGGAGAAGGACACCAGGGCCCCCGGCGAACTTGTCGTCTTCGAGTACTCCACCGGCGGCGCGAACACCATCCGCACCGAGCCGCTGGACTGCACGGTCGGCGCCCCGGCCACGGTCTGCCCGGGCACCGCGACCGCGGGTTCCGGCGGTTACACCTACGGCGACTTCGGCAAGATCTCCCGCCGCGGGGCCGAGGTGCACGCCGACGGCGAGATCTGGGCGCAGACCCTGTGGGACCTGCGCACCGCGCTCGGCTACCGGCTCACCGAGTCGGTGGTGACCCGGGCCATGGAACTCTCCCCGGCCGATCCGTCCTACCTGGACATGCGCAACGCGATCCTGATCGCCGACCGCGTCGTCGCGGGTGGCAAGCACCAGAAGGACATCTGGAAGGTCTTCGCGAAGCGCGGCATGGGCTTCTTCGCCGCCACCGTGGACGGTTCGGACACCGCGCCGATCGAGGACTTCTCCACCCCGCCGGCGCCCGGCTCGGCCACGGGCAGCATCGCCGGCACGGTCACCGATCAGGGCTCCGGCCAGCCGGCCCCCGGGGTCGCGGTGACCTTCGGCGGGCACAGCTCCGGTTTCGCCGGTTCCTACGCCGCCGTCACCGACGCGAAGGGCCACTACCAGATCAAGAACATCTACCCGGGTACGTATCCGAAGGTCGCAGCCCGCGGCGCCGGGTACGAGCAGCAGGTCAAGACAGTCACCGTGACCACGAGGCCGAGCACCGTCGACTGGACGGTCCGGCGGGACTGGGCCGCTTCGCAGGGTGGTGCGCAGCTGATCGACTTCAACGGCGACGACTACAGCGACTTCGGCTGCGGCCCGGGCCAGGCGATCGACATGTCCCAGGGCAGCGGCTGGAGCACCGACGCGGCCGGTCCCCGGTTCCTCACCGTCCAGCTGCCGGCCGTCGTCGACGTGACCTCGATCGAGATCAACCCGACCGGCAACTGCGGTGACGACCCGAGCTCGTCCACCGGCGACTACCGGGTGGAGACCTCACCGGACGGCACCGCCTGGACGGTGGCGGCGAGCGGGCACTTCGGACCGGCCGACCGCGACCGGGCCAACGCGGTGCCGCTGACCGCCGGCACCACCGGCGTGCGGTACTTCCGCTACACGATGCTCGGCACCCAGGTGGCCGACGAGGGCGGCAGCTGCCCCGGCGACTACAGCGGCTGCTCGTACGTCGACACCGTCGAGGTGGGGGTGTACGGCGCAGCCAGCTGAAACTCCATAGTGGAAGGTCATCCGAACGGCTGCTACTCGTGTCGTTCGGGTGACCTTCCGAGGCGAAACCACGTGTCCCGTGTGACGGTGTCGCACCATGAGTGGCAGGGTTTCGGGTATGGATGTGGAAGCCAGCGCGGAATTGTCGGTCACCGTCGCGGACGGGGTGGCGCTGCTGGAGATGCGCCGGCCGCCGGCCAACCACGTCGACGAGGCGCTGCTGGCCCGGCTGGCCGACGCCGCGCTGGCCCTGGACGACGACCCGGCCTGCCGGGTGATCGTGCTGGCGTCGGCCGGCAAGCACTTCTGCGGCGGCGCCGACCTGGGCAGCGGCGAATTCGTCCGGGACCGGGCGGCCGCCGCGGCGGGCCTCTACCGGCAGGCGGTGCGGCTGTTCGAGGTGCGGACGCCGGTCATCGCCGCCGTGCAGGGCAGCGCCGTCGGCGGCGGGCTGGGCCTGGCCTGCGCCGCCGACTTCCGGATCGCCGAAGCCTCGACGAGGTTCGTGGCGAACTTCGCCCGGCTCGGCTTCCACCAGGGCTTCGGTCTCAGCGTCACGCTGCCGGAGCTGGTGGGGCGGCAGGCCGCGGCCGACATGCTGCTGACCGCGCGGCGGGTGGGTGGTGCGGAGGCCGTACAGCTGGGTCTTGCCGACCGGCTCGCTGAGCCGGGCCTTCTCCGCGAGACCGCCCACGACCTGGCCCGTCAGATCGCTGCCTCCGCGCCGCTGGCCGTGCGGTCGATCCGGGCCACCCTGCGCGCCGACCTGACCGCCCGGGTCCGCCAGGCCCTCGACCACGAGCTGGCCGAGCAGCGCCTGCTGTGGGCGACGCAGGACAGCGCCGAGGGCATCGAGGCCAGCCTCCAACGCCGCTCGCCGGTCTTCCGCGGACTCTAGTAACAAGCGTCGTTGGTAATACGATTGCGGCGTGACCGAAGACCTGCGTGACCTCGATGCTCTGGCCAGTCTCACCGACCAGGTGCGGCGCCGGGCCTACGCGGTGGTCGCGGACGGAACCGGGCCGGTCGGGCGGGACGAGGTCGCCGAGGCGCTCGGCATCGGCCGTACGCTCGCGGCGTTCCACCTGGACAAGCTGGTGGCGGCGGGACTGCTCGAGGTCTCGTACGCCCGCAGGTCGGGAAAGACCGGCCCCGGCGCCGGGCGGCCCGCCAAGCTTTACCAGGTCGGCGCGGCGGAGCACGCGGTCAGCGTGCCGCCGCGGGCCTACCTGGGTGCCGCCGAACTTCTCGCCGAGGCGATCGAGCAGGCCGGCGTCGAGGAGGCTCTCTACAAGGTGGCGCAGCGGCACGGCCGCCGCCTCCGAAAAGACGCAACGGTGGCGCTGACCGAGCAGGGCTACTCCCCGGCCGCGGCCGGCCCGGACCGCATCGAGCTGCGCAACTGCCCGTTCCATCGGCTGGCGGAACAGTTCCCGCCGCTGATCTGCGGCATGAACCTGGCCATGATCACCGGCCTGCTGGGCGACAGCGACGGCGACTGGACCGCCCGGATGGACCCGGCCCCCGGTCGCTGCTGCGTGACGCTCTCTAAAAATCAATCTGATTGACAATAGAAACGGCACCTGGTGAGCTGAAGCCATGACCTCCTTCCACCTGGCCCAGATGAACACGGCCCGCCTCCGAGCCCCGCTGGAAGACCCCTCGATGATCGAGTTCGCCGAGGGCGTCGCGGTGATGAACGCCCTGGCCGACCGCTCGCCCGGCTTCGTCTGGCGCCTCGCCGACGAAACCGGCGACGGCACCATCGCCGCCCCGGCCGACCCCAGCCGGATCTTCACCCTCTCGGTCTGGGAAACCCCCGAACACCTCCGGGCGTACGCCTACCAGTCCCAGCACCTCGAATATCTGCGCCGCCGCCGCGACTGGTTCCTCCCGAACGGCCATCAGGCCGCCCTGGTGCTGTGGTGGCTCCCGGCCGGCCAGCTCCCCACGCTGCGCCAGGGCATCTCCCGTCTGGGCCGCCTGCAGGCCGCCGGCCCCGCCCCGGACGCCTTCACCTTCCGCGAGATGTTCCCGGCGCCGGAGCTGGCTCACCGGGATTGACCAGCACCTGCTGGACGAAACCGGTCACCAGCCGGTGCCAGAACAGCGGCCGGTGCAGCATGGCGTGGGTCTCGCCGGGCACCGGCACGAAGCTCGCGCCGATCCGGGCGGCGTAGGCCGCCGAGACCCTCGGGTCGGTCACCCGGTCGCGGTCGCCGTGGGCGATCAGTACCGGCGCCGGGCCGCGGCGAGCCGGGTCGCCGGGCTCGATCCACGGCGCCAGCGCACAGACGCCGGCCACGTCCGGCTCGGCGGCCAGGCGCAGCGCCACCCGGCCGCCCATCGAGTGCCCGACCAGCACGATCGGCACGCCGGGACGCGTGCGGCGGATCTCCTCCAGGGCGGCGCGGGTGTCGCGCAGCGGGTCCTCGGCGGGTCCGTTCCACCCGCGCAGCCGGTAACGCAGCAACCGGACCTCGGCGTCGCCGCCGGTGGCGCGGGCGATGCCCCGGACGAGCGGAGCCATCCGCGCCCAGGCGAGGCCCGGCCGGGCCGGGGCGGTGCTGTTCGCCCGGCCGCCGTGCAGAACGAGGACCACCGCGCGGGTGGCTGGCGAAGACATCACCTTTTCTATTCGGAGCCGGGCGCGGCCCGGATAGCCCTAGCATTCAGACCTATCCGGCGCGCGTGCGACTCCGAATCACCCCCCGAAGATCAAGTGACCTTGGGGAGCGCAGATGAGATCCGTTGCCGTCATCGGCGCCGGCGTGTCCGGGCTTACCGCGGCGTACCTGCTGCGAAAGACGTGGGACGTCACGCTGTACGAGGCGGACCACCGGCTCGGCGGGCACGCCCACACCCATGACCTGCCGGACGGCGGCACGAGCGTGGCCGTGGACTCCGGCTTCATCGTGCACAACGACCGGACGTACCCGCTGCTGCGCCGGCTCTTCGCCGAGTTGGACGTGCCCACCCGGGCGGCCGAGATGAGCATGTCGGTGCGCTGCGACGGCTGCGGCCTGGAGTACGCCGGTGCGAAAGGGGCGGGCGGGCTGTTCGCCCGGCGGCCCGAGCCACGGTTCCTGGCGACGCTGGCCCAGGTGCCGGTGTTCCATCGCCGGGCGCGCGCCCTGCTGCGGAGTGCCGGCGAGGATCCGACACTCGGCGAGTTCCTGGCCCGCGGTCATTACACCGATCATTTCGTACGGCATTTCGTGGTGCCGCTGGTCTCGGCGGTCTGGTCGTGCGGTCCCGAGGTGGTGGCCGACTATCCGGCCCGCTACCTGTTCACCTTCCTGGACCACCACGGGATGCTGTCGGTGACCGGCTCGCCCACCTGGCGGACCGTGGTCGGTGGCTCGCGCACCTACGTCGATCTGCTCGCCAAGAACCTGCGCAGCGTCCGGGCCGGCGATCCGGTCACCGCTGTCACCCGTACGCCCGAGGGGGTCCGGGTGGAGGCCGGCGACGACGTCGGCTACGACGCGGTCGTCGTGGCGACCCACGCCGATCAGGCGTTGCGGTTGCTGCGCGACCCGACCGACGCCGAGCGCCGCACGCTGAGCGCGTTCACCTACTCGCGCAACGAGACCGTGCTGCACACCGACGACACCGTCCTGCCGGTGGCCGGGCGGGCCCGGGCCAGCTGGAACTACCGGCTGCCGGGCTGCGCGCCGAGTGCCGGAGCGCCGGTGGTCACCTACGACATGAACCGGTTGCAGGGGCTGGACGTGCGGCGCCACTACCTGGTCACGCTCAACTCGGACCGGCGCGACGACACGGTTCTGGCCCGGATGACGTACGAGCATCCGATCTTCACCCCGAAATCGGTGGCCGCCCAGGCCGGGCTGCCGGCGCTCAACGACGGACGGACCGCGTTCGCCGGCGCCTACCACGGCTGGGGTTTCCATGAGGACGGCTGTCGCAGCGGGGTGGCCGCGGCGCGATCATTGGGGGTCGAGTGGTGACCGCGCCCGCGTTGTACGAGTGCACGGTCCGCCACACCCGTACCACCCCGCTGCGGCACGCCTTCGCCTACCGGACCTACCAGTGGTACGTCGACGTCGACGAGCTGCCCCGGGACCGGTGGCTAGGGTCGTTCCGGGCCGGCGACCACTTCGGTGACCCGGCCGCGAGCATCCGGCGCAACGTCGAGGTGTTCCTGGCCGGGCACGGCATCGAGCTGGCCGGCGGGCCGATCCGGCTGCTCACCAACGCCCGGGTGCTCGGGCACGTCTTCAACCCGCTGAGCGTTTACTGGTGCCACCGGGCCGACGGCAGCCTGGCCGCGGTGATCGCCGAGGTGCACAACACGTACGGCGGGCGGCACTGCTACCTGCTGCGCACCGACGAGCGCGGCCGGGCCGACACCGCGAAGACGTTCTACGTCTCGCCGTTCAACGACGTCTCCGGCTCCTACCGGCTGAGCCTGCCGGAGCCGGGTGAGCGGCTCGCGCTGACCATCGCGCTGGACCGGGACGGCGGCCGCCCGTTCGTGGCGTCGCTGCGCGGTACCCGCCGCCCACCGGACTGGCGGCACCCGTTCGTGACCCTGGCGGTGTCCCTGCGGATCCGGCTCCAGGGCATCCGCCTCTATTTGCGCGGCTTGAAGGTCGTGCCCCGAACGGAAGGCTCCCGATGACCACGACCGTCAATCCCGTACGGCATGGGGTGGATCCGGACCGGTGGCCGGACGTGGCGGCCGAGCCGCCGGCCCGGCTCCGCGCCCACCTCGCCGGCGTGGTGTTCCGCCAGGCGATGGCGAAGTCCGCGGTCCGGGTCCGATACCCCGACGGCCGGGTGACCGGAACGGCCGGTCCGACCCTGCGGGTACGCCGGCCCGAGGCGCTGTTCGCCCGGCTCGGCCGGTCCGGCCTGATCGGATTCGGCGAGGCCTACCAGGCCGGCGACTGGGACTCCGACGACCTGGTCGGGGTGCTGACCGTGCTCGCGTCGTCGATGGGCACGCTGATCCCGCCGTCGCTGCAGTGGATGCGGCGGTTCCACGGGGTGCGGTCGCCGCTCGCCGACCGGAACACCCCGGACGGTTCCCGGCGCAACATCCATCGGCACTACGACCTGTCGAACGACCTGTTCGCCCTCTTCCTCGACGAGTCGATGAGCTACTCGAGTGCCCTGTTCACCCACCCCGGCGACGATTTCACCGCGGCACAGCACCGCAAGATCGACCGGCTGCTGGACGGGACCCGGGTGGGCGACGGAAGCCTGCTGCTGGAGATCGGCACCGGCTGGGGTGAGCTCGCCATCCGGGCCGCTCAGCGCGGTGCGCGGGTGGTCAGCGTGACCCTCTCGGCCGAGCAGCGGGACCTGGCGCTCCGCCGGGCGGCCGCGGCCGGCGTCGCCGACCGGGTCGAGGTGCGGCTGCGCGACTACCGGGAGATCGAGCCGGTGGCGGGCGGCTTCGACGCCGTGGTCAGCGTCGAGATGGTCGAGGCGGTGGGCATCGACTACTGGCCGTCGTACGCGCGGACGCTGGCCGGGCACCTCGCGCCGGGCGGCCGGGCCGGCCTGCAGATGATCACGATGGCCGACGACCGGGTACGGGCCACCCGCGACGCGTACACCTGGATCCACAAGTACATCTTCCCCGGCGGCCTGATCCCGTCGGTGCCGGCGATGGAGACCGTGTTCGGCCGGGCCGGGCTGACCGTGCTGGACCGGCTCGACTTCGGCCCCGACTACGCCGAGACGCTGCGGCGCTGGCGGGCCGCCTTCAACGCCCGGCCGGACGAGGTGGCCGCCCTCGGCTTCGACGCCACGTTCGCCCGCACCTGGAACTTCTACCTGGCGTACAGCGAGGCCGGCTTCGCCTCCGGTTACCTCGACGTGTGCCAGCTCATCCTGGGCGAACCCGTATGATCGCCGTGCTGCTGTCGACGGCGGTCGTGTCCCTCGCCGTGCTGCTCATAGCGTTCGCGATCGGCGCGGCCAAGGACGAGCACAAGGGCGTCGACGTCGCCTGGGGGCTGGGTTTCGCGTCGGTCGCGGTGACCGCCGCGGCCCTCGAACCGGACCGCCCGATGGCCTGGCTGGTCGCCGCACTCACGGTGATCTGGGGCGTACGGCTGGCCGTCCACATCGGCCGCCGCGGCGCCCGCCACCCCGGCGAGGACCCGCGCTACGCGGAGCTGCTCGGCCGGGCGAAAGGCAGCCGGACCTGGTACGCGCTCCGCAGCGTCTACCTGCTGCAGTGGATCTCGCTGTGGTTCGTCTCGCTCCCGGTGCAGGTCGCCGCCCACTACGCCCCGCTGAACGCGTTCGCCGTCATCGGCGTCGCGATCTGGGCGGTCGGCCTGTTCTTCGAGGCGGTCGGCGACGCGCAACTGGACCGGTTCCGCGCCGACCCCGCGTCGAAGGGCAAGGTGCTCGACTCCGGACTGTGGCGGTACACCCGGCACCCCAACTACTTCGGCGACGCCTGCGTCTGGTGGGGCCTGTTCGCGCTGGCCGCACTGCACTGGACCGGCTGGCTGACGGTGCTCTCGCCGATGCTGATGACCTGGTTCCTGGCCCGCAAGACCGGCAAACCCCTGATGGAGAAACACCTGACGGGTACGCGTCCGGGTTACGCCGGATATGTCGCGCGCACCAGCGGCTTCGTCCCCCGGCCGCCGCGCCGCTTGCCGGGTTAGGCGTACGGGTTGATGATGATGGTCTTCAATGCCCTTAGAGGGGTTGGGAGGCCGGGGTGTCACTGCTCACCGCGCTCGACCGCAAGCACACCATCGCGCCGGAGGGGTACAGCCGCTGGCTGATCCCGCCCGCCGCGCTCGCTGTTCATCTGTGCATCGGCCAGGCCTACGCGACAAGCGTCTACAAGAACTCGTTCATCAAACACTTCGACGCCAGCCAGACCTCGATCGGCATCATCTTCAGCATCGCCATCGTGATGCTGGGGCTGTCGGCGGCGGTCGCCGGCACCTGGGTCGAGGCCAACGGACCACGCAAGGCGATGTTCGTCTCCGCCTGTTTCTGGGCGTCCGGCTTCCTGGTCAGTGCGCTCGGCATCGGCACCGAACAGCTGTGGCTGGTCTATCTCGGCTACGGCGTGATCGGTGGGATCGGGCTGGGCATCGGCTACATCTCGCCGGTGTCCACCCTGATCAAATGGTTCCCGGACCGGCCCGGTCTGGCGACCGGGCTGGCCATCATGGGCTTCGGCGGCGGCGCGCTGATCGCGAGTCCGGCTTCACGACAACTGCTTTCGGCGTACGACGAGAACTACGACCCGAACGTGGCCACCTCGGTCGCCGACGGACACGCGCTGGTGCTGCTGTTTCTCACCCTGGGCATCGCGTACTTCCTGATCATGATGTTCGGCGTCGCCAACATCCGGGTCCCCGCCCCCGGCTGGCGCCCGGCCGGCTGGGAGCCCTCCTCGGTGACGGCGAAACCCCTGGTCACGGCGGCCAGCGTGTCGGCGGCGAGCGCCATCCGTACGCGTAGCTTCTGGTTGTTGTGGGTTGTTCTGTTCTGCAATGTGACCGCGGGCATCGGCATCCTCGAGCAGGCCAGCCCGATGATCCAGGACTTCTTCCGGGTCGACGGCGTCTCCAGCGTGAGCGTCGCCGCGGCCGGCGGTTTCGTCGGCGTGCTGTCGCTGTTCAACATGGCCGGCCGGTTCGCCTGGTCGTCCACCTCCGACCACGTGGGCCGGCGGCCGATCTACATGCTCTACCTGGGCGCCGGCATGGTCATGTACCTGCTGCTGGCCACCGTCGGGGATGCAGCGACCGCGCTGTTCGTGGTGCTGGCCGGCATCATCCTGTCGTTCTACGGCGGCGGCTTCGCGACCGTACCCGCCTATTTGCGCGACCTGTTCGGCACCTACCAGGTGGGCGCGATCCACGGCCGCCTGCTGACCGCCTGGTCGGCGGCGGGCATCGCCGGGCCCCTGATCATCAACCGCTTCCTCGACGCCCAGGGCAAGCCCGGGAGCCTGACCTCGGCGGCTTACCAGCCGGCCCTGTTCACCATGGTCGGCGTGCTGGCCATCGGCTTCGTAGCGAACCTGCTGATCCGCCCGGTCCCGGAGCGCTTCCACGAGCCTTCCGGCACCACCACCCCGCTGGAGAAGGAGGCTGCCGCATGACCGTCCGCCTGCTGGTCTCATGGCTGCTGGTAGCCGTCATGCTCGGCTACGGCATCACCCAGACCGTAATCACCGCCGCCAAGCTCTTCGAATAGACGACTGTCGTTCGCCCGACTGCGACCGCCACCGACGCGATGCTCTACTTCTGTCCATGACCAAAAGACTGGCGTCCATTCTGGTCGCCCTGGTCGCCCTGTCGCTGGTGGCGGTGGCTTGGCCGGTCGCCCGCCCGACGCCCGCCGCGGCGCAGGGCGGGTCGGCCGTCACGCTGGGCGTCCACTTCAGCGGTTTCTTCCTGCTGGACTTCAGCGCCACCGGGGTGCGGCAGGTGACCTCGTTCCAGGACCCGTTCGACCCAAGCCGAGGCGACCAGACAGTCTTCCGAGACGAGTTGCTGCGCAACGGCCAGGTAGTAGGCCACGACGACGGTTCCTGCACGGTAACCGACATAGTGCCGACCGACCCCGACCCCCTGAAGCTGGCCTGCCAGGTGACGTTCAGCCTGCCCGAGGGCCAGATAACCACCCAGGGCGCAGCCACCAACAACCCGGTAAAGCGCCTGGCCATCACCGGCGGAACCGGCCGTTACACAGGCGCCTACGGCGAGGCCGTACTAACCGAATCCGGCGACGAAACCGGCTCCCTGCTACTCAACCTAACCCGGCGATAACCGGTGCCTATGCCTGCCATGGTCGAAGCAGTCATGCATCATGACGGAATGGCGGCCATTGAGACTCGGGTGCTTCTGGTCGACGATCTGCGGTCGTTCATCGATGGCCGGGTTGCTGAGGTAGCCCGTACGAGCGATGCCGGCGTCACATTGCTTGAGCGATACCGGAATCAGCGCCTGGACGAACTTTGGCTCGACCACGACCTGGGCGAAGACGACACGATCTGGCCGGTCGTGGAGGTCCTGGAACGAGCAGCCTTCGACGGCCGGCCATTCGACATCGGCGTAATCAACATCCACTCGGCCAACCCAGCCGGCGCCGCAAAGATGGCGCAGGCATTACGCCGCTGGGAGTACCGGGTCGTCATCGCGTCCGGCTCAACTGACGTCGGCTACCTCAACGGGCCGCCCGCCGCAGGATACCCAGTCGCATGACGTCATCGGTGACCGTACGCTCGCTCAACAGACCTGCCCAACGCGCGCGATGCCGGGTAAGCGCGCGTCACTGAACCCAAGGATGGCCGCACCGTTCGAGTCGGGCCAGGTTCCCGTATCCGCCGCTGGCAGTACGCGAGCGGATCGCCTCGCCGAACCTTCCCCACCGCTTCGCGGCAGCTGCGGATGGCTTGGCGGAGGGTCAGAAGAGCCAGCGGTCGAGTAATCCGGGCCAGAACTGCCGCTCATGATTGCCGTCAGCGATGGCGGCGGGATCAATAGCTTCGATCCCGCCGAGGAGTTCGGCAAGCTCGGCGAATGCCAGCTCCTCCGTCTCTGCGCTCTCGTCCCAGCGGTCGAAAAGGTCCGACTCGGTGAGCCGGCTGCCCACCAGGTGAAGCGAGCACAACCATTGGCAGACCGAGGAATTCACGAAGGAGCTGTCCTCCTGGCCACCCGGTGGCCACAGACGAACCTCACCGGTTACCGGTACGGCGCCGAACTCCCAGGCTGGGTCGGTGGGCTCGCCGCCGAACTCGTAAGCCAGCCGGTACATCGTCGGCGTGACTTGGAAGGAGACCCTGTCGACGATTTCGTCGAGCAGCGGTACGCCGTTCAAAGTCAGCACGGCCTTTGCCGACTGCGGGAGTCGCCATGTCGCTACGTCTGCCTCAACCGCGCGCCGGACCCGCCCTCGGCCAGCCCAGGACTCAAGCTCTTCAAACGTTGGAAGAATCGGAGGCCGATCAGAAGCCACGCCCAGACGATAACCCGAGGACTGAACGCTTGCGGTCGCCGGACATTCGCTCATCGGCAACTCCGGTGGACGCCCCAGCGCAGGGAGCCGGGCCGCGGGCGCGTGCTGCTTCGTGCCGCCGAAAGGCCGTGGAACGACGACGTGCTCGACTTCTTGTGCGAGATCAGCGACGTTGGCGTCACCGCCGCGAAGGTGGTCCGGACTCTTGATGGAGACTCGCTTGCTTCCTGGGTCGCCGAGCTGGCGGACTCCTACCCCGGGTGGGACGGGGTTCGCAGCTGGAAGTCGCTGGAACGCGAACTCCGCATCGACGCGACCCATGACCGGCGTGGCCATGTGTCTCTGCGGTTTGTCGTCCGCGGACCTCGCGGCTACGAGCGCGACGCGTGGGAAGCGTCAGCCTGCGTGAATCTCGACGCCGGTGAGGACATGCGACACCTCGCCGCCGAGATCGCCGCCCTCTTCACGTAGCGCGCCTATGATCGCCGAGGAGTGTTCGGAGGGGCGGGAGCGGGGATGAGGGTCGCGGTCTCCGGGACGCACGGGGTTGGGAAGACCACGCTGGCTGAGGCGCTCTGTGCGCGTCTGCCGGGGCACGTCGTGGTCGAGGAGCCGTACTACCTGTTGGAAGAGCAGGGGTATGAGTTCGATTTTCCGCCGGCGGCGGAGGACTATCGGGCGATGTTGGCCTGCTCGGTTCGGAGCCTGCGGTCGCCGTCAACATCAAAGGCCGTCTTCGACCGTACGCCGCTCGACTATCTCGCCTACCTGGCGGCGAGCGGGGCCGATCCGGCGGAGCAGGCCGATGCCGCTGCGTTGCGCCTCGCGTTCGCTACTCTCGATCTGCTGGTCATCACGGTGATCACGCCGGAGACCGAGCGGATCCTGCCCGCCGCGGAGTTGCCCGGCCTTCGCTCGCGGATGAATGACGCGCTCCTGGAACTGGTTTACGACGACCCGCTCGACGCCTGGGCGGGCACGCCGGTCCTGGAGTTGAGCGGACCGCTCGACAACCGGCTGGACGCGATCCTCGCCGTCCTCAAACCCGAACCGGTGGGCCCGACCAAAGCCGGGGCGAGTCGGCACGTCGCCGATTAATCTGCCGGTATGAGACTGTTCCGCCGGCACGATGAACCGGCGAGTGGAACGGCGGTGCTGTCCGAACCGCCCGGCCGGCTTCCTGCCGGGTTTCGCCGAGGAAACGGTCGCCGCGATCGCTCGCGTGCGTGGTACGACCTAGTCTGTCCGAATG
The DNA here is from genome assembly GCF_016862435.1 of Paractinoplanes tereljensis. GTDB lineage: Bacteria > Actinomycetota > Actinomycetes > Mycobacteriales > Micromonosporaceae > Actinoplanes > Actinoplanes tereljensis. The sequence goes on from NZ_BOMY01000042.1 coordinate 220,367, forward strand.
CGACGCTTCCACGATGAGGATCTCGCCGGCGCCGAGTTCCGCGAGTGTGACCTGAGTCGAGTGCGGATGGTCGGCGTGGTCATGCAGGACGCCGAGATCGACGGCCTGATCACCAACCTGGTGGTCAACGGGGTCGAGGTGATGCCGTACGTCGAGGCGGAACTCGACCGCCGGCACCCGGTGCGGCTGCTGATCCGCTCGGATCGGCCGGACGACCTGCGAGCGGCCTGGCGGCAGCTGCGGGACGATTGGGCGACGACCACCGAGCGAGTTCGGTCCATGCCCGACAACAGCGAACACCAGGGTGTCGACGGCGAGTGGTCGATGGTCGAAACCCTGCGCCACCTTGTCTTCGTGCACGACTGCTGGTTCCGGCGCTGCGTGCTCGGGCTCACCGAGCCGTTCACGGCCATGGGGCTGGGCCCGCCGCACATCACGGACCTGGCGGACGAGCAGCCGAGCCTCGACGAGGTGCTCGCCGTACGCGTCCGGCAGGCTTCCGAGGTCGAGGCCTGGCTGGCCGAGGTCACCCCCGATCAGCTCGCGGCGACCGCGCCGGTTCCGGACGACGATCGATGGCCCCCGTACGCCAAGGGCCGGACCGTGCGGCAATGCCTCGGCACCGTGCTCAACGAGGAATGGGCGCACCATCGGTTCTGCCGGCGCGACCTGGACAAACTAGGTTCCGGAGGGTACTAGGAGCGCAGGACCTCACACCTTTTCGAGCTCGGTGATCAGGGCGCTGGACGCCTGGCTGAGGATGTTGCCACTGGCCTGGCTGAGCAACCGGTGGCAGCCGTTCAGCTCCACATAGATGTCCTCGTTCTCGCCCAGCTGCACAAGAGCGAACCGGCCGGCCGGTCTCGCGCAGGGCTTCGCCGGCGCATCCTCGGGCAGCAGACTCGCGATCGGCCCCCACTCTTCCACGGTGAGCACAGTGCCCGTGGCGAAGACACCGCCCGGCCTGGTGCTGCCCTGCTCATCGGCCGGCACGTCATAGACACACAACCGCACCGGCAAGCCCGACGGCAGCCCGTACGTGATGATGGACGTCGGCGGCGTGCTCCGGGCGGCCACCGCGATCATGTCGGCCCAGGTCAGCTCGCAGTGAGCGGCGGCCGCCGCAGCGGCGGTGGCTTTGCTGATCTTGCGAGTGGCTACCGTCTTGAGGTGCAGGGCGGCGAAGGCATCGCTGAACTGCGCCACCGGCTTACCGCAATCGCCGGTGGGCACGCCCGGGTGCACCCACTGGCCCTGCGCGTCGAGCAGGGCGAACCAGGGCACGACGGCTTCGCCGGCGGGGCAGGAGACCTTCGCATACGGCCCGTCGGGCAAGCGCAACGCGGCGGCGACCGCGGCGACGTCGTCGGCCCGCAACTCAGCGGAGACCATGTCCTGGCCGTCAGCCGCCGTGGTGCACAGAACAATCGCGACCGGGGTGAAATCGTCGCTGAGCGGCGCCAGCCACCGGGTCTCCACGGGGTTCACCGCGGGCGGATGCTGGGCTGAAGCGCACGACTGCCACCTCGCGTGCACCTCGGGGGCGCCCCAATCGCGGTGCGCCGGCTGCTGCACGGACGGCTCGGACGCACACCCCGCCAGCACCAGGGCCAGCACCACGACCGTCGACCGCATCTCTCCCCCATCGCCGTCCACCATCGGGCATGAGACGAGCGGTCGAACTGAAGGGTTCCGGGCGGTGATGTCTAGACTTTCGGGACCATGCCTGAGTTGCCGGAAGTTGAGTCTGCTCGGTCGGTCATTGGGCGGGCCGCCCTCGACCGGGTCATTGCCGACGTCGACGACACCGACGCGTGGGTCTGCCGGCCTCATCGGGCCGGGGACATCCGGGTCGCGTTGGTCGGGCGTCGCCTCACCGCGGCCCATCGGCGGGGCAAGAGCATGTGGTGTGACACGTCCGAGGGTGGTCCGGTGCTCGGCATTCACCTCGGCATGTCCGGGAAGATCGTGATCGCCGGGGTGGACGGGGACGAGATCGACGGCGGCGACTACTGGGAGGGGCGCCGCAAACCGGGTGACTACCGGTGGGCGCGATTCACCGTCACCTTCGCGGACGGCGGGCGGCTGATGCTCGTCGATCCGCGACGGCTGGGACGCGTACGGCTGGATCCTCCGATTGAAGGTCTTGGGCCGGATGCGGCCGGCATCGGGCAGGCAGCCTTCGTCCGGGCCGTCACCGGCGGGATCGTGCCGGTCAAGGGGCGCCTGCTGGACCAGCATCTGGTCGCGGGGATCGGCAATCTGCTCGCCGATCAGATCCTCTGGCAGGCGAAGATCGATCCGGCGCGGCCGGGTGACCAGATCACCCGGGCCGAGGCCGGGCGACTCTTCCGGGCCACCCGGGACGCCGTCGGCGCGGCGCTGCGCGACGGCGGCGTGCACACCCTGCCGATCATCGCGCACCGGCACGCGGGCGGCCGATGCCCCCGGGACGGCGCACCGATGGTCCACGGCACGGTCAGCGGCCGGACGACCTGGTGGTGTTCGCGGGAGCAGGTCACTCGTTCGGGGGACGTCGGCTGACGGAAAGCCGACCGGCACGGTCCGCAGCGGTTCGGCTACTCCCGATAATCGCGGCATGTCACGACGGACCGTCATCATCACGGGTGCATCCAGCGGGATCGGGGCGGCGGTCGCGCGGCGGCTGGGCGCGATGGGCTTCACGGTGTACGCGGCCGCCCGCCGGGTCGAGGAGGTGCCGCCCGACGACGGGATCGTCGCGGTGAAGGCCGACCTCAGCGACCACGCGTCGCTGGAGCAACTGGTGCGGCAGGCGATCGACGAGACCGGCCGGATCGACGTGCTGGTCAACAACGCGGGGTACGGCGCGATGGGCTCGGTCGAGGAAGTGCCGACCGAGGAGGCGCGCCGCCAGTTCGAGGTCAACGTGATCGGGCCGGCCCGGCTCACCCAGCTCGTGGTGCCGCACATGCGCGAGCGTGGACGCGGCCGAATCGGAGCAGGCGAAAGCGCTGGCCACGTCGCACCGGACCGCAAATGACAACCCGCGGATCACCTCGTCCCCGGAGTCGGTGGCCGCGGTGGTGGTGCAGGCGATCCGGGCGCGCCGGCCGCTGACCCGGTACGCCGCCGGGACCGGGGCGAAACCGCTGCTGCTGGCCCGCCGCCTGCTGCCGGACCGTACGTTCGACGCACTGATGGCCCAGGTGTTCGGCGTACGGCACAAACGGGGTGATCATCGGACGGCCTGAGCTGGCTACGCTGGTCGGCATGAGCATCTATGACCTCCCGATCGCCGACCTTCAGGGCAAACCGCTGGATCTCGGGCAATTCAGCGGCACGGCGGCCCTGGTCGTCAACGTCGCCTCCAAGTGCGGCCTCACCCCGCAGTACGCGGTGCTGGAGGAGCTGCACGAGCGGTACGCCGGTCGCGGCTTCACCGTGCTGGGCGTGCCGTGCAACCAGTTCGGCGGGCAGGAGCCGGGCAGCTCCGAGGAGATCGCCGAGTTCTGCAGCGCGACCTACGGCGTGACCTTCCCGATGACCGAGAAGGTGGAGGTCAACGGGGACGGCCGGCACCCGCTCTACCAGCAGCTGGTCGACGAGCCGGACGCCGACGGCTACACCGGCGACATCCGGTGGAACTTCGAGAAGTTCCTGGTCGGCCCGGACGGCACGGTGCGCGCCCGGTTCGGCCCGCGCACCGCGCCCGACGACCCCACGGTGGTCGAAGCTATCGAGGCAGCCCTGCGCTGACGTCGACGAGCACCTTGCCGACCGTGCCGCTCTCGACCGCGCGGTGCGCGTCGGCGGTGCGGTCGAGCGGGAAGCGCGTCAACGGCAGGCCGTGCTCCTCGCCGACCGGCAGGGCACCGTCGGCCACCGCGGCGGCGACATCGGCGGCCGCCGCGGCCAGCGCGGCCGAGCCGACGGTGTAGAGCACCAGGAACTGGAAGCGCGTGTTGAGCGTCATGTTCTGCCGCACGTCCAGCTGGACCGGCTTGCCGCCGTCGTTGGCGTAGGTCGCGATCACCCCGCGGGTGCGCAGCACGGCCAGGTCGAGCGCCAGGTTCGCGCCGAGCGCCACCTCGGCGACGATGTCGACGCCGCCGGGAGCGATCTCGCGGATCGCGGCGACCGGGTCACCCTCGCGGTAGTTGAGCACATGGTGGGCGCCGGCCGCGGTGGCCAGCGCGGCCTTGGCCGGGCCGCTGATCGTGCTGATCACGGTGGCACCGGCCCACCGGGCCAGCTGGATGACCGCGTGCCCGACCGCGCCCGCTCCCCCGGCGGCCAGCACCACTTTGCCGTCGAGCGCGCCCGGGTGCAGGCGCGCCGGGCCGTCCTCGGCGACGGTGAGGGCGCGGTGGGCGGTGAGCGCGGGCACGCCGAGCGAGGCACCCAGGTCGAAGCCGGCCCCGGCGGGCAACGGCACGGCGTTTGAAGCCGGCACGACGGTGTACTCGGCGGCCGTCCCGGTCGGCCGTCCGGCGGTGGCCATGAACAGCCACACCGGCTCGCCGACCCGCGCCGGGTCGACGCCAGAACCGACCGCGGAAATCACGCCGGCGCCGTCCAGATGCGGGGTGACCTCGGGGAACTTCTTCGGATTGGTGGCGCCGGAGCGCGTCTTCCAGTCGGTCGGGTTGACCCCGGAGACGGCGATCCGGACCTGCACCTCACCCGGACCGGGCTGCGGCAGATCGCGGTCGACCAGCTCGAGAACGCCGGAGTCGCCGTTGTCGCGGTAGATGATCGCCTTCATGTCTCAACCTAAGCAGAACGCCGGGCCGAACCGGAACGCCGGGACACCGCGACACCCGCGAGGCACAGCGCGCCACCGGCCAGAGTGAGCCACCCCGGCACTTCGGAAAGAAAAAGCCAGGACATCAAGACCACCAGGGCCGGTACGACGTACGTCGTAGCACCCAATTTGCCGGCCGTGGTGCGAGCCAACGCGTACGCCCAGGTGGTGAACGCGATCGCGGTCGGCCCCACGCCCAAATAGATCATGTTCAGGGTCGCGGGCAACGGCGCGTCGGCCACCTCCCCGACGAGCACCCCGGCGAACGGCAGCAGCGCGACCGCGGCGACCAGCGCCGACCAGAAGGTGATCTGCAGGGCGCTGCCGTGCCGCAGCGCCGGCTTCTGCGCGACCACCCCGATCGCGTAGGTGATCGCGGCCAGCAGGCAGAGCAGCACGCCGAGCAGCGACGATCCGCCGCCGCCGGACATCGACAGGCCGACGACCGCGGTGCCGGCGAACGACACCGCGATGCCGATCCACAGCTGCCGGGTCGTCGCCTCGCCCAGCAGCAGGGCGCTGAGCAGCGCGATCAGGATCGGCCCGACGTTGACGATCAGCGCGGCGGTGCCGGCGTCGACCAGGCGCTCGCCCCAGTTGAGAAAGACCATGTAGCCGCCGAACCAGAGCAGCCCGGAGGTCAGGATGCCCGGCCAGGCCGCCCGGGCGGGGAAGCCGACCCGGCGGACCAGGGCGAACGCGCCCAGCAGCAGCGCCGCGGTGGCCAGCCGGCCGAGCGCGAGCGCACCGGGCGAGTACGCCGAGCCGGCACTGCGGATCGAGACGAACGCCGATGCCCAGAAGAGCACGGTCACGCCCGCGGCGATGACGGCGCCGTGCCGGACTCTCGGGATGATCGACATGCGCGGAAGCTAACACCGGCGCCCCGGACGGCCAACCGAGATACGAGCCGCAGAAAAATAACCTCAAGAACGTCACGCTCGCCTTCATCACCGCGTCGGCCTGCAAGGCGATGTGGTTCAACGCGTACGACCCGCGGCAGGGCTGGGCCCGCGACCAGATCGACGCCGTCCGGGCCCGGGGCGGTGACGTGAAGATCTCGTTCGGCGGGGCCACCGGCATCGAGCTGGCCCAGGCCTGCACCAGCGTCGCCGCACTGCAGGCCGAGTATCAGGCGGTGGTCACCGCGTACAACCTGAAGTACATCGACCTCGACATCGAGGGCGCCGCCACCGCCGATCCCACCTCGGTGGCCCGCCGCTCGCAGGCGCTGGCCGCCCTGCAGCGCGCCAACCCCGGCCTGCGGTGCACGAACATCAGCCAGCAGCCCTACGAGTTCAGCAAGATCTTCGCCGGGTACGGAGGCTGACCGGGAGAGATCGAGAAGGCCACGCCGTCGGCGGTGTAGTCACCGAAGAAACCTGACACGGTGACCTCGCCGTCGGCGGACGTGCGCATCTCGGTCGGCGGCAGCCACCACTCCCCCTTGATCAGGCCGGCCAGGGCGTCGTACGACGGCTTGCGGCTGCCGTCGGCCCGCAGCAGCCCGACCGGCGCGCCCAGCCAGGCCCCGTCGTCGGTGATCCCCCAGTAATTGATCGCCTGCACCGCCGGATGCCCGACCAGCGACCGGTAGTGCCGGACGATCTCGGCGGCCTGCCGCTCCTCCCCCTCGGGCGTGCTCGGCCAGGACGGGATCTGGTAGTCGTTGAGGTCCTGGATCTCGGCCGGCATCAGGTCACCGGAGAGCAGCGTCGTCTCGGTCATGTGCAGCGGAAGCCCGAACCGAGCAAACCGGTCGAGCGTCTTCTGCATGTACTCCTCGCCCCGATAACCCTGGTGCATGTGGGTCTGCAGGCCGATCGCATCGATCCGGATGCCGGCTTCCAAAACCCCTTCGATCAGGATTTCGTACGCCGAGGAAAGGTCGAAATCGTTCAGGATGAGTGTCGCCCCCGGGTTGGCCGCGCGTGCCTCCTCGAACGCCATCCGCACCATCGCGATCCGGCCGCGGTCCCAGGCGAGCGGGGTGATCGCGTTGTCCCCGTTGCTGAAGACCGGCATGATCACCGTCTCGTTGATGGCGTCCCACACGTCGATCAGCCCGGCGTAGCCACCGGCCAGGTCACGGATCCGGGCCCGGGTGAGTGCCTCCACCTCATCGAGCTCGAGCCCGAGCAGCCAGTCCGGCTGCACGGTGTGCCAGAGCAGCGGATGCCCTTTGACCGTGACGCCGCGCTCGGCCAGCCAGCGCGCGGTTTTTTCCAGACGCACCGCGTCCGTGGCACCGCGCCGCGGCTCGTAGCCACCCCAGTAGAACGGCAACGTCGCGGTGTTGAACAGCCCGAGCCACGCGTCGGCGAGGGTGTCCAGGTCGATGTGCTCGCCGCCGCCGAAGTAGCCGGGCTGGCCGGGACCCCCGACCGGGCGGATGAAGTCGAAGCCGATGTTGCCGAAGGCGAAGTCGTGCCGCTGCTGAGCGACGGTGACCACCCGGTCGGCGAACGGATGGCCGTCCGGCCCGAGCACGGTGAGCGTGACCTCGCCGATGCGGTGCTTCATCATCTGACGCCTCCCGAAGAGAGAAAAGTTTCGCGCGAGATTGCGAAATTGTCGTAGGCAACGGCAGCATAGGTCAACCACTCCGCCCACAGATAGGGTGATGCGCATGCCCCGAGCGACCTCCCGAGCGACTCTCTTCGAGGTCGCCGCCCTGGCCGACGTGTCGGTGTCGACCGTCTCCAAGGTGCTCAACGGCCGGGCCGGCGTCTCCGACGAGACCCGCGCACGCATCGAGGCACTCCTGCAGGACCACCGCTACCAGCAGCGCAGCGGCAAACGCCAGGCCGCGCCGCTGCTCGACGTGCTCTGCTACGAGGTGGACAGCCCGTTCGGCAGTGAGGTCCTCGCCAGCATCGAGCAGTCGACCCGGCAGCAGCGGATCGGCATGGTGCTCAGCGGCGCCACCGAGCAGGCCACGCCGTACGAGCACTGGGTTGATGATGTTCTCCGGCGGCAGCCGGTCGGGGTTGTCCTGATCGCCTGCAAGCTGTCGGCCGACGACCGGCAGCGGCTGCGCTCGCGCAACATTCCGCTGGTCATGGTCGATCCGGCCGGCACCCCGGCGCCGGACACCCCGTCGATCGGCTCGGCCGACTGGAGTGGCGGCTACCAGGCCACCCGGCACCTGATCGACCTCGGGCACACCCGGATCGGCATCATCACCGGCCCGGCCGACATGATGGCCTCGACCGCCCGGCTCTCCGGCTATCGCGCCGCGCTCGACTCGGCCGGCCTGACCAGCGAACCCGAGCTGATCCGGCCCGGCCACTTCCACCACGCCGACGGCCTCGAGCAGGGTAGGGCTCTGCTCTCGCTGCCCGACCGGCCGACCGCGATCTTCGCCTCCTCCGACCTGTACGCGCTGGGCGTCTACGAGGCCGCCCGCACGCTGGGCCTGAGCATCCCGGCCGACCTCAGCGTGGTCGGTTACGACGACCTGACCATCGCGCAGTGGGCCGGCCCGCCGCTGACCACCGTGCACGTGCCCCTGGTGGCGATGGCCGAGCAGGCGGTGCGCCTGGTGATGCGGTTGAACGACGAGCCTGAGATGGCCTTCAGCCGGATCGACATCGACACGACGCTGGTGGTCCGCGGCAGCACCGCTGCACCGGTCGCTGCGCGAAACATTTCCAACTGATCAGGAAACCTTGACGCAAACGTTTCGCGCGACCTAGCCTCAGTCGCACAACACGAAACATCGTCGTAACGGCTCTCGCCGACCCAACCCCAATTTCTTTCTTGACTCCATCTATGAATGGAGAGGGTTCCATGCGCCTTCTGCCCGTTTTCGCCGCCGCCACCCTGGCCATCTCCGCTCTCGCCGCCTGCGGCGGCAACGACAGCAGCGAGTCCGACGCGTCGACCGCGACCTCCGGCACCGTCAACTGGTGGGGCTGGACGCCGACCGACACCGCGACGGCCAACGCCTACATCGCCGCGTTCAACCAGAAGTTCCCGGACATCAAGGTCAACTACAAGCTGGTCAACATCTCCGACTGGGTCGCCGCGCTGCGCCCGGCGCTGGCCTCGGGCAACGGCCCGGACGTCTTCGACATGCAGCCCGGGGCGTACGTCACCCAGTTCAAGTCGTTCGCCGAGGACCAGACCAAGCTGGCCGAGGACGCGCTTGGCGCCGGCTGGAAGGACAAGGTCGCCCCGATCGGGATCAGCGGCCTGACTGCCACAGAATCCACTCAGGACGGTGGCAAGCTCACCGCGATGTCGGTCGGCTCGGTCTACGCCGGGATGCTCTGGCTCAACGGCGACATCTTCAAGAAGTACAACCTGACCGCGCCGACCACTCTCGACGAGTGGAAGCACGTCTGCCAGGTGCTCAAGCAGAACAAGGTCGGCTGCTTCGTGCAGGGCGCCGCCCAGGAGGGCTTCGACCAGGACACCCTGCAGTCGATCGCCAACTCGGTGCAGCCCGGCCTGTGGAGCAAGGCGTCCACCGGCGACGCCAAGTGGACCGACCCGGGCATCGTCAAGACCCTGGCGATCTGGAAGGACCTGTTCGACAGCGGGATCATGCAGGAGGGCGCGGTCGGCTACCAGCAGTACCCGGACGCCAACAACGACTTCCTGACCGGCAAGTACGGCATGATCATGATGGGCACCTGGTACACCCAGTACGCCACCACCAAGGCGATGACCGCGGCCCTGTCGGCCGCCGGGGTGAGCGGGGCCAAGCCGTTCCCGATTGTGCCGGCCGCCTTCCCCGATGTGGCCGGGGCCGGCAACACCAGCGAGATGTACGGCGACGCCGACTTCGGCCTGGCCATCTCGACCAAGAGCAAGAACAAGGCGGCCGCCGAGACCTTCGTGAAGTGGATGGCCACCTCGGCCGAGGGCCAGCAGGCGATCGCCGACCAGCTCAACGACATCCCCTCGGTCAAGGGCGTCGAGCCCGACTTCACCAAGATCGAGCTGGTCGACCCGGCCACCCAGAAAGGCCCGGTCGAGGACCTGATCACCAAGTCCGGCTCGATCACCGAACCGCGGGAGTCCCTGCTCAGCGCGGACGTGCAGACCGGCATCCTGGCCGCCGCCACCTCGGTGGCCACCGGCAAGTCCACTCCGGAGGACGCCGCCAAGGCTCTCCAGCAGGCCGCCGAGGCCGCAGGCGTGACTTTCAAGTGACCGGGACCTCGACCCCGACCCTGCATCGGGCGGCGAGCGTCTCGGACGAGGCGGACGGCGGTGGCCGTCGTCGCGGCCCCCGTCGTCCGCCGGGTCTCCCCTGGATCCTGCCGGCCCTCGTACTCAGCGTCGGGCTGATCTATTACGGCATCGGGTACACGGGCTACATCTCGACGTTGAACTGGGACGGCATCAGCCCTGGTCCGGAGCACGTGGGAGCCCACAACTACACGCGGATGCTGCACGACCCGGTGTTCTGGGCGGCCGTACGGCACACGGCTTTGTTCTTCGTCCTAACGTTCGTCGTCCAAACGTTAGTCGGACTAACGTTCGCCGTCCTAATGCACAGCAAGCTGAAACTCGCGGCTATCTACAAGGTCATCGTGTTCGTGCCCGTGGTGCTCGCTCCGGCGATCATGGCGCCGGTGTTCCGGCACATGTTCGCGCCGGACGGGGAGCTCAACGCGGTGCTGCGGCACATCGGACTCGGCGACCTGGCCCAACCGTGGATCGGGCAGACCTCCACCGCCCTACCCGTGATCATGTTCATCACCATCTGGGAGTGGACCGGGGTCACCTTCGTCCTCTACTACGCGGCGATGACCCAGATCGACCCGTCGGTGCTGGAGGCCGCCCGGATCGACGGCGCCGGCAACCTGCGCACCCTGCGCAGCATCATCTGGCCGGAGCTGCGCGGCACCACGGTCGCGCTGGCCATGCTCGGCGCGATCGGGGCGCTGAAGACCTTCGACGTGCCTTACCTGGTGACGATCGGCGGCCCGAACTACGCCACCGAGTTCCTCGGCACCTACATCTACCGGCAGACCATCCCGCTCAGTCACGTCGGTTACGGCGCGGCGCTCTCCATCGTCCTGCTGGTGGTCGCCCTGCTGATGGCGCTGGCGCTGCAGTTCGCCGGCCGGGAACGGGAGGGCCGCTGATGTTCGAGATACGTAGCCGTACCGGACGGATCTTTCTTCAGATCTTTGCCACCGTGTTGCTCATCCCGTTCGCGTTCCCGCTGGTCGTGATGGTCAAGGGGGCGTTCGCCGGCGAGGGCCTCGGCAACTTCCAGGCCGTACTCAGAGTGCCGGGTTTTGGAAGGTTTTTTGTCAACAGCCTCATCATCGCGGCGGCCGTGATCGTGCTGGTCTACGTGGTGACCATGATGGCCGCGTTCGGGTTCGCCAAGCTGCACATCCGGTTCCGCGAGGTCTACTTCTGGCTGCTGCTGGCCTGCCTCACCCTGCCCGAGGTCGTGTTGCTGGCGCCGCTGTTCGCCACCGACACCAAACTCGGTCTGTACGACACGTACTGGGCGGTGATCCTGCCGCTGGCCGCCCTGCAGGTGCCGTTCGCGGTGCTGCTGACCAGGAACTTCATCAACAGTCTGCCGGACGAACTGTTCGAGGCGGCCCGGGTGGACGGCGCCAACTCATACCGCGGCTTCATCTACCTCGTCATCCCGCTGACCCGGCCGATCGGCGCCGCCGTACTCATCTTCACCCTGGTGGCGGCCTGGAACGACTACCTGTTCCCGCTGGTCTTCCTGCAGTCGCCGGATCTCCAGACGATCACGCTCGTCCCGCAGTTCTTCGTCGGCGAGTTCAGCAACGACCAGACCAAGATCCTGGCGTCGGCGGTGATCACGGCGATTCCCGAGATCGTCGCGTACCTCAGCCTCCAGCGCCTCTTCGAGCGCGGCCTCAGCGCCGGCGCGATCAAGTAGAAAGGCCGGATTCCGTGCCGCTCATTCAGGTTCACCTTGCCCGGGACACGTTCGACAAGCACCACGCCGCAATTGGCGACGCGATCCACGACGCGCAGATCGCCGCCCTCGGCATCCCGGCCGACGACCGTTTCCAGATCTTCACCCCGCACGACGCCGGCGAGCTCAAGTTCGACCCCGCTTACAACAACGTTCAACGGCAAAACCTTCTGGTCGTACGGGTCATCGCGGTCCACATGTACGACGTGGCGACGAAGCGCAAGTTCTTCCAGGCCGTCGTCGATCGTCTCGAGCCGCTGGGCATCCGGCCGGAGGACGTGCTGATCAGCCTGACCGAGAACGGCTTCGAAGACTGGTACGCCGGAAAGCTCTGAGGGGAAACTCGATGCTTCAACACGACTCCGCGCCGCTGCGGGTGCTCTACCTGGGCGGCACCGGAACCATCAGCGCGTCCTGCGTACGCCTCTCCGCCGCGGCCGGCATGCACGTGACCGTTCTCAATCGTGGCGTTAACGAGCGAGGCCGTGAGCTGCCCGAAGGCGTCGAAAAGTTAACCGCTGACGTCTCCGAGACGGCGGCCGCGCTGGGCGACCGTTCCTTCGACGCGGTGGTCAACTTCCTTTCCTACGACGCCGCCGACGCCCGGCGCAAGGCCGAGTTCTTCGCCGCCCGCGCCCGGCAGTACGTGCACATCAGCTCGGCCTCGATCTACTCCAAGCCGATCCGGCAGGTGCCGATCTCCGAGTCCACGCCGACCGGGCCGAACCCACCGCTCGCCTACGCCACCGCGAAATGGGAGGCCGAGCAGGCCCTGCAGGGCCTTCCGGTGACGATCGTGCGGCCCTCGCACACCTACGACGACGCCAATCCGCCGCTGCCCGGCGGCTGGGCGATGGTCGAGCGGATCGCCCGCGGCGAGGAGGTCCCGGTGCACGGCGACGGCACCTCGCTGTGGACGCTCACGCACGCCGAGGACTTCGCGCAGGGCCTGGTCGGGCTGCTCGGCAACCCGCGGGCGATCGGCGAGACGTTCAACATCACCGGCTCCGACATCTACACATGGGACCAGATCTACACGATCGTCGCCGAGGCGCTCGGCGTGCAGGCCAAGCTCGTACACGTCGCCTCAGACATGTTTCCGCTTGTCGCGCCGGAGTGGTTCTGGTCCGAGGAGATGGTCGGCGACCTCGGGCACAGCGCGGTCTTCGACACCACCAAGATCCGCACCTTCGTCCCCGGCTTCGCGCCCCGGCTCACCTTCCACCGCGCCGTCGCCCGGATGGTGGCCCGGCGGGCCGACCACCCGGTGCCGGCCGGCGACGAGACCGACGCGATACTCGACCGGGTCGTCGCGGCGTACCACAAGGCCCGCGCCGTTTTCGCTGGAGCGCAATGAAAACCCTGGGTAACACCGGTCTGCAGGTGTCGGCGCTCTGCGTCGGCACCAGCCCGCTGGCCAGCATGCCCGGCCTCTACGGCTACCCGGTCAGCGAGGAACGGGCGGTCGCCACGGTCACCGCGGTGCTGGCCAACAACAAGATCAACTTCATCGACACCTCCAACGGGTACGGCGAGGACGGCTCGGCCGAGCGTCGGATCGGGCTGGCTCTGGGCGGCCGCGGGTTGCCGGCGAACGTCGTACTGGCCACCAAGGTCGATCCCGATCCGCGCACCGGCGACTTCTCCGGGGCCCGGGTGCGGGCCTCGCTCGAGGAGAGCCTGTCCCGCCTCGGCCTCGACCGGATCCAGCTGCTGCACCTGCACGACCCGGAGCGGATCAGCTTCGCTTCGGCGACGGCGCCCGGCGGCCCGGTCGAGGCGCTGGCCGAGCTCAAACGGGAGGGGCTGGCCGAGCACCTCGGGGTGGCCGGCGGCCCGGTCGGCCTCATGCGGCAATACCTCGACACCGGGATCTTCGAGGTCGTGCTCACCCACAACCGCTACACCCTGCTCGACCGCTCGGCGGCCGAGCTCTTCCGGGACGCGCACGACCGCGGGATCGGGGTGCTCAACGCCGCGCCGTACGGCGGCGGCATGCTGGCGAATCAAACCCAGCAGAAGTACGCGTACGGCGCGCGCGACGAGCGGATCGCGGCCGCCGCCCGGGAGATGCGGGCGGCGGCGGCGCGGAACGGCGTACCCCTGGCCGCCGCCGCACTACAGTTCTCCCTGCGTGCGCCGTTCGTCGACGCGACCGTCGTCGGGGTCTCCTCGCCGTCGCGGGTCGCCGAAACGGTCGCGCTGGCCGAAACGCCGATCCCGGACCCGCTCTGGGCGGAACTGGACTGTCTGGTCCCGCCCTCCTCACTCTGGTTGGACCCGCGATGACCACGAGAATCGGACTCCTCGGCGCGGCCGGCATCGCCGGCGCCGCCGTCCTTCTTCCGGTGCGCCGCCGGGACGACGTCGTGGTCGCGGCGGTCGCTTCCCGATCGGACCCCAAGGCGTACGCGTCGGAGCACGGCATCGCCCACGCCTACGACTCGTACGAGGAACTCCTGGCCGACCCGAACATCGACCTCGTCTACAACGCGCTGCCGCCGTCGATGCACGCCGACTGGACGATCTCGGCGCTGCGGGCCGGCAAGGACGTGCTGTGCGAGAAGCCGTTCACGATGAACGCGCGGCAGGCCCGGCGGGTGATCGCCGCGTCCACCGAGACCGGGCGGCGGGTGATCGAGGCCTTCCACGACCACTACCACCCGCTCAGCGCGTACCTCCGGGGCGCGGTCGCGGACGGGATCCTCGGCCGGATCACCCGGGTCGACGCTGTTTTCGACGGCTCCAACCCGTACGCCCCGGGGACCTTGCGGCACGAACCGCAACTGGGCGGCGGCGCCCTGATGGACCTGGGTTGTTATCCCGTGCACTGGGTGCGGTCGCTGTTTCCGGGCACGCCGGTCGTCAACGCCGCGACCGCCACCCGGAACCCCTCGGGCGCGGACATGTCGATGCGGGCCGAGCTGACCTTCCCTGGTGAAGTAGCCGCGACGATCACGTGCAGCATGGTCGAGGGCGTGACGCTGAAGTCGGCGCTGACCCTGACCGGCGAGCGCGGCACCCTGCTTGCCGACAACATCGTCTTCCCGTCGTCCGGGCACAGCATCCGGCTGGAGATCGACGGGGTGCCCCGGCTGTCCACCGTCGCCGGCCGCACCACCTACGACCATCAGCTGGAAGCGGTCCTCGACGGGCTGCGCACCGGCCAGCCGCTGCCGACCGAGGGCGACGACTCGATCGCCACCATGACGGTGATCGACGCGATCTACCAGGCGGCCGGGTTCGACCGGTCCCGCTGGGAGTAATCTCGGCCTCCACTGTGGCGGGACGGCCGAGGGGGCAATCTTGTACGACGTGATTGTGGTGGGGGCACGGTGTGCCGGCTCGCCGCTGGCCATGCTGCTCGCCCGCCAGGGCTATCGCACTCTGCTGGTGGACCGGTCGACGTTCCCCAGCGATACCGTGTCGACCCACGTGCTGCACCCGCCGGGCGTGTCCGCGCTGCGCCGCTGGGGCCTGCTCGACCAGGTCACCGCGACCGGCTGCCCGCCGGTCGGGCGTTACTCGTTCGACTTCGGGCCGCTCACCCTGGCCGGCGCGCCGGGCACCCCCGAGTCGCCGTACGCGTACGCCCCGCGTCGCACCCTGCTCGACAAGATCCTGCTGGACGCCGCGGTGGCGGCCGGGGTCGAGGTGCGCGAGGGCTTCAGCGTCGAGGAACTGGTCTTCACCGACGGCCGGGTCACCGGCGTCCGCGGCGGCAACGGCGTCACCGAGCAGGCCAAAATTGTGGTCGGCGCGGACGGCCGCAACTCGGTCGTGGCCAAGGACGTGCAGGCGGTGGCGTACGAGGATCATCCCCCGCTGACGGTGGGCTACTACTCGTACTGGAGCAACCTGCCGACCGACACCTTCGAGGCGTACAGCCGGCCCGGCCGGGGCTGGGCGGTGTGCCCGACCAACGACGGCCTGACCATGGTCGTCGGCGGCTGGCCGCACGCCGAGCTGGCCGAGCACCGCGACGACGTCGAGGCCACCCTGATGGAGACGTTCGCGACCTCCCCGGAGTTCACCGAGCGCATCCGGGACGCCAAACGTGAGGAACGGATCGTCGGCGCCTCGGTGCCCAACTACTTCCGGGTCCCGTTCGGCGAGGGCTGGGCGCTGGTCGGCGACGCCGGCTACAGCCGCGACTTCATCACCGCGCAGGGCATCACCGACGCCTTCCTCGACGCCGAGGAGCTGGCCGGCTCGCTCGACGAGGCGCTCAGCGGCAAGGCCCCGTTCGCCGAGGCGCTGGCCCGCTACCAGTCCCGCCGGGACACCCGCGCGATGCCGCACTACCAGATGACGCTGGGCATCGCGTCGCTGCAGCCGCCGGACGAGCAGATGATCCAGCTGGTCTCGGCGATCGCCGGCAAGCAGCCCGCGATGGACGCGTTCGCCCGCCTCAACTCGGGCGTGACTTCCCCGGCCGAGTTCTTCAACCCGGAGAACATCGGCCGGCTGGTCAGCTCGTAGCGGTCGGATTCGGCGTGGACGGACGGCCCGGGCACCGTTAATTCGGTTTCCGGGCCGCAGCGCGCCCGGTAGACAGGACGGATGAGTGAGACGACGCTGCCCGGCGGGCGCACCACCGGCGCTGTGCTGATCGACGGCATCGTGCACAAGCCGGCCGCGCCCTCCAGCCCGACCGTGCACGCGCTGCTGCGGCATCTCGAGGAGGCCGGGTTCGAGGCCGCGCCCCGCGCGCTCGGCTTCGACGAGCAGGGCCGGCAGATGCTCACCTACCTGCCGGGCGAGATGATCGGCGACCGGTTCCCCTGGCCCGGGTGGGCCACCTCGGACGCGATGCTGGTCCAGGTGGGCCGGTGGCTGCGCCGCCTGCACGACCTGACCGCCGGCTTCACGCCGCCGGCCGGCGAGCAGTGGTTCATCGGCGGCACGATGGCTCCCGGCCTGGTCGTCGGACATCAGGACGCCGCGCCCTACAACGCGGTGGTCGACGGCGACCGGCTTGTCGGTTTCTACGACTGGGACACCGCCGGCCCGTCCACCCGGGAGTCCGACCTGGCGTTCTCGGCGCTGCCCTGGGTGCCGCTGGCCGCGCCGGACGGCTTCACCGACCCGGCCGAACGCTCCCGCCGCCTGCATCTCTTCCTCGACGCATACGGCTACGAGGGTGACCGGCACGTCTTCGCCCAGGCCGTCCCGCAGCGGGCCCGGCGCCAGGCCACCTTCATCCGGCAGATGCCCGACGGCCCGCTGTTGCCGATCGCGGCCCTCCTGGAGAAGGCCGCGAACGACGTCGAGGGTCTCCCGGACGACTTCTGGTCACCCACGGTGGTGTGACTCGGCCAGCCGGTAAACCGGGGTCGGCAGGCCCTCGTAACGGGCCTTGAGCTGCAACGCCAGATAGAGCGAGTAGTGCCGGGACTGGTGCAGGTTGCCGCCGTGGAACCACAGGTTCTCCTGCTGGGTGGGCTTCCACATGTTGCGCTGCTCGCCCTCCCACGGCCCGGGGTCCTTCGGGGTGTCCGAGCCGAGGCCCCAGACCTTGCCGATCCGGTCGGCGGTCGGCTGGTCGACCAGGTCGGCCACCCAGCCGTTCATCGAGCCGTACCCGGTGGCGTAGACGACCAGGTCGGCCGGCAGCTCGGTGCCGTCCTCGAGCACCACGCCGTCGGCGGTCAGGTGCGAGACCTGGCCCTGGGCCAGCTTGACCCGGCCGTCGGCGACCAGCTCGGCCGCGCCCACGTCGATGTAGTAGCCGGAGCCGCGTCGCAGGTACTTCATGAACAGGCCGGACCCGTCGGAACCCCAGTCGTGCCGGAACCCGGCCTTCTCCAGCCGGGCATAGAAGTCGGCGTCCCGGGAGGCCATCTCCTCGTACAGCGGGATCTGGAATTCATGCATGATCCGGTACGGCAGCGACGCGAAGATCATGTCGGCCTTGTCGGTGGTGACGCCGGCCGCGACCGCGCGCTCCGAGTAGAGGTCGCCGAGCCCGACGTCCATCAGCGTCGACGACTTGACGATGTGCGTCGAGGAGCGCTGCACCATGGTGACGTCGGCGTCGTGCTCCCACAGGGCACCGCAGATGTCGAAGGCCGAGTTGTTCGAGCCGACCACCACGACCCGCTTGCCCCGGTACGCCTCCGGGCCCGGGTGCTGGCTGGAGTGCTGCTGCTCGCCCCGGAAGACGTCCTGCCCGGGGAAGGCCGGGTAGTTCGGTTTGCCGGACATGCCGGTCGCGAAGACCAGCTGCGTTGGTCTTAATTCGATGGTGTCGCCGTCCCGCTCGACGGTCACCGTCCATTTACCGGCCGCCGCGTCGTAGGTAGCTGACCGCACCGTCGAGGACGACCAGTACGGCACCTCCATCACCCGGGTGTACATCTCCAGCCAGTCCCCGATCTTGTCCTTCGGGGAGAAGACCGGCCAGTTCGCCGGGAACGGCAGGTAAGGGAGGTGGTCGTACCAGACCGGGTCGTGCAGGCAGAGGCTCTTGTACCGCTGCCGCCACTGGTCGCCGGGCCGCTCGTTCTTGTCGATCACCACCGACGGTACGCCGAGCTGCCGCAGCCGGGCCCCGAGCGCGATGCCGCCCTGCCCGCCGCCGATCACCACCACGTACGGCTGGTCCTGCCGCTCGGCCGCCCGGCGCTCGGCCCAGGTCAGCCGCCCCTTGGCCAGGGTGTGCTCGACACCCTGCGGCCGCCGCCCGCCCTGACTCTCCTCGAAGCCCTTGAGCTCACGCAGCGTGGTCAGCAGCGTCCACGCGCCCTCGGGTTTGAGCCGCAGATGCCCGGTCCCGCGCCCGGTAGCCGTCTCGAACCGGATCCACGCCTCGACCACGCCGCCCGATTCGGTCGGTTCCTCGGTCACTTCGAAGCCGCTCGGGTCGGCCTCGTCCAGGGTGGCGGCCAGCAGGTCCGCGACGCCGTCGGGGCCCTCGACGGTGGTGATGTTCCAGGTGAAGGCGACCAGGTCCCGCCAGAAACCGTCCGGGGCGAACAGGTCGGCCGCGGCCCGCACGTCCCGGGCCCGCAACGCGGACTCGAAGGACGCCAGCCAGTCATCGACGCGCTGCTTGGGGGAAGTCATGCCGTCCACGAAACCGGCACGCATACCCCGCGCAACAGGGTTGCAACACATTGCACAGGCGGGCCTATGCTCAGCCATGGGCGACTACAGCGCGGTCCAGCCGGGCACCGACCTGTCGCGCCACGCCCGCGACCTGCGCAAGGTCCACGACGCGGTGCTGGCCGGCGACCGCCCGCCGCACCGCCCCCGCCCGCTGGTCGAGCGGTCCTGGTCGCGGGTGCTGCGACTGGGCCTCGACCCGCACGACCTCCTCCCCGCCGGTGAGGTCGAACGGCTACGCCGCGACTCCGGGCTCGCCCCGATCATCACCGAACTGCTACGGCTCGCCTCGGATGCGTTCCTGCTGGTCGTCACGAACGCCGACGGCACCATCCTGTGGCGGGCCGGCTCGACCGCACTGCGCCGCCGGGCCGACGTGCTGGGCTTCGGCGAGGGCGCGCTCTGGACCGAGGCCGCGGTCGGCACCAACGCGATCGGCACCGCGCTGGTCGAGGCCGCGCCGGTCCAGCTCTTCTCGGCCGAGCACTTCGAGGAGGCCCAGCACGCGTGGTACTGCTCGGCCCACCCGGTGCACGACCCGCGCACCGGCGACCTGCTGGGCATCGTCGACGTCAGCGGCCC
Source organism: Paractinoplanes tereljensis (assembly GCF_016862435.1). GTDB lineage: Bacteria > Actinomycetota > Actinomycetes > Mycobacteriales > Micromonosporaceae > Actinoplanes > Actinoplanes tereljensis. Next base: position 239,773 of record NZ_BOMY01000042.1, read on the forward strand.
CGCGCTCACCCTGCACCCAGCGATCGAGGCGCTGGTCGCGACCGGCGTGCGGCTGGCCGAGGCGCAACTCTGGCGGCACCACGCCGACCGGCTGGAACGGTTGCGCCGCTCGGCCGCCCACGTGGCCGGCACGGCCGGCGGCCCGCTGCTGATCGTCGACGACCACGGCTGGGTGGCACACGCGAGCGGGGTGGCCGCCCGGGACCGGATCGGCGCGCCACGGTCCGGGACTGCTCTGGGCGTACCCGGCCTGGGCCTTTGTCTTGTCGAACGCCTGCCGGAAGGCTGGCTGGTACGGCCCGCCGGGCCGCACCCCAAGATCACCGCGACCCTCGATCTGACCGGCCCGCCCTTCCTGGAGCTGCGCGGCGCGGGCGAGCCATGGCGCACGTCGCTGACGCGCCGGCACGCCGACATCCTGACGCTGCTGCACGATTGCGGCCCCGCAGGACTGACAGCCGGCCAGATAAGCCATTTCCTGTACGGAGACGCAGCTCACGTGGTGACCGTCCGAGCCGAGATCAGCCGGCTACGCCGAGCGATCGGCGCCCTGGTAGCGACCAATCCCTACCGCCTGGAGACAGGGGTAACCATCGATGTCCTACGGGTGCATTCCGGCAAGCCGCCGAGCAAACCTCTGGTAAACAGGACGGATGGCGCTTGATCTCGGATACCGACAGGCTGGTGACCCGGCCGGCGCGCCGGTACTGCTGCTGCACGGCAGCGGAAGCAACGCGAGCACCTGGGACCGCTTCACCCCCCGGCTGACCGAGGCAGGCTTCCGAACAATCGCCGCCGACCTGCGAGGCCACGGCACGAGCCCGCGCCCCGGCGATTACGCCCTGACCAGCATCCGCGACGACGTCCTGGCCCTGCTGGAGACCCTGGACCTGCGCAACGCCATCGTGATCGGCCATTCGGTAGGCGGCCACGCCGCTCTGGCCGCCGCGCTGGTCGCGCCGGACCGCATAGCCGGCCTGGTCCTGGAGGACCTGGCAGCGCCGCCGCAGCAGCCCGGCTCGGTCTCCCTGCGCGGCATCAACCCACTGCAGGTGCTGGCCGCGATCGCCGGCATCGCCACGGTCCGCCGAGATTACGACCTACGCGCCGTGGGTTCCATCCTCCGCCAGCTGACCCGCCCCGACCCTTTGTGGTGGGAGCAACTGAGCGAGGTACGCCAGCCAACCCTGATCTTGTCCGGCGGCCCAACGAGCTGCATCCCCCCGAAGCGCTTGGCCGAGGCGACCGCCGCGATCCCAGGAGCCCGCCTGACCACGATCCCGGTAGGCCACCGAGTGCACAGCCTCGCCCCCGACCGCTTCGCCACCGAGGTCCTCACCTTCCTCGCCCAGGCTGACGATCTGGTGACGAGCCAGGGCTCAGCGGTCCCCCAATAGACCAGCGCCCTCGTCGGCGAAGAGCAACGGCAGCACGAGCCGGAGGGCGTGCGCCTGGGCGGTCAGCGACTTCTGCATGCCCGCTCGCGTTACCGCACTGGTTCTGGGTTGGCCGGCACTCGTCAGCTTCGCCTTGCGCACGAGATTCCACACCGACGCGCTCAGGATTTTCTCGCCAACATCCAGGTTGACGAACGTGTCCACAGTCTTGTTGCGCTCTTCCAGAACCGCCCAGATCGCCCAACGCCCCGACACGTAACCGACATATCCGGGTTCTGGCGTTCGCGGCCCATCAAGACCAAAGTCCTTCGCGAGGAAATCCAGCACACCCGAAGCGTCCGCCGGAAAATGTTCCACGCGACTGTCCTTCATGCTCGATCTACCCCTTCGTCGCCAGCACCCCGAAATGCCGGCGGACCGCTCCACGGGACATGGTCGAGCAAGAAAATATTGCGGTTCTGCCACACTCCTGAGTAGTTCAGAAGGAACGACGCAAACGACAGCTCGGTGAAATCGGAGCGTGCGAGCTGCGGGCCGACCGCGACCACGGTCCAGGACGGTGGGCCGGCTGCCCAGGTCTGCCAGCAGAGAAGCCACCCATCCGGCGTCACTCCCCAGGGAATGGCCCCACCCGCATCCGGGTGAAACCGGACGTACGGCACCGACGGGATCAGCCGATCCCGGCCGGTCTGCAGGAGGTCCCACAGATTCCAACCAGCGGCGGCCTCCGGGCCGACGATGGTGATGTCACAGAACACGCCAGGCCCGAGCGCGTCATAAAAGCGCCGATAGTCCGCCGGAAACTCCACGCCCGCCTGGCGGGCAACTGCCGCCCAGTCAGTCGCAGTAGCCTTGACGCCATCGGCGATGACCGCAGTGAGTAGCGGTTCGGATTCATCGGGAAGCGCCGGAAAGTCCGCACCCGCCTGGCGGATCTGCTCCTCACGATCTTTCAGATCGACAGCCTTCAGGCGCGGCGGAAACGCCTTGAACGGCGGACTCGAGGCAAGGTCGGCCCCGGCCAGCTCGGCCAGCCCGAGCGGCGGATCGGCAATGATCTCCAGCAGGAACTCCGACATGGTCTTGCGGTGAACCCGCCAGTCCTCGTAGTGCATGTCCGCCCAGACCACCGGCCACCGCTCCGGGTCCGCGTCCTCGGTCAACCAGAAGAACATCCCGCCGGTCGGCGATGTCCCCCCAGAGCAGCAAACCGCCTTTTTCCGGGTAGAGCGGGTACGGATACGTACCGTCGCCCTCCGCCCGCCAGGTACGAAGGTCGTCCAGCCAGGTCTCGTAGTCGCCGAGGTAGTCATTCTCGTCTCCCCGGCGCTTGCCCGGCCGATGGACGCGGACAACGCCCTTGAACTCACCAGGCGAGAACCCGTCCACGACCCGCTTGAAGTCCCGCGGGAGGGTCAAGCCATCCAGCGACTGCTCGATCCGCGTCCAGTCCCGACCTAGGCCGGCGTTCAGCGCAACCCCGACCACCGCCGCAAGCGATTCAACGGTGTCCACTGTGGTCCCCGCCTACTTCTCTGGGTTCAGCTTTCAAACTCAGGCCATGGTACCGAGCACGTCCGGCCACAGCGACCCACCTCGATCGCCAATCGCCGCTCACGTGGGTTTAGGTCAATAACGAGCGTGACAAGCATTCATCAAATCGTTCCCAGTTGGCCCATCCAGGAACGGTAGAACAAGCTTGAGCGCCTTGACCTGGGTAGCAATAGCCGCAGCAACCAGGCGATATGTATGGGCGCTGTCCTTGGCATCTTGCGCAGACCCAAGCCCGGCGGCCCCACAATGGCGACTGCGCGCCACAGATGCTTCACCGCCGCGGCCGACCTGCTACAGGGCAGAGGTATCCCCCGCCGAAGGCAAGCCAGGTAGCTTATCGATCAGTGCGATGACCTGAAAAGTCTCCCCAACTTCACGATGCATCTCAACAACCTCGCTCGTTTCCACGTTGATCGACTTAGCATCGATCAGCCCGTTGGTCCAAACGATCACCTCTGCGATAGTGGAATCCGATTCGAGCACCAACCAGACGGAACCAGGATCACGATCTTCAGGTGATTCAGTTAACTCGGACACGAATCCAGTCGCCGACAATTCCTGGCTCCGATCAGCTAGCCAACGGCGAACAGCGGCGACAAGTTCGACTTTCTCCAGCATATCCTTCACCCGTACTTGCTAGTCACGTGGTTGACATTCAGCGCCTCAGGTAGCTCGTGAATTGGATTACCCTTTCGCTGCGCCATGCGACTGTCGAGCGAAGCACGAAGCGCCTGGCCGAGGCGACCGCCGCCATCCTTGGCGGCCGCCTGACGACGATCCCAGTAGGCCACCGTGTGCACAGCCTCGCCCCGGACCGGTTCGCCAACGAGGTCCTAACCTTCCTGGGCGAGACCGTCCCGCGTGGTGCGGAGTCCTCCTACCGCTGATCCAGCTCGGCGCTCCGGAACCTCGGCGGACCGCTCCACCGGGCATGGTCGAGCAAGAAGATGTTGCGGCTCTGCCACACCCCGGCGTAATTCAGAAGGAACGACGCAAACGACAGCTCCATGAAATCGGAGCGCGCGAGCTGCGGACCAACTGCGACCACCGTCCAGGACCGCGGGCCGGCCGCCCAGGTCTGCCAGCAGAGAAGCCAGTCATCCGGCGTCACTCCCCCACGGAATGACTCCGCCGGCATCCGGGCGAAACCTCACGTACGGCACCGACGGGATCAGCCGGTCCCGGCCAGTCTGCAGAAGATCCCACAGATTCCAGCCGTCCTGGGCTTCCGGGCCGACGATGGTGATGTCACAGAACACGCCAGGACCAAGCGCGTCGTAGAAACGCCGATAGTCCGGCGGGAACTCCACCCCTGAGCGGGCCGCGATCCCCGCCCAGTCTGTGGGGGCGGCCCCGGCGCCGTCTCCGATCACGACCGCCAGCAGCGCTTCAGACTCGTCCGGAAGAACCGGAAAGTCCGCACCGGCCCGGCGGATCTGCTCCTCGCGCCCCTCCGGGCTGAGCGCCCGCGCCCGGGGCGGAAACGGCTTGAACAACGGGCTGGTGGCAAGGTCGCCGCCTGCCAGTTCGGCCAGGCCGAGCGGCGGATCTGCGATGATCTCCAGCAGAAACTCCGACATGCTCTGGCGCCGGAGCTGCCATTCCTCGAAGCCCTTGTCCGCCAAGACCACCGGCCACCGCTCCGGGTCCTCGCCCTCGGTGAGCCAGAAGAAGATCCCGGCCATCGGCGTGGTAGCCCAGGGAAGTAGGCCACCCTCCTCCGGATAGAGCGGGTACGGATAGGTCCCGTCGCCGTCCTCGCGCCACATCCGAAGGTCGTCCAGCCGTGACTCCCAGTCGCCGAGATAATCGTCGCTGCCCGGTTGCAGGACTCGGACAAGCGCCTTGAACTCACCGGGCGGGAACCCGTCCACCACGCGCTTGTAGTCCGCCGGGAGGGTCAGGCCGCCGAGCGACTGCTCGATGCGCGTCCAGTCCCGACCCGGGCCGACGTTCAACGCAACCCCGACCGCCGACGCAAGCGATTCAACGGTGTCCACGTTGGTACCCGCCCGCTTCTCTGGGTTCAGCTTTCAGGCTCGGACATGTTAGCGAGCACGTCCGGCCACAGCGACCCCGCTCGATCGCCGGGAAAGCCAGGCGCACTTAGGTCAATAGCGGGCGTGACAAGCGTTCATCAAATCATTCCCAGTTGGCCCGTCCAGGAGAGGCAGAACAAGCTTGAGCGCCTTGACCTGGGTAGCAATAGCTGCAGCGACCAGGCGAGACGTGCGAGCGCTGCCCTTGACATCTTGCGCAGGTCCAAGCCCGGCGGAAGCGTAGAGACAGGACAGTTCCGCCCGCCGAGTCGCGTCACCAACTCTACGAGTAACGACGGTGATCGCCGACTTTTCATAATTGTCGTAAATGACAAGTATTGAATAGCCTGCCGAATGATATCCGATAAGGCCATCAGAAATATCCGGCCCCGCAAACCCCAAGGCCTCGGAGAGGAACTTATACTGCTCGATTGCTTCAGCATTGAACCGCTCCGCCGGGCCCATCGCCGCATCACGGCCGTCCATGAGTTACCACCCAATGGTCCGCTACTCGAACCTTCAGCAACTACCCTGCAACTGGGACGGGACTGTACCCCAGTCCAACGATCCCGGCCTCATCGAGCGATGATTTGAGGAGATCGCCCAAGAAAATATCGGTATATAAGCCGGGAATCCGAAAGATTCGCGAGCGCATCTCATCATCACAGCCATCTCGAAATGCAGGAAACTCAATTACTCGATACGAGCCATAGTCGGCAACTACCGATGCAGCAACGTCCACCACATCCAGCATCGTCACAACTTGAACGATGTGCAGTTCTTTTTCGCCCAAATATCCTTTACCAAGCAGCCTCGGATCCGATGGCGCGACTTTCGAAAGCACGGACCAGGCCACATCATCACAAACCCAATCACGAATCTCGGGATGCCGGAAGATGTTGGGCTCAGCCCCCAGCCCGCCCGCCTCCCACTCGAATCTCGCAGGCACCACAAACGTCGGATACGGAGATTCCCAGTCGTGCTCTGTCACGTCGACCGGAAAACCCTCCTCCCCTCCGAACAGGAAGCCATATTCGTCAACCAACAACCTCGCCATGAAGGCCATTTCTTTCTCCATCACCGCCTTTGGTCCTGTCCGGTGGCCCCGCAAGGGGCATCCCCTCAAGCGACCGGCACCATTCCCGGCGCCATATGCACGCGGCCTACGACGAGCGGGGAGGCGCCGTCCACGCTTATAGGAACATCCCAGGGTTGGACCGGATATGTGTCACCACCCTTCTTGCTGGATAATTTACTGAAGAACCAAACGTCACAACTTCCCTTCAATGGCAAGCCAAGCCTCAACCTCGCGACGAGTTCCGGGGTCCTTTAAGTGATCGGCTATCCAAGGAAGCGCAGACAGGATCTTTTCAACTCCTCTGAGGTTCCGTGATTCAAAATCGGGCTCCTTCCCGGCAAATTCATACAATATTCCCACCGGGGCGTACGATGATTCGCCTGCGGTCAGGTATTGCTCTCGCCTGACACGCGCTAATTCCAATGCCGCTTCTCGAGAAATCGGCAACCGATCCAATGCCCAGCCGGCTGCACCATCGGGTGAAAGCACGACCGGTAGCTCGCTGTCCCGAATTTCGAGCCGGATTGCTGCCGTCGCAAACCTAAGCGGCGGGTTGGCCGAGTTGGATGTGGCAGCGGGCGGCCATGACGTCGATCTCCGCGCGGTTGAGCCAGTACACCCATTCCGGTTCGGTGATCCCGGGCCGGCGCTGGTCGTAGGCGTCGTCGACGGCGTCCAGGGCGCGGCGGCAGGTGTCCTGGTCGTGGCAGCGGGCGGCGGCCCAGGCCAGGCGTTCCAGCAGCAGCGCCCGTACGACCGGAGTCGCGTCGGTGGCGCCAGCTACAGCGGTTTTGGCGATGAGCAGGCCGTCTTCGCGTTTGCCGACGCAGCACCAGCAGCACCCGAGCCGGCGAAGCCGCGCCGCGCCCGCAAGCCAGCCAAGTAGCCGCAGCAGCCCTCAGCGCCAGCGAAGCCCGCAGCAGCCGATTGGCTAAGAAAAGCTATACAGGATCAAGAAGGCGGCCCGGCCGAAGCCGGGCCGCGCGCACGCGCTACAGGCCTACGGCCCCACGCGCACGCCAAGCAAACGCGGACCGCCAGACCCATGCACGTAGGCCCTTGCAATTACATCGACGATCCTAAATGTCGATGATCATCTGACATCAATCGTGACAGCAACAGGAGTGCACGCCAAGGCACAACCCAGCACGCCGCCAGGGTGCTCGCCGCTACCGCCCCTCGCGGCCTTCACCGTCAGGGCGTTCCTCGCAGCGGCCCGAAATGTGATGGACTTCGATGATCTCCGTCGTCCTCTTCCCAGGCGACATTCGTAGCCAAGATGTAGTCCGGCCCGCCATTGACCAGATATCTCGCGAGCGGTTCACCTGCAGTGACACTCACATCGAGACCTCCGTCCACAAACACTTCTGAAGCTTTCTCGATACTGAGACTCCCATAGCTATCCCGAAGATGGAGCGCTCGAACTCCAAAGAATGCGACATCGATCCGGTTTGGCACCTCACTACCACTGCCGACACAGCGCAGAAGCAGCGTGGAGTGACTTATAGAGTAATCCCATAACCTGAAGGACCTATCCCAAGACTTCATGACCTGCGACAACTCAGCCTCCTGGCATTGGGAAGGACGGCTGCGGGAAGTTTACAACCTTCCCGCCATCATAGAACGTAATGCTGTCCCACGAACGGTTACCGACCCGCACCGCAAGACCAGTCTTGTACATCTCCCACTCAGTCGCATACCAATTATCACCCATTCCACTCCGGTAAGCATTCGTGAACTTTTCGGCCGGAGTCGCACCATGGAAACCATCGAGCCTGACATGCAGGCGAGTATTTGGATCGTTTACAGCTGCCCGCACATCCGCCTGCCATGAAGGTGAATCAAGGTAATGCGTGTATCCGTTTCCGTCGGCAAACTCCCGGAGGCCGTGAGCACGCGTTCCGAGTGCAACATCACCGCAGTTATGTACGAGTACCGGAGTGTTGCCGGCGAGCACATAGTAGGTGTGGATGTCAGCGACGGTCAGATTAAAGCGGTGAGCACGGTGTTGGAAGAGGTGAACGTCCCTGACGACGGCCGTGCTTCCCGTTGTGCTGGCTAGACGATCACCTGGTTGGAGGGCGTCGGCGCGGGTCCATTGCCTGGTCGTCTCGGTCCAGAAGGGGTGATTTTGGGTGGTGTGGATGACGTTCTGGTGGCCGTGCCCGTCGGTAACCGTGACGTCGGCCATGTCCAGGTCGATGTCGTCGTGCCAGGCGGTCACTGGTTTGCCGGTTGTTGTTCCGTCGACCGGGTCGGTAGCGGCAACTTCGTCGCCGAGTTCGAGCTTCTCGATCGGTTTGGTCGTGCCGTCGGCCATGAGCACTGTGGTTCCGGCTGCGAAGCTGCACGGCCCGTGGGCCAACCGCGCCGTCTTACCCTTGGCGGCGGCTCTGGTGAGCATCGCGTCGAGGCCGGGGCCACCCCCGACGGCCATCGAGGCGACGAAGAAGGTCAGGTTCGCGTTGCACTCGGAGGTCCAGCCGTTTTGACAGTCGAAGTCGACGTTGAGGTCGTCGCAGTTGCCGGCTCCGCACTGGACGAAGTCGAGGGCAAAGTTGAGGGCGTTCAAGGGGTTGCCCTGGTCGATGCAGACCTGAACGCCTTGGGCGACGCAGCCTCCCGGCACTATCGAACTGCCGAAGTCGACCGTGTTGGTGCCGAGCGTGCCGAAGTAACGGCCGGTGGCGCTGCGTCTCCCGGTGGCCTTGGCCTTCGTGGCCGAAGCTTTTGTGCCGCCGTAACCGCCTTCGCTTACCGGGTTGTGCTTTTCGCAGGCGTTCGCGCTGCCGCAGCCGCTGTGCGCGCTGGTGTTGACCGTGTCAGTCAGCGCCGCCGCTCCCCCGCCCTTGTCGTCGCGGGCCATCAGGCCGCTGGGATCGCTGGACGAGACGGGGTTGTTGGCGGCGTAGGCGTACGCGTTCCACTGTTGGGGGTCGGCCAGGTCGAGCAGCGGGTCGACGGAGATGAACCGGCCGAGGCCCGCGTCGTACTCGCGGGCGCCCAGGTGGGTCAGGCCGGTGTTGTCATTCGTGCCGCCCACGAAGCCCTTGTCGTTCGGCCACGCCATGGTGGCCCCTCGGGGGCCGCCGAACGGGGTCTGCCGGCGGGTGGTGGCCTGCTGGGTGCCGACGTCCACCGCGATCTGGGCGGTGCCCTGCTGGTCGGAGGAGAGCCAGGTCAGTGCCGTGCCGGTGCGGGAGGCGATCGTGCCACCGGCGAAGGAGTAGTACCGCGTGGCGGTGGTGGTGCCGGTACTGGTGTCGTATCGAATCTCCTGGCCGGGCAGGTACAGGGTGTGGCCGGTCGGGTCGCGGCGGACGAACCGGTTGCCGTCGGCGTCGTAGATGTACGTGGTCAGCCCGGTGTTGTCGGACGACTTCTCCAGAGCGCCGTCGGCGTTCCAGGTCATGGTCTGGGTGCCGGCCGAGGGCGTCGGGCGGGTGAGCATGTTGCCGGAGTCGTCGTAGCTGTAGGTTCCGGTGCTCGCGCCGGACGTCGTCGTCACGGCGTGCGGGCGCACGGTGGTGCTGCTCGACGTCGGATAGTTGTAGTCGGTGGTGCTGTCCCCGCTCGCCGAGTGGGCTACCTGCTTGGTGCGGTTGCCGATGGCGTCGTACTGCCAGCTGTTCCAGTACGCGGCCGGGCCGCCCAGCAACGCGGTCGACGGCGTGGGGGCACAGTCGCCACCGGCCGGGGTCCACGCCTCGGTGAGCCGGGCGAGGTGGTCGTACGTGAAGCACTGGGTGTCGTCCGCCGGGTCCGACGCGACATCGGTGATCTTGGTGATGTTGCCGGCCGGGTTGTAGGTGAACCTGGTGTCGGTAAGGCTGTTGGGGGTGACCGTGTCCCGGTCGGTGCGGATGGCGGTGAGCCGGCCGGTGTCCACCTCGCGGGAGTACGCGGTGTAGACGTGTCCGCCGCTGCCGAAGTAACGGTCGATCTGGTCGATCTCGCCGAGCGCGTTGTAGACGGTGCCCCCGATGTAGGACCGGGCTTCCGGTCCGTACTTCGTGTCCAGGGTGATCGGCGCGCCGAGGTCGTTGTAGCCGTAGGTGAGGGTCTCGTCCGGAAGATCGGTGTCCGCGCCGGGCAGGTCGGTCGATTTGATCGAGCCGTCGAGGTTGTAGGTGTTGGTGTAGACGTAGGTGCCCGCCAGGCCGGTCTCGGCGGTCTGCGGGGTGGGCGCCGCGCCGTGGTACTGACGCAGTTCGACGGTTCGGCCGCGGGCGTCCGTGACGGTGGAGGCCGCCGTCCCGCCCGCCGGTGGTGTGACGTCGATCCGGTCGACGCGTGACCGACCGGACAGCAACCATCAACATCAAAACTCCCGAGCCGTAGGCTCGCCCCGCTGGGAATTTATACATAGAAGATCTTTGAAGTAAACCGAGAGTCCTCGGCCAACTGCGGACCGGAATCAGCCACGCAACCCGCGAATCCGCTGGCCACCGCGGAGATCCAGCGGGCCCGCAACCAGCCGGCTATGACGCATATCACTCAGGATCTGTCCAGAAAGGACGGAGTCAGGCGGCGGAGCGCTGCTTGGCGGCGGCCGGGCGGTAAGTCGCGATCGCCTCTGGAGGCATGGGGCGGGCGTAGTAATAACCCTGGGCGTATCGATAGCCCAGCCGATACAGCTCGGCCGCCTGGTCGGCGGTCTCCACGCCCTCGGCGACCGCGCGCAGGTTCATGCCGTCGCAGATGCGGATCAACGCCGCCGCTACCACCGCCTCGTGGCCTCCGGTCACGATGTCGTCCACGAAGGACTTGTCTACCTTCAGGATGTCGGCGGGGCAGGTGCGCAGCAGGCCCAGTGACGAGTGGCCCGTACCGAAGTCGTCCAGGGCGATCTTCACGCCCAGCGCGGCGATCGCGCGCAGCTCCTCCAGGGCCGTGCCGCCGTCGAAGACGGCCGTTTCGGTTACCTCGACCGTGAGCACGTGCGGGGCTAGGCCGGTGCGGCGCAGGACCGCGTCCACGTCGGCCGCGAAGCCGGCCTCCCGCAACTGACGGGCCGACACGTTGACGGTGACCGTGCGCGGGGCCCCCTCGCCCAGCTCGTCGCACCAGCGCACCGCCTGCTCGCACGCCTCCTCCAGGATCCACGCGCCCAGCGGGACGATCAGGCCGGTGCGTTCGGCGGCGGGGATGAAGACGGCCGGGCCGACCGGGCCGCGTTCCGGATGGGTCCAGCGCACCAGCGCCTCCACCCCGAACAGCTCGCCGCCGGGCATCGACACGATCGGCTGGTAGTGCAGGTACAGCTGGTCGGTATCCAGGGCGATGCGCAGGTCGGCGGCCAGGCGGGCCAAATCGGCGGTGCGCTGGTCCATCACCGGGTCGTAGCCGACCTGGCGGCCCTTGCCCTGGCCTTTCGCCTCGTACATCGCCACGTCGGCCCGGCGCAGCAGCTCCTGGGCGGTGTCGCCGCATTGGGCCGGAGCCAGGCCGATGCTGGCCTCCACCACCAGCTCGTAGCCGCCGGCATGAACCGGACGGCGCAGCTGGGCGGTCACCTCGGCCAGGGTGGCGGCGGCGTCGCCGGGCAGCAGCATCGCGTACTCGTCGCCGCCCAGCCGGGCGACCACGCCGCCGGCCGGGACCGCGGCGGCAATGCGTTCGGAGACCGCGATGAGCAGCGCGTCGCCGACGGCGTGCCCCAGGTCGTCGTTGATGGCCTTGAAGTCGTCCAGGTCGATCAGGGCCACGCTGAGCGACGACGGCTCGCCGGCCAGCGCGGCGGTGATCGCGCGGACCAGCACGGTGCGGTTGGCCAGGCCGGTCAGCGCGTCGTGGTCGGCCTGGTAGGCCAGTTCGCGCTGGCGGGCGTCCAGGTCGTCGAGCAGGCGGGAGTTGTCGCGCAGCGCGACCAGCTGCCGGGCGGCGACCAGCACGGTGACGGTCACCGAGCCGGCCGCGATCATCTCCAGGTCGGTGGACTTCGAGCGGGCGCCGGACATCAGCAGGATGCCGGTGGCCAGGACCGCGGCGTACGGCATGAAACTCAGCCGGCGCGGCACCGGCCGCGGCAGCGGGCGACCGGCCCGGGTGGCCCGGGTCTGCCGGTCGGCGGCCAGGCAGGTCAGCATGCAGGTGGCCGGCAGGATGACCCAGGCCGAGTTCAAGTACGAGTGGGTGGCCAGCAGCGGGGCCAGCGCTCCCCCGCCGGCGCCGACCGCGCCGGTCAGGGCCAGGATGTGCAGGGCCCGCCGGTCGATCGGGCCGGTGCCGGTGAAGGCGACCTTGACGAACGCGAAGGCGCAGATGAAACCGGCCGCGAGCACCACGATGAAGGAGACCGCTGCCGTCGTGCTGTCGCCCAGCCAGCTGTGCCAGCGCGGATAGAACACGTGCCAGGAGAACGTCACCACGGTGACGATCACGGTGGCGATGTCCAGCCCGAACCGGGTCCACTCGATCCGGGTCCGGCGCGACCCGCGGATGCGCATCAGCCCCAGCAGCATCGCGATCAGCCCGGACACGTAGACCACCGAGGTGAACACGCTGATCGGCTGGGACACCTCGGTGTCCCGGAAATAGTCGTTCGCGGCGGAGGCGGCACCCAGGCCGACCAGCACGAGGCCGACCGACATGTACCGCCAGAATGTGCGGCCGCGCCGGCCGGCCCGCCACGAGGTCACCGCGGCCAGCGGCACCGCGATGAACAGGGTGAACCAGCCGGGCTCGGACGGGATGCGGTGGAACATGCCGATCGAGAACCAGACCACCGCGACGGCGGCGAGGCCGATGGACGTGGCGAGCGTGCGCGTCAACCGCCACGGTGGCACTGTCGTCGCAGCCTGCACGATGATCCCATCGGCAGGTCACGCCACGGAGTGAGCCTTAGCGGCGGCAAGGGCCGGGGCCAGCGGTGCCAGCGCGGCCCGGATCAACTCCGGCAGGCCGCCGGAGACCATGACCAAGCCGGGTACGCCGGCCGGCTGCACCCATCGCCGCAGAGCGACCCGGGCCGCGGCGGCGACCGCGGCGGCCAGCACCTCGGCCGTGCGGGGGTCGGCGCCCCGGGCGGTGATCGCGGCGGCGACCGGCCCCTCGATGCCGGTGACGGCCTCGGCGTAGCAGGCCCGCAGCGCCGGGTTGGTGACGATGATCAGCATCGCCTCGCCCGGGTCGGTGTAATAGCCCACCACCGCGTCGATGATCCCGTCGGCCAGCGGGACGCCGGGCGGGATCTCGGGCGCGCGGGCGGCGGTCAGCGCGGCGACGATCGCGTGTTCGCGACTCGGGAAGTAGTTGTTGTAGGTGCGCGGCGAGACGCCGACGGCCTCAGCGATCTCCTCCACCCGTACGTTCTCCGGGCCCTTGCGCAGCGCCAACCGCAACGCCGCCTCCTGCAGGGCCACCCGGGTGGCCTGCTTTTTCCGTTCGCGCAACGACTCCACGGCCAAATCCTACGCGCACGCAAAGTTGCGTGCACGCAACTTTAGGCCCTAAGTTCAACGGCATGAGAGCAATGGGCATGACGTACGACGTGGGATTCGTACGCGACGGGGCGAACTCGATCCCGCACCTCGACCTGGAACTGGTCCGCCGCGAGCTGGCGATCATCCGGGACGACCTGCACTGCACGGCCGTCCAGATCGTCGGCGGCGACCCGGAACGCCTGGAAGCGGTGGCCCGGATCGCCACCGGCCTGGGATTGGAGGTCTGGTTCACGCCGTACCCTCTGGATCTTGCTCCTGACCAGATCGAGGCGCTGTTCCTGGAATGCGCCCGGCGGGCGGCGCGGGTCCAAGGCCAGGTTGTCTTCGTGGCCGGGGTGGAGTTGAGCATCATGAACCGCGGCTTCATCGACGGCGATCGGCTCGAACAGCGGCTCGAGCACCTGTTCGGCGACGCGCAGCGCATCGCCGAGGCCCAGGACCGGCTCGGCCGTTTCTTCCGCACGGTCGTGCCGGCGATCCGCGAGGTGTTCGGCGGCCGGGTCACCTATTCGGCCATCCAGTTCGAGGGCGTCGACTGGTCGCTGTTCGACTTCGTGACGTTCGAGCTGATCCGCTCGGCCGAGGTGGCCCACCTCTTCCGCGGCGCCGTGCGCACCCTCGTCGCGCAGCCCAAGCCGGTCGCCATCACCGGTTTCGGCACGGCGACCTGGCGCGGCGCCGGCGACGTCGCACCGCGCAGCATGGCGATCCTGCAGGACGGCCCGCCGCTGCGGCTGGACGGCGTCTACGAGCGGGACGAGGCCGGCCAGGCCGCGTACCTGGACGAGCTCCTGGAGATCTTCGACAGCGAGGGCGTGGACAGCGCTTTCGTGCACCTGTTCGCCCTGCACAACCTGCCGCACCGCCCGGACGGCGACCCCCGAGACGACCTGGACCTGGCCAGCCTGGGCATCGTGAAGGTCCTCGAAAACGGCACCGGCAACACCTACCCGGGCCTGCCCTGGGAGCCGAAGGCCGCGTTCGCGGCGGTAGCGGCCCGCTACGCCTGAGCCGACGGTCCGGTCAAACCTCGGTCCACGCGACGCTGTCCGGCCGAACTCCGGTCGCAACGAAATTGCAGACCGCGTCCATCGCATCGCTCATGGGTATTTCCTGCCAGCTCGGGAATTCGGTCGCCGAACCGAAATAGTCAAACCTGACCACCCCGTCCCCGGCCGCTGGGGAGCGGCCCTCGCTGGCGAGGTACGGCGGCTTCTTGGAGGCGGACACAAAGTTGAGCACCGATTTTACTCTACCGAGAGCGATGCCCAGCGAGTCACCATTCTCGATGACCACCTCGGCGATAAACGGGAATGCAACAGCCGATCGGTCCAACTCCACCAACACACTTCTAACGCTGGCGGCCGTCACGAACGCCGACTCGCCGGCGCCGCCGCCCCACACTATCTCCGTCAAGGCCGAGCCCTTCGGTCACTTGATGTTTCCGCGGACCGGAAGTCTTCGACAATTTCGAGGTATTCCGGATCGCCTTGGCGCCCAGCTGCCTGCAACAGATCGGCGAGGCAATCGCTTTCACCGAGATGCTCAAGCAACTCCGCTAGACGACGGCAGTCCTCCGCATCGGCATTGAGCGACCGCTCAGCTGAAGCCTTCTTGATCAGCGGCGAGATCGCCTCGGGCCGCCCGGCCGCGATAGCGCGCCTTGCGGCCAGCGCCCAACCGGGAGCCATCGCATTGTCAATCAGAACATCAAGCAGTTCCGGAACATCATCCGGCAGAGTCTCCAAGAAGGAGAGAGCGGCACCACGTTCCCAACTGGACCCACGCAAGGCACCGGCCAAGATCTCCGGACGTGATTGTGCGTGCCGATGGAACTCCGCGCGGGCTCGCGCGAGCTGCTGTTGGGCTGCAACGACAGCAGCCCAAAGCTCTTGATCAACCTCGTCGGCCATCGCAAGGTCCTATCGCTTCGGCTTGGCGCCGACATTCTGCCAGTCCGAGGCGCGCCGGTGGGGCCGGTCAGGTCGCTGGGCGGAAGCTGTCGAAGACCAGGGTCAGGTCTGGCTGGGCGGCCTTCCAGCCGGCATCCGTGGTCTGCCAGTAGAAGCCGTACGCCTGGTGCTTTGAGGTCACTACGCCTCGGTTGTTCACGTGCTGGCGTACGCCGGAGCGGTTGAAGGTGAATTCCCAGTCGGCGGCCTTCAGGAAGTACTTCACCTCGCGGATGTGGATCTCGCGGTAACCGGGGAAGTCGCCGTTGGATTTGCGGTAGTTGGCCTTGCCTCGCCAGTCGGCTACCGGGTCCCACTGCGGTTTGTCGGTCTGGTCGATGCCCAGGACCCGGCCGGGGGCGCGGAAGTAGACGATGCTGCCCTCCTTGGACCGGGTCCAGCCCTTGGGGACGTAGACCGAGAAGCCGGTGGGGTCGTGGTAGTCGGTCCAGCCAGCCGGGAGAGCGGGCCGGTCAGTCGTCGCGGCGGCGGACGAGACCGCGGCGGACGGTGTCGGCGAGGCGGGCACGGAAGCGGACGGCTGCGACGGGGAGGGCGCCACCGAAGAGGGCGACAACCCGGCGGGGGAATTGCCGGAATCTGGCCGCAGCGTCAGCCAGGCGGCTCCGGCACCGAGAAGAAGGACGAGCACGGCCACGGCTGCGGCGATCGCGGGGCGATTGCTCCGAGGTGTCGCGGAGGACGGCTCTAATGCCTCGTACAGCCGCCTCTTGGTTTCTTCCGCATCTATGCGTTCGCCGGGCGACCTGCGCAACAGACCGTCCAGGACCGGCCGCAGTTCGAAGGCCTGGGTCGCCGCCGCCGGCTCCTCCACCGCGATCGCGGTGATCGTCTCCATGACCGACGGGCGCTGGTACGGCGCGTGGCCCTCCACCGCCGCGTAGAGCGTCGCGCCCAGCGACCACAGGTCGCCGGCCGGCGTGGTGTCGCCGTCGCGCACCCGTTCCGGGGCCATGTACTGCGGTGACCCGAAGACCAGGCCGGAGCTGGTGTTGAGGCTCTCGCCGTCGACCGCGGCCACGCCGAAGTCGGTGAGCACCACCCGGCCGTCGGTGGCGAGCAGGACGTTGGCCGGCTTGACGTCGCGATGCCGTACGCCCGCCGCGTGCGCGGTCCGCAGCGCCGCCAGCACCGCCAGCCCGATCTCGGCGACCCGCTGCGGCGGCAGCGGGCCGTCGGCGTCGATGACCTCCTGCAGCGAGCGGGACGGCACGTACTCCATCACGATCCAGGCCCGGCCCTCCGACTCGAAGGTGTCGTAGATCCGGGCCACGGCCGGATGGGCCAGCCGGGCGGCGGCCCGGCCCTCGCGCAGCATGTGCTTGCGCAGCGCCTCGCCGTCGGCGCCGACGATCTCGTCCGGCAGCAGGATCTCCTTGAGCGCCACGTCGCGGTCGAGGAGCTCGTCGCGGGCCTGCCAGACGCGGCCCATGCCGCCCGCGCCCAGGGTCCGGCCGAGGCGGTACCGCTCATGCACATAGACCGGGGCCACAGTCACGTACGGCGATGTACCCGGCCGGGGCGGAATTCACGCGTCAGCGTCGCTGCCGTGCCATCCACTGCCAGAAGTTCTGGTCGTTGCGGGCCACGTAGATCCATGACCAGTGGCCGGGGAACCGGTAACCGTTCCAGGTGACGGTGTCGTAGAGGGTCATCCGGGAACGCGGGATCAGGTCGTGGGCGTGCACGGTGTTCGCGACCGGATCGACCGTGGTGTCGTCCCGGGACGCGACCAGCCAGCTCGGGGTGCGGATCTCGGCCAGCTCCGTGTCGGAGACCAGCGCGGTCACCACGCCGCAGATCGGCACCGAGGCGGCGAACAACCGGGGATAGGTCACGGTCATCTTCATGCTCATGTAGCCGCCGTTGCTGCACCCGGCCACGTAGATCCGGTCACGGTCGACGTCGTTCCGGCGCGCCACGTCCTCGACGATCTCGCGGATGAGGGGCGCGAACCGGGGGCCGTCCTGGATCCAGTACGACGTGCTCTGCGGAACCACGACGTGGGCGCCGCCGAAGATTTTCTGCGCCTCTCGGGTGGCGAAGCCGAGCGCTCCGCGGTTGGCCCGCAGCGTGGTCTCGTTGTCGTAGTAGTCGTCCGGCAGGGACGCGCCCTCGCCGCCGCCGTGCAGCCAGACGATCAGCGGCCGCCTGCGGGCGTGCCCGGGCGAGTACAGCCGGTACTTCAGGCCCGAGGCCGAGGCGTGGTAACCGAACGCGTCGACCTCGGGGTTCACCAGCCCGCCCTGCAAGAAACGCGTATTCGAGGCGGCATGGGTGATCGTGTAGACGAGGTTGAGCCGGACGTTGCGGCCCCGGCTGACGATGTAACCGAGGGTGCCGCCGCCGAGCTGCCCTTCGGCGTAACTGAGGTCGAGCACGATGTTGCCGCGGCGGGCGCGGCGGGCGGCGGTGACCGGGCGGTCCAGGTCGTACTCGCTGAAGATCTGGTCGCCCGGCGCGAGCGGGATCGGGCTGGTGGCCGTGGCGTGGACGCGGAAGGCCGCCGGATCGAGTGGACCGAGCCGGCCGGCGTGCAGGGTGAGCGAGGTGACCTGCTCGCCCCCGTCGAGGGTCTCGGCGTTGAGGGTGAAACCCACGGCCGGGCGGGTGCGTGCGGCGCCGAGGGGCAGGGCCAGCCCGGCGGCGGCGGTCAGAACGGTACGACGACTGATGGGCATGGCCGGGTCAACTCCCGAGCGGTAGCGAGGTCCGTCGATATCTGAACGTAGCGCCGCCGTAACCTACCCGCAACAATCCGGAGTGTTAATGCCCACACTTACGGGCGGTTTAGCGGGGCAACATACCGTGTAACCTGCGCGAAGATTACGTAGCGCAACCAGACCGCCGCTTTTCGTGAAGATCGATTTGATCACTCCGATTAGCCTCGTCGCCGTGCCCTTCGCCATCCGTCGCCGTGACCGCCATCCGTTGACCAACGTGAGCTCCCTGGCCCTGGTCGGGTTGCTCGCCGGGGTGGTGGTCGCGGCCGCCGCGTTCCCGGCCGCAGCCCTGACCGGGCTGGCGGCCAAGGCCGGCTCCGAGGGCTTCGCCGACCTGCCCAGCTCGATCAAGCAGCAGACCTCGCCGCAGATGAGCCGGATCTACGCGTCCGACGGCAAGACCCAGATCGCGGTCATGTACGACGAGTACCGCAGCGACGTCCCGCTCAAGGACATCTCGGTCAACATGCAGAAGGCGCTGGTCGCGGCCGAGGACCACAAGTTCTACGAGCACCACGGCGTCGACTTCAAGGGCCTGGCCCGGGCATTCGCCAACAACAAGGCCGGCGGCGACCAGCAGGGCGCCTCGACGCTGACCATGCAGGTCGTGCGCATGTCGCAGTCCTACTCGGCGACCACCGCGTCCGAGGTGCTGGCCGCGACGGCCAAGACGCCCGAGCGCAAGGTCTCCGAGATGAAGTTCGCGCTCGAGCTCGAGAAGCAGATGACCAAGGAACAGATCCTCGAGCGCTACCTGAACATCGCGCCGTTCGGTAACGGCGCCTACGGCATCTACGCGGCCAGCCAGATCTACTTCGGCAAGAAGCCCAAGGACCTCGACGTGGCCGAGTCGGCGCTGCTGGCCGGCATGGTCAAGGGCACCTCGTACTACGACCCGACCAGCACCGAGGGTTACCCGCGGGCCGAGCAGCGCCGCAACTACGTCGTCAACGACATGCTGTCGCTGAACTACATCACCGCCGACCAGGCGGCCAAGGCCAAAACCGAGAAGGTCCCGCACACTACGAAGTCGGTCGGCAACGGATGCACCGCCGCCAACAAGAACGAGTGGGGCTTCTTCTGTGACTACTTCCAGCGCTGGTGGCTGGCCCAGCCGGCGTTCGGCGAGAACTCGTACGACCGGGAGCGCCGGCTGAAGAGCGGCGGCTACAAGATCGTCACCACGCTCGACATCAAGGCGCAGAAGTCGGCCCGCAAGCGCATCCTCGAACAGCGCAGCGACAACTCGGTGAACGCGCTGCTGCTGGCGGCCGTGCAGCCCGGCACCGGCAAGGTGCGGGCGCTCGCCGCCAACCGCAAGTTCAAGCTGCCCACCGCGGCCAACCCGAACCCGCTGTCGTCCGACCCGAAGAAGCGCAAGGCCGGCGCGCGGGCCACGTACCCGAACACCACCAACCCGATCATCACCGGTGGCGGCGACATCAACGGTTACCAGGCCGGCTCGGTGTTCAAGATGTTCACCATGGTCGCGGCCCTGGAAAACGGCTTCAACCTGGATTACAACATCAACACCACCAATCGGTACGTGTCGCCGCTCTACCGCGACTCGGCCGCCCCCGCCGCCTGCAACGGCCACTACTGCCCGAGCAACTCCAGCGCCAAGGAGGCCGGCCCGTTCAACATGTGGACCGGCTTCGGCGCCTCGGTGAACACCTACTTCGTGCCGCTGCAGGAGCAGGTCGGCGCGGAGAAGGTGGTCGACGTGGCGCAGCGCTTCGGCGTGCAGTTCCGCGAGAAGCAGGACAACGACCTGGCCACCCAGTCCGCCCACGACTGGGGCGCGTTCACCCTGGGCGTCTCGGCGTCGACCCCGCTGGACATCGCCAACGCGTACGCCACCCTGGCCGGCGACGGTATGTACTGCACACCCACTCCCGTCGAGCAGATCACCAACCACAACGGCGAGAAACTGGACATCGGCAAGCCCAGCTGCAAGCGCGTGACCAGCACGGACGTGGCCCGCAAGACGCTTGACGCGACCCGCTGCCCGGTCGGCGACTCGGCCCAGCTGGGCAGCTGCGGCGGCACCGGCACGGCCAAGGCGGTCCGCGGCGTGGTGGGCCACCCGGTCTTCGGCAAGACCGGCACGACGGACGCCGAGAAGACCGCGTCCCTGGTGGTGGGCACGACGTCGATCGTGGTGGCCGGCTACATGGTCAACCCCGACTGGCAGGCCCACCACGACCAGATGAAGCACGACGTCATCAACCCCGCGGTCTGGAACACGGTCGCCGACTACATGGACGGAAAGCCCTCAGAGCAGTTCAAGACACCCTGAGGCGCGGCCTTATAGGGTCTTCGCCATGGCGAAGCTGGACGAACTCGTTGCTCGCTATCTGACGCCTGCGGTGGGGCCGCACGTGGAGAACTCGTCGGTCGAGTTCGTCGTGGACGGGCGCGGGTGGATGTGGCGGATGCGGGAGCTGCTGACGTCTCTCGGGGCGGGCGACGCGGCGTACATCTGCGGTCTGCAGCTCGAGCCGGAGATGGACCTGACCGGGAAGCGGGCCGGCGACGCCGGCTATGAGCCCCTCGCCGATCTGCTGGCCGGGCTGGCCGCAAAGGGGGTCGACGTCCGGATCATCCTGGCCGGGGCGGTGGTCAGCAGCAGCCTGGTGCGGCCCACGATCGGGCCGTTCCATCAGAACGTCAGCTCGGCGCACGTGCTGCGGCGGTGGCGCCGTAGCGTCGACCGGCGCAACGATCCGGCGCCGCTGGCCGATCGGGTGCTGCTCGACTGGTCCGGGTCCGGCGTCGGGTCCAACCACCAGAAGATCACCCTGGTGCGGCGGGGTAACGAGCTCACCGCGTGCGTGGGTGGCATCGACTACGCGGGCAATCGGGTCGACGAGACGCCGCACCGGCGGCAGTCGGTGCGCGGCGGGCGGTGGGGGTGGCACGACGCCGGGGCGATCATTCAGGGGCCGGCCGCCGCCGACGTCTGGCGGGTGTTCCGGATGCGCTGGATCGGCGCGGTCGGGCTGCCCCGGCGGCGATACGTCTGGCCTGCCATGAAGGGCCTGCAGGTGCTCAACCCGGGTGGGACGCTGCGCGGGATCGGGCCGGCCCCGGCCCAGGCCGCCCGGTCGGCGCCCGGGTCGGCCTGTCAGGTCCTGCGGTCGGTCGGGCCCTGGTACATCGATTCGCTGCTGCCGTGGGAGCGCCGGCACTACAGCGACGTCGCGCCCGACGGCGTGCACGAGGTCTTCCTGACGCTGGTGCAGGCGATCGGGGCGGCGCGGCGCTACGTCTACATCGAGGATCAGTACTTCCGGGAGTACCCGGGCGGCGACCACCGCTTCGAGCTCTACCCCTACCTGCGGGCGGCGGCGGCCCGCGGGGTCAAGGTGATCCTGGTCGGCTCGGGCACCCGAGACCCGGCCGAGTCGTCCCCGCTGATCAACGGGACGGTCAACGCCGACCTGCAGAAGAAGGTCATCGAACCGCTGCCGTACGGGCTGCGCCGCAACATCGGACTCTGGCGGATCGAGCACCTCACCGTGCACGCCAAGGTGGTGATCGTCGACGACCGGTTCGCCGCGGTCGGCTCGGCCAACCTGTTCAGCCGCTCGATGGTCGGCGTCGACACCGAGCTGACCGCCGCCCTGGTCACCACCGGCGACGAGGTGCGTGACCTGCGGGTGCGGCTGTGGGCCGAGCATCTGCGCACGCCGGTGACCGCGGAGCTACGCCCGTACCTCGAAGATCTGGATTTGGCCCTGGGGGTTTTCCGCCCGGAATGGCTGCCGGCGACCGCGCCGGCCGGCTCCTGGCGCACGACGGGGATGCCGGCCGGTTTCGACCCGCTCGAATCGGTGCTGAGCCTGGTCGGCCCGGCCTGACTAGGATCGAGCGCGATGCTGCAGACGTATGACGAACGCAACGCCGACCTTCGCTACTGGGTCAACGGCGAGCTGTTCCACCGCGACCAGCCCGGCCTCTCCCCGTTCGACTCGGTGGTGCAGGGTGGCGACGCGGTCTGGGAGGGGCTGCGGCTCTATCGGGGCGCGATCTTCGGCCTTCGGGAGCATCTGGCCCGGCTGCGCCGGTCGGCGACCGCGCTGAACTTCGCGCACATCCCCGGCGACGACGAGATCATCGCGGCGGTCACCGCGACGCTGCAGGCCAATCAGATGTACGACGAGGTGCACGTACGCCTGACGCTGACCCGTGGGGTGAAGGTGACAAGCGGGATGGATCCGCGGCTCAACCGATCCGGGTCGACGCTGATCGTGCTGGCGGAATACAAGCCACCGGTCTACGACACCAGTGGCCTGCGGCTGGCCACCGCGAGCGTGCGGCGGCCCGGCCCGGACGTGCTCGACCCGAAGATCCACCACGCCAACCTGCTGAACTCGATCCTCGCCAAGATCGAGGCGACCGCGGCCGGCGCCGACGACGCGCTCATGCTCGACCAGCGCGGTTTCGTTGCCGAGACCAATGCCACCCACCTGTTCGCGGTGGCCGGCGGCGGGCTGGTCACGCCGACCACGGCGGCCTGCCCGGAGGGCATCACCCGGCAGACCGTGCTGGAACTGGCGGCGGCGGCCGGCATCCCGGCGGTGGTGCGGGACGTGTCGCTGACCGAGATGTACAACGCCGACGAGGTGTTCTGCACCGGCACGATGGGCGAGGTCGCCGGAGTCACGGTGATCGACGGCCGGACGATCGGCACCGGCGAGGTGGGCCCGATGACCATCCGGGTCGCCGAGCTGTACCAGAAGCACGCCGCGCTTCACGGGGTGCGGCTGCCGGCCAGTTCGTCGTAGTAGGGCTGGGCCGCCTCGACCAGCGGGCGCAGCCGGGCCGGCACGTCGGGTGGCGACGGGTCGTACGGCGCGAAGCCGGTGGAGGCCTCGACCGCGGAATACCAGTGTGGGGCCCACACGCCGTCGGTCGGGCGCGGGCCCGGTGCCCAGGCGAGCATCGCCGGGTCGAACGGGATGCCGAGCGCGGCGCAGAGGCGGCTCAGCGTGCCGGCCGGGTCGCGGAGCACGTCGGCCGCGTCGATGACCGGTCCGCCGTACGCCCGGAAGATCTCGGCCTGTTGGGGGTAACCCAGATCTTCGAGAGTGGGCTCGCCGCGCACCCGGGCGTAGGACGCGACCACGTGCGCCGGGTCGCGGATCAGGAACGCGTGGGTCAGCGTGCCCAGCCAGTCCCGGCCGATCACCGGCAGCAGGTGGTGGGTCATGTGTTTCTGGTAGTGCACGGCCGGGTCGCCGGGCAGCGGCCCGGTGAGCTGTGCGGCGACCTCGGGCCAGCCGGTCGGCTGGCTGCGCAGGATCGCGTCCCGGCCGGGGTGCTCGATGCCGGTGACGTCGAGATAGTGGGCATAGAGCGGCTCGTCGACCACCACCGTGTCGGCCCGCGCGCCGAAACTGCGCATCATCGCGGTCGAGATGTTGCGCGGCCCGGACCACATCGCCACCCGCACTGTCATCGCTAGATGATGGCATTGGTGCAGATCACAGCTGCCCCGGCCCGATCCGCGGGTAACTTCGGCCGCATACCACCGAGAAGGGACATAACCGTGGCCAGGACCTGGTTCATCACCGGCACGTCCCGCGGCTTCGGCCGCGAGTGGGCCGAAGCAGCTCTCGACCGGGGAGACCGTGTCGCGGCGACCGCGCGCGACGTCTCCTCGCTCGACGAGCTCACCGCCGAGTACGGCGACAAGGTGCTCGCTCTCGCCCTCGACGTCACCGACCGGCCGGCCGTGCTGGCCGCGCTCGCCCGGGCCTACGAGCACTTCGGGCGCCTCGACGTGATCGTCAACAACGCCGGCTACGGCCAGTTCGGCATGATCGAGGAGATCAGCGAACAGGAGGCCCGCGCGCAGTTCGAGACGAACGTCTTCGGCGCGCTGTGGGTCACCCAGGCCGCCCTGCCCTACCTGCGGGAGAGCGGCGGCGGCAACATCATCCAGGTGTCGTCGATCGGCGGCATCTCGGCGTTCGCCAACATCGGCATCTACAACGGCTCCAAGTGGGCCCTCGAAGGCTTCAGCCAGGCCCTCGCCCAGGAGGTCGCGCTGTTCGGCATCAAGGTGACGCTGGTCGAGCCGGGCGGCTTCAGCACCGACTGGGGTGGCGCGTCGGCCAAGCACGCGACCAAGCTCGACACCTACGACAAGGTCCGCGAGCTGGCCGCCGAGACGCGCAAGAGCCGGGTGGCCAACCCGGGCGACCCGGCGGCGACCCGCTCGGCGATCCTCAAGGTCGTCGACGCGGAGAACCCGCCGCTGCGCATCTTCTTCGGCACCTCCCCGATCGGCATCGCCACCGCCGACTACGAGTCCCGCCTGGCCGAGTGGAAGGAATGGCAGGCCGTCTCCACCGAGGCCCAGGGGTCCTAGACTCGCCGGGTGACATTCCGGGGATGGCCGGTTGAGGCGCTGGAGTTCTACGAGGGGCTCGGCGCCGACAACTCGAAGACCTATTGGACCGCGCACCTGCCCTTCTACGAGGAGCAGGTGCGCGGGCCGATGCAGGAGCTGCTCGCCGAGCTGGAACCGGAGTTCGGGCCCGGCAAGATCTTCCGGCCGTACCGGGATGTGCGGTTCAGCAAGGACAAGACCCCCTACAAGAACCACCTGGGGGCATGGCTGACCTTCGGCGGTTACCTGCAGCTGTCGGCGGACGGGCTCGCGGCCGGCTCCGGGATGTACCACCTGGAGCCCGACCAGCTGGAGCGATACCGCCGGGCGGTCGCCGACGAACGCACCGGGGCGGAACTGGCCGCGCTCATCGCCGGCCTGGAAAAGGCCAAGATCGGGGTGGTCGGCCACGACAGCCTCAAGACCGCGCCGCGCGGCTTCCCCAAGGACCACCCGCGCATCGAACTGCTGCGGCACAAGGGCCTGACCACCTGGACCGAGTGGCCACCGGCCGCCTGGCTCGGCACCGCGGCCGCCAAGAACCGGGTCGTCACCTTCCTGCGCACCAGCCGCCCGCTGCGGCAATGGCTGGAAGAGCACGTTTCCCACACCCGGCCGGCGGGCACCTGACATGCATGTTCCCAGCGGAAAACCTGCGTGACTGGCGAGGCGAAAAAGTCATCGACCCGGACGGCGCCAAGATCGGCGAGCTGGAGGCGGTCTACGTCGACACCTCGACCGACGAACCGGCCTTCGCCACCGTGCGAATCGGCATGATCGGCCGGCACCGGCTGGTCTTCGTGCCGCTCGACGGCGCCACGGTCACCCCGGCCGCGGTCCGCGTCCGGTACGACAAGAAGCTGGTCGGCGACGCCCCCGCCATCGACGTCGACGGCGAACTGGCCGCCGCCGACGAGCCCCGGGTGTTCGCCCACTTCGGCGTCCCCTACCAAACCGGCGCCGCCGGCGAACGCCGCCTGGCCCGCCGCTAATCCCAGTCGGACCAGGCGATCCATCGCTCCGCCCGGAGCACCAGGATGAGTGCGTCGGGCGAATCGACGGTGGCGAAGTCGCTGCGGCCGTACTTCTCGTCCAGGGCCGCGAGGTCGCCGGGCGGAGGCGGGCGGCGGGTGGTGACCGGGCCGGAGACGCTGACGAAGCTGCGTACGGTGTCGTCGGTGACCTCGACGCACAGCGTCGCCTGGCCGGCGCTCGCCGCGTTGCGGGTCTTGACCGCGGCGGCCTCGGCCAAAACCTTGATCTCGCTGCCGGCGACGAGGAAATACACCGGTACGGAGTGGATCCAGCCGTCCGGATGCAACGTGGAGAACACCCCGGCCAGCGGCCGGGACAGCAGCGCGACGCTCTCCGCGCGTGACAGCCGCCGCCGGTTCTCCACAGGCTCAGACATGCCGGCAGCGTACGCCGGGAATGATCGTCGAGTGACGCTCAGCTGACCCGGGCGGGTTAACGAGGAATCGCCGTACGACGCGGCCCGCTCCGTTGTTGTTTAGCTCAAGCTATAGTCGGGTCATGCCTCAGGACGCACCGCGTCGCTGGTCGATCAAGACGACCTCTGACGTGCGCACCTGGCTGCGGACACTGCGCCAGGCAGATCCGGATGTCTTCCGCTCGGTGAACGTCGCCATCGACATGCCGCGGAGGGAGGACTCGTGAGCGAGTTCGAGGATTGGGAAGACCTCCGTGCGGAACTGCACGACGGGGACGACGAAGCTCTGGCGACGGAGCGGGCACGGACCGAGGCCTGGATCAGCGCCTATCACCTCGCCGAGGAACGCAAGCGGCTGGGAATGACACAGCGGCAGGTGGCTGAGCTGATGGGTGTCTCGCCCGGGCGGGTGAGCCAGATCGAGAACGGGGATCTCGACGCCAACGAGGTCGCGACGTTGAGTCGGTATGCGCGGGCGCTGGGTGCCCGGATGCGGATCATCTTCGACTACGGCAACGATCTTCGGCAGATCGCCTGACGGGCACGAGGCTGCGCGGCGGACCTACACATATGACCCTCGCGGTGATCATTGATGTCGACGACACGCTGTGCCTGACCGAGGCCGCCTCGTTCGAGTTGGAGAACGAGGTGCTGGCCGGGATGGGGCGGGCGCCGATGAGCCGGGCGGTGCATCTGTCCACCTGGGGTGAGCCGCTGCTGGACGCCATGCCGCACCGCTCCCCCGGCCTCGACCTGGGCCGGTTCGCCGAGCTGTTCCCGGTGCTGCACCAGCGCTACCTCGTCGACGGACGCCTCGACGTCATCCCGCCGGAGAACCTGGACACCCTGGACCGGTTGGTCGCCGACGGGCACACGGTCCTGCTGCTGACCTCGCGCACCGAGGCCGAGGTGCAGCATCTGCTCGCCCCGGACCACGTGCTGGCCGGCCGGGTCACCGGCGCCTACCACCAGGGCAACACCCGCTTCCGCAAGCCGGATCCGCGGGTCTTCGACGAGCTGCTGGCCGACACCGGATTCCGGCCGGAGCAGTGTGTCTACGTGGGTGATTCGCCGGGCGACGCGGTGGCCGCCGGCGAGGCCGGCATCCGGTTCGTCGCCTGCCTGCAGAGCGGCGTACGCCGCCTCGACGAGTTCGACCCGCGCTACGTCACCGCCGCGGTGGACACCTTCCCCGAGATCATCGCGGCCCTCCAAAGATCATCTGGCCAGGCAGGCAACGGCTAGAAGAGCAGCAAAAACCCCATAGAGGTGTACGGCGTGCAAGCGCTCGCGCAGCACCGAGCGGTTGAGCAACAGAGTCACCGCGGGGTATAGAGACGCCACCACCGCGGCGGGTGCCAGCGCGGCCGTGGCCCCGGCGATGAAGGCGGCGTCGGCCACCGCGTCGGACGCGCCGACCACCAGGATCGGCAGGCCCAGCAGGGTGAGATCGAAGCGGTGCAGAACAACCGCAAGGACCAGGGCGATCAACCCCTCGGCGACCCGTACGGTGACCAGCGCCCAGAACTCGTCGGCTCGGCCCGCCTCGTGCAGCAGCACGAAGTAGACACCGAGGCCGAGCGCGGCCCCGAGCGCGCACAGGTTGGCCGAGCGCCGGGTGCGCCCCCGTTCCTCGTCGGGCACCGGCCAGCTCGCCATCGTGGCGCCGACCAGCCCGGCCGCGACGCCCAGGCCGGCGCCGAGGCCGAGGCGTTCGCCGTGCAGCAGGCCCCAGCCCACCGGGACCAGCGCGGAGATGGCGGCGACCGGGGCCACCACGGCGGCCGAGCCGTCCCGCATCGCCCGGTAGAGCAGGCCCATCGACGGCAGCCCGATGAACCCGGCCACGACCGCCAGCCAGAGCCGGTCGTCCCACCGGGGCGGAACTCCCCGGCCGACCGCGACCAGCAGGGCCAGCAGCATCGCGGCGAGCTCCGAGCCGAGCAGGATCGTCATCACCGGCAGGCGGCGGCCCAGCAGCCCGGCGAGAAAGTCGGAGAAGCCCCACGCGACCGCCGCCCCGAGGGCAGCCGTCATCATCCACGCCAAGCCCATCAGCGGCCGACGCCGTCACAGGAAACCATGCGGCCGATGATGCCGACCGCAAAGCCGCAGGTCAGTCGCCCGCAGGTGGGGGACCTTCCGGCCTAATCCGGGCGTGCCGAAGCTCTTGCAACTCTTCCAGGTCGAGGAGGTGAAGCCCTCCCAAAGCGTGGGCACAAAGCAGCCCCCACCGGACCGGGTCCGATGAGGGCTGCGTCCCCAAAAGGTCCTAGACGGCGAAGCCGCGGTGCCGGCGCACCAGTTTGCGCAGCATGAAGACGGTCTGGGCGATGGTGGCGATGTAGAGGATCGGCCAGCCCAGCGAGAGGATCGCGGACTGGACGCCCACGCTCTGCTGGCTCCAGGCGTAGATGCCGCCGGCCAGGATGGCGAACAGCACCACCAGCGGCATGACGTAGGCCGAACCCTTGCCCTTCTCGGCGTTGGCCTGGGCGGCCCAGTTGTCCTTGTCGCTCTGCGCCAGGAACTGGGTCCAGGCCGAGACGAAGTGCCCCATCCGGATCCACATGTACAACTCGGCCGGGATGATCAGGAAGGCGTACAGCAGGTCGGAAGCGCTCTTGTCCTGCATGGCCAGGGCGAGGCGGAAGTTCAGCAGCATGGCGATGGCCGGCGGGATCAGCCAGATCGGGTTGAACACGAACGCGTGGATCGACAGCGCCGCCACCAGCAGGAGCATGAAGCCGATCCGGGACGCGATGTTGAAGCCCATCGAGATGTTCTCGTACCAGCGCAGCCGCAGGTTGGGGTGCATCGGCTGGCCCTTGTTGTCGCCTCGCTGGCCCGGCCAGAACAGGTCGATGGCGCCGAAGTTCCACTTGACCTGCTGGCCGTGCAGGGCCCGGAGGTTGGTCATCGGACCGACGTACGCCCGGGCGCTTGCGCTGATCTTGGTGCTGTAACCGGCGTCCTTGATCTGGAGCGACAGCTTGCTGTCCTCCACCTCGCTGTCCCGGACCCACGGCGCCTGCTGGTGGTGCCGGATCATCACGGTCTCCAGCGCGCGCATGTTGAACAGGCTGCACTGGCCGCCCAGCACTGCCATGTTGCGGCCGCGGAGCAGGTTGTCCATGTTGAAGGCGGCGAACTGGGCCCGCTGACCGGCGATCAGGAAGCGCGCCATGGTGCCCTTGAACCGGCTCTTGTCGATGCTGTAGATGGCGCTCAGCCCGCCGATCCGCGGGTCGTCGGTCATCTCCAGTTCGAGCCGCTCCACGGTGTCCCGGGCCAGCGTGGTGTCGCCGTCGACGCCGAGCACGTAGTCGAAGCCGCGGGACAGGAAGTAGCCGTAGTTCAGCGCCCCGACCTTCTTGTCGGGGTTCACGCCCATGTCGTGCACGTGGACGGTGGTGACGAACTCGACGCCCTTGACCTTGCGGGTGTGCCGGCCGGCGAAGCTGCGGGCGATCTCCGGGGTGTCGTCGTCGGTGTTGTTGATGATGACGTGGATGACGTCCGGCAGCCGGGTCTGGGCCAGGATGCTCTTGAGCACCTCGGCGATCGTGTCCTGCTCGTTGTAGCAGGGAATGATGCAGCTGATCGTGGCGTGCCGGGGGGTGTTGCTGCTGGCGGTCGAGGCAATCTCGCCAGATATCGCCTCCACGGCCTCCAGCTCGTGCAGCTGCGGGACGGCCGGCGGCAGGGCCAGCGGTCCGGCCTTGTCGCTGCGCGGCAGCAGGATCTGGCGGTCGGTGGCCCGGCGCAGGCCGGGGCTTGACTCGGTCATTCGGCGGCACCATTCGTCAGCAGCGGCAAGGTCAGCGTGTCGAGCGCGGTGGAGCGGTAGTAGCTGTTCGACTTCGGGGCGGTCTCCACCAGGAGGTCCACCTGGATGGTCAAGGTGAGCTTCGTTGCTCCGGTCGTCGCGGCCGGCACCGTCACCACGGTGTTGTAGGGGTACGGCGGGGTGACGTCGAACTTGCCGGTGTCGGTGTCGACCACCGAGCGCTTGGTGCCGTCGTCCTGAATCACCTGGAAGGACGAGATGATGACCTGGTGGGTGCTGTCGGCGTCCTCGATGTGGGCCGCGACGTTGATCGTCTTCAGTGACTCGGCCGTGTAGAGCTTGGCGTTGTCGCCGGTCCAGTAGGTCAGCTGAACCGTGAAGTTGCCCTGTTTCAACCGGTGGGTGGCCGTGCCGGTGTCCAGCGGGCCACTGGCCCGGGTGGACAGCACGACGGGGACCGCGGTCGGCGAGGCCGACGGGGACGCGGACGGCGATGCGCTGTGGGTCGCGCCGGCCTTGACCAGCGGTTTGCTGCTACTGGTGAGCTCTTTGAGGTTGCTGCAGCCGGTGAGGCTGCCGCAGAGCACGGCGGCGGTCATGCCAGTTGCCACGATTCGGGGGACTCGCAACGGTGGCCCTTCGCTGAAGATCGGACGGCGGGTCAGCCAGCACGTCGGCAGCGATCACGGGCAGTTGAGCGAATTTCCGCTCCGAACTTGAAACCGAGCCTCTACCCGGCCAGCTCCTTGATGAGCGCGATGGTGCGGGTCAGGTGCGCCTCGGCCCGGCCGGCGCCGTGGGCCAGGGCCAGGTCGATGCCGGCGTCCGGGTGGGTCAGCGGGCGGTAGGCGACGCCGTCCAGGGCGAGGGCGGTCACCGGCTCGGGCACCACGGCCACGCCCAGTCCCCCGGCGACCAGGGTGATCAGGGTGGACGTCTCGCCGACCTCGTGCCGGATGCGCGGGTCGAGGCCGGCCTCCCGGAACAGGCCGAGCACCAGGTCGTACATCACCGAGCGGCGGTCGGCGGAGTGCACGATCAGCGGGGAGTCCCGCAGGTCCGCGATCTTCAGCGGCCTCTTCTTCGTCAACACGTGCCCGGCTGGGAGCGCAACGACCAACCGGTCGCGGCGCAGCGGAATCACCGAAAGCGACGAATCGGCGACCGGCGGGCGCAGCAGGGCCAGGTCGATCTCGCCGGAGCGCAGCGCCTCGATCTGGTCGGGGGCGAGCATCTCGCCGCGGAAGGAGAAGTCGACGCCGGGCAGTTCGACGGCCAGGTGCCGGGAGAGGGCGGGCAGCAGGCTGTAGGTGACCGAGCCGACGCAGCCGATCGCCAGGTGGCCGACCGCCCCGGCGGCGACCCGGCGGGCCTCGTGCCCGGCGTCGTCGAGGTCGGCCAGGATCGCCCGGACCCGCGTCTGGTAGGCACGGCCGGCGTCGGTCAGCTCGACCCGGCGGGTGGTGCGGTGCAGCAGCTCGACCCCGAGTTCGCTCTCCAGACGCCGGATGGCCTGGGACAGCGGCGGCTGCGCCATGTTCAGCCGGGCGGCGGCCCGCCCGAAATGCCGCTCTTCCGCGACCACCAGGTAATAGCGCAGGCGAATGAGACTTTCCACATCTGAATCCTAGGGGATTTTGGTACTTCAGGGTCTCAAGCCGGAGGCCTACCGTGGAGACCATGACTGCTTACGTCTACGCGGCCACCCGCACCCCGTTCGGCCGCTTCAACGGCGCCCTCGCCGGGGTCCGGCCCGATGACCTGGCAGCCCACGTCATCGCGGCACTGCTGGCGAAGACCCCGGCCCCGGTCGACGAGGTGATCTGGGGCAACGCCAACGGCGCCGGCGAGGAGAACCGCAACGTCGGCCGGATGGCGGCGCTGCTGGCCGGCCTGCCGACCTCGGTGCCCGGCTCCACGGTCAACCGGCTGTGCGGCTCGAGCCTGGACGCGGCGATGCTCGCCTCCCGGGCGATCGAGACCGGCGACGCCGAGATCGTGCTGGCCGGCGGGGTCGAGTCGATGACCCGCGCGCCCTGGGTGCTGCCGAAACCGGCCAAGGGCTTCCCGCCCGGCGACCTCACCGCGGTCTCCACCACCCTCGGCTGGCGCCTGGTCAACCCCCGGATGCCCAAGGAATGGACGATCTCGCTCGGCGAGTGCAACGAACAACTGCAGGAGAAATTCAAGATCAGCCGGGTACGCCAGGACGAGTTCGCCGCCCGCTCGCATCAACTCGCCGCCCGGGCCTGGGACGACGGGTTCTACGACGACCTGATCACCCCGATCGAGGGGCTGACCCGGGACGAGGGGGTCCGCCCGGACTCGTCGGTCGAGAAACTGGCGGCGCTGAAGCCGAGCTTCCGCAAGGACGGCACGATCACCGCCGGCAACGCCTCGCCGCTCAGTGACGGCGCGTCCGCCGTGCTGATCGGCTCGGAAGCCGCCGCCGACGTGCTCGGGCAGCAGCCGATCGCCGCGATCCGGGGCCGGGGCGCGTTCGCGCTCGACCCGCAGGAGTTCGGCTACGCGCCGGTCGAGGCGGCCAACCGGGCCCTCAAGCGGGCCGGCGTCACCTGGGACCAGGTCGGCGCGGTCGAGCTCAACGAGGCGTTCGCGGTGCAGTCGCTGGTCTGCGTGGACGCCTGGGGCATCGACCCGGAGATCGTCAACAGCAAGGGCGGCGCGATCGCGATCGGGCACCCGCTCGGCGCCTCCGGCGGCCGCATCCTCGGCACCCTGGCCAAGGTGCTGCGCGAGCGCAACGAGCGGTACGGCGTGGCCGCCATCTGCATCGGCGTCGGCCAGGGCCTGGCCGTGGTCCTGGAGAACGTGGCGGCGAGCCGATGATCGCCGGCAGCGTCGACGAGGCGGTCGCCGGGATCGAGGACGGCAGCACCGTCCTGGTCGGCGGGTTCGGCTTCGCCGGGATGCCGTTCGACCTGATCGACGGCCTGATCCGGCAGGGCGCCACCGACCTGACCATCGTCAGCAACAACGCCGGCAACGGCGACGTCGGCCTGGCCGCACTGCTCAAGGCGGGTCGCGTACGCAAGGTGGTCTGCTCTTTTCCCCGGCAGGCCGACTCGTACGTCTTCGACGAGTTGTACCGGTCCGGCCGGATCGAGTTGGAGGTTGTCCCGCAGGGCAACCTCGCCGAGCGGATGCGCGCCGCCGGCGCCGGCATCGGCGCGTTCTTCTGTCCCACCGGGGTGGGCACTCCGCTGGCCGAGGGCAAGGAGACCCGCACCATCGACGGGCGTGACTACGTCCTGGAATACCCGATCAAGGGGGACGTCGCGCTGATCAGCGCGCACCGCGCCGACCGGATGGGCAACCTGGTCTACCGCAAGACCGCCCGCAACTTCGGCCCGGTCATGGCGACCGCCGCCACCCGGACGATCGTGCAGGTCAGCGAGGTGGTGCCGACCGGCGACCTGGACCCGGAGGCGGTCGTCACGCCGGGCATCTTCGTCGACCGCGTCGTGCGGGTCGAGGCCCGCAACTACACCGTGCAGGGAGCCCGCTGATGTCGCTGACCCCGGACGAGCTGGCGGCGGTGGTCGCCCGCGACATCCCGCCGAACTCCTACGTCAACCTAGGCATCGGCCAGCCCACCAAGGTCGCCGACCACCTCGGCGCCGACGCGGGCATCGTGCTGCACACCGAGAACGGCATGCTGAACATGGGTCCGGCCGCGACCGGCGACCAGATCGACCCCGACCTCACCAACGCCGGCAAGGTCCCGGTGACCGAGCTGCCCGGCGCGTCCTACTTCCACCACGCCGACTCGTTCCTGATGATGCGCGGCGGCCACCTGGACGTCTGCGTGCTGGGCGCGTTCCAGGTGTCGGCGGCCGGCGACCTGGCCAACTGGCACACCGGCGCGCCCGACGCGATCCCGGCCGTCGGCGGGGCGATGGACCTGGCCATCGGGGCCAAGCAGGTCTTCGTGATGATGACGCTGTTCGACAAGAAGGGCCGGCCCAAGCTGGTGCCGCAGTGCACCTATCCGCTGACCGGCCTGCGCTGCGTCAGCCGGGTCTACACCGACCTCGCGATCATCGACGTCGGCCCGGACGGCGCGTCGGTCCGGGAGACCTTCGGCGTCACCCTGGACGAGCTGCGGAAACGACTGGACGTACCGCTGGCGTAAGGGCCGGCGTTCGGCGCAGGCCGGCGGCTAGGCCGCCGCTGATCACGATAAAGACCATGGCGAGTACGACCACCGCGGGCCAGCCGCCGAGCGACCAGGCCGTGCCGGACAGGCTGCCGAAGATGGACGAGCCGGCGTAGTAGGCGAACAGGTAGAGCGACGCGGCCTGGCCCGAGGGCACCCCGCCGGCGTGCGCGCGGGCCGGGACCCAGCCGCTGGCCACGCCGTGCACGCAGAAGAAGCCGGCGGTCATCACGGCCAGGCCGAGCACCATGATCGGCAGCCGGTCGGGCAGGGTGAGCAGCAGCCCGGCCGCGGTGAGCAGGCAGCCGAACGGCATCACCGCGCGGCGGCCGTACCGGTCGGCGAGCCGTCCGGAGACCGCCGAGCTGAGCGTGCCGACCGGGTAGACCAGGAAGACCGCGCCGGCCGCGCCCGCGCCGAGCAGGAACGGCGCCGAAGTCAGGCGGAAGCCCATCGCGTTGTAGACGGCCACGAACGCGCCCATCGCGCAGGCGCCGATCGCGTACAGCGAGAGCAGCGCCGGATCGGTGACCGCGCGCAGCGTCATGGCGCCGGACCGGCGGGGTGCGAAGTTGCGCGAGGCCGGCAGCAGGGCGCCGACCACCGCGGCACAGAGCAGGCCGAGCAGCGCCACTCCGGCCATCGCCCACCGCCAGCCGTACGCCTCGGCGATCCCGCCGGTGACCAGCCGCCCCGCCATGCCGCCCAGCGCGGTGCCGCCGATGTAGAGGCCGGCCGCCCGCGCGTGGGTGTCGGCGTGCAGTTCCTCGCGCAGGTAGGCGGTGGCGACCGCGGGCAGCCCGGCCAGCGCGACCCCCTGCAGCAGCCGCAGCCCGAGCAGCGCCGGCCAGCTCGGCGCGACCGCGCAGGCCAGCCCGACCAGGCCGGACAACGTCAACGACAGATGGATCAGCCGGGTACGGCCGACCTTCTCCGACAGCGGCCCGGTGACCAGCAGCGCGACCCCGAGCCCGACCGTCGCGACGGACAGCGACCAGGCGCTCTGCGCCGGGGTGACGCCGAACGCGGTGGCCAGCTCGGGCAGCAGTGCCTGGGTGCTGTAGAGCAGGGCGAACGTGGCCACCCCGGCGGCGAACAGGGCGAGGCAGACACGGCGGTAGCCGGCCTCGCCGGCGTGATAACCCATCGGGCCACCGTGCGCCGCCTGCTGATATACGTCCAATGCATTGACTGGGTCGTCTCCATGCGCCGCACGTATGATCGCTGGCGTGCAGATCGACGATTTCCGCAGCCTGCTGGCCCTGGGTGAGTACGAACACGTCACCGAGGCGGCCACCGCCCTGCACACCAGCCAGCCGACCCTGTCCCGGCTGCTCGCCCGGCTGGAGAAGGAGCTCGGGGCCCGGTTGTTCGAACGTGACGCCAAGGGCGTGCACCCGAACCCCCTCGGCGAGCTGGCCCTGGCCGCCGCCCGGGACATCGTCGACCGGCACGACCGCCTGCGCCGCGACCTGGCCAGCGTGCTCGACCCCGAAGCCGGCACGGTCCGGCTCGCGTTCCTCGACTCGATGTCCACCTCGCTGGTGCCGCGGATGCTGCACGACGTCCGGCTGCGGGCGCCACGGCTGCGAGTCGAGCTGCGCCAGGAGCCCGGCCACGAGATCCTCCGCGACCTGACCACCGGCGCGTCCGAGCTGGCCCTGACCTCGCCGCGCCCCGACGGCCCGTACGGCTGGCAGGTCATGCAGCGGCAGCGCCTGGCCCTGATCGTGCCGGCCGGGCACCGCCTGGCCGGCCGGCGCTCGGTGCGACTGTCCGACGTGGCCGGCGAGGACGTGGTCACGGTGCCGCCCGGCTTCGGGTTCCGGGCCCAGGTCGAGGAGCTGTTCGCGGCGGCCGGGGTGGCGTTGCGGGTGGCCTTCGAGATCGGCGACCTGGGCACGGTCGAGGGCCTGGTCGGGGCCGGCCTGGGCGTGGCACTGGTGCCCGAGCAGTTCGCCGGCGCCACCGGCACGATCGGCGTCCCACTGCAGGCGACCGGCGCCGAACGCGTGGTCGGCCTCACCTGGCGCACCGACCGCCGCCTCGCGCCGCCGGCGGAACGCTTCCGGCAATGGGTGCAGGAGGCCGGCCCGTACGACTGACCGCGAAAGTGAATGGTGGATCCGGACTCGGCCGATCAGTGGACTACCGCGGTTTCTTTCGTGCCCGAAAGTGGACCCGTCCTCAACGAAAGGCCACCACCGTGAAATTACGCCGAATTCTGGTCACCCTGGCAATGACGCCGGCGATCGTCGGCCTAGCCGCTCCCGCTTATGCCGCCGCGCCGGCCGTCACTTTCACGAGAATCCAGTACAACTCCCCCGGCACCGACACCCGCAGCAACGCGAGCCTCAACGCCGAATGGGTCCGGCTGACCAACAACACGACAAAGGCGATCCAGCTGAAGAACTGGACCGTACGCGACAAGTCGAACCACATCTTCAAGTTCCCGGCGGTGACGGTGCCGGCCAAGGCCAACCTGTACCTGCACACCGGCAAGGGCACGGCCTACAGCGGCCACATCTTCTGGCAGTCCGCCGCCTACATCTGGAACAACACCGGCGACACCGCAACCCTGAAAAACACAGCCGGCAAAACAATAGACACGTGCACCTGGAAATCCGGCTCCACCCCCACGAATTGCTAGCTTCTCGCCGCCGTCCTACCAGGTGAGCGCCGGCTCTCGCATCCTGAGCCCGCGACCACATCGTGGCGCCGCGCCCGTCCGTCCGGACAGCGCTCCCGCGCCCCGGCCCGCACCCCACCAAAGTGACATGACGGATTAATCCGACGCCAAGAGCCGGCTCGCCCCGACCGTGTGGACATCCCGTCAGGACCAAGCAGCAGATCCGCAAGATCCGAGTCAGGCGCCCGGCCCGGCGCGGCCCAGGCGCCCAAGCCGCGATCTTGTGGATCT
Source organism: Paractinoplanes tereljensis (assembly GCF_016862435.1). GTDB lineage: Bacteria > Actinomycetota > Actinomycetes > Mycobacteriales > Micromonosporaceae > Actinoplanes > Actinoplanes tereljensis. The sequence goes on from NZ_BOMY01000042.1 coordinate 276,722, forward strand.
GGTGTGTGGCGCGAGCGGCAACTGCCCAACCTCTCCAGCCATACCGCCCCGCCGCCACCGGCCCGCGGCCAGCCTCCGCGCCAACCCCCGGCTCCGCCCCGCTCTCGCGCCCGCGCCCGCGCCCGCGCCCGCGCCCGCGCCCGCGCCCGCGCCCGCGCCCGCGCCCGCGCGATCTTGTGGATCTGGCGTGTGGTGCAAACGGCAACCACCCAACCTCCGCCAGGCATACCGCCGCGGCCAGCAGCCTGCGCGATCTTGTGGATCTGGCGTGTAATGCGAACGGCAACCACCCAACCTCCGCCAGGCATACCGCCCCGCCCCCGCAGCCGGCCCCGCTTCCGCGCCCGCGCCCGCGCCAAGACGCGATCTTGTGGATCTGGCGTGCGGTGCGAACGGCAACCGCCCAACCTCCGCCAGGCATACCGCCTCGCCGCCGCCGGCCCGTGGCCCGCCGCCGCCGGCTCGCGGCCCCGCGCCCGCGGCCGCGCGATCTTGTGGATCTGGTGTGCGGTCGACCCGACCCCGCCCCCGCGCCCATCCCCGCGCCGCGGCGCGATCTTGTGGATCTGGTTTGTGGTGCTGGCGGCAACTGCCCAACCTTGGCTGGGCGTGCCGCCTTGGCGCTACCGCCCGCGGTTTTGGGTTTGGGACGGGGCCGGCCGCAGCGGGCGCGGGGAGGGTGAGTTTCGCCTGGCGGGACTGTGGCGGCGGGACTTTGGGCTGCGCGTACTTTGAAAAGGCTGGAGGTTAGCGCCTGGCTGTTTGCAGGCGGGTTTCGGCGAAGCCCAGGAAAGTGTCGGTCAGCTTGCCCAGGGCGGCCAGCAGGACTATCGCCAGGAGCATTACGTCGGTTCGGCCGGTGTTCTGGCTGTCTATCAGTAGGAAACCCAGGCCCATCGACGAGGCGATCAACTCCGCCGCCACCAGGAACAGCCAGCCCTGGGCCAGGCCCAAGCGCAGGCCCGAGAGGATCGCCGGAGTTGCGGCGGGGAACAGGATCGTGGCGACCAGGGGTAGGCCGGAGCGGCCGTAAGCCCGGCCTACCTCGGTCAGATGTGGATCCACATGGGACAGGGCTGCCGAGACTGTGGTGTAGACCGGGAAGAACGCTCCTATCGCTACCAGGACGATCTTTGGGGTTTCGCCTACGCCCAGCCATAGCAGCAGCAGCGGGACCCAGGCCAGGGACGGGACCGCTCGGATCGCCTGGACCGTGGGGGAAAGTGCGGCGTTCGCGGTTCGGGAAAGGCCTACCAGGCCGCCCAGCGCAAGGCCCAGGGCGGCGCCGGCGGCGAAGCCGATCAGCACGCGCTGGGTGCTGATCGCTATGTGGTGCCACAGTTCGCCGCGGGCGACCAGGTCGCCGAAGGCCGACGCCACCTCGGCCGGGGGTGGGAGTTGGGCCGGTGAGTAGACGCCGGCGGTGGCCAGCAGCTGCCACACGCCCAGCAGGAGCAGCGGGAGCACTACGCCGATCGCCCGGAGGCCTACGCGACTCGGCGCCGACTTTTGCGGAGCGGCGGTTGCGGTGCGCTCCTCGGTCAGGCTCAAGCGGTGGTCCGGGCGGAGGCGTACTTCGGCTCCAGCAACGTGTCCAGGGCCGTGCGGGCCGACTCCCCGCTCTTGACGTTGTTGTCGGCCACCAGGACCGGGAGGATCTTTTCGAAGACTGCTCGCTGGGCGTCACCGGGGACCGGGTCCACGTCCAGTTTGGTGCGTTCGGTCAGCACCCGTTTGGCTACCTCGGGGGAGATCTTGGCCTCGCGGGCGTACAGGGCCACCGCGTCGGCCGGGTTGTCGGTGATCCACTTGCGGGCTCGCTCGTAAGCGTTCACCACGGCCTGGGCCAGGTCGGGGTGGGCGGCCAGGAAGGCCTCGCGGGCGTTCAGCACGCCGTAGGAGTTGAAGGCCACGTTGCGGTAGATCAGTTTTGAACCGGCATCCGTTTCGCTCTGGGCCATCAGCGGGTCCAGGCCGGCCCACGCGTCCACCTGGCCTCGCTCCAGGGCGGTTCGGCCGTCGGCGTGCTGCAGGTTCACCACCGTTACGTCGGCCGGCTTCAGGCCGGCCTCGTCCAAGGCCCTCAGTAGGAAGAAGTACGGGTCGGTGCCCTTGGTCGCGGCTATTCGCTTGCCGCGCAGGCCGGTCACCGCGGTGATCGTCGAGGCCTTCGGCACCACGATCGCGGCCCACTCGGGCTGGCTGAACACGTCGATGGTCTTGATGGGAGTGCCGTTCGCCCGGGCTACCAGGGCGGCGGCGCCGGCGGTCGAGCCGATGTCGATCACGTCGGCGCGCAGGCCCTCGTTGGCCTTGTTGCTGCCGGCCGAGAGCTGCCAGGTCACCGTGGTGCCCTTCGCGGCCAGGTCGGTCTCCAGCCACTTCTGTTCGCGCAGCACGAGGCTCAGCGGGTTGTAGTAGGCGTAGTCCAAGCGCAACGTGGTCGCCGCCGGGGCCTTCGCCGTGTCCTCACCGTCCACGCAGCCCGCGAGCACCACCGCTGACAACGCGGCGGCCAGAAAAGCGCGCACAACCCTCATGCCTGGATCCTTCCGTGGACGTTCACGCCGAGCTCGGACAGCAGGGAGGCACGCAGTTCGGCGAGGGTGGTGTCGCCGCGGTCGCGCGGGCGGGCGCCGGGAATCGGCAGCACCAGCCGGACCACCGAGCCGGCCTCCGGATCATCGGAGCCGGAGCCCGAGCCGGGGCCAGAGCCGGCGTCGGAGCCGGAGCCGAGCAGCACGATGCGGTCGGCCAGGTGCAGGGCCTCGTCCGCGTCGTGGGTGACAAGCAGGACCGTGGTGCCGGCCTCGCGCTGCACCTCGGCCAACAGGTCCTGCATGCGCAGCCGGGTCAGTGCGTCGAGGGCGGCGAACGGCTCGTCCAGCAGCAGCACCCCGGGGCGGCGGGCCAGAGCCCGGGCCAGGGCGGCGCGCTGAGCCATGCCGCCGGACAGCTGCCGGGGGCGGTGCTGGGCGAAGGCGTCCAGGCCGACCACCCTCAGCCAGTGCTCGACCTCCTGGCGGGCCGGCTCGCCGGTCACGCCGCGCGGCAGTCCGTAGGCGACGTTGCGGAACAGGGTGCGCCAGGGCAGCAGCCGCGGTTCCTGGAAGACGACCGCGCATCTCGGCTCGATGCCGCGCACCGGGCGGCCGTCGACCGACACCGTGCCGGCGCTGGGTGCGTCGAGGCCGGCGGCCAGCCGCAGCAGGGTGGACTTGCCGCAGCCGGACGGGCCGAGCAGGGCGATGACCTCGCCGGGGGCGACGGTCAGGTCGATGCCGGTCAGCACCTGGCGGTGCCGGCCGGCCACCGCGAATGCCCTGCCCACGCCCGAGAACTCGAGACCCGCCGGCTCACGCATAGCCGGCATTCTATCTATAGGGCCTACCGGTTTACTAGGCTTAGCTTGATCTCCTCCACTGCCGACGGACGGGACGGCTTCCAGCCCAGCTCGCGCCGCGCCTTGTCGCCGGTCGCCTGCTGGTCGAGCAGCAGCGCCTCGCCGAAGGCACCGAGCCGCTCGACCAGGGCGGCGGGCTCCTCCGGCAGCACCGGGAGTCCGACCGCCTCGCCCAGCTCGCGGACGGTCGGGTTGTCGCCGCTGACGCCGAGGAAGACGCCGGTCGCGCCGAGCGCCGCCACGTAGAGCTCGGCCAGGTCGTCCACGTGCACGGTGGTCCAGTGCTGGGTGCCGGGACCGACCAGCCGGAGCGCGCCGTCCACCCGCTCGGCGCCGGTCACCAGGCCGAGGATGCCCCGGCCGTGGCCGTAGACGATGCCGGGCTCGATCAGCACCGAGCGGATGCCGGGCGCGGCCAGGACCCGGGTGTCGAGCGCCTCGCGACCAGGGCGGGGGCGTTGCGCGGGGTCTCCTCGGTGAGCTCGGCGCCGGAGCCGTGCACCCAGACGCCGCCGGTGCGCACGAAGATGCTGCCGGGGCGCAGTCCGTCGAGGACCGCGTCGGCGAAGGCGGTCTCGACGGTCGCGCTTGTCGCGTCGCCGGGTGAGGCGGTGGCGATGACCGCGTCGGCCTCGGCGGCCAGGCGGCGGACCAGGTCGTGGTCGTCGATGCTGCCGACGACCGGGGCCGCGCCCTCCACGCGCCGCGACGGGTCGCGGACCAGGGCGGTGACGGAGTGACCGGCGGCCAGCAGGGCGGGCAGTACGGCCGAGCCGAGATAACCGGTCGCGCCGGTCAGGAAAATGTTCATGCTCAAGATCTACCCCTTGTCAGGTGTTCGCCGGAAACGAATACTTCCGATTCCACTGATCGCTGTCGGCGATAGGATCGGCCGATGGAACAGCGTCAGCTGGAGTTCTTCGTGGCGGTGGCCGAGGAGCTGAACTTCACCCGGGCCGCCCAGCGCACGCACGCCGTGCAGTCGACCGTTTCGGCGAGCATCCGCGCCCTCGAGCGTGACCTCGGCACTCCCCTGTTCGAGCGCAGCACCACCCGGGTCGGGCTCACCGAGGCCGGGCGGGCGCTGCTGCCCGAGGCCCGGCGCTCGCTCGACTCGCTCGACCAGGCCCGGGCCGCGGTCGACGGCACCCGGGCCGGCATCACCGGCAGCCTGCGGATCGGCACCCTGGCCAGGCTCTCCAAAATCGATCTGCCGGGGCTGGTCCGCGACTTCCGCGAGCGCCATCCGGGCGTACGGCTGAGCCTGCGCGTCGATGCGGCGGGCAGCGACGGCCTGCTCTCCGCACTGCGCGGCCGCACCCTCGACGTGGCGTTCGTCGGCGTCGAGACGGCGAGCGTGCCCGGCCTGCACCTGGACCCGATCGCCACGTTCCAGCCGCGCCTGCTGGTGCCGGCCGGCCATCCGCTGGCCTCGGCGCGCACGACCACCCGGGCGGCGGTGCTCGGGGAGCCGTTCATCGACCTGCCGATCGGTTTCTGCAACCGCAGCCGCACCGACGCCGACTTCCGCGGCGGCCGCACGGTCGCAGTCGAGGTCAGCGACGTGACCACGATCCCGGGTTACGTCGAGTCCGGGATCGGGGTGGCGCTCGTGCCGCCGCTGGCCACCGAGGCCGGCGCGCAGGTGGTGGCGGTCGCCCTCGATCCGCCCGCCACCTCGTGGACCCTCGCGCTGGCCCGGCTCGCCGCGGAACCGACCCGGGCCACCCGGGCCCTGCTCGACCTGGTGCCGGGCCACGTCAAGACGCACGGTTACTACTGACCGCGCAGGCCGAACGCGCTGCGGTGGAAGACCAGCGGCAGCGAGTGGTCGGCGTGCTCGACCGCGTGCAGCTGCAGCAGCACGATGGTGTGGTCGCCGGCCTCCACCTCGCGGTAGATGGTGGTGTCGAACTGGGCCAGCCCGTCCGGCAGCGTCACCGCGCCGTCGTCGCTGAGCACCACCTCGACGCCGTCGAACCGGGACTCGGGCGGGCCGGCCAGCTGGCGGGCCAGGCCGCCGTGCCGGTCGGCCAGGATGGTGACCCCCAGGTGCCGGGCCCGGCGCAGGTCGGGCCAGGTCTTGGAGGCGTTGGCGATGGAGAACTGCACCAGCGGCGGATCGAGGCTGACCGAGGTGAACGAGCTGGCGGCCAGGCCGACGAGCACCTCGTCGACCTGAGCGGCCACCGCCACCACCCCGCTCGGGAAGATCCCGAACACGGTGCGCAGCCGGAGCGGGTCGAGGTCCTGGTTGGTGGGAAAGGTCATGACGCCCCCTTGAAGTGCTCCCGCAGGGTGCTGGTCTCGTACTCGTGGCGATAGAGCCCGCGCCGCCGCAGGATCGGCACCAGCTCGTCGGCGATCACGTCGAGGCCGTCGGCCAGCACGTCCGGCTGCAGGTTGAAGCCGTCGATCGCGCCCGCGTGGAACCAGTCCTCGATGTGGTCGGCCAGCTGCTCGGGGGTGCCGACGAAACCGGCGTGCCCGGAACCGGTGTAGCGGGTCTGCTTCAAATATTCGCGGACGGTCGGGTTGGTGCGGCGGATCTGGGTGACGATCGACTCCCGGAAGCCGATGCTGCCCTGGAACGTCTGCGGGTCGGCCGGGGCGGCCAGCACGTCCTCCGGGAACGGCTCGTCCAGGGCCAGCTTCGAGGCGTCGTAACCGATCGACTGGGACAGCCAGCCGATCGAGTAGGACGCCGGGCCGGCGTCGTGCAGCTCGTCGCTGCGACGCTTGGCCTCCTCCTCGGTGCTGCCCAGGCTGAGCAGCAGGCCGGGCAGGATCTTCACGTCGTCCGGCGACCGGCCGTTCTCCCGGGCCAGCCCCTTGACCAGCCGGTAGTGCTCGATCGCCTGGCCCTTGGTCAGCTCGGCCGCGAACACGCCCTCGGCCGCCCGGCCGGCCAGCGCCCGGCCTTTCGGGGAGCCGCCGGCCTGCAGCAGCACCGGGCGGCCCTGGGCCGACGGCGGCACCCGCAGCCGGCCGTCGACGTCGAAGAACTCGCCGTGGTGGTGGATGTCCTGGCCGGTGGCGGCCGAATCCCACAGGGCCGTGACGACGTCGACGAACTCGTGCGCCCGCTCGTACCGGTCGTCGCGCAGCGGCACGTCGGCGAGGCCGAAGTTGCGGGCGGACACCGCTCCGCGGCTGGTGACGATGTTCCAGCCGACCCGGCCGCCGGACAGCACGTCGGCCGAGAGCAGCCGCTCGGCCAGCTCGAACGGGTCGTTGAAGGTCGTCGAAGCGGTCGACACCAGACCGACGTGCGAGGTGGCGCCGGCCACGTAACCCCAGTTGACGGTGGGTTCCAGCTTGATCGGGTTGGCGTCGTAGGCGGGATCGCCGAGCGCCGGGCCGTCGGCCAGGAAGATCGCGTCGAGGGTGCCCCGCTCGGCGGTGCGGCCGATGCCCTCCCAGTACTCAGGGTCGACGAAGGAGTCCTTCGTCAGCAGCGGCGACTGCCAGGCGGCCGGCAGGTAGCCGAGGACGAGGACGTTGATGCCGAGGATGACGTGTCCCGTGCGGCGTTCGGTCATGGTTTCTTCTCCGAGATCACAGGGACGAGTTCGGGGCCGGCACCGCGAACGCGGGCCGGGCGCCCACCGGCCGCGCCGGTGCGGACAGACCGAGAACGGCACGCAGCGGCCGCTTCTCGACGGCGGCCAGCACCTCGGCGAGGCTCTGGCCGGGGTCCGGTCGCCACAGCGAGTCGGCGTCGAGGATCAGGTCGATCGGCGCCGAGTCGGCGACGACGCCGTCCGGCCCGGTCGAATACCACCCGATCACCGAGGAACCGGTGGGCGGCTCCGGCACGTTCAGCGGGCCGGCCACCGAGTAGACGCCGTCGTGGTCGATGTGCACGATCCGGTCGGACTGCACCAGGATCCCGGTCTCCCGATCGCCGATGATCGAGTCGTAGGGCCAGCTCTGCTCCAGCGCCCGGACGACCCGGGCCGCGTCGATCGCGGTCGCCGCGGTCCGCGGCCGCTCCCCCGGCGGCGCATACGCGTCCGCCGCTCCGAACAGGACGCCGCTGCGGCCGCGGGAGAGATGGCCCAGGGAGGCCACTCGGCGGGCCAGGTTGTAGGGATGGTCGCGCTGCGGGCTGGCCACGATCAAAAAACGGGCCCGACGGGTACGGGCGGCCAGGCTCGCGCCCACCGCGCTGCTGTCCAGCGTCAGTGGCAGCGGACCGGTGCCGTCGATCCGGTCGATCCCGAGCACGGTGAACGCGAGCGGCAGCGCGTCCCAGCGGGCCAGCAGCGCGGGATTGCCGGCCAGCTCGATCAGGTGCGGGCCGGACAGCCCGAGGCCGAGGTACGTCATCTCAGTTGCCCTGTCCGCCGCGGTCCACGAAGGACAGATTGGGCACCGGGTCGGCGCCGTTGACGATCCAGTCGCCGAGGATCCGGGCCTTGTAGACCCGTGGGTTGTGCGAGGCGAGGGTGCGGGCGTTGCGCCAGTGCCGGTCGAGCCCGAGCTTGTCGGACACCCCGGAGGCACCGAGCGCGTCGAAGACGGTCGTGGTGGCCTCCAGAGCGGCGGCGATGATGGTCAGCTGGGCCTGGGCGACGGCGACCTCGGCCTCGAGGACGCGCTGCTTGCGTTCTCCGGGTTCCAAAGCGACCCGGTCGATGGCCCGGGCCGCCGCCCGCAGTGCCGCCCCGGCCGCGAACGCGTTCGCCGATACCTGCCCGATGACCTGCAGCAACTGGCCGTCGTGGATGGGTTCGGCGTGCAGCGCCTGCGGGTAGTTACGGCCACGGGCCTTCAGCGCGGCGGTGCCGTCGCGCAGCGCCGCCCGGGTGATGCCGGTCAGCACCGACAGCATCGCGGTCTGGTAGAAGTGCCCCTGGTAGGCGAACCGCTCGCCGGCCGGGAAGACGTCCCCCTCGGCGGCCGGCACGTCGGTGTAGGTGGCGCTGCCGCTCGCGGTGGCCCGCTGGCCGAAGCCGGGCCAGTCGTCGACCAGTTCCACCCCGGGGTCGTCCCGGCGCACCAGGGCGGTCAGCACGGTGTCGCCGTCGCCCTTGCCGAGCACGTCGAGCCAGTCGGCGTAGAGGCTGCCGGTGGCGTAGAACTTGGCCCCGCTGACCAGCCACCGGTCGCCGTCGCGGCGGACGAAGGTCTTCAGGTTGGCGAAGGTGCCGTTGTTGGCCTCGGTCCAGCCGCCGCCGACGAACTCGCCGTCGAGGAACCGGCGGATCCACCGGTCGTTGGTCTCGGACGGCTTCGCGTTGAGCCGGTCCTCGACGAAGGCGAGGTGGTTGCGCCAGATGTGCGCGACGTTGGCGTCGGCCTCGGCCAGGTCGGCGAGCAGCGCGAAGGTCTGTTCCAGGGAGGCGCCGAAGCCGCCGTGCTCGACCGGGATGCGCACCCGCCCGAGGCCGGCCTCCTTGAGCCAGCCCACCTGCTCGTGCGGAAGGATCCGGTCCTTCTCGCGGGCGACGTTGCCCTCGGCGATCCGGTCGAAGACCGGCTGGAACCGGGCGGAGAGCTCGGCATCGGTGGCGGAGGCGGGCCGCAGATAGGCCGGAGCGTCGATGGTGGTCATGATCAGTCCTTTGTGGTGAGAGGGGCGCCGAGCGGCAGGACGGCGTCGAGCAGCGCCCGGGTGGCGGGCTGGCGGTCGGCGGCGAACAGGTCGTCGGCCTCGAACGTCTCGATCAGCGAGCCCTGTTTCAGCACGCCGATGCGGTCGCAGACGAACTCGATGACCGCCAGGTTGTGGCCGATGAACAGGTAGGTGAGATCGAGCTCGTCCTTGAGGTCGAGCAGCAGGTTGAGGATGGTGGCCTGGGTGGACACGTCCAGGGCCGAGGTGGGTTCGTCGAGGATCAGCAGGTCGGGTTCGAGGGCGATGGCGCGGGCGATGCTGATCCGCTGGCGCTGGCCGCCGGAGAACTCGCGCGGGTAGCGGTCGGCGTAACCGGCGCTGAGCCCGACCAGGTCGAGGGCGCGGCTGGTCAGCTGGGCGGCCTGCTTGCGACTCGACGCCTTGCCCAGCCGCAGCAGCGGGCGGGTGATCTGGTCACCGACCTTGATGCGCGGGTTCAGGGCGGTGGTGGCGTCCTGGAAGACGTACTGGAAGCGGCGGCGCAGATCGTGCTTGTCGACGGCAGTCACGTCCGTACCGTCGAAATTGATCCTGCCCGCGGTGAGCGGGAGAAGGCCGCCGGCCAGGCGGGCGAGGGTGGATTTGCCGGAACCGGACTCGCCGATGAGTCCGAAGATCTCGCCCCGGCGCACGCTGAGCGTGACGTCGTCGACCGCCCGGACCGTGGTCTTGTGCCGCCCGGTGCCGAGGCCGCCGATCGCGAACTCCTTGGCGACGCCGGCGAGTTCCAGGATGGGCTCGCCGGTGTCCGGCCGGGGTGCTGCGGTGCGGTCGCTCAGCTGGACGCGGCCGGTGTGCGGGGTGGCCGAGAGCAGTCGTCGTTCCTGGCCGGCGACGGCATGGCGCTGCCCGATCGCGGGGACCGAGTCGATCAGGATGCGGGTGTAGGGATGCTCGGGGGCGCCGAGGACCTGGGCCGTCTCGCCCACCTCGACGATGGCGCCCGCGCGCATCACCGCAACCCGCGAGCTGGTGTGCGAGACGACGCCGAAGTCGTGGGTGATCAGCAGGACCGCGGTGCCGGTCTCGCCGGTGAGGTCGAGCAGCAGGTCGAGGATCTGTTTCTGCACGGTGGCGTCGAGCGCGGTGGTCGGCTCGTCGGCGATGAGCAGCTTCGGGCCGGACAGCCCGGCCAGGGCGATCATCACGCGTTGCCGCATGCCACCGGAGAGCTCGTGCGGATAGGAGCGCAGCACCCGCTCGGGATCGGCGATCCCGACCCGGTCGAGCCAGGTGTGGCCGACCTCGCGGGCCGCATCCCGGGAAACCTTCAAATGCAGGCGGGCGGTGTCGCCGAGCTGGCTGCCGATGGTGAAGGACGGGTCGAGCGAGGTCACCGGATCCTGGAAGATCATGCCGATTCCCGCGCCCCGGAAGACGTTGAGCCGCTTGTCGGGCAGCCCGACCAGCTCGTTGCCCTCGAAGCGGATGCTGCCGGCGGTAACGCGAGCGGTGCCGGGCAGCAGGCCGAGGATGCTCGCGGCGGTGACGCTCTTGCCCGAGCCGGACTCGCCGACCAGGGCGAGCACCTCCCCGGGATGCACCTCCAGGTCGACGCCGCGCACGGCGTTGACGACCGCCCCGGGCAGCTGGAAGTCGACGTGCAGGCCGTCGACGGAAAGCACGGCTGTCATCAGGTCACCTCACGGATTGAGAACATCGCGTAGCCCGTCGCCGAGCCAGTTGAAGGCGAGCGCGACCAGCAGGATGGCGACGGCGGGGAAGGTGGCGACGCCGGGTGAGCCGGTGACCAGGACCTTGGCGCCCTCGGAGATCATCCGGCCCCAGTCCGGGTTGGGCGGCTGGATGCCCAGGCCCAGGGCGCTGAGGCTGGCCGTGAAGACGATGTTGATGCCGACCAGGCTGGTCCCGTAGATCACCACCGAGGAGACCAGGTTGGGCAGCACCTCGGTGAGCAGGATGGCCGGCTCGGAGGCGCCCAGCGAGCGGGCCGCCTCCACGTAGTCCTTCTCCCGCTCGATCTTGGCTTCGGCGAACACGATCCGGGTCACGTACGGCACCGCGCCGAAGATGACCGTGCCGATCAGGACCCCCGGGCCGGGCTGCACGATCGCGGCCAGCGACAGCGCCACCAGGATGACCGGAAAGGCGAAGAGCAGATCAATGACCCGCATGAGTACGCCGGACGTGCGCCGCCCGGCGAACGCGCCCGCCAGCCCGAGCAGCGTGCCGATAACCGTGGCGATGGCGACCGCGACGGTCGCCACGACGAGGGCGCCGCGACCGCCGTAGAGCAGCCGGCTGAGCACGTCGCGCCCCTGGTCGTCGGTGCCGAGCAGGTGCCCGGCCGCGCCGATCGGGTTCAGCACGTTCTCCGGGTCACCGGCGTTCGGGTCGTGCGGGGCCAGCCACGGCGCCAGCACCGAGATGCCGACGATGACGACCAGCACGATCAGTCCGAGAAGGGCCTCGCGGTTGCGGACGAAGCGGGCGGCCGCCGAGCGGCGCAGACGAGGCGGAGCAACAACCGTCATGAGTGCCTCAAACGGGGGTTGAGCAGGTCGAGCAGCACGTCGGTGATCAGGTTGACGATCACGAAGGTGACGGCGACCAGGAGGATGCCGGACTGGATGACCGGGTAGTCGGAGCCGGCGATCGCGTTGAGCAGCACGCTGCCGAGACCCGGCCAGGAGAAGATGGTTTCCACGAACACCACGCCGGTGATCACCGAGCCGACGGTGAGGCCGGTGGTGTTCACGATCGGCGGCAGGATGTTGCGTCCGATGTGCTTGCCGAGGATCGCGGCCCGCCCGAAGCCCTGCGACCGGTAGGTGCGGATGTAGTCGGACTGGGCGCTCTCGATGACCGCCGCCCGGACGAACCGGGCGACGATCAGCATCGAGACGAGCGAGGCCGCGAAGGCCGGGGCGATCAGGTGCAGCAGCAGGTCGCCGAAGCCACCGTCGCCGCGCAGATCGTGCATGCCGCCGGCCGGCAGCCAGTTCCGCCAGACCGCGGTCAGCCAGATGATGATCAGGCCGAACCAGTAGATCGGCAGGTTGCTGCCGATCTGCACGAACAGCATCGCGGCCCGGTCGACCAGCCGGCCGTGCCGGATCCCGGACACGAACCCGATCAGGACGCCCAGCACGACGGTGACGACCACGGTCGCCGCGCCGAGGATGAGCGTGTTCAGGAACGCCGGGTAGACGATGCCGGAGACCGGGCTACGAACGCTGAGCGAGATCCCACCGCCGTTGGTGAACATGTCCCGCAGCCAGTGCAGGTACTGCGACCAGGCGGGCTGGTCGAGGCCGTACGCCTGGCGGATCTGTTCGATCTGCTCCGCCGACATCTTCTGGCTCAGCACGTCCTTGATCGGGTCGGCCGGGCCGGCCTGCGAGATGAAGAACACCAGCAGACTGATCACGAAGAGCAGCGGGACGAGGTTCACCAGCCGCCACAGGATCTGACGCACCATGGTCAGTCAGCCACCCAGACCTGCGAGAGGTCGTAGTGGTCCTGCTGCGGCCAGACGAACCCGCCCACCCGGCTGGAGACCGCGTAGTAGCGGTTGAAGGACAGCAGCGGGAAGATCGTCGCGTCCTTGGCCCAGCTCTGGGCGGCCGCCTGCCACAGCTCCTTGGACTTGCCGGCGTCGGCGTTGTAGGCGGCGGTGTCGATCGCCTTCAGCGTGTCCGCGCTGGTGTCGGAGTACTTGTCGCCGTCCCGGCCGGCCACGCTGTAACCGTGCGCGATCTTGACCCAGTTCGGCGCGACGTAGCCCCACTCGCCGAGGTTCAGGCCGTCTTCGGGCTTGAGGTTGGCCGACCGGGTGCCGTAGGTGATCCACTCGAACGACTGCACCGAGGCGGTGATGCCGACCGCCTTGAGCTGCTGCTGGATGAACTCGGCGGTGGGCTGGCCGGTGGTGTCGGACAGGATGTTGAAGGAGATCTGACCGGGCTGGTAGCCGGCCTCAGCGATCAGCTTCTTAGCGGCGGAAGGGTCGTACGGGTAGTCCACCGCCGACGCGTCGTACGCCTCGTTGCCCTGGTTGATGATCGAGGTCGCCGCCTCGGCGTACCCCTTGTAGATCTTCTCGGCCAGGGTCTTGCGGTCGACGGCCTGGATGATCGCCTGCCGGACCTTCTTGTTCTGCAGGAACTTGTTCGTGTAGTTGAAGTTGTAGTAGATGATCTGCGGCACGCCCTTGTTCTCGGGCACCGCGTAACCGGCCTTCTCCAGCGACGCGACCGAGTCCGGGGGAACCCGGCTGATCAGGTCGACGGCCCCGCTGCGCAGCGCGGCGACCCGGCTCTGATCGTCGCCGATCGGCTTGAAGATCACCTTGTCCAGGTGCGGCCGCGCTCCCCAGTAATCGGCGTTGCGGACCAGCGTGGTGTGGTCACCGCGGACCCGTTCCTGGAAGGTGAACGGCCCGGTGCCGACCGGGTGGTCGGCCAGCCCGTCCTGGCCGTACTTCTTCAGGGCCTCCGGGCTGAAGATGCCGGACGCGGCGTTGCCACTGTTCGGGATCTGCCGCAGGTAGTCGAGGAACGGGTGCTTGAAGGTGTACTTCACGGTGTTCGCGTCGACCACGTCGAACGACTTGAGGTCGCCGTAGACCAGCGACATCGTCGCGGCGCTGACCTTGTCGTAGTACTCGAAGGTCGGGTCGATGAAGCGGCGCACGTTGAACTGCACGGCGGCGGCGTCGAACGGGGTGCCGTCGGTGAACTTCACGCCCTGGCGGAGGGTGAAGGTGTAGGTCGTGGCGTCCGGGCTGACCGTCCACGAGGTGGCCAGGCCGGGCACGATCTTCGGCACCCCGGTGGGCGACGACAGGTCCTCGTTGACCAGGGTCTCGTAGATGTTGCGGTCGATCCGCCAGGTCTCCCAGGAGTACTGCCGGTTCGGGTCGAACTGGGTGACCTCCTGATACTGGCCGACGATCAGGGTGCCGCCGTCGCGGGGCTTGGAGTCCGCGGCCGCCGCGCTGCCACCGCCGGAGTTGCCGCCACAAGCGGCCAGCAGGGCGGCGGAGATGCCTATCACGGTCAGGCGTTTGAAAGACGCCATGGTTGGTCTTTCCCTTCTGTGCATATCGGAGATATAGGATTACGGGTTAGAAAGACCAAGGTTGGCTCGCAGGGTGTCGCCCGCGTACTCGTGCCGGAACAGGCCACGGCGGCGCAGGATCGGCACCACGTGGTCAACGAACAGGTCGAGCTGGCCGGGCAGGCCGGACGGGCCGAGGATGAAGCCGTCGGCGGCCCGGCCGGTGAACCAGCGCTCGATCTCGTCGGCGACCTTCTCCGGTGAGCCGGCGACCCGGGCGCCGAAGGCGGTGACCGTGCGGAACAGGAACTCGCGCACGGTCGGGGTGCCCTGGGTGGCCAGCGCTCGATAGCCGGCCAGCGCGGTCTGATGCGTCTCGGTGGACGCCGCAAAAGCTTCCAAGGGGACCGGACCATCCAGATCTGCGCCGGTCAGGTCGATGTCGACCTCCTGCAGCCAGCCGATCTGGTACTCCGGGATGAACTGCTCGAAGACCGTCTGCTCGTGTCGGGCCGCCTCCTCCTCGGTGGAGCCGACGATGAAGCCCAGCGACGGCGTGACCAGCGGCAACGTCTCCCGGCCGGATTCGCGTGCCGCCGCGTGCACCTGCGACACGAAGGTCCGGCCGCGGTCGAAGTCGCCCTGTCCGGTGAAGATGACCTCGGCGTGGCGGGCCGCGAAGGCACGACCGGTGGTGGACGAGCCGGCCTGGAAGATCACCGGGCGGCCCTGACGCGACGGGGCGGCACCGAGCGGTCCCCGTACGGTGAAGAACTCGCCCTTGTGGTTCGGCACTTGAATTTTGGCCCGGTCGTTGTAGACGCCGGCCGCCCGGTCCTCGACGACGGTGTCGGCACCCCAGGAATTCCAGAGCTTGTGGACGACGTCGATGGTCTCCTCGGCGACCCGGTACCGCTCGTCGTGGGCCAGCACGCCGTTGTCGCCGAAGTTGGCCGCCGCGGCCTCGGCGAAGCTGGTCACCACGTTCCAGCCGGCCCGGCCGCCGCTGAGGTGGTCGAGCGAGATCAGCTGGCGGGCCAGGTGGTAGGGCGCCTGGAAGGTGGCCGAACCGGTGACCACCAGGCCGAGCCGCTCGGTCTCCCGGGACAGCGCCGCGGTGGTGGTGAACGGCTCGAAGTCCTCGGTCGACTTGTGCGCCCAGGCCGCCTCGGGCCCGTAGTTGAGGGTGTCGGCGAAGAAGATGGCGTCGAAGGTGCCGCGCTCGGCGGTCTTGGCCGTCGCGATCAGCGAGTCGAGCACCGCGGCGGGCCCGTTGACAACGCCGGGATAGCGCCACGAGCTGCCGAAACGCGGGTTGCCGAGAACGAGAAGGTGCAGTTGACGGGTCATCGTGGAGCTCCGGGGTGGTCGCTGGGGAGTCGGGGGCCGCCGCCGAAGATCGCTTCGCGGATCGTGCCCGTCGTTGCGGCGTCGCGAGTGCGGCCGCGTCGCCGCAGTTCGGGGATCAGGTGCTCGGCGAGGTCGTCGAAGCTGCCCGGGGTGATCAGGTAGACGAAGTTGAAGCCGTCCACGCCGGTCTTGGCGGCGTACGCCTCGAGCGCGTCGGCGACCGCGGTGGCGCTGCCGACCAGCACCTCTCCGCCGAAGCCGCTGAGCCCGTCGACGTAGTCGCGCAGGGTCAGGCCGGGGTCGCCGGCGGTGGCCAGGACCGAGCGGCTGGCGTCGGTCTCGAACTGGTGGATCGGCCGGTCCAGGTCGTAGCCGGACCAGTCGACGCCGCTCAGCGCCGAGAGCAGGACCAGGCCACCCCGGGTGTCCCGGAAGCGGCGCAGGTCGGCCGCCTTCGCCTCGGCGGCGGCGTCGGTGCGATCCACGACCACGGTGACCGAGGTGAGGAACTTCAAATTGGACGGCTTCCGGCCGGCCGCCACCGCCTGGGCGCGGATGTCGTCGATGTTGCGCCGCAACACCTCGGGCCGGGGGTCGGTCACGAAGACCACCTCGGCGTTGCGGGCCGCGAACGCCCGGCCGGCCGGTGACGTGCCGGCCTGCAGCAGCAGCGGGGTGCGCTGCGGGGACGGCTCGACCAGGTGGGCGCCGGGCACCGAGAAGTACTTCCCGGCGTGGCCGATGTCGTGGACCTTGTCCGGGTCGGCGAAGATGCCGTTCCGCACCACCGCGTCGTCCTCCCAGGACTGTTCCCACAGCTTGTAGGTGACCTCGAGGAACTCCTGGGCGATCGCGTACCGCTCGTCGTGCCCGATCTGCCGGTCCCGGGCGATGATGTTGCGGGCCGCGCTGTCCAGCAGCGAGGTGACCACGTTCCAGCCGATCCGGCCGCCGGTCAGGTGGTCGAGGGTGCTGAACTTGCGGGCCAGCAGGTAGGGATGCTCGTACGTCGTGGAGACGGTGATGCCGAAGCCGAGCCGCTCGGTCACCGCCGCCATCGCCGAGACGACCAGCAGCGGGTCGGTGACCGGGGTCTGCACGCCGTGCGCGAGGGCCGCGCGGGCGTTGCCGCCGAACACGTCGAGCTGGCCGACAGCGTCGGCGATGAACAGCAGGTCGAACCCGCCGGTGTCGAGCCGCCGGGCCAGGTCGGTCCAGTAGGACAGCTTCGTGTACTCGCTGGTCCGGTCGGCCGGATGCCGCCACAGGCCGGCGTTGCCGTGCGACACCGTCGACATGGTGAAGGCGGAGAGAATCAACGGATCCATTTAAAAGACCGTCCCGGCGTACGGGTGGGAAGCGGTCCCGAAGAGTGCGTCGGCGCGGCGTACCGCCTCTGGTGTGTGCGCGACCACCCGGCCGGCCGCGGCCAGGTGCCGCCATCGGGTGCCGCCGAGATAGGCGGCGGCGAGGGTGGCCACGTCTACCGTGAGGTCCGGATCAGAATTTGTCAGATTTGTTTGCTTTGCGCTGACTTCGTAACTGCCGTTGTTGGCCGGCAACACCGCGTCCCGCACCTCGATCACCACCGGGTCGTCGCTGTCGTAAGTGCGCGCCCGCAGCGCCGCCTCGACGTCGACCAGCCGCAACCAGGTCTCGTCGTGAGCCGGGCCGAGAGCGACCGACCGCCGGTCGAGGACCGCGAGCGGCAGCACGTCGTCCAGCGCCAGCGAGTCGAACGCCACCACGTCGACCAGGTCGAGCGCGAGCAGATGCCGCCACAGCCCGGCCCGCGCGTTGTCGTTGAGCGCCACGAAGTCGCTGACCGTCACCACCTTCTCCGGGCTGGTGAACCAGCCGCCGGTGTTCTCCGGCCGGTAGATCGCGTAGCCGTCGTCGACCCCGTCGGTGCGGTGCACGACCACGTAGTGGCTTGTCGAGTCGGCGTCCCGGAGGATCTGGGCGAGCCGCCACCAGCCGTCCGGCCGGTGGATCGCGCCGGTCCAGGCCGCCTGCCGGTAGATGCCGTCGAGCAGCTCGGAGGTGACTCCCCCGTCGACAAGCCGCACCTCGCCGCCGGCCGCGACCTCGGCGCGCAGCGTCGCCCGCTTCAGGGTGACCCGGGCCGACTGCGCCGAGCTGGCGACGCCGTAGCCGAACCGCTCGTAGATGACCGCCTCGGAGGCGCGCAGCGAGGCGACCACCTCACCGCGGGCGGCGACGTCGCGCAGCTGCCGGGTGATCAGGTCGCGGACGATGCCGCGCCGCCGATGCGTCGGAAGAACCCCGACGTGGGTGACGGCCGCGTGCGGCACGCGCGCGCCGCCGGGGACGACCAACCAGCTGGTGTACGAGTCGGCGCCGCCGACGATCTGCCCGGAGTCCAGGGCACCCAGGTAGCGTCCGGGCTCGGTGAGTTCGGCCGCGTCCAGGTCGCGGAACGGCAGGCCGACCATGGCCCGCAGGAAGACCCGGAACGCGGCGCCGACCTCGTCCGGCCCGTTCAGCGGCCGGATCTGAATGTCGCCGCTCATGGCAGCACCCGGACTGCGAACTTGCCGATGACGTCGAGGATGGCGTCGGTGTTCGGCGGGTGCAGGCTGCCGGTGCGCACGTCCCGGTAGAGCCGCTCGAGCTCGTTGCTGCGGCTCACCGACGAGGCGCCGACCACCTGGGTGGCGATGTCCACCACCCGGCGGGCCGTGGTGGTGGTGAACTCCTTGACGCTGAACAGCCGGGGCGTCCACCACTCGCCGTGGTCGGTGGCGGCGTCCAGGTCTTCGGTGGCCCGTTCCAGCAGCGACCAGGCGGCGTCGAGCAGGATCTCGGCCTCGGCCAGCTGGCGCTGCACGGCCGGCTTGTCGGCGTGCCGCTGCCCGGGCAGGGCGAGCGAGGTGCGGGCCTGGGCGTTCAGCTCGGCCAGGTCGAGGGCCCGGCGGGCGATCCCGAAGTACACGTTGGAGACCAGCGGGATGTACCACTGCAGGATCCCGGTGACGTACGGCGGGTAGGGCTCGCCGATCTCGGAGATCCCGACGACCCGGCCGGCCGGCACGTGCACGTTGTCCAGGACGGTGTCGTCGCTGGCGGTGGCCCGTACCCCGAGGGCATCCCAGGTCTTCTCGGTGGAGACACCCTTTGCGGTGCGGTCGACGAACAGGTGCACGATCTTCGGGTGCGCGGGGTCGGTGTCGTCGCGGGCGTGGATACCCAGGTGGTCCCAGACCGGGGACAGCGAGGTGAAGGTTTTGCGACCGGTCACCACGTACGATCCGTCGGCCTGCCGGACCGCCTGGGTGAGCGAGTCGTCCAGGCCCAGGTCGTTGCCGCGTTCGCCGTGCCCGGCCGCGAGCACCTGGCCGTCGGCGACGGCCCGCAGCAACCAGCCCAGGTTTTCCCCGCCGGACGCGGCCAGCGCGGTGGCCGGCCCGGTCCAGTACAGGTGCATGTTGATGGCCAGCGCGGTGGCCGGCGCCCAGTAGGCGAGCCGGCGCTGCTCGCGGGCCAGCGCGGCGAAGCCGAGCCCGCCGCCGCCCAGCTCGACCGGCAGGGCGGCCCGGAGGTAGCCGCGTTCGCGCAGGTCGGCGAGGTCCTCGTCGAAGAACAGGTTGTCCCGGTCGTACTTGGCGGCCCGCTCGTGGAAGCGGTGGTAGTCCTGGTCGCTGAAGTAGGCCGACGGTTCGGCCTTCTCGAACAGCGGCGATGTGGAGCTGGCGATCGTGTCGGTGGTCATGCTCCGGCTCCCTCCGTGGTTGTTTTCTCCGTGGTGGTTTTCTCCGGGGTGACGAGGCCGCGGCGGCGCAGTTCGGCGCCGGCGCCCTCGGCGAAGTGGTACGCCTCCTCCAGATGCGGTTGTCCGGAGAGGATGAAGTGGTCGATGCCGAGGTCGTGGTACTCGGCGATGCGGTCGGCGACCTCGGTGTGGCTGCCCACGATCGCGGTGCCGGCCCCGCCCCGGACCAGGCCGTAACCGGCCCAGACGTTCGGGTAGATCTCCAGGTTGCGGCGGTCACCGCCGTGCAGGGCGAGCATCCGCTGCTGGCCGACCGACTCGGTGGCGGCCAGGTCGCGCTGGGTCTGCTCGATCCGGGCGTCGTCGATCCGTTCGATCAGCCGGTTCGCCTCGGCCCAGGCCAGCTCGGAGGTGTCCCGGCTGAGCACGTGGAACCGGATGCCGAAGGACACCGTCCGGCCGGCCTCGGCGGCCAGCTTGCGCACCCGGGCGAGCCGCTCGGCGATCTGCGGCGGCGTCTCGCCCCAGGCCAGGTAGGTGTCGACGGTGCGCGCCGCCACGCGCTCCGCCGACGGACTCGCGCCACCGAAGAAGATCGCCGGTGGCTGGTAGGGCTCGAACGGGATCCTCGCCTGCTCGATGTCGTAGTGCTTACCGTGGAAGTCGAACGGCTCGGTGGCGCCGCTGACCCCGCGCAGCACGGTGAGGAACTCCTCGGTCCGGGCGTACCGCTGGTCGTGGTCGAGGTGGTCACCGAACCGGCGCTGCTCCACCGAGTCGCCGCCGGTGACCACGTTGAGCAGCAGCCGCCCGCCGGACACCCGCTGGAAGGTGGCGGCCTGGTGGGCGGCCAGGGTTGGCGAGATCAGCCCGGGCCGGAACGCCACCAGGAACTTCAGCCGGCTGGTCAGCGCGGACAGCGCGGCCGTGGTGATCCAGGCGTCCTCGCACCAGGTGCCGGTGGGCGTCAGGACCGCCTCGAAGCCGAGCTGCTCGGCGGCCCGGGCGACGCCGCTGAGGTAGTCGATCGACGGTTTCCGGAAACCGTCCCGGAGCAGCGTCTTCTGCGAGCCGTCGCCGGAGCCGACGATGTCCCGGTTGTCGCCGTTGGTGGGCAGGTACCAGTGCAGGTGAATGGTCATGGAAATCAGACTGCCTTGAGGACGAAGTCCCGTACGGCGTTGATCGCCACCCCGGCCGCGTTGAGGCGGGACGCGAGCCGGCTGAACTGGCCGGAGTGCTCTCCGCCGCCGTGCAGGAAGAGGAACGCGGCGACCGGCTCGTCCACCTCCCACGCGCGGTAGTAGAGGCGGGCATCAGAACTGTCGAAGAACGGCATGGTCAGCTCGCCCGGTGGGTGCCGTGGACGGCGTCGAGGATGCCCAATTCGGCCAGGCGTTCCTGCTCGGCCTCGGAGAGGGTCTGGATCGAGCCGATCCGGGCGGCGATCTCCGGCTTGGTCGCCCGCAGCTGCAGGAACCGCAGCAGACCGATCAGGAGAAGACCGATGAAGACGTACGGCAAGAATTTGTACGCGCCGTCCGGGACCGGGATCAGGTTCTTGTAGATCACATAGAGGATGCCGAACGCGGCCAGCACCGCGACCACCACGACCTTCGGGGTCAGCGCCTTGATCCGGCGCAGCCACAGTGGAGTCGCGATCGCCACCAGCAGGTAGGCGAACAGGTAGGCGTAACTGGAGACGATGCCGACGTAGACGTCCCACTGGAACCGGCCGACCGAGTTCACCGTGCCGATCAGGCCGATGATGAAGCCGACGATGCTGACGAAGGCGATCGCCACGTGCGGCGTGCGGAACGAGGTGTGCACCCGGCCGAGCGCGCCGGGCAGGGCCTTCTCCCGGGCCAGGGTGAACAGGCTGCGCGCCCCGGAGTTGATGACGGCGGCCGAGAACACGATCATCGCGGTGCCGAGCGAGAGCGTGACGACGTAGGTGACCCAGTGGACGCCCGCGTTCTCCGCCACCACCGGCAGCGGCGTGCTGTCCGCGTCCAGCAGCTTCGGCCCCTGGAAGCCGAGGACCTCCGGGTAGGTGGCGAACAGGTACAGCGCGGACAGGATGATGACCAGCCGCAATACTGCCCGGGACACGCTGCGGTGCGCGTCGCGCGCCTCGTGGCCGAGGGAGGCCGAGCTCTCGAAGCCGGCGTACGACCCGACGGCGGTGACCGCGGCGATCAGGGTGGTGCTGGCGCTCAGGTGACTGAGGCTGAACTGCTCGGTGTCGAGGTGCGCGCCATAGTGGATGTACGAGGCGATCAGCACCACGAAGATCGCCACCAGCGACACCACCTCGAAGCCCAGCCCCCACTTGACCGACAGGCTGACCCCGCGGAACGGCAGGTAGAAAGCCGCCGCCGAGGCGAGCACGAGCAGCAGGATCTTGATCGCCAGGTGGTCGGTGTGCAGGCCGATCTCCTGCAGGAACGCGTTGAAGTACAGCACCGCGCCGAGCACGCCACCGGCCGCGAAGCCGATGTAGCCGAGGATCAGGGCCCAGCCGGTGACGAACGCGGCCACCGGGCCGAGCCCGTTGCCGGCGTAGGTGCCGAGCGATCCGGAGGAGACGGTCCGCCGGGCCTGGAACGCGATGAGGGCGGCGATGAGGTAGACGAGGGCGCCGCCGACGATCGCGGCCCAGAAGGCGCCCTTGCCGGCGACCAGGTAGAGGGAGCCGGGCACGCCGGCGATGGCGACGCTGGGCGCGGCGGCGGCCAGCCCCTGGGCGAAGACACCCAGGCCGGAGACGGCTCCGGCGGGCAGTTCACCCCCGTCGGCGGGGGCGGCGGGTCTGGTGGTCAGAGTGGATTCATCGGTGGTCATGGCGGGGGGCCTTTCGGGAGCGGTGCGGGCACGGCGAGGCCACGGCACGGCAACGTGTCGTTCGGTGGGCAGGCCTCAGTTACGCCGGGCGATCAGTCCGGCGTGCGGGATGCGGAGATGTCGGGGGTGTCAGAACCCGGGACAGCGACCACGGGAACCGGCGTGACGACCCTGGTCGAGGTATCGCCGGCTGACGAGGTGAGCGGTCTGGGACACGGGATCACGCTAACAGAAAGCCTATGGGACTACTAGGGATTAGAATGCCGTGATCATCAGGTGAGACACCCGGTTACAACCCCGCAACACCTGCGAATTCCACTATCTCCTGGCCAGCTCGCGGCCGAACGCGGCCCAGCGCAGCGGGGTGCCGGCGTCGCGGAGCAGAGCCGCGATGGCCTCGCCCGACTGCGGGCGGTGGAACAGGAAGCCCTGTCCGAGGTAGCAGCCCATCTCCAGCAGGCGCCTGGTCTGCGCGATCGTCTCGATGCCCTCGGCCACCACGTGCATGCCGAAGGCGTGACCCAGCCGCACCACGGCCTCGGCGATGGCGTACGCCTTCGGATCCTCGTCGATGCCGGTGACGAACGACCGGTCGATCTTGAGGATGCTGACCGGCAGGCGGCGCAGGTAGCTCAGCGCCGCGTAACCGGTGCCGAAGTCGTCGACGGCGATCCGGATGCCCATCTCGCGCAGCGCGGTCAGCCGGGCCACGGTGGCCTCGTCCGGCTGCAGCACCACGCTCTCGGTCAGCTCCAGGATCAGCCGCTTCGCCGGGAAGCCGGTGTCGGCCAGGATGCCGCGAACGATCTCGACCAGGCCGGTCTGAGCCGCCTGCTGCGGGGACAGGTTGACGCTGAGCAGTATGTCGGCCGCGGCCGGGATGGTCGCCCGCCACTCGGCGGCCTGGCGGCACGCCTCGCGCAGCACCCACTCGCCGACCCCGACGATCGCGCCGGTCTCCTCGGCCAGGTCGATGAAGGCGTCCGGCATGAGCAGGCCGCGCTGCGGGTGGTTCCAGCGCACCAGCGCCTCGACCGCGACCACCCGGTCCTCGGCGAAGTCGGCGGCCGGCTGGAAATGCACCACCAGCTCGTTGTTCTCCACCGCCCGGCGCAGCTCGGCGTCCCGGGCGCGGGTGTCCAGCTCGGCGGTGAACAGCTGGTAGCGGCCGCGACCGGCGCGCTTGGCCGCGTACATCGCGGTGTCGGCGTGGGCGAGCAGCTCGTCGCCGTCGCGGGCGGTGCCGTCGTGGTACGCCACCCCGATGCTGGCCTCCACGGCCAGCAGCACGTCGCCGAAGATCACCGGGGTGCGCAGCGCCTCGACCAGCCGCTGGGCGACCGTCTCGGCGGCCTCCCGGTCGGGCAGGTTCGGCAGGACGACGGCGAACTCGTCGCCGCCGATCCGGCCGGCGGTGTCACCGGACCGGATCGCCGCCCGCAGCGCGGTGGCGACCGCGGTCAGCACGGCGTCGCCGGCCTCGTGCCCGTACGCGTCGTTGATCGGCTTGAACAGGTCGAGGTCGATCAGCAGCACCGCGCCGAGCCGGTCCGCTCGCGGCGGCTGCCCGGCCAGGTCGGCCAGGCGCTCGTTGACCAGGGCCCGGTTGGCCAGGCCGGTGAGCGGGTCGGTGACCGCCAGCCGGCGGTTCTCGCGCAGCGCGTACATCTGCCGGACGATGATCAGGAAGGTCAGCACGATGGCGCCGACGATCACCCCGCCGAGCGGGTACAGGTCGACCTCCAGCGCCAGGAAACCGAGCAGGGCGTAGGCGAGCACGCCGGCGGCGTACGGAAGGAAGTTAATCTTGCCGCGAGTGGCCCGCTTGGGCTGCGGCCGGCTCCGCTCCCGGAAGGAGCGGTAGGTGGCCACCACATACAGGTAGTTTCCGGCCATCCAGAAAACGTCCGGCCACATACCGCCGCTGAACTCGGCGTGCAGGTTGAGGTAGGAGTAGGCGACGTCGGCGACCACACACACCGCGACCGCCCCGACCAGCAGCAGCACCGACCCCGACCCGGCCGAACGGCGCAGCAGCACGGTGGCCAGTGCGAGGATCAGCAGCAGGTCCCCGACCGGGATCATGGCGCCGAAGACCAGCGGGTAGCTGACCTCTCCGCCGGCCGGCAGGAGTGGGCCAAGCACCAGGTACCAGAACACCATGAAGGCGCCGGCGACCACGATGAGCGAGTCGATCAGCAGCTTGTGCCGCTCCAGCCGGGTGCGCAGGGCGCCCGGCATCAACAGCAGACCGGCGAACATGAACGGGACGAACGCCAAGAACCAGTAGTCGGCGAAGGCCGGGTACGCCGGGTCGCCGAGAATCGCGTCCTCGACGAACCAGGAGATCTCGGCGACGACCTGGCAGAAGTACGCCACGGTGATGAACATCCAGGCGCGCCGGCTACGGCGGTCGAGCCCGCTGCCGCGCCGCACGAGTCGCAGCCCGAGCAGCGCGGCGACCGCCATGAGTGGGATGTGTGTGGCGTCCGTGACCAGCCGCCGGGTGAAGTCGTCGCCGATGCCGCCGAGCCAGAACACCCCGTAGGCGAACAGCATCGCCCCGGAGCCCAGGACGGATACCCGGGCCAGCCGCTCGCCGAGTCCCGGCTTCGTCGTCATATGGTTCGGTTCGGCGATCCCGGTGTTCGCGTGAGTAGTAGCACTCAACAACATCGTTGCGGCCGGGGAGCAGATCCCGGAGGTCGCTTCGTGGCGCCCCGGCCGGGCCGAAGCTGAACGTGTGCCGAAGATTTCCAGGTCTGTCGCCCTGCTCGTGCTGCTCACCGTGCTGAGCGTCGCGGGACAAACCGTCGGCTTCTTCGACCTCGCCGCCCGGCCGTGGATCACCGTCGTCATGATCATCTCGCTCGACCTGATCGGCGCGATCTACAGCTGGAAGGCGTCCTCCCGGCCCGGCATGAACCGGACCGCGTGGCGGCTCATCGCGGCCGGCCGGATCGGCTCGATCGTCACGTTCGCGCTGTACTCCGGCGCGGTCACCACCGGCAGTGAGCTCCTCGGCGGCACCATGATGCTGTCCCGCACGGCGATGTACACCTGTTTCACCCTGGGTGCGCTGATCGCCGGGATCCACGGCCTGCGCCGCCGGGCCCGCTCGGCGCTGATCGCCGAGATCATCACCGTGCTCGCGGCCGGCTTCATGATCATCTGGTACGTGGCCATCGAGCCCGTCCTCGAGGACACCAAGCCCTCCCTCGAATGGCTCGGCACCATCGGCTGGCCGCTCGGCGACCTGCTCCTGCTGGCCGCCGTCGCCTCGATCGTGCTGCGCGGCGCGGCGGCCCGGTTCTCCACCCCGATCGTCGTCTTCACCCTCGGCATGGGCGTCTACGCCATCGCCGACATCTACCTCACCCGCACCGCCGCCACCGGCGCCCAGTCCGGCAACATGGTCGCCGGCTGGATCATCATCACCGCCAGCCTGCTGCTCGACGCGGCGCCGATCCTCGCACTCGACTCGACCGACCTGGCCCAGCGGCCGCGCACCGGCAAGGCCCCGGCCTGGGCGACCCACCTGCCGATGTACGCCATGGTCTGCGGCGGCCTGGTGATGCTGGCGGTCACCGTGCTCGAACGCGCGTTCCTGCCCTGGGGCGGCCTGGTGATCGGGCTCAGCGTGATGACCTGCGCCGCCGCCGCCCGGCAGATGATCTCGCTGCGCGAGAGCCGGCAGCTGCTGATCACCGACTCGCTCACCGGCCTGGCCAACCGGGCCGGCTTCGACGACGCCCTCGACCGGGCCCTCGTGCGCGGCGAGAACCCGGCCGTCCTGCTCCTCGACCTGGACGGCTTCAAGCTGGTCAACGACGCGTACGGGCACGCCGCCGGGGACACCTTCCTGATCCACGTCGGCCACCAGCTGCGCGGCGGCGTCCGGGGCAAGAACACCATCGCCCGAATCGGCGGCGACGAGTTCGCCATCCTGCTCACCGAGATCACCGCCGACAGCCAGGCCGCGGCCGTCTGCAAGCGGCTCCTGGACCGGATGGCCGCGAACCCGATCACCCTCGACGACGACCTCATCCCGGTCCGGGCCAGCATCGGCGCCGCCCGCTACGAGGCCGGCATCGACGACAAGACCCTGCTGCGCCGGGCCGACGTGGCGATGTACCAGAGCAAGCGGGCCGGCAGCCACGGGCACACCGTCTACCAGCCCGGCATGGTCGACCGCCGCTCGGCCGACGCCGCCCTGGCCGACGACCTCGCGCACGCGCTCGACCACGACGAGCTGTACGTGCTCTTCCAGCCGATCGTCGACACCGCGACCGGCCGGACCCTGGGCGCCGAGGCCCTGCTGCGCTGGGAGCACCCCACCCGCGGCCCGATCGGCCCGGACAAGTTCATCCCGGTCGCCGAACGCACCGGCGTGATCATCCCGGTCGGCCTGTGGGTGCTCGAACAGGCCCTGGCCCAGGTCGGCACGCTCGGCGCGGACCGCTACATCAGCGTGAACCTGTCCCCGCGCCAGCTGCGCGAGCCCACCATCGTGCACGACGTGCTGGCCGCCCTGAACCGCACCGGCGTGCCGGCCACCCGCCTGGTCCTGGAGGTGACCGAGTCGGCCCTGGTCGACGACGACAGCGGCATCGCGGCGCTGCACCAGCTCCGCAGCCACGGCGTACGCATAGCGGTCGACGACTTCGGCACCGGCTACTCGTCCCTGCAGTACCTGACCCGCCTGCCGGTCGACATCCTCAAAATCGACCGCAGCTTCGTGGCAACCATGGACGGCACCCCGTCCGGCGCCGCTGTAGCCACCGCCATCATCTACCTGGCGAACGTCCTCAACATGCGCACGATCGCCGAGGGCATCGAAACCACCGAACAGGCCGAGGAGCTGCGCGCCCTGGGCTGCGAGACCGGCCAGGGCTACCTGTACGCCAAGCCACTCACCCCGGACGCCCTGTTGTCCCGACTGTCAGCCTCGCTCGGCTAGGACCACCAGGGCGACCCGGGCCGGGGGCGGAAGCTCGGCCGGGGCGGGTGCGGCGCGGAACGCCTCCAGGGCCAAGGCCGACAGGCGTCGGGCGGCGGCGGGGCGGATCTCCGGTGGGGCCGAGGCCAGGCCGCGGCCGGCCATCAGCACCAGGATCAGGTCGTCCAGGACGATGTCGGGGCGCAGGGCGCCGGCCTCCCGCGCGCGCCGGCACAGGTCGGCCAGGGCGTGCAGCATGCCCGCGCGGTGGGCGGTGAAATCAACCGCGCCGGGGTACGACGTGACGAACGCGTCCACGAAGCCCTGGTTATGGGCATTCAGTTCGGTGATGCCGCGGACCACCGCGCACAGGCCGCGCCACGGGTCGGGGTCGGCGCAGCCGTCGTGCACGATCGTGGCGCACTGGTGCAGCTCGTCGGTGAAGGCCGCGTCGATGAGGTCCTGTTTCGTGGGGAACCGGCGGTAGAGCGTGGCCGGGCCGACCTCGGCGCGGCGGGCGATCTCGCGCATCGGCACCTCCAGGCCGCGCTCGGAGAACAGCTCGCGGGCCGCTTCCAGGAGGCGGTCGCGGTTGTCGCGGGCGTCGGCGCGCAGCTTCTGAGGCAAAAGGTCGGCCATGGGCTCTCACTTTAGCCAAGTGGACGGGGGCGTCCGCTACCGTCGCGAGCATGAAGGCAGTGAGTATTCAGACGTTCGGCGACCCCTCCGGGATGGCCGTGATCGACGTTCCGGACCCGTCG
Organism: Paractinoplanes tereljensis; assembly: GCF_016862435.1. Taxonomy (GTDB): domain Bacteria; phylum Actinomycetota; class Actinomycetes; order Mycobacteriales; family Micromonosporaceae; genus Actinoplanes; species Actinoplanes tereljensis. The sequence continues at coordinate 304,397 of NZ_BOMY01000042.1, forward strand.
CCGGGGCCGGGACAGGTGCTCGTGCAGACCGTGGCGATCGGGGTCGGCGGGGTCGACGCGGTGGTCCGGCGGGGCACGCTCGGCGGCTACGGGTTCACCGAGGGCCACATCCCGGGCAGTGAGGTGGCCGGGCGGGTGATCGCGGTCGGCGACGACGTCGACGCCGCCTGGATCGGGCGCCGGGTGTGGGCGTTCACCGGGGTCGGCGGCGCCTACGCCGAGCTGGCGGTGGCCCGGATCGCGGACGTGACCGCGCTGCCGGACGCTCTCTCCTCGATCGACGCGGTGACGCTCGGCAGCGCCGGGCCGGTGGCGCACTTCGCGCTCGCCCACGCCCGGTTCACCGCGGGCGATTCGCTGCTGATCCGGGGTGCGGCCGGCAGCATCGGGATCCTGGCGGTGCAGCTCGCCGGCTCCGGCCCGATCGCGGTGACGACCTCCTCCCCCTCGCGGGGCGAGCGCCTCCGGAAGCTGGGTGCCACGGTCGTTCTCGACCGGGACGGAAACGGCGTCGGGCCGGCCGAGTACGACGTCGTCCTCGACATCGTCGGCGGGCCGGGCCTGCCGTCGTTCGTCGACCGGCTCGCCGACAACGGCCGGCTGGTCTCGGTCGGGGTCGTCGGCGGCTATCCGCCGGCCGACTTCGGGATGGCGTTCCTGCGCTCGTTCCAGCGGTCCCGCTCGTTCGCGACGTTCAGCCTCAACACCGTGCCCGAGGAGACCCGGAACCAGGTTCGGGCGTCGATCTTCGCCGACCCGCCGGAGGCTGTGGTGCACGACGTGCTCCCGCTCGCCGAGGCCGCCGGCGCGCACCGCCGGATGGACGCCGGTGAGGTGTTCGGCCGGATCGTGCTGACCACTGGGGCCAACTGACAGTTCCTCCCAGCTCACCCCGAAGCCGTCATACCGTGTCGGGGTGAGCGTGGGCGACGAGATCCGGGACTTCCTGCTTGCCCGGCGCGCGCGGATCACCCCCGAGCGGGCCGGGCTGCCGTCGCACGGCGAGCGGCGGGTCACCGGGCTGCGCCGGGAAGAGGTGGCTCAGCTCGCCGGGGTCAGCACCGAGTACTACGCCCGGCTCGAACGGGGCAGCGCCCGGGGCGTCTCGGACGCGGTGCTGGCGGCGCTGGCCCGGGCGCTGCAGCTCGACGAGGCCGAGCGCGGGCACCTGTTCAACCTGGTGCACGCGGCCAACGCCAGGCCGCTTTCACGTCGCACTGGTTTACTGCGGCCCGAGACACTGCGGCTCCTCGACGCGATGGCCACCGCCCCGGCGTACATCTGGAACGGTCGTCTCGATGTGATCGAGGCCAACGCCCTCGGCCGGGCCCTGTTCGCGCCGATGTTCGACACCCCCGGCGTGGTCAACCAGGCACGTTTCCTCTTCCTCGACCCGCGGGCGGACGACTTCTTCCCGGACCGGACGGATCTCGCGCACGACGCCGTCACCGTGCTGCGCACCGAGGCCGGCCGCGACCCGTACGACGAGGCCCTCGCCGACCTGGTGCAGGACCTGTCCGGGCGCAGCCGTGAGTTCCGGGCGATGTGGGCCGCGCACGACGTCGGCTACCGGCGGGCCGGGGTGAAGCGGTTCCGGCACCCGGTCGTCGGGCCGCTGACCGTCACGTTCGAGTCGCTCGCCATCGTCACCAACCCCGATCTGCGGCTCACGGCGGGCACCGCCGAGCCGGGTTCCCCCTCCGAACAGGCGTTGCGGCTGCTCGGCAGCTGGACCGTCACCTGACGAAAGGCACACCCCTTGAGCTCCACCGCACTGCTCGTGATGGACGTCCAGAACGCCGTCGTGCATCGCTACCCCGACCCCGACTATCTGCCCCGGCTGGCCTCCGCCATCGCGACCGCCCGGGCTGCCGGGGTCCCGGTCATCTACGTGGGGGTCGGCTTCCGGCCGGGCTTCCCCGAGGTCAGCCCGCGCAACAAGATGTTCGGCCCGATGGCCGGCCGAGCCGGTGGCGGCAACGACGACCAGGCGATGGCGATCCACGCCGACGTGGCCCCGGCCGACGGCGACGCGATCGTCACCAAGCGCCGGGTCTCCGCGTTCGCCGGCAGCGACCTCGATGTGCTGCTGCGCGCCCGGGAGATCGACCACCTGGTGCTGACCGGCATCGCGACCAGCGGGGTCGTGCTGTCCACCCTGCGGCAGGCCGCCGACCTGGACTTCCGGCTCACCGTGCTGTCCGACGGCTGCCTCGACGCCGATCCCGAGGTGCACCGGGTGCTGGTCGAGAAGGTCTTCCCGGCGCAGGCCGACGTGCACACCATCGCCGAGTGGGAGCCGAAAGTTTCGAACGGTTGACAGCAAAGTTTCGGAAACTTACGTTGAAGCCGGTCCGTAACTATTAGGAAAGGCCCGACGATGCTCCATGTGGCGACGACCGGATCCGACAACGCCGATGGAAGCGAGGGCCGGCCGTTCCGCACGATCAACCAGGCCGCGGCCGTCGCTCAGCCCGGGGACACGGTGGTCGTGCACGCCGGTGAATACCGCGAGTGGGTCACCCCGGCCCGGGGTGGCCTAAGCGACTCCCGGCGGATCACCTACACCGCCGCCGACGGCGAGCACGTGGTGATCAAGGGCTCGGAGCAGGTGACCGGCTGGGAGTCCGACGGTGGCGACGTGTGGCGGGTCAGCGTGCCCAACTCGCTGTTCGGCGACTTCAACCCGTTCGCCGAGGAGGTCGGCGGCGACTGGATCGTCTACGCCAAGGGCGCCCCGCACAAGCACCTGGGTGACGTCTACCTCAACGGCCTGAGCTTCTACGAGGTCGGCTCGCGCGACGAGGTCGCCTCCGCGACGGAACGGACCGAGGTCGTCGACGACTGGACCGCGGTCACCGTTCCGGTCACGAACGTCGCGCAGACCGGATATGTCTGGTTCGCGGAGGTCGGTGCCGAGGAGACGACGATCTGGGCGAACTTCCGGGGTGCCGACCCCAACGCTTCGCTGGTCGAGATCAACGTGCGCCGGTCGGTCTTCTACCCGCTCGTGCCGCACCTCGACTACATCACCGTGCGCGGCTTCGAGCTCGCCCAGGCCGCGTCGCCGTGGACGCCGCCGACCGCCGACCAGCCCGGCCTGATCGGCCCGAACTGGGCCAAGGGCTGGATCATCGAGGACAACGACATCCACGACGCCAAGTGCTCGGCGATCTCGATCGGCAAGGAAGCCTCGACCGGCCACAACTTCGCCACCCTGCGCGGCGACAAGCCCGGTTACCAGTACCAGCTCGAGTCGGTGTTCATCGCCCGGCAGCTCGGCTGGGACAAGGAGCACATCGGCTCGCACATCATCCGCCGCAACACCATCCACGACTGCGGGCAGAACGGCATCGTCGGCCACCTGGGCTGCGTGTTCTCCACGATCGAGGACAACCACATCTACAACATCGCGACCAAGCGCGAGTTCTACGGGTACGAGATCGGCGGCATCAAGCTGCACGCGGCGATCGACGTGACGATCCGGCACAACAACATCCACGACTGCTCGCTGGGCACCTGGCTGGACTGGCAGACCCAGGGCACCCGGATCACCCGCAACGTCTTCCACGGCAACAGCCGCGACCTGTTCATCGAGGTCAGCCACGGCCCGTTCCTGGTCGACCACAACATCCTCGGCTCGACCGCGTCGTTCGAGTCGTTCAGCCAGGGCGGCGCGTTCGTCGGCAACCTGTTCGCCGGCACGGTGTGGCTGCAGGCGGTGCCGGACCGGGCCACCCCGTACCACCGGCCGCACAGCACCCAGGTCGCCGGTTACGCGGTGATCTGGGGCGGCGACGACCGCTACCTCGGCAACCTCTTCCTGGGTGGCGACGTCACCAAGGCGTACGGCCACGGCGGCAACTACACCGGCGAGCCGGCGTACCACGGCCTGTCCGGCTACAACGGCTTCCCGGCCTCGTTCGCCGAGTACCTCGCCCAGGTCAACTCGCAGGAGGGCGACCACCAGCGCTTCCTCAACGTCAAGCAGGCCGTCTACGCCGGCGGCAACGTGTTCGCGGGCGGCGCCGAGCCGTTCGACGGGGAGCCAGACCCGCTGGTGCTCGGCGACGCGACCGTCACCGTGACCCGGGACGGCGACGAGGTGTGGCTGGAGACCGACCTTCCGGCCGGCTTCGACCAGGCCCGCCTCGCCCCGGTGTCCGGCCGCGACCTGGAACGCGTCCGCTTCGCCGACGCCGACTTCGAGGAGCCGGACGGCAGCCCGGCGCAGATCGGGACCGACCTGGTGGGTGCCGCCCGGGACGAGACGTCGGCGGCCGGCCCGCTGGCCGCTTTGGCATCGGGCCGTCAGCGCGTACGCGTCTGGTGATCCCAGTCGGCCAGGTCGGCGGCCGCCGCGAAGGTTGATCGGAGGAAGGCGCCCAGGACCGCATCCGGGTCCGGGGCGCCGGCCACCGACTCGTACGGCAGCAGGTATTCGCCCATCGCCCGGTCGTAGTAGGCGCCCTCCGGGAGGCCGTCCAGGTCGGCGTACCCCGCCGGCTCCGGATAGGCGTACGCGTAGAAGGCACCCTCATCGCCGCCACCCGGCCAGAAACCGCAGCTGGCCAGCTCGTGCGAATAGCCCTCGCGCATCACCGAGGGCGGGCAGTTCGGCGCGCCGCCGGGATGCGGCGGGGCGATCCGGCCGGAGAAGCGGCTGTACGCGAGGTCCATCGCGCCCCAGAAGAAGTGCACCGGGCTGGCCTTGCCGTAGAACTCGGTGCGCAATCCACTCATCGCCCGCTCGGCCCGGAGCAGTTGACGCCAGAATTTCTGGGCCGCTTCCGGGTCGTACGCCGCATGGGTGTTGTCCTCGGCGAAGGGAATGGCGTTCTCGACCTCGTTGGGGACCGCGTGGATGCTTGTCGGCACGCCCAGCTCGGTCAGCGCCGCCATGGTCTGCGCGTAGAACTCCGCGACCGGCTTGGCCACCAGCGCCACCGACCGGGACCGGCCGTCGGTGGTGCGCAGGCGCAGCTGATGGTCGACGAAGTCGAACTCGGCGTCGAACGCCCCGTCACCGTGCGGCACCGCGGTCGTGGTCAGCCCGCGGGCGCTCGGGTAAAGGGTGACGTGCCACCAGTGGTTGACCGGCGCGGCGTGCGCCATCCGGACCTTCCCCACGATCTGCGCCCACATGTGCAGCGTGTCCCGCGTATCGGTCCAGTCCGCCACGCGCAGGCGCGGCCACTCCAGCTGTTCATTCACCGAGCAAAGCTAGCGCGGTATCCCCAAACGTTCGCCGGGTCGGTCTCGCGGTGGACGCTGGTCGGCGGGGCGGGGTTTCAGGTGTATCGCCTACTTGTCTAACGCCTATATGCGGGCGCATACTTGGCGCATGCCTAGACGTCGGGATGTAGGAGCAGACCGGGTGGTGCACCGCACCGCCCGCCTCGGACTACGCCTGACCCACGCCCAACCACAACGATGCTTCGGCCTACTCCGTTCGGCCGGGGGTGTGTGGGCGTGTGTTCTGGAGATCAGCGCCTGGCGGCGCCGTCGCGGTGACCCGCCACAGGCGGGCTATCAGCAGTGGTGCCGCCTGTTGGCCCAGTCGGGTCCTGGCACCTTCGGGGAACTCGACACCACCGGCGCCCGATCAGTACTACGCCGTTATGCCGATGCCTGGTTTGCCGCCGCCGCCCGCCGTAAAGCCGGCGCATCCGAGGTGCGTTACCCGCGGCGCCGGCAAGGGTTGATTCCCGTCCGCTGGCATCACGGCACCTTCACTATGACTGGACGAACCCTGCGCCTACCAACCGCCCACGGCTGCCCACCACTACAGATCCGCCTGGACCGGCCAGTCCCTTACCCTGCCGACACAATCCGGTCGGTGACCTTGCTGCTCGCCGACGGCCGCCTGCACATCGACGTCACCGCGGAACTCCCGACCGCCTCCTACCCGCCCGGCCAGCAACCCGACCCCGACCGGATCGCCGGGGTCGATCTCGGGATCATCCACCCGTTCGCCGTCACCACCCCAGACAACGCAGACGCTCTGCTGGTGTCCGGGCGCGCTGTCCGCGCCGAACACCGCCTGCATCTCGCCGACACCAAAGGCCGCAACCGGGCCACCGCAGCCCGCGCCCCTGCCAAGGGCCAGCGCGGATCCCGGCGGTGGCGTAAAACCCGCCGCCAGGCACGCCTTGTCGAGGGCCGGCACCGGCGGCGGGTGCGTCAGGCTCTGCATGAAGCCGCCACCACCGTGATCAGGTGGGCGGTCGACCGGCGCATCGGAACCCTGACCGTCGGTGACCCACGCGGAGTCCTCGACCGGTCGACGGGGCATCGGCACAACCTGCGGCTACGGCAATGGCAGATCGGCCGCACCCTGCAAATCCTGCAGGACAAAGCCACCCCACCCGTTCCCACGGGTGGGGTGGTCACGCACCGTCGAGCCGGACAACACCTCCCCGGTGTCGGCACGGCACGGCGTGACCCCCGCCGCCGACCACCATGGCCAGCAGCGGCAGGGTCCCTTGGCCGGCGGAGGCCCGCCCTAACCACCCTGGTAGGGAGTCGCTCGCTCACCTCTGTGACCGAGGATCCACAAACACACCGGAACCAACCCGGCGAACGTTTGCGGACACCGCACTAG
>NZ_BOMY01000043.1 GCF_016862435.1 Paractinoplanes tereljensis
CCGAGCAGATCCTGTTCAACGAGCTGCGCCCCGGCCAGATCGTGGTTGTTGACTGCGAGGGTGACCCGGAGAACATCGAGAAGTCGAAGCTGACCTTCCGCGGCGCCGACCGCGGGGTCACGGTCCCGGACGCCGTTCCGGCCGACCTCGAGGCGACCGCCACCGAGGAGTAAGACTGACGGAAACGGCCCGGCTGCGACGCAGCCGGGCCGTTTTTCATGTCACGAGAGGCGGAAAACCGTCCCCGACGGCGCGACGGAGATCGCCCCGCCGCTCTGCTTCAGGTAACCACCGCCGACCACCGCGATCTTGACGCCATTGCGGACGATCTCCCGGCGGACCGGCGTGCCCGCGCCGTCCAGCTTGACCACTCCACCGTCCACGTGCAGGAACTGGCTCGGGTGGTCGACCGAGCGAACCAACTCGGTGCCGTCATCCCGGGCCTCGAACCGGAACTGGGTGGCCGCCAGGTCGCGCGGCGCCCGCTCCAGCACGATCAGCCCGTCGTCGGCGTGCCGGACGAAGTCCTTCGGCCGGTCCACGGGGGAGACCCGCACGATCGGGCCGCCGTCGCCGACCGGGATGCCGAACAGCGGGGTGCCGTCCGGATGCCAGTAGACCTTCTGCACCCGGGTGTGCCGGTTCGGGTCGTACAGCGGGTCGCCGGTGATGTCCCGGTAGTCGCGGGCGTGGAAGACCAGCACGTCGGTCACCCCGTCCTCGGCCACCGTGAACGAGTTGTGCCCCGGCCCGAACCGGGACGTCTCGGTGTTGGTCACGAAGATCGGGTCGGGAGTCTTCACCCACGAGTCCCGGTCCAGCAGGTCGGCGTCCGCGTCCGCGGTGAGCAGGCCCATGCAGTACCGGGCATCGGTGGCGCTGGCCGAGAAGGTCAGGAACACCCGCCCGTTGCGGATCAGCACGGCCGGCCCCTCGTTGACCTTGTAGCCCTGGATCTCCCAGTTCTTGGTCGGCGTGGTGATCCGGGTCGGCTTGGTGGCCAGCGTCCACGGGTTGGCGAGCCGCGCGATGTAGAGGCTGGTGTTGACCGCGATCTCCGGCTCGCTCTGCGCCCACACCAGGTAACGGTGGCCGCGGTGCGCGAACGTCGTGGAGTCCAGCGTGAAGCCGTCCCACTCGGTCAGCAGCTGGCCCTTCAGGGTCCAGCCGCTCGCGTCGGTCGGGTCGGCCAGCGCCGACTCCAGCACGTAGGTGCGGATCCGGAACACGTCATCCGAGTCGCCGGCCGCGAAGTAGATGTACCAGCGGCCGTCGATCCGGTGCAGCTCCGGCGCCCAGATGTGGCCGGCCATCTTGCCGGTGGCCGGCCGTCGCCAGACCACCGTCTCGGTGGCCGCCGGAAGCCCGGCGATCGTGGTGGCACCGCGCACGACGAGCCGGTCGTACTCCGGGACCGAGCCGGTGAAGTAGTACTTCCCGTTCGTGCGGGGCGTGATGAACGGGTCGGCCCGCTGACTGATCAGCGGCTGCGCGGTCGGGACGCCGTAGATCTCGGCGTCGGTCTTCGGAATGGCCGCCGAAGCAGTGCCGGCCGAGGCGAGCCCGGCGACCCCGGCGCCGGCGGCCACCCCTAGGGACCCTCGGAGGAGCGTGCGTCGACTGATCATGACCGCTCCTTGATGCGGAGGAAGGTAACCGAGTTGGCCGGGAACGTCCGGGTGAACGTCGACCCGATCCCGTTGACCGTGCTGGTAACTGGCTGGATCGGCTCCGCCGAGCGGGTGTTCTGCTCGCCCGGGTCGCCGGCCAGCACGGTGATCTTCGCGCTCCGCGCCACCTTGAGCCCGCCGAGGTCGACCTTGGTCAGCGCCGCCTTGTCCTGGGCGTTGACCACCTTGACGATCAACTCACCGGTGCGATTGTCGTGCGTGACCACCTGCGCGAACGGCTCGGACACCTTGTTGTCGTCGAAACCGCCCCACTCGACGCCGTCCTTGAACAGCGTGACCTTCGTACCCCGTACCTGGATCTTGAGGTTGTAGGTCTGGCCTGTCACCACCGAGTCCGGGCGAGTGAGGATCTGCTCCTTGGCGTCGGCGGAGCCGGATGCCTTCTCGACCGCGCCCTGGGTGTTGTTCCAGCCGCCCAGGTTCCACCAGTACCAACTGTCCGAGTTCTTGATCCCGAACGGGATGAGGAAGCCCTCGGCGCCGGCCGTCTTGGTGGCCTTCAGCGTGACGTCGTAGTCGGTGGCGGTGATGTTGGTGGCCGCCGCGACCATGGTGTTCGTCGCCCCGGTGTCGGACTGCACGTAGGCGCCGTCCTGCACCGACCAGGTGCCCCGGTTGGACAGTGAGGTCCAGCCGTCCGCGTTGCCGTCGTTGAAGTCGTCCGAGGCCAGCACGGTGCCGTCCGGCGTGGTGACCTGGACGTCGTCGTAGCGGGCCGCGGTGGCCCAGGTGGACAGGCCCACCCGGCCGGTGATCGGCTGCGGCTGGACGACCGCCCCGGTCGTCGTGCTCGGGACGACCCGGTCGCCGACGTTGGTCATGAACAGCTTCTGCATCTGGTAACTCGTCGTGCCCCACGACTCGTCGTTGTCGAACCAGATCAGGTCCGGCCGCCACTGCACGTTGTCGATGTTGGCGTACAGCGGCGCGTAGGACGCCATCTTCACCACGTCGGCGTTGCGCTCGAGCCCGGTCATGTAGGCCGCCTCGGCCAGCGAGTTCGCGAACTTCGCATCCAGCGAGGCGTATTCACCCAGGAAAACCTTCGGACCATTGCGATCGTACGAGTCGTAGCGCGCATTGTTCTGCAGGAACCAGGACGGGCTGTTGTAGTAGTGCTCGTCGACCATGTCGCTGCCGGCCGCCTTGTTCTTGGCCCACAGATTGTCGAACGTGGCACCGGTGTCGTCCGGCCCGGAGTTGCTGATCACCGTGACGTTCGGGTACTTCGCCTTGATCGCGTCGCGGAACTGCAGGTAGTTCGCGAAGTACTCGTTCGGCAGGTTCTCCTCGTTGCCGATCGCCACCTTGGACAGCCCGAACGGCTTCGGGTGACCCATCTGCGCCCGCACCTTGCCCCAGGTCGAGGTGGTCGGCCCGTTGGCGAACTCGATCAGGTCGAGCGTGTCCTGAATGTACTTCTGCAGCAGCGCCGGGTCATTGGTGGCCCGGTTCTGGCCACAGCCGGTGACCAGGGCCGGCAGCACCGGGAGCGGCTGGGCGCCGATGTCCTCGGAGAACTGGAAGTACTCGTAGTAGCCGAGGCCGTAGCTCTGGTTGTAGCCCCAGAAGTTGGTGTTGGTGGCCCGGGTCTCGACCGGTCCGACCGTGTCCTTCCACTGGTAGGAGCGGGCTCGCGGGTAGCTGTTGGCGGCGTCGTAGCCGTACATGCTGCCGGTGTTGACCAGGCAGCCGCCGGGGAAGCGGACGAAGCCGGGCTTCAGCGCCGCGACCTTCTCGGCGAGATCCCTACGAAGGCCGTGGCCCTTGTAGGTGTCGCGGGGGAGGAGCGAGACCATGTCCAGTCTGGACGATTTGTCGGTCCGGACGGTCAACCGGCCGGCATCCGTGGTGGCGGTGGCCCGCAGCGTGCCGGTGTACTTGGTCCAGCTGTCGGTGGCGATCGCCTTGGTCAGCGTCGCGCCGCCGAGGGTGACCGTCAGCGTGGCGCCCGCGTCGGCCCGTGCCCAAATTGAGAAGTCGTAAATATCGCCCTTTTTGGTGGCGATGCCGCTGTTGTAGCCGGCGTTGGTGAGTGCGGCGCCGTCGGTCACCCGCAGATAGGTGCGGTTGGTGGCGTTGAGCCGGGCGTCGTCGTTGGCCGTGGTGGCGGTGCCCGCGTCGACGGTCCAGCCGGTCAGGCCGTTGTATCCACTGCGGTCGGCCGGCAGGAACTCGAAGGAACGGTTGCGGACGAGCTCGGCGTAGAGCCCGCCGTCCGCCGCGAAGTTGATGTCCTCGAAGAAGACGCCGTACATCGAGTCGTCGATGGCGGCGCCGGCACTGTTCGGATGAACAGTGATCGTGTAGTCGGGGTTCGCGGACGCGGCTGCCGGTGGTGCCACCGCGAGCGGCAGAGCCGCCAGGGCGACGGCCGTGCCGGCTATCCGTGTTCGGAGTCGGGGCATGACGGGGTCCTCCCGAGATGTCCATGTGCACGTCAACATCAGGTAGCCGCCATCGGACCCGCCTCGCGGCGGATCAGTACTGCTGAAGGCGGCTGCAATCCCTTGACGTTCATCGATGTGAACGTTCACTCTAGCCGTAACACCCCGGAAATGTCAGCGGCGAGAGGAGTCTCATGTCGTTTCGCAGGAAAGCGCTTGCCGGAGCAGTCGCCCTGGTGGTGACCGGCGCCGTGGCGGTCGGCGTCGGGTCGGCCGAGGCGGCCACCTACCCGAACCCCGGCGCGGTCACCGGCAGCATCAACGTGCACGACCCCGGCATCGTGAAGAAGCCGGACGGGACCTACCTGATCGCGCACACCGGCAACAACATCACCCTGAAGACCTCGACCGATCGCACCGCGTTCAAGGATGCCGGGGTGGCCTTCCCGAGCGGCGCGTCGTGGACGACCGCGTACACCGGCGGCAGTGCGAACCTGTGGGCACCCGATATTTCCTACCGTAGCGGGAAGTATTGGATGTACTACTCGGCATCCACCTTCGGGTCGAACCACTCGGCGATCTTCCTGGCCACCAGCACCACCGGCGCCGCCGGCAGCTGGAGCAACCAGGGCCTGGTCATCGAGTCGAACACCAGCGACAACTTCAACGCGATCGACCCGAACCTGTACGTCGATCCGTCCGGCAACTGGTGGCTCAGCCTCGGCTCGTTCTGGACCGGGATCAAGCAGGTCCAGCTCAACGCGTCCACCGGCAAGCGGCTGAACACCACCATCCGCTCGCTGGCCGGCCGGGGCGGTGGCGCGATCGAGGCGCCGTTCCTGTTCCGGCACGGGTCGTACTACTACCTGTTCGTCTCGTTCGACAAGTGCTGCGCGGGCGCGTCCAGCACCTACCGGATCATGGTGGGCCGCTCCACCAGCGTCACCGGGCCGTTCGTCGACAAGAACGGAACCGCGATGACCAGCAGCGGCGGGACCGAGATCCTCGCCGGGCACGGCAGCATCCACGGACCGGGCGGACAGTCCGTCTTCACCGACTCCGACGCCGACGTGCTGGTTTACCACTACTACGCCGACAACGGCACGGCCAAGCTCGGCATCAACCTGCTTGCCTACGACTCGAGCGGGTGGCCGTACGTCTACTAGAGGTCTTGGGGTTGGGGTCGTTGGTTGTCGCCGGCCAGCACGAAATCGTCGGCACCCAGCGGCTCCACCAGGCCGTCGTCCACCAGGCCGGCCAGGGCCCGGGCCCGCTGCACCTCGTCGGACCACACCACGTCGAGGCGTTGCCGCGGCACCGGGCCACTGGCGTGCCGCAGCACCTCCAGCAGCAGGCCACGCACCTGCCGGTCGGTGCCCGCGTACCGCTGCGGCTTGCGGCTCGGCCCTTCGGGCAGGTTCTCACCGGTCGCGTGCCACGCACAGGCCGTCTCGAACGGACAGCTCAGGCAGCGCGGCGCCCGAGCCGTGCAGACGATCGCGCCCAACTCCATGAACGCGATGCTGGCCTTCGCCGCCGTCGCCTCGTCCGGCGGCAGGAGTTCCTCCACCGCCACCAGGTCGGCCGCGGTGGTCGCCGCTCCCGCGTCCGGCTTGCCCTCGACCGCGCGCGACACCACCCGCCGCACGTTGGTGTCCACCACCGGGTGCCGCTGCCCGTAGGCGAAGGTCGCGACCGCCCGGCCGGTGTAGGTGCCGACGCCCGGAAGGGCCAGCAGCTGGTCGAGGTCGGACGGCACCTCACCGTCGTGCCGCTCGACCATCGCGACGGCGCAGGCGTGCAGGCGCATCGCCCGGCGGGGGTAGCCGAGGCGGCCCCACATCCGGATCGCCTCGGCCGGCGGATCGGCGGCCAGATCGGCCGGGGTGGGCCAGCGGGTCATCCAGGAACGCCAGGCCGGTTCCACCCGGACCACCGGGGTCTGCTGCAGCATCACCTCGCTGACCAGCACCCCCCACGCGCTCGTGGTGGGCTGCCGCCAGGGGAGGTCACGGGCGTTCGTCTCATACCAGGCGATGGCATCGTCAGCGAGAGTCATGGCAGAGCCACTTTAGCCATGCCCTTCTGGCCCTCGCCTGCGGCCGCCGTCGTTCGGTGCGGCTGGGTGCCGCTCGGTGCAGGCGGTCATGGCGGGTGTCACCTTAGCCATGCGCGCCGAGCGGCGCCCGCAGGCCTGGCACCACTTACTGTAGGCAGGTGCATGAGCTTGCCATCACCGTCATCGGTCCGGACCGGACCGGCATCGTCGCCGACGTGGCCGAAGCCCTCGCCGGAGTCGGCGCCAACCTCACCGACTCGACGATGACCCGCCTCCGCGGCCACTTCGCGATGACCCTGATCTGCACCGGCCCCACCGCGGCCGAGGCCGAGAAGGCCCTGGAATCACTCGCCGGGGTGACCACGGCGGTGCGTCAGGTCTCGCCCGAGGCGTCCGGCGGCGGCGACGGGGAGGCTTGGGTGGTGAGCGTGCACGGCGCCGACCGGCTCGGCATCGTCGCGGCCGTGACCCGTGAGGTGGCCGGGGCCGGCGGCAACATCACCGACCTGAGCACCCGCCTGGTCGGCAGCCTCTACGTCCTGATCGCGGAGGCCGACCTGCCCGCCGGGGCCGGTGACGAGCTGGCCCAGCATCTGGCCGTAGCCGCCTCCGAGCTGGGCGTCGAGGTGACGCTGCGCCGCGCCGAGCCGGAGATCCTGTGACTTTTCCGGAACTGCCGGAAGGCCGGGTGCTCCCGGTCGTCACCGCGCCGGCCACCGTCCTCAGCACCGTCGGCGACGAGGTCGACCCCACCGACCCGGCCGTGCTCCAGCTCGCCGCCGACCTGGTCGCCACCATGAAAGTCTCGGCCGGCTGCGTCGGCCTGGCCGCACCACAGGTCGGCGTCGGCGTCCAGGTCTTCTGCGTGAACGTGGTCGGCCACCCCAAGGCGGCCACCGTGCACGGCACGTTCGCCCTCTGCAACGCCAAGATCATTGAGGCGTCGCGCTGGAAGGCCGGCCGCGAGGGCTGCATGTCCGTGCCCGACCTGACCGGCGACGTGAAACGGGCCGGCCGCATCGTCGTCGAAGCCGTCCTGCCCGGCACCGGCGAGGCCGTCACCATCACCACCGACGCCTTCGAAGCCCGCGCGCTGCAACACGAGATCGACCACTGCGCAGGCAATCTGTTCCTCGACAAGGTCGCCGGCGCGCATGCGATATACCAGCGCAAGGTCTATCTTTAACGAGCGTTATCCGAGTACGTGTCGCATACCCGGCGCGTCGCGCCCGTGGTCCCGCTCCTCCGGGTTTACGGTGGCCCCATCATGCGAACGACGGTTGGTTCCCTCCCTCCCGCCGTCTACTGGCGGCGTCGTGCGGTCGTGCTGGGTGCTGTGCTGCTCGGCATCATCGTGCTGTTCGTTTCCTGCTCCGGTGACGACAAGGACGACCAGCGCGGCAAGGGCGCGTCGCCGTCGTCGCAACTGCCCACCCCGGCCCCGGCCAACTCCGCGTCGCCGACGACCGAGCCGTCCTTCCTGGACGGGGTCCCCGGTGGGAATGGGCCTTCCTTGCCCGCGCTTGGCGACCTGGAGTCCAAGACGCCGGGCGCCGATGATGGCACTACTACTACCGGCGACACCGGGCAGAACACCAATGTCACGGTTCCGGCCGACGGATCCTGCGCCGACACCGAGATGACGGTCGTCCCGGCCGCCAATCCGACCACGTTCAAGCGTGGGGCCACGGTGGAGTTGTCGCTTACCGTGAAGAACACGGGCACCCGGACCTGTAGTCGTGATGTGGGCGCTGGGCCGCAGGAGCTCTATATCGATCAGGGCGGGCGGCAGTACTGGTCTTCGGACAAGTGCAGCGACCAGAAGGGCAGCGATGTCCGGCAGTTCGCGCCGGGGGATGCGCGCACCTACAAGGTCAGCTGGAATGGGCGGCAGTCGAGCAGTTGTGCGGCTAATGCGGCGGCTGGGCCTACTCCGCCTCAGGGGCAGTTCGATTTGCGGGCGCGGTTGGGGACGTTGCGCAGCGAGCCGATGGTATTGACGATTCTCGCGTCCTGAGTGGGGGCCGCTGTCTTTCTGTGGCCTTAACCCCCTGGGGCGCTGCCCCAGACCCCGGCCACGCGCTGCGGAGATCACTCTGGCGGGTGGCTTCTGGCTCGTCGTGGCTGGGCTTGGTGCGGGGCAGGCTTGGGTGATCTCCTTGCGGCGGCACTTGAGGCGATCACACCGGTGGGCGGCCCGCAAGCAAACCCCGCTTGCGCGCCACCCACCGGCGCGATCTCTGGGGCGTGCCGCCGCAAGGAGATCACCCAAGCCCAAACCAGGTATGGGTATGGGCTGGTGGGCGTCCTCCTCAGCCTGCTCCTGCCGCGCCCGTCCTGGCCTGCCTAGACGTAGCGTTCCAGGATTGAGGCTTCGGCCAGGCGGGACAAGCCCTCTCGGACTCCCCTTGCCCTCGCGTCGCCTACGCCGTCTACCGCCTGCAGGTCTTCTACCGTGGCGCCCAGCAGGCGCTGCAGGCTGCCGAAGTGGTCTACCAGGCGGTCTACGATCTGGGACGGCAGGCGGGGGACCTTGGCCAGCAGGCGGAAACCTCTGGGGGAGACCGCTGCGTCCAGCGCGTCTGACGCGCCGGGGTAGCCGATGGCTTTGGCTACCGCTACCAGGTCGATCATTTCGGTGGCGGACAGCAGGTCGAGTTCTACCAGGGCCTCGTCCAGGGTCCTGGCCTTGCGGCCGGTTGGCAGGTAGTCGCGGATCACCAGGGTGCGGTCGGCGTCCACGCCGGCCATCAGCTCGTCAAGCTGTAGGGCCAGCAGGCGGCCGTCGGTGCCCAGTTCGACCACGTAGCCGGAGATTTCGTCGGCGATGCGGCGGACCATTTCCAGGCGCTGGACCACCGCGACAGCGTCACGGACCGTGACCAAGTCTTCGATCTCCAGGGCCGACAGGGTGCCGGAGACCTCGTCCAGGCGGAGTTTGTAGCGTTCCAGCGTGGCCAGGGCCTGGTTGGCTCGGGAGAGGATGGCGGCCGAGTCGTCCAGGACGTGGCGCTGGCCGTTCACGTAGAGGCCGATGATGCGCATCGACTGGCTTACCGAGATCACCGGGAAGCCGGACTGCTTGGCGACGCGCTCGGCGGTGCGGTGCCTGGTGCCGGACTCCTCCGACGGGATGGACGGGTCAGGCATCAGGTGGACGGCGGCCCGGACTATGCGGGTGCCGTCGCTGCTCATCACCACCGCGCCGTCCATCTTGCACAGCTCTCGCAGGCGGGTGGCCGAGAACTCGACATCGAGCGGGAAGCCGCCGGTGCAGATGCTCTCCACGACCGTGTCGTGGCCCAGGACGATCAGGGCGCCGGTGCGGCCGCGCAGGATGCGTTCCAGGCCGTCGCGCAGGGCTGTTCCGGGGGCCATCAGGGCCAGATTGGCGCGTAGTGGATCGGCGGTCACGCCGCCGCCGGAGAGGCCGGGGGTGGACGTCGTCGACGCGGCGCGGTGCGCCGAACCGTTGACGCCGGGACGCGGCGTCGGGGTGGCGGCAGCGGGCTTGGAACCATCGCGGTCGAGCGGCACCTGTACATTCTACGGAATGTCATCCAGGCCAACGAGCCGTGGTTCGATGAATGCTCCGTAGCGTGATGAAACATCACGCTGTGTCACCCGGCTGAGGCTCGTGCCGCGGCCTGCAGGGCGCCGCGCAGGTCGGAGACCTCGGTGACGCGCATGCCCTTCGGGGCGGTGCCCTCGGGGTCGCAGCCGGGCGGCACCAGAGCCTCCTTGAAGCCCAGGCGGGCAGCCTCGGCCAGCCGGCGGCCCACCGCTCCGACCCGCCGGATCTCGCCGGTCAGGCCGACCTCGCCGATCGCCACCAGATGTGGGGCCATCGCCAGGTCTAGACCGCCGGACGCCACCGCCAGGGCCATCGCCAGGTCGGCCGAGGGCTCGGTCAGCCGGATGCCGCCGACCGTGGCGGCGAAGACCTCGCGGTTGTAAAGCTTCAGCTGCTTGGTGCGGCGTTCCAGGACCGCCAGGACCATCGCCAGGCGGGCGCTGTCCAGGCCCGACACCGTGCGCCTCGGGCTGCCCTGCACCTCGGCGCCGATCAGTGCCTGCACCTCGGTGACCAGGGCGCGCCGGCCCTCCATGGCGACCGTGACGCAGGTGCCGGGGACCGGCTCCTGGTAGCGGGTGAGGAACAGGCCGGACGGGTCGGCGAGGCTGGTGATGCCGCCCTCGTGCATCTCGAAGCAACCCACCTCGTCGGCCGCGCCGTAGCGGTTCTTCACGCCGCGGACCAGGCGCAGCGACGAGTGCTTGTCGCCCTCGAAGTGCAGCACCACGTCGACCAGGTGCTCGAGGACTCGGGGGCCGGCCACCTGGCCGTCCTTGGTGACGTGACCGACCAGGACGGTGGCGATGCCGCGCTCCTTCGCCACCCCGACCAGGGCCGAGGTCACCGCGCGGACCTGGGTGACGCCGCCGGGGACGCCCTCGGTGCCGGGGGCCGAGATGGTCTGCACCGAGTCGAGGATCAGCAGGCCGGGCTTGACCGCGTCGAGATGGCCGAGCACCGCGCCGAGGTCGCTCTCGGCGGCCAGGTAGAGGTGGTCGTGCAGGGCGCCGAGGCGCTCGGCCCGCAACCGGACCTGGCTCACCGACTCTTCGCCGCTGACCACCAGCGACGGGGTGCCGGCGCCGGCCGCCCACTGCTGGGCGACGTCGAGCAGCAGTGTGGACTTGCCCACACCGGGCTCGCCGGCCAGCAGCACCACGGCGCCGGGCACCAGGCCGCCGCCGAGCACCCGGTCGAGCTCGCTGACGTTGGTCGGGACCGCCTTGGCGGGAGCCGCGCTGATCGTGGCGATCGGGCGGGCCGGCTCGGCCGGCATGCGCGAGCTGACCACCCGGCCGGCGCCGAGCGGGCTGGTCACCGTGGACTCGATCACCGAGCCCCACTCGCTGCACTCGGGGCACCGGCCGAGCCATTTCGGTGGCTGGTGCCCGCAGGCGTCGCAGACGTAGGCCGGTCGAGCGGCCTTGGTGGTCGAGCGGGAGGTTGTCACCCGGTCAAGTTAGCCCGGGGGTACGACAATTACTCCTCGTGGTTCTCGTTCTCGATGCCGGGAGCGCGCGAGGCCGGCGAGGTCGGGATGCCGAACGGCGCCACCACGTCGAGGGACTGCCCGTTGTCGACCTGGATGGTGAGGGCCAGCGAGTAGCCCGGGCGGAGCTCGCCGGACAGGCCCGAGGCCACCAGCAGCTCGTCATCCTGCGGCAGGAAGGTGGCGCTGCCCAGGCCCGGGATGGTGACCTTGGCCGGCTTGAGCGGAGCCTCCGCCGGCTCGGTCGGCGCGGACGCGTCCGCCGAGGGCAGAGCGGTCGGCGCGGTCGTCGGCTCGCCGCCGCTGAGGCCGACCTGCTGGGCCGAGACGATGCCTGCGGTGACCGTCTGCTGCGGCTTGCTGGTGATCGTCACGGTCAGTGGCTGCTCGGTCTGGTTGAACAGGCTGAGCTGGATCGGTGCGGTGCCGTTGGCCTCGTAGCCCTCGGTGCCGTTGTAGATCACCTGGAGGTTGCGGACGAGCAGACCGCCGTCGGGGCTCTGGGTGTTGAGGCCGGCGACCGGCGCCTTCAGGATCGCGGTCTCCGCGACCTGCCCGGCAGAGCAGCCGGCCAGGGCGATCACGGCGGCCATCGCGGCACCCGCGGCCTGTGCGACGCGGCGGGTTCCCAGCGAGCGCATCACGATCCTCCAAGTAAAGACACCAATGGCGTGAGACTCAGGCTATCGGTCCGAGATCGGGCTCGTGCGGCGACCCGGCCATTCACACCACCGGGCCCGAGAAGATCAGTAAAAGGACGTCGATCAGGGCCACCACGATCACCGCCCGGAACATCGCGACCCGGCGTCCGGTGGCGCGCCGGGCCGCGTACCAGCCGAGGGGAAGGACCACGACGGCGGCCGCGGCCGCTGCCCAGCCTGACCACGACGGTGGCCCGGGCGGTCCGAAGACCAGCGTGAGAGTCGCGCTGAGCAGGAGAAACGCGGCTGCGACGGCGGAGCCGGCGGCGCCCAGCCGATGCGGCAGGCCGTGTACCCCGGTGGCCGCGTCGTCGTCCAGGTCGGGCAGCACGTTGGCGAAATGGGCGCCCCCACCGAGCAGCGCGCCCGCCGCGACCAGCCAGGCCGGCGGCGCCGGATGGCCCGGCAGCGCGTTGATCACAAACGCCGGGAGCAGCCCGAACGTGACCAGGTAGGGCACCACCGAGAACACCGTGGACTTCAGCGGCCAGTCGTAGAGCAGGGCGGACACGCCGGCCACCGAAAGGATCAACATCGGCCCGAGGCCGAAGGGCAAGGCCACAAAGGGTACGGCGACCGACGCGAGCAATCCGGCGATCCCGACCGTACGGCGACCGACCGCCCCCGTCGCGATCGGCTTGTCCCCCCGCCCGGCGACCCGGTCGCGCGGCGCGTCCAGCCAGTCGTTGACCCAGCCCACCGACAGTTGCGTGGCCCCCACCGCCAGGAAGATCCCGGCGATGGCCCAGCCACGGTGGCCCGCGCCGACCGCCAGCAGGGTCATCGCGACGGTGACCGCCCCGCCCGGCTCCGGATGCGACGCCTTGATCAGGGCGAGCGCACGTTTCATGCGGCCAGTGTGGCGGGCGTGCCGGATGCGTGCCAGTCTCGATCACATGCGGTCGATGTCCCGTAACGATCC
This sequence comes from Paractinoplanes tereljensis, assembly GCF_016862435.1. Classification (GTDB taxonomy): domain Bacteria; phylum Actinomycetota; class Actinomycetes; order Mycobacteriales; family Micromonosporaceae; genus Actinoplanes; species Actinoplanes tereljensis. Next base: position 12,827 of record NZ_BOMY01000043.1, read on the forward strand.
GCTCCAATACGACGAGCTCGCCGACCAGTGGTGGCACCCGGGCGGCGGGTTCGAAATGCTGCACTGGCTGGCCGAGGCCCGGGCGGCGCTGATACCCGCGGCCGGCCGGCCCGGCGCGGTGCTGCTCGACGCCGGTTGCGGCGGCGGCCTGCTGGCGCCGCACGTGGCCGGTAAGGGCTACCGGCACATCGGAGTCGATCTCGGCCGCCCCGGGCTGCGGCTGGCCGCCTCACACGGCGTGCAGCCGGTCAACGGCGATGTCACGGCGCTGCCGGTGGCGTCCGGGACGGCCGACGTGGTGGCGGCCGGCGAGATCCTCGAGCACGTCACCGATCTGCCCGGGACGGTCGCCGAGCTGTCCCGGGTGCTCCGGCCGGGCGGCCTCGTGGTGATCGACACGGTGAACGACAACGCGCTGAGTCGCTTCATCACGGTCACCGCGGGTGAGTGGCTGGGCCTCGCCCCGCCCGGGATTCACGATGCGTCACTGTTCGTGCGGCCGCGCCGGCTGATCGCCGAGTTCGCCCGGCACGGCGTGCACCTGACCGTGCGCGGGGCCCGGCCGACGCTGGGCGGCGTGGTGCGCTGGCGCCTGCGCCGCCGCCCGACCCGCGGGCGGATCGTGCCGACCGGACTGACCGCGGTGCTCTATCAGGGGACCGGCCGCAAGCTGGGGGAGGCCTCATGATCGACGAGGCGCGGCGGCTGGTGCCCCGGTTCGCGGCCCGGGCCGCCGCACACGACCGGGACGGCACGTTCCCGGTCGACGACTTCGCCGACCTGCGCCGGGCCGGGCTGTTCGGGCTGCTGGTGCCCGCGCGGCTGGGCGGGGCCGGGGCCGGCTTCGCCGACTACGCGGCGATCGCCTACGAGCTGGCCCGGGGCAACGGCGCCACCGCCCTGGTCTTCAACATGCACGCGTCGGTCACCGGCGCGCTCAGCGGGGTCACCGACGAGCTGGCCGAGGCGCTCGGCCTGCCACCGTCGGCGCTGGCGGCCCGGGACGCCTACCTGCGGGCGGCGGCCGAGGGCTCCTGGTACGCGGTGGCGATGAGCGAACGCGGCGCCGGCTCCCGGCTGTCGCAGATGTCCACCCGCTACACCGCGGTGGACGACGGCTACCGGATCGAGGGCGCCAAGACGTTCTGCTCCGGCGCCGGGCACGCCGACGCCTACCTGGTCGCGGCCCGCAGCAGCGCCGACCCGGCCCAGGTGTCGCAGTTCCTGGTGCCGCCGGGCGACGGCCTGCGGGTCGAGGAGACCTGGGACGCCCTCGGCATGCGCGCCACCTCCTCGCACGACCTGCACGTCGACGTCACGGTCCCGGCCGGCGCCCTGCTCGGCGGGGTCGAGGGCCTCGCCCTGGTGGTCGCCCAGCTGGCCCCGCACTGGATGGTGGCCAGCTACGCGGCCGTCTACGTGGGGGTCGCCCGGGCCGCCGTGGACGCCGCGATCGAGCACGTCAACGAGCGCAAGCTGGGCCACCTGCCGGCGATCCGGGCCCGGATCGGCCGGGCCGACGCCGCGGTCGCGGCCGCCCACCTGACGGTGCTGGAGGCGGCCCGCCGGGTCGACACGGCACCCGGCGACGCTGAGACGAACCGCTGGGTGTGGCGGGCCAAGCTGCTGGCCGGCACGACTGCGGCCGAGGTGGCGGCGTCGATGCTGGAGGCGGCCGGCACCTCGGCGATGCGCCGTGGCCACCCGCTGGAACGCCTCTACCGCGACGCCCGCGCCGGTTCGCTGCAACCGGCCACCAGTGACGTCTGCGCTGACTGGCTGGGCGTCGACGCGCTCGGCGGTGATCCCGACTCGGAGGGGTTCGCCCCACGCTGGTAATCGGCAACAGGAGAGGACGACGTGGAGCGCTACGCGACCATCGCGGGGCTCGGCATCGCACTGCCAACCTCGGTGGATCAGCGCGAGGTCTGGGACGGCTACTTCCAGCACCAATACTCGGGTCCCCGCCGCGCCCTGGCCAAGCGGATCTTCGAGAACGCCGGGGTGCGCACCCGGCAGGCCGCGGTGAGCCCGCTGCTCGAAGACGTGGCCAACTGGTCGACCGAGCAGCGGATGCGCCGCTACCAGGTCGAGGCCATTCCGCTGGGGAAGGAGGCGGCCGCCCGGGCGATCGCCGAGGCCGGCCTGACCGCCGACCAGATCGGTCTGTTCGCGGTCTGCTCCTGCACCGGCTACGCCACTCCCGGCCTGGACATCCTGCTCGCCCGCGACCTGGGCATGGCCCCCGACCTGCAACGCCTGTTCGTCGGCCATATGGGCTGTTACGCGGCCCTGCCCGGCCTGGGCACGGCCGCCGACTTCGTGGTCGCCCGCGGCCGGCCCGCGCTGCTGCTCTGCGCCGAGCTGACCAGCCTGCACCTGCAGCCGCCCGCGGTGCGGGCGGACGTGCAACAGATCGTTTCGCACGCGCTTTTCAGCGACGCGGCGGCCGCCGTCGTGCTCATTCCAGGAGACGGCGGTGGGTACGCGGTACGCGAGGTCGCCGCGGTGACCGACAGTACGACCGCCGACCACATGACCTGGGAGGTGACCGACCGTGGCTTCCGGATGGGGTTGTCGCCGCGGGTGCCGGACGTGCTCGCCGTACACGTCCGCGGTCTTGTCGTTGATCTGTTGGCCCGGCACGGGCTGACCATCGGCGACGTGGACGGCTGGGCTGTGCACCCGGGCGGCCCGAAGATCCTCGACGTGGTCGGCGAGCAGCTCGGCCTCGACGAGGCGGCGCTGGCACCCTCCCGCGAGGTGCTCACGGCGTACGGCAACTGCTCCTCGCCGACCGTGCTGCTGGTGCTGGACGCGCTGCGCCGCCGTGCGGCGCCGCCGCGTCGCGTTCTCATGCTGGCCTTCGGGCCGGGTCTCACGCTCTACGGAACGCTGCTCGAGACCTCTACAGTCACAGCGTGATGGGGGAGCAGACGCGGGGTGTCGTGCTGTACGCGTGCGCCGCACTGGTGCTGATCGGCGGCGGAGCCTGGTGGTTCCGCGCCGCGCCGCAGACGGAGGTCGATCCGCAGATCGAGCAGTGGCGCGCGACGGCTGAGAAACTCGTGCCGGACATCGACCAGCAGGAGGAGGCCAGCACGCTGGCCCTCGCACCCAACGGTGACCGCGAGGTGACGGCCAACGTCAGCAACGGGGAGTACCTGGTGACGGTGATCTGCGTGGGCGGCGAGGAGAGTCAGGTGCGGGTGAGTCTCGGCGAGGCGGGCACCGACACCGGGCGCGGGCTGCTGTGCGGCAAAGATCGGCAGAGCACCGATTTCACGGTGGGCACGGCCGGACAGTTCCGGATGAATGTGTCCGTCAACGATGCGGGGCCGGTCATTTTCCGTTACTCCCTGCTGCGGCAGGCCGGTTCCTAGAGGCGCGCCAGATCGGGGCGGAATGTCTCGATCGAAGCGGTGCGCGCGTCGGTCCGGATGATCTCGCCGTCCCGGCTGACCAGGAGGGCCGCCGCGGTGCCGTCGGGCGAGCCGAGCTTGAGCTGGGTGCGCAGACTGCCGGACGGGTCGTGCAGCACCCGCACGGTCTTGCCCTGCGCCTGCGGGGTGGCGCCGGTCGGCGGGACGGTGCCGGTCGAGGCGGTGATCGTGCCGCCGACGGCGATCACGGTGATCTCCGGGCGGACCGCGTCGACGGTGTCGGCGACCAGCGCGGCGCACTCGCAGCCCTCGATCAGCAGGATGACCGCCGGCAGATCGTGGCGCAGCGAGACGGCCTGACCGTCGGCGTTGATCAGCTCGAGAGCGGGCAGCGCGCTGGTGCGGACGTTGGTGGTGCTCGCCGTGCGCTGGGTGGCCGGCTGCAGCACCGGCCCAGGCCAGGCCGATGCGAAGAGGCTCGCCACGGTCACCAGCACGGCCATCGAGATGATCAGAACGGGGGCGCGGACGGCGCCGGAGGCGAGCTTGCGAACACCGCGCATGACCGGTCGATCGGCGAAGCGCTGCCAGCGGGAGGGGCTCCGGGTGGCGCGCAGCTCGGCGCGGACGGCCTCGACCTCATCGGAAAGCTCGGACAGATCGTCGGGAATGACGATCACGCCCCACTCCTCAGGGAGGTCGGGCAGATCACCGCCATTCGACGACCATCCGCCGTTATCGCTCGGACCAGCCATGACTCACCCTCCCCCCTGGCCGACCCAGTGGTTCTTCGGTCGGGGACCTACTGCCCAGCCTCCCTTAACCTCGGCCGGGACGCCAGTAGTGCGCGCTTCCGGACCTTAGCGATAAGCTTGACCTCACAAACGCCGTAGGTGCGAAATATCCGACTCGCTGGGCAAAGCGGTCACGCAATCGTCACATAGCGTTACCGAGGCAGCTCCCGCCGCTTCTGTCAAGCCGTAGAAAGGCCCGTCACAAGGCCCCTGAGCTGCACTAACAGTCACCGGCTGGGCGGGACATAGCTGCCTGAGCGTGTTACCCTAGACACAGCGAAAGGGGCTTCGAACCTATGGTTTTCAGTGTCGGCGAGACCGTTGTTTACCCCCACCACGGGGCCGCACTCATCGAGGCAATCGAGACTCGGGTCATCAAGGGCGAGGAAAAGCAGTATCTCGTTCTGCGCGTCGCCCAGGGTGATCTGACCGTTCGGGTGCCCGCTGAGAACGCCGAAATCGTCGGCGTGCGCGAAGTGGTTGGCGAGGAAGGCCTGGGGAAGGTCTTCGACGTCCTCCGCGCTCCGCACACCGAGGAGCCGACCAACTGGTCGCGGCGTTACAAGGCCAATCTCGAGAAGCTGGCCTCGGGTAACCCCCTCAAGGTTGCCGAAGTTGTTCGTGACCTTTGGCGTCGCGAGCGCGAGCGTGGTCTCTCGGCCGGAGAGAAGCGCATGCTTGCGAAGGCCCGCGACATTCTGGTCGGCGAGGTTGCTCTCGCGGAGAAGAGCACCAAGGACGAGGCCGAGGTTCTCCTCGACAAGGTCCTCACCGAGGCCTGATAGCGCCTCGACAACACCATCTCTGCACAGGACCGCGACGTGACCGCGCAGCTTAATGCTCGGGGTGACGTCGCGGTCCTTGTTCCAGCGGCTGGTGCGGGGCTGCGACTCGGGCCGGGGGGCCCGAAAGCGCTCCGTCTGCTGGCCGGCGAGCCTCTTCTCGTGCACGCGATCCGGCGCATCGCCGCCGCCGGATCGGTGCGCGTGATCGTGGTCGCCGCCCCGGCCGCCGAGGTCGAGGCCGTTCAGGAGCTGCTTGCCCCGGTGGCTCCGGTGACCGTCGTGGCCGGCGGAGCCGAGCGGCAGGAGTCCGTCGCGCTGGCGCTGGCCGCCGTGCCGGCCGGCGTCGACATCGTGCTGGTGCACGACGCGGCCCGCGCGCTCACGCCGCCGCAGCTGATCGAGGCGGTAGCCGCCGCGGTCCGGGCCGGCCACCCCGCGGTGATCCCGGTCCTCCCGGTGGTCGACACGATCAAAGAGGTTGGCCCGGGGCCGGAGCTCGAGGTGGTTCTCGGGACCGTGGACCGGGCGGTTCTGCGCAGCGTGCAGACACCGCAGGGGTTCCGGCACGACGTGCTGGCGGCCGCGCACGCGACGGCGGCCGACTCGCTGACCGACGACGCCGGGCTGGTCGAGAAGGCGGGCGTGCCGGTGACCTGCGTGCCCGGGTCCGAGCTGGCCCTGAAGATCACCCGGCCGCTCGACCTGATCCTGGCGGAGGCGCTGCTGCACGTATCGTGATCGGGTGATCAATCAGCGGGTCGGCATCGGCACCGATGTGCACGCGTTCGCGCCGGGGCAACCCTGCTGGGTGGCCGGGCTCCTCTGGCCCGATGAGGTCGGGCTGGCCGGGCACTCGGATGCCGACGTGGCCGCGCACGCCGCCTGCGACGCGCTCTTCGGCGCGGCCGGGCTCGGCGACCTGGGCAGCAACTTCGGCACCAGCCGGCCGGAGTGGGCCGGCGCCTCCGGGGTGGCCCTGCTGACCGAGACCGTGCGGATCCTGCGGGCCGCGTCGTTCGAGATCGTCAACGTCTCCATCCAGGTGATCGGCAACCACCCGAAGATCGGCACCCGGCGCGCCGAGGCCCAGCGGGTCCTCTCCGACGCGGTCGGCGCCCCGGTCACCGTCTCCGGCACCACCGCCGACGGCCTCGGTCTCACCGGCCGCGGTGAGGGCCTGGCCGCCGTCGCGGTCGCCCTCGTCATCGCACCCTGAGCCGCGGTCCGGCAGGATCATCGGCATGACTGGATTGCCGGAGCCGGTGCGGCGGCTGATTGACGGGAACACCTTCGCGGTGTTGAGCACGATCAACGCGGATGGAAGCCCGCAATCGACCGTGGTGTGGGTCAAACGGGACGGCGACGACGTGCTGTTCTCGACCATTCGGGGACGGGTCAAGACACGCAACATGGAACGCGATCCCCGGGTGTCGCTCTGCGCCTACGACCCGGCGAATCCGTACTTCTACTTCACCGTGGACGGGACCGTCACGCTCGTCGAGGAGGGTGGGGACGCGCTCATCGACGAGCTGAGCCGGAAGTACGACGGGAAGCCGTGGACGCCCACGCCGGGTGCGGTGCGGGTGGTCAGCCGGGTCACCCCCACTCGGGTGATCTCGCGGTAGCCCCGAACCGGCGCGGGGTGCGGGGAGCGCCTACGCTCGACCCGTGGCCGCTCCACTGGATCCCGAGACCTCGCCGGAGGAGTACCGGCAGCGGGCGTTGCTGCTCGCCGATCTCGGCCGCTACGACGAGGCGACCGAGGAGATCGCGGCCGGGCTGACCGCCGCGCCCGGCGAGCCCGGCCTGCTGGCCACCCTGGCCCGGATCCATCTGGCCGCCGAGCAGCCGGCCGAGGCGCTCGCGGCGGCCGAGCGGGCCGTCTCCTCGGCGCCCGGCACGCTTCCGACGCTGGTCGTGCGGGCCATGGCGCTCACCGACTCCCGGCGCTATGCCGAGGCCGCCCGGGTCGCCGCCGACATCCTGCGCAACTGGCCGGCCGACGCCTACGCGCAACGCACCGGGGCGGCGCTGCTCAGCGAGTCGCGCAACGGGCAGGAAGCGCTGAACGCCGCCTGGAACGGGGTGCGGGTGGCGCCGGCCGAGGGCGAGGCGCACCTGGTGCTGGCCGTCGTCGCGGCCCGGTTGCGGCTGTTCGACCTGGCCCAGCGCGCCTACGCGGAAGCACTCGACCTCGACCCGGCGATCGGGGAGGCGCAGAACGACGTCGGCATCGTCCGGTTCGAGCGGCGCCGCTGGGCCGCCGCGCTCGAGGAGCTGGCCGAGGATGCCTCGCTGGCGGTGCCGGCCGAGGACAGCGGACAGCCCGGACCGGCCGACGACACTGGGGCCTACCCTTCGCCGTTCCCGCGGCCCTACCCCGCTCCCGACCGGCCCGATCCGGAGGGGCCGCCGGCGCACACCTCGGCCAGCTGGACCGGGCAGGTCAGCCGGCCCAGCCGGCCGGTGCTCGACATGTCGTCGGACGCGGCCGACGCGGTCCGGCGCGGCGCGCAGACCGGCGCCAACGCCACGCTGATCGCGTCCGTGGTGGCGGCCGGGATGATGATGGTCAGCGAAGGCATCTCGCGGATGTGGGCCGGCTTGATCGGGCTGATCATCTTGGGCGGCGTGCTCGTCTGGCTCAACCGGCTGGTGCCGGGCCGGTTGGTGCCGGCGCTGGCCGGGCTGCGCGCGGGCAACCGGCCGTTGGCCGCAGCGGCCTACCTGAGCTTCGCCGCACCCCTGCTGCTGCCGGTCTACGCCCTGGTCGGCGGCGTGATCCCGCTGATCGCCGGAATGGTCCTGGCGGCTGCGGCCAGCATGCTGATCTTGACGAGGCGCTGACCGGCCGGGGCGTAATCGCTCGCCTGAAGCGAGGGCGGCGTCGGACTTCGCGCAGGCGACCGCCGCTGAGGCCCGTCTCGTGTTGACTGAATCAACATTGACGACTGCATTGCATGTTGACGTGTTGATGTCGTGTTGACCGTCAACACGTTCGCGTTCACGACGCAGCGCGGCGCGCGGTTGCCTGTCGGCTGAGACGAGGATGGCGCCGGCTCGGAGGGGTGGACCTCCGGACCGGCGCCGTCGTTCGCGGGGCGCAGGTCATGCGCCCCGACGTCTCAGTCCGCGACCGCCTTGAGGTCGGCGGCCGGTTCGAGGTCCGCGACCGCCGCGCCGGGCCCGAGGTCCGCGACCGCCGCGCCGGACCTGAGGTCCGCGACTGCCGTGCCGGGGGCGAGGTCTGCGACCGCCGCGCTGGGCCTGAGGTCCGTGGCTGTCGTGCCGGGGTCGAGGTCTGCGAGGTCGAGATTCGTGACTGGGGGGACGGGGTCGCGGTTGGCGGGGTTGAGGTTTGGGGAGCGGGGGGCTGGGGTTGGGTGGCGGTCGGCCAGGGCGGCGCGTAGGGCCGGCTCGGCGGTTGGGGCGTGGGCCATGGCGTCCAGGGCCAGTAGGGCGGCGCCGGTTACTGGTGGGGTGGATAGGACGGAGACCTCTACCAACGGGGCCTGGCGGTGGGCGCCTGCGGTGATTTGGTCGTTCAGCTGGGGGTGGCGGGCTCGCATTACGCCGCCGCCCAGGACCAAGGCGTGTGGGTGGTTCAGCAGGTTCAGGCGGGTGGCCGCAACTCGGTGCTGGGCCAGGATTTCCTCGGCCTGGCGGTTGATCAGGGCGGTGGCCACCTCGTCGCCTGTTGCCGCCACCTCGAACAGCAAGGGCGACAGCTCGTGGATGCGTTCCATCGGCAGGTCGCCCAGGTGCAGGGCGATGCTTACCGCTTCCACCGTGGGCAGGTTGAAATGTGCTGCCACCGCGGCCGACAGAGCCGTGGGGCGGCCTCGGCCGTCCTCGCCGCGGACGGCCTCGCGCAGGGCGTGGTCGGCCAGGTCGTGGCCGCCGCCCCAGTCGCCGGAGATCGGGCCCAGGGCCGGGAAACGGGCGGTCCGGCCGTCTGCGGCGCGGCCCACGCAGTTCGTGCCCGCGCCGCAGACGACCGTTACCGCGTCCGGCATGGCGGTGCCGGCTCGCAGCAGGGCGAAGCAGTCGTTGTCCACGATCGTCTGGCCGGCCCACGCCTCGGCTGCGATGACCTGGTGCAGGCGGGTCACCTCGATCGGCAGGTCGGCGCCGGCCAGGTAGACGGCGATGGTGTCGATCGGGGTGCCGAGCGGCAGGCCGGCGTCGGCGTGCACGGCCTCGATCAGCCGGCCCAGCACCTCTACCGTGCCGGTCAGGCCGATGTTGTGCGGCGACGACGTGCCGCCCCGGACGAAGCCCAGGACCCGGCCCGAGTCGTCGCCGAGCACCACGTCGGTCTTTGAGTTGCCGCCGTCGGCCGCCAGATAGAGCGCTCTCATGAGGCCCACGCGAGGTGCTGGCGGCCGGCCGCGATGAGCTTGTCGGCCAGGGCGTCGGCGTACTCGTGCTGGCCGATCAGGGGGTGGGCCAGGAGGGCGCGATAGACCCGTTGGCGGCCGCCCCGTAGTGCGGCGTCGATCGCGAGTTCCTCGTACGCCCAGACGTGGGTGATGAGTCCGGACATGTCTGGCGGCAGGGGGGTGACCGGCAGCGTGGCCGGGCCCTCGAGGCCCGCCCGGGCCGAGACCTCGATGACCGCCTCGGCCGGGAGGAAGGGCAGGGTGCCGTTGTTGCGCACGTTGACCGAGTGGACCGCACTGTCGTCGTAACCGTGCAGCGAGGCCAGCAGGCCGACCGCGGCCTCGGAGTAGTAGGCGCCGCCGCGTTCGCCGAGGAGGGCGGGCTTCTCGACGAGGTTCACGTCGCGGTACATGTCGAGGAGGACGGCCTCGATCTCGGCTACGCGCTGGCCGCGGGTGGGCTGGCCGAGTGACTCCCGGACGTGCTTGTCGTGACTGTAGAAATAGGACAGGTAGTAGGACGGGACGTTACCCAGGGTGGTGAGGACCTCGGGGGCGATGTCCACCTCGTCGGAAATCTCCGGCAGGTGGGCGGCGAGCAGTGCGGGCAGGCGGTCGACGCCGTCCACATAGGCCGCTCGCTCCCAGGTCAGGTGGTTCAGGCCGACGTGGTCGAGGACCACCGCCGACGGGTCTACGCCCAGGTAACCGGCGAAGCGGCGCTGGAAGCCGATCGCCACGTTGCACAGGCCGACGGCGCGGTGGCCGGCGTCGAGCAGGGCTCGGGTGACGATGCCGACCGGGTTGGTGAAGTCGACGATCCAGGCGCCGGGCTTGGCCCGCCGCCGGATCCGGTCGGCCACGTCGAGCACGACCGGGACGGTGCGCAGCGCCTTGGCCAAGCCGCCGGCGCCGGTCGTCTCCTGACCGACGCAACCGCACTCGAGCGGGAACGTCTCGTCGGTGATCCGCGCCTGCTGGCCGCCGACCCGCAGCTGGATCACCGCGGCGTCGGCGTCGGTGACCCCGGCGTCCAGGTCGGTCGTCCAACTCACCTTGCCCGGGTGGCCCTGGGCAGCGAAGATGCGAGCTGCGAACGCGCCGACGATCTCCAACCGCTCAGCTGCCGGGTCGATCAGGACGAGTTCGTCGACCATCGAGCCGAGCCGTGCGAAACCGTCCACGAGTTCCGGCGTGTAGGTGGATCCACCGCCGATAACCGCAATTTTCACCCTTTGAACCCCGTTAGTGTGATGCCCTGCACGAACGCGCGCTGGGCGAAGAAGAAGATGACGATGAGCGGGGCCATGGCCAGCACCGTTGCTGCCGTGACCAGGTTCCAGTCGACGTGATGGACGGTCCGGAACGACGCCAGGCCCAGCGTCAGCGTCCACGAGCTCTCGTTCTCGCTGGTGTAGAGCAGCGGGCCGTAGTAGTCGTTCCAGCAGAAGAAGAACTGGAACAGGCCGGCCGCCGCGATGCCCGGCCGGGCCATCGGCAGCACCACCCGCAGCAGCGTGCGCCACTCGCCGCAGCCGTCGACCCGGGCCGCGTCGAGGTACTCGGACGGGATGGTCAGCAGGAACTGACGCAGCAGGAAGATGCAGAACGCGTCGCCGAACAGGGCCGGGATGATCAGCGGCGCGAGCGAGCCGGTCAGGCCGTAGCGGGCCCACATCAGGTAGAGCGGGACGGTCACCACCTGCGGTGGCAACATCATCACGCAGATGATGGTGAGGAACAGAGCGTTGCGGCCGCGAAACTTCAACTTCGCCAGGGCGTACGCGGCGGGAACGCTCGATGCCAGGGTGAGGACCGTGGAGCTCACTGCGTAGATGACGGTGTTGAGCAGATAGTGCGGCAGCGGCGTGGACCGGAACACCTTGACGTAGTTCTCGGGGTGCCAGGTGTTCGGCCAGTAATCGCTTGTCAGCGCCTGGTTGCTGGTCATCAGCGAGAGCAGCACGAGGTAGATCACCGGCGTCAGGAACATGATCACCAGCACGATCGCGATGCTGTGCTTGGCGATCCAGGCGAGCCGGTTCTGCCTTTTGATCTTGCGGGCCGGAAGATCGGCGATGGCCGGCGGGGTCTCCAGAAGAGCGGTCACGATTCCTCCCCGGAGAAGGCCTTGGCCCGGCGCATCAGGATCACGGTGACCGAGAGCGCGACCACGAACAGCGCGATCGCGAGGGCGTTGGCGTAACCGAGCGCGTTGTACCGGAACCCGACCGTGTAGAGCCACAGTGGATAGGTGAAGGTCGAGCCCTCGGGATAGCCGAAGGATTGGGAGATCCCGGCCCCGACGGTGGCCTGCCCGCTGGCGATCGAGCCGGCCACCGCCGCCTGGTCGAAGTACTGCAACGTGTAGATCACGCCGGTGACCGCGGCGAACAGGATCACCGGCTGGATCGACGGCAGGGTGATCGACCGGAACTTGTGCCAGGCGTTCGCGCCGTCCAGCGACGCGGCCTCGTAGAGGCTCTCCGGAACGCCCAGCACCGCGGCCAGGAAGATCACCATCAGGTCGCCGATGGCCCACAGGCCGAGCAGGACCAGCGAGGGTTTGGCCCAGGTCGGTGAGTTGAACCAGAGCGGCCCACTGATGCCGATCTTCTCCAGGAAGTGGTCGACCGGGCCGGTGCCCGGCTTCAGCAGGTAGACGAACGCGATGGTGGCGGCCACCGGCGGCACCAGGGCCGGCAGGTAGAACACCGTGCGGAAGAAGCCGGCCCCCCGTCGCAGCTGGGTGAGCAGCATCGACAGGCCGATCGCCCCGACGATCCGGGCCGGGACGAAGACCACCACCATCCACAGCGTGTTACGTACGGATTGGAGCAGGAACGGGTCGTCCGCCATCCGCTTGTAGTTGTCCAGTCCCACCCACTGGGGCACGGAGAGCAGGTCGAACTTCGTGAAGGAGAAGTAGACCGCCGAGATCAGGGGGTAGACGAAGAACACGGCGATGCCGATCAGCGCCGGGGCCAGGAACGACAGCGTCGTCAGACTGCGGCGAAGGCGAATGGCGGACATGGTCAGCCGCCCAGCTGCATGACGCTGTTGACCTTCTTGTCGGCATCGGCGAGCCCGGCGTCCAGGTCCTTGACCTTGCCGGCCTGGTAGTTCACCAGGAACTGGCCGAAGGTCTCCTGGTAGGCCGGACCGGACGCGGACGGCGGCGTGGTCGACGAGTTCGGGTTGTTGAAGATGTCGATGAACGCCTTGAAGTCGGCATCGGCGTTCAGCGTCGGGTCGGCGATCGACTTGGTGGTGGTCGGCACGTTCTTGATCAGCCCGGCCAGCTTGGTGACGGCCGCGTCATCCGTGGTCAGGTACTTGATCAGTTCCCAGGCCGCCTCGGGGTTCTTGGCGTTCTTGGAGATGCCCATGATGTTGCCGGTCACGTAGCCGCCGCCGTAGCGGGCGGGGTCGGCGGCCGGGAGCGGTGCTACGCCGTACTTCAGATTGGGGCTTTGGTCCTTGAGGAAGGCCAGTCGGTACTCGGCGTCGATGTTGATCGCGACCTGGCCCTTCTGGAACGCGTTGTCCGCGCTGAACTCGTCACCCAGGCCGGCCTTGAACTTGGTGAGCTTGTCGTAGCCGTACCAGTCGACGAGGTTCTTCTGCCAGGTCAGCAGGGTCTTCCAGGCCGGGTCGGAGCCGACCGCGGACTTGCCGTCGTCGGTCAGCCACTTGGCGCCGACGGCCGGGGCGAGGTGTGCGGCGGCGTTCTCGTAGAAGTCGTAGAGCGGGAGGAAGCCGACCGTCTTCAGCGAGCCGTCCGGGTTGCGTACGGTCAGCTTCTTGGCGTCTTCGGTCAGCTCGTCCAGAGTCTTCGGCGGGCCGGCGATGCCGGCCTTGGCGAAGAGGTCTTTGTTGTAGAACATCCCGTACGCGTCGGCGAGGAAGGGCATCGCGCAGCGCTTGCCGCCGAACTCGGTGTACGACCGGGTGGTCGCGTTCAGCTGGTTGAGGTCCACTTTGTCCCGGGTGATGTACGGGGTGAGATCCACCCACGCGCCGGACGAGCAGAACTTGCCGACGATGTCGGTGGAGTAGGAGAGGCCGATGTCCGGCCCGTTGCCGGCCCCGATCGCCTGGGTGACCTTGGAGTCGTCCTGCCCGGACTTGACGGTGACCTTGATGTTCGGGTGAGTGGACTCGAAGTCCTTGATCACCTGGTCGATCGCGTCGGCCTCACGCTCGGTGAAGAAGTGCCAGAGCTCGACGGTGCCGGAGACCGAGGCGCCGGGCGCGGCGACCTTGTTCTCCTTGGGCGCGGGGGTGCAGGCGGCGGTGGTGAGCAAGGTAAGGGCAAAAAGGGCAGAGGGTAGCCGTTTGTTCACTTTGGGCCTCTCAAAGAACAGTTAGCTGTCGCGGATAGCAGTGATGAGGGCTTCCCGGACCGCGGCGAGACCGGCGTCGAGCGCGCCGAGCAGCACCGCGTCGTCTGCGATGGTGGTGACCGCGATCGAGCTCTCCAGCGGCGCGGCCCGGCGTACCGCGGCGTTCACCGCGGCCAGCAGGGTTTCGCCGCCGGCCTGCGCGATCGGGCCGGCCAGTACCACCAGATAGGGGTCGAGAACGGCGATCACGGCGGCCAGGCCGACCGCGACGCGATCGGCCAGCGTGGTGAGGAACTCGCCGGAGGTCCCCGCGGCGGCCCGGACGACCGCCGCCGGGGTGTCCCCGGCGATGCCGTTGTCCCGGGCCAGTTCCATGATCGCCGCGCCGCCGAAGAGATCCTGCAGGTCGAGCTTGCGATCGGTGGAGTCCGGCGAGTAGAGCGGCATGTAACCGATCTCGCCGGCGCCGCCGCGAGCGCCGCGGATCAGCTTGCCGGCGATGTCGATGGCCAGACCGAGACCGTCCTGGCCCATCCAGAGCAGCGCGAATCCCTCCGCGTCGCGGGCGGTGCCGCGTTTGCGCTCGGCCACCGCGGCCAGGTTGACGTCGTTGTCGACGCCGACGTGGGTGCCGAGGGCGGCCGCGATCTCCGGCACCAGGCCGGCCCGGCCGAAGCCGGGCACGTCCACGTGCCGGATGGTCTCGGTGCGGGCATCCCAGGAGCCGGGTACGCCGAGCTGCACGTGCCCGATCCGGTCGGCCGGGACGTCGGCCTCCGCGCGTAGCCGGGCGACCACGTCGACGAGCGCGACGGCCGGTTCGGTGCCGAGGAAGTCGATGCGCGACTCGAACCGGACGCGGACCGCACCGGTCAGGTCGCAGAGCGCGGCGGTCACCGAGGGGGTGCCGCTGGTGCCGATGTCGCGGACGGATACCGCGACCGCGTACGCCGCATCGGGGTTCGCCGCGTAGATCTCGGCGTTCGGCCCCGGGCGGCCACTGTTGTGGCCCACCACGTTGACCAGGCCGGCCTCGGTGAGCCGGCGCAGCACTTCGGAAATGGTCGGGGTGGACAGGGCGGTGAGCTTGCGCAAGTCGGAGCGGGTGAGCATCCCTGGGTCGAGCAGGTGCGCTAGAGCGGCGCTCTCGTTCATGGCGCGGAGCAGCTTGGACGAGCCGGCCAGACGCGTCAACGGGGCTCCCTGCGGATAGGCAAACTGACTAACAGTTGCTCGGACGGTAGACAGAGCCCTCCCCCGTGTCAAGGCCCACCAAGCAGGCTAGACCACCTCATAGATGGCTATTGATAAACCTGGTTAACTGTTCTAGCGTCACTGCCCATCACGCGCGTGATCCCCTTCATCCCCCCTCCCCACAGGAGTGCCATGAAACGCGTGCGGGCAGTTGCGTATGCCTCACTTGGCCTGGTCATCCCCGCTGCAGCCATCGCTTATGGACTGCTTCCGGCCAGCGCCGCGGTAGCCGGCCCGATCAAGGGTCTCGGCAGCAAGTGCATCGACGTCGCCGGCGGTTCGAGCGCCAACGGCTCCGCCGTGCAGCTCTACGACTGCAACGGCAGCGCCGCCCAGCAGTGGACCGTCGGGAACACCGACAACACCATCCGGGCGCTCGGTAAGTGCCTCGACGTCACCTCCGCCTCGACCGCGAACGGAGCGAAGATCCAGCTCTACGACTGCAACGCCACCGGCGCGCAGAAGTGGACCGTGTCCAACGGCGCGCTGGTCAACAGCGGGTCGGGCAAGTGCCTCGACGTGACCGACAAGAGCACGGCGAACGGCGCTCGGCTGCAGATCTGGACGTGCTCGAACACCACGAACCAGACTTGGGTCATGCCCGGCGGAACCACTCCCACAACACCGCCCACCTCGTCACCCACCTCTGCCCCTTCAGGCAAGAGCCTGGACGATCCGGCGAAGAAGGACGTCGCCATGCAGATCGTCTCGGCGGCGGAGAACTCGTCGCTGAACTGGCGGGCCCAGTTCGCCTACATCGAGGACATCGGTGACGGGCGCGGTTACACGGCCGGCATCATCGGGTTCTGCTCCGGGACCGGCGACATGCTGGAACTGGTGCAGGCGTACACCGCCACCAAGCCGTCCAATGTGCTCGCCAAGTACCTCCCGGCGCTGCGCAACGTCGACGGCACCGACTCGCACTCGGGCCTCGACCCCAACTTCACCAAGGACTGGAAGACCGCGGCGGCCGACACCGTGTTCCAGGCCGCCCAGGAAGCCGAGCGGGACCGGGTCTACTTCAACCCCTCGGTGCGGGACGGCAAGAGCGACGGCGTGCGGGCTCTCGGCCAGTTCGCCTACTACGACGCCTCGGTCATGCACGGTTACGAGGGCTTCCGGTCCATCCGCAGCCGCGCTCTGACCAAGGCCAAGCCGCCGTCGCAGGGCGGGGACGAGCGCGCCTGGCTCAACGTCTTCCTCAACGAGCGGGTCGTCGAGATGAAGAAGGAGGAGGCGCACTCGGACACCTCCCGGGTCGACACGGCCCAGCGCGTCTTCCTCAACAACAGCAACTTCGACCTGAACACGCCGCTGGACTTCGCGGTCTACGGCGAGAACTTCCACATCGGCTGAGTCCGGGCACCCGGGGCGCTTCGGCGCCCCGGGTACCTTGTCGGACATGGTCGATCTTCTGCTCGCCGGCGCGGCCGTGGTGGTTCTCGTCGCGGTGACCGTGGTGCTGGTCCGGGGCGAGCGCCGCGGGCTGGTCGGCCTGGTGGCGTTGCTGGTGCTGGCGGCCGGCACGTTCACGGTGGCGATCTATCACCATGCGTCCGCGCCTGATGTCGTCCTTCCGGACCTGCCGATCGCGGCGTCCAGCCCGGCCGCCCAGGGCCTCGGGACGGCGACCCTGCACGTCGAGGTGCCGATGGGGGCCGGGGACAAATATCCGCAGGGGGCGATCTGGCTCGACCCGCCGCGGGCCGGCACCAACGCCTACACCGGCGATCTCTCGCTGCTCTGCTCGACGCCCGGCAAGACCGATCATGATCAGAACTGCACCGGCGGCGACAAGCGGGTGTGGACCGTCGAGCCGCTCGAGAAGCGGGCCCTGGTCAGCCCGGCCACCGGTGATCCGTTCGCCGACCCGGCGGCCTGCGCCGAGGGCAACCTCAGCTATCAGGTGGGCTATCTGGAGCTCGTCGCCGGTAAGGGGTATTGCGCGCGCATCGCCGATCGGATCTTCGCGTTGCGGATCCCGGATTTTCCGGTCGATCAGCCGCTGCCGAGGGCGCTGAACGCCGAGGTCGCGGTCCTAGGGTGAAAACCGACATAGCGGGCCTGGTTGTCCGGCCTCTCAAGCGTCCATTAGGTTCAGATGGTGTCAACGATGGTGCCTACGCTGTTCTCCGGGCTGGTCGATGACGCCTCTTTGCTTCCGCCCAGCCTCATCAGCCTGTCCGATGCCGTCGCCAAGCACGTCGAGCATCGCGAGGCCTGGTTCGCCGGGCTGCTCGGTCCGCTACTGATCCCCGCCTCATTGATAAGCGTCGAAGTCCCTCAACGGGATCTGCCGGTCGCGCTGGTCGGCGACGTCGCGCTGAGCGCGATGCCGATCGTCGTCGAGAAACTGCGGGCGACCGGCGCGGTGATCTTCCACCTCGAGGCGCCGGTGGCCCGGCGCGGCGAAGACCCACAACCCGGCCTGGCCGATCTGCGCACGCTGACCGAACAGGACAAAGACCTCCAGGTGTACGCCGAGATCCCGCTCAGTTGGGGCCTGCTCGGCGCGCTCGACACGGTGGCCGAGTGCCGGGCCGCGAGCCTGCGCATCGCCCCCAAATTCCGGGTCGGCGGACTCGCCGCCGAGCTGTTCCCCACTCCCGTCGAGCTGGCCGCGGTGATCTGCGCCTGCCGCGACCGGGAGTTGCCGTTCCGGCTGGCCGCCGGCCTGCGCCATGCGATCCGGCACACCGACCCGGAGACCGGCTTCACCCACCACGGCTTCCTCAACGTGGTGGCGGCCGGCATCCTCGCGGCCGAGGGTGCTGAGGTGGCCGAGGTGGCCGAGGTGCTGGCCGCGACCCATCCCTTGCCCCTGGTCGAGCCGTGCCGGCGGCGGCGCGACGAGACCCGTCCGCTGTTCGTCGGCTTCGGAGCGGCAAGCGTTGTCGAACCCCTGACCGAGCTGATCCGGCTCGGCCTGATCAACGGTGGTCCTGAATGAGCCGGTACGGCAGCGAAAACCTTCCCTACGGCGTGTTCAGCCGGCCGCGCGGCGAGCGCCGTCTCGGCGTACGCCTGGGGTCCTCGGTTGTTGATCTTTCGGTGTTGGGTGGGCAGTTGGCCGCGCCGTCGCTCAATGCCCTGCTCGCGGCGGGTCCGGCCGGATGGGCCGCGGCCCGGGCCGCGGTCACCGAGCTCGCGGCCGGGTCGCCGGAGCGCATCCCGCTCAGCGAGGTGACCCTGCACCTGCCGTTCGAGGTGGCCGACTACACCGACTTCTACTCGTCCGAGCACCATGCGCGGAACGTGTCGGCGATCCTGCGGCCCGGCGAGGCCGGCCTGCCGCCGCACTGGAAGCACCTGCCGATCGGCTATCACGGCCGGTCCAGCACGGTGGTGGTGTCCGGCACTCCGATCCGGCGGCCGCACGGGCAACTCGGCGAGGGGGTGTTCGGGCCGTCCCGGCGGCTCGACGTCGAGGCCGAGGTCGGGTTCGTGGTGGGGGTGCCCGGGCGGCGGCTGCGCACCACCGACTTCGCCGGCCACGTCTTCGGGATCACGCTGGTCAACGACTGGTCGGCCCGGGACATCCAGGCTTGGGAATACCGTCCGCTCGGCCCGTTTCTGGCCAAGTCGTTCGCGACCTCGGTGTCGCCGTGGGTGGTGCCGCTGTCGGCGCTGGTTGGGTCTTCTTCCCCCTTGCAAGATCCACAGCCGCTCGATTACTTATTGCCGGCCGGGCCGGGCTTCGACCTGCGGCTCTCGGTCGAATGGAACGACACCCGGGTGTCGGCGCCGCCGTTCGCCTCGATGTACTGGACCGCGGCCCAGCAGTTGGCCCACCTGACCAGCAACGGCGCCTCGGTGCGCACCGGTGATCTGTTCGCCTCCGGCACCGTCTCCGGGCCCGCCCGCGACGAGGTCGGCTCGTTCCTCGAACTCACCCGCAACGGCGCCGAGCCGGTGAAGCTCGCCGATGGAAGTGTGCGCGGTTTCCTCGAGGACGGAGACAAGGTCACCATCTCCGGTACGGCCATCGGAGCGGCCGGCGTGGAAATCGGTCTGGGCGAGGTAACCGGAACCGTAGTGCCCTAGACCGCGCGGACCTTACCCTCGTAGCGTGTATGCGGGAGGTCACTCTATGTCGACGGTCGCGGTGACACGCCTGATCGAGGCCCCGGTCGCCTCGGTCTGGCAGGTGTTCACCGACCTGTCCCGAAGGCGCGACTGGTTGTCGGCCGTAACGAGGGTCGAGGTGCTCACCGGCGGGCCGTTCGGGGCCGGCGCGGCGTGGCGCGAGACCCGGCCGATGTCCGACGGTGGCGAGATCACCGAGGAGTTCCACGTGCTCGAGTGCGTGATTCCGGATCGGTTCGTGGTCACCTCGCCGGGCATCGGCGCCGACTACAAGATGACGTACTCGTTCGTGCCGGTCGTCGCCGGTCGGCATCGCGGCGGCACGATGGTCACGATCGTCCAGGACGGTGGTGCCACCGCGCCGGCCGGCCGCTTCCTCGCCCTGATCTTCGGCGGCCTGGCCGCCGGCACCGCCGAGGTGGCGATGCGCCGCGACCTGGACGACCTGGCCGCCGTGGCCTGACATAGTCTCGGCTGGTGCAAAAGGTACTTCTGCGGGCGCTGGTCGCGCTGGTCGTGGCCGCCGCGGCGGTACTTGTCGGTTGGCGGGTGCTCGCTCCCGCCGAGGTGCTGGCCGTGGTCAAGTCGCCCGAACCGGCCGTCCACCAGGCGAATCCCGGCGTCACCGGCCACCTTCCGATCGCCCCGCTGATCGTCGACGACCGGATCCGGGTCTATGCCTCGAAACGGCAGATCCGGGCGGACGCGCCGGTCGACGCGAAGACCGTCTACACCGCGATCTGGTCGTTCCGGCGCTGGCCGCAGCAACTCTCCGGAGTGGTTGCGGTCGGACCCACCGTGATCAGTCGCTGGTCCGACGGCGAGTTGGTAGCCATCGACGGCCGCACCGGCACCATCGCCTGGCGGGCTTCCGGGCCGCCCGCTCCCGGATACTCCGGACACCGCACCGGCGCCGGCTCGGTCTGGCGACCGGCCGGCCTGCACGTGGCCGGCGACGTCGTGCTGGTTTCTGGCCCTTCTCAGGCCGACGCATACGTGGCGAGCACCGGAACACGCCTCTGGAGCGCGGCCGGTCTCTGCGCCGACGGCTTCACCGCCGGGGGCGGCCGGTATATCTGCCCGTCCGGTGCCTTCGACACGGCGACCGGCGGCGCCGTCGGATCCTTCCCGGCCGGGCCTTACACGCCGCTCGGCTGTGACGTGGCCGCCTCCGGCTGCGCAGGGCTTCGCGACGGTTCCGGGCGGGGCTGGCTCACCGACGGCTCGACGCCGGTGCGCGCGCCCGCCCTGGATGCCGCGGGCAGCACTGTCGCTCTCGGCCTGGTCTTCCAGCCCGCGGCCGACGCGCTGGTCGCCGTCGATCCGGTCAGTGGCGCTGCGGTGCGGCGCTATCCGGCGGGCGCGCAGGTGCTCGGGGTGGCCGGTCAGCAGGTGGTGTTGCTGACCGCGGACCGGCAGGTGATGGTGGTGTCGCCACGGGACGGCACGGTGCGGGCGACCTTCACGGCGGCCTTCGGGACCGAGCTGCCGAATTTTGACGTCGGCGGCGTGCAGGTGACCTCGCGGTACCTCGCGGTCGAACGACTGGCTGTTTCCCGGCCGGCCGACCCGGATACTCCCGGTTACTACTACTCCGTGGACACCGTGCTGATGGCGGCGATCTGATGCTTGAAGTATTGACCGGGATCGTGATGGGCGAGTCGGCTCGCTGGCATGAGGGGCAGCTCTGGTTCTGTGACTGGGGTGCCGGCGAGGTGATCCGGGTCGACGATTCGTCGCCGTCGGTGGTTTTTGGCGTGAATGGCATGCCGTTCTGCATCGACTGGCTGCCCGGCGGTGACCTGCTCCTGCTGGACGGGCCGCGGGCGCGGCTGTTGCGGGCTGGCAACCTCTATGCCGATTTGTCGGGCATAGACGGCAGCCATCCGTGGAACGACATCACCGTCGACTCCCGCGGCAACGCCTTCGTCAACAACATCGGCTACGACTTCCCCAGCGGCCCGCCCGCGCCTGGGCTGATCGCCGTGGTGACCCCGTCCGGCGCCGTCCGCCAGGTGGCCGACGGCCTGGAATTCCCCAACGGCATGGCCGTGACCCCGGACGACCGCACGCTGATCGTCGCCGAGTCGCACGCTTCCCGGCTGACCGCTTTTGACATCGCCGACGACGGCTCGCTGACCAACCGTCGGGTGTGGGCCGACCTCCCCGGCGTGGCCCCCGACGGCATCTGCGTAGACCAGTCGGGCGCGGTTTGGTACGCGGCCGTTCCCAACCAGCATTGCGCCCGGGTCCGCGAGGGCGGCGAGGTCCTGACGACGATCCCGCTGCCGGACGGCGCCTTCGACTGCGCCCTGACGGACGACGAGAAGACGCTGTACGCCCTGACCGCCGACTACTCAAACCCAGCCGCGATGTTCGGCGGCCGCACCGGCCGCTTGTTCGCCATCCCGCTGCCCTGATCCCGGCCTCTCCCGTCGCGCTGATCGCGAGGGTGGGCCGCGCGTAGGGTCGCTGGTATGAAGGAACTGCTCGACGGCCTGGACGTGGTTGACGACGCGGATGTGCTGGAGAGCCTCAGCCACGACGACGCGGAGTGGGCGCCGTATGGGAAGGCTGTTGCGGCGGTGCGGCCTCGGAGCACCGAGGATGTTCGGCGGGTGGTGGCGGCCTGCGCTGAGCGACTGGTTCCGATCGTGCCGCGTGGGGCGGGGACCGGGCTGTCCGGTGGGGCCAATGCCGTTGACGGCGCGATGATCATCGACCTGTCCAAGATGAACCGGATTGTGGAGATCGACGTCGAGAACATGACCGCCACCGTGCAACCCGGTGTGGTCAACGACGATCTGAAGCGGGCGGTCGCCGAGCACGGTCTCTGGTATCCGCCCGATCCGGCCAGCGCGCCCTGGTCCACGATCGGCGGGAACGTGTCTACGAACGCCGGTGGGCTGTGCTGTTTGAAGTACGGCGTGACCCGGGACTACGTGCTCGGCATGGAGGTCGTGGTCGGCGGGCCGGCCGGGGAGTACGGCACGGTCGTGCGCCTTGGGCGCCGCACCACCAAAGGCGTTAGCGGCTATGACCTGGCCGGGCTGTTCACCGGGTCGGAGGGCACGTTCGGGGTGATCACTGAGATCACCGTACGGCTGCGGCCGGCTCGCCGGGAGGCGCCCAAGACCGTGGTGGGGGCGTTCGGCAGCGTGGTCGCGGCGGGTGAGGCGGTCGCGGCGGTGACCCGGGCCGGGCTGCTGCCGGCCGCCCTGGAACTGCTGGATCGCACCTGCTTGCGGGCGGTCGAGGAGTGGAAGCACCTGGGCCTGGAGTCGGACGCGGCCGCGTTGCTGCTGGCCCAGCTCGACACGCCGGGTGACGCCGAAGCGACCGCGGTGGCCGAGGTGTTCCGGGCGGCGGGCGCGCTCTGGGCCGAGCAGTCCACCGATGAGATCGAGGCCGAGGCGCTGTTCGCCGCGCGGCGGCTGGCTTACCCGGCGCTGGAGCGGCTCAGCCCGGTGCTGACCGAGGATGTCTGTGTGCCGCGGTCACGCGTACCGGAGATGTTGTCTTTGATTGAAGAGATCGCCGCCCGGCATGGCGCGACCATCGCGGTGATCGCGCATGCCGGCGACGGCAACCTGCACCCGCTGATCCTGGCCCCGGCCGGCGACGACGTCGCGAAGCGGGCGGCCCAGGGCGCGTTCGAGGACATGCTGAGCGCGGCCATCGCGATGGGCGGCACAGTCACCGGCGAGCACGGCGTGGGCTTGCTGAAACGGGCCGGCATGAAGCAGGAGCTGTCGCCGGGGGTGCTGGCCATGCAGGTAGCGGTCAAGCAGACCCTGGACCCGCTGAACCTCTTCAACCCCGGCAAGGTCGTCGGCTGAAGGCCTGGCGGGTCAGTCGACGTCGAACGGGTCACGGCCAAGGGCCGTCTTGATCGCTTCCCGGAGCGAAATCAACGTGGCCGGAGTTGCCGTGTCCGCCTGGGTTTCGAGTTCGCGGGCGATCGCCCGCAGTTCGTCGGCGGAGGCTACGACTGAAGTTGCCTCCCCGCGAGGTGTGGACAGGACCAGGCCGGCCAGCGGACCCTGGCTGCTCACCGTCAGCATGGCCGTGTTGAGCGCCCGCTTGGCCGTCTCAACTTTCATGACCAGCCGCAGCGGGTCGCCCTTGATCGGCTGGAAGCCTCGTCGATGGTAATACGCTGCCACCTGGCTGTTGATCGCATCCACGACGATCAGCCGGCCGCCGGCCCGGACCGCGGCTTTGGTGATGATTTCCATGGCGTCGAGCAGAAGATCGTCGCTGAGGTGCTGCCCCTGGATGGACCGGTCCAGCGCGAATCGGGTCAGCAGGTAGGCGGGAACAATGCTGAAGCCACCCGCTTGGCCGCCGGTCAGCTCCGCCCGCTCAACCTGGGTCGGTGCGATCGAGTAGTAGGCGACCACATCGTCGCTGTCCTCCTCTGTCCAGACGTAGGTGCGGGAGGTGCCCGCGAGTTGGGCGCGGCGGGCGTGCCCGGTGAGCCACACGTTCAGAGAGGGCTCACCGCAGTCGAATCGGGCGAGCTCGTGATGATCTTCCAGTCGACTGGAGAGAAACACTTCACACCCGCCGGAAACGCCTGGGTCGGTTTGCGATCTCGGTGAGCATCGGCGCCTCGTCCGGCTCGTCGAGCGATGCGATGAGTAGATCGAATTGCTCCGCGGGCATGATCGTCCGATGGGCTCTGGCCAGGACCTTGTCTGCCTCGGCGCGAGCTGACCGCACGACAAATGCGGACACGGGCTCGCCCAGGAGCTCCGCCGCTTCCGAGATGCGTGACTTGCTCGCCTCGTCGGCTCGCACCTCGATGCGCTCAGTCTTGGGGCTCATCTGAGACTCCATCCGTCAGCGGTGTGCCGGTCCACCGTACGGCGAATGTACGGCACCGCCAACTGAATACGGGGCCTAAGGCTTGTTGCCGATCCGGAGAACGCTCTTCGGGCGGGTTACCTCGGCGAAGAAGTCGTTGCCCTTGTCGTCTACGACTATGAAGGCTGGGAAATCCTCTACCTCGATCTTCCAGACTGCTTCCATGCCCAGTTCGGGGTACTCCAGGACCTCAACGTGGCGGATGCAGTCCTGGGCCAGGCGGGCCGCTGGGCCGCCGATCGAGCCCAGGTAGAAGCCGCCGTAGGACTGGCATGCTCGGGTCACCTGGGCTGAGCGGTTGCCCTTGGCCAGCATTACCAGGCTGCCGCCGGCCGCCTGGAACTGCTCGACGTATGAATCCATCCGGCCGGCTGTGGTCGGGCCGAACGAGCCTGAGGCGTAACCCTCGGGGGTCTTCGCCGGGCCGGCGTAGTAGACCGCGTGGTCGCGCATGTACT
Source organism: Paractinoplanes tereljensis (assembly GCF_016862435.1). Taxonomy (GTDB): domain Bacteria; phylum Actinomycetota; class Actinomycetes; order Mycobacteriales; family Micromonosporaceae; genus Actinoplanes; species Actinoplanes tereljensis. Next base: position 37,184 of record NZ_BOMY01000043.1, read on the forward strand.
GCGGCATCGGCTTGCCGGCCGCCAGGAGTTCGGCGATCTTCGCGTGCGCGATGTCTCGGGCCACCACCAGCGGGCCGGACAGGGACAGGCGGGTCTTCACCGGGTACTGCGACAGCTCGGCTCGGATCTCGGCCATCGGGCGGTTGAGGTCTACCCGGACCACCGGGCCCTCGTCCAGCTCTACGTCCGGGAGGTAGCGAGCCGGGTCGGTTTCCAGGCGTTCCAGCCAGACGCCGGACGGGGTGATCTTCGCGGTGGCCTGGCGGTCGGCCGAGCAGGAGACCGCGATCGCCACCGGGCAGGAGGCGCCGTGCCGGGGGAGGCGGATCACGCGTACGTCGTGGCAGAAGTAGCGGCCGCCGAACTGGGCGCCGATGCCGAAGTCGCGGGTCAGCTCCAGGACCGCGGCCTCCAGCTCGACGTCGCGGAAGCCGTGCGCCGACATGGTGCCGTGCCGGGGAAGGTTGTCCAGGTACTTCGCGCTGGCCAGCTTGGCCGTCTTCAGCGCGAACTCGCCACTGGTGCCGCCGATCACCACGGCCAGGTGGTAGGGCGGGCAGGCCGAGGTGCCGATCAACCGCAGTTTCTCGTCCAGGAACTCCATCATCCGCGCGGGATTCAGCAGCGCCTTGGTCTCCTGGTAGAGGTAGCTCTTGTTGGCCGAACCGCCGCCCTTGGCCATGAACAGGAACTTGTAGGCGTCGGGCTGGCCGCCCGGGTCTTCCGCGTACAGCTCGATCTGGGCCGGCAGGTTGGAGCCGGTGTTGCGCTCGTCCCACATGGTCAGCGGGGCCAGCTGCGAGTAACGCAGGTTGAGCCGGGTGTACGCCTGGTAGACGCCCTGGGCGATGGCTTCCTCGTCGGTGCCGTCGGTCAGCACGTGCCGGCCGCGCTTGCCCATCACGATCGCGGTGCCGGTGTCCTGGCACATCGGCAGCACGCCGCCGGCCGCGATGTTCGCGTTGCGCAGCAGGTCCATCGCCACGAACCGGTCGTTCGGCGACGCTTTCGGGTCGTCGATGATCGAGCGGAGCTGGGAGAGGTGGGCCGGGCGCAGGTAGTGCGCGATGTCGTGCATGGCCTCGGCGGTGAGCTGGGTCAACGCGGACGGCTCGACGGTCAGGAACCGCCGGCCGCCGGGACCGTGCACCACGTCCACGCCCTCGTCCGTGACCAGTCGGTACTCGGTCAGGTCGTCGCCGATCGGCAACAGCGGCGAGTACGAGAATGCGGCGCCTCTGCTCATGACGGGCAAGCCTAGGACAGCGGCATAGGGAGATGCGAACCGCTCCCGCCGTGCCCACATACCAGTTCGGTCAAGCAAACGGCAGGTAGGCCATGTCGCGGCCGTCGACGACGATCATTCCGCCTGTTCCGGTGGCGAAAATCTTGGCATTCGTCCGAACCTCGACCAGGACTCGGCCGCTGGACGGGGACAGTGCGGCGACCCGGCTGGGCTTCGGGGTGGCGATCACCACAGCGTTCGGGGTGATGGCCACCGAGCCGGTGCCGGCCCGGGTCCAGGACACCGATCCGCGGGACAGGGCCAGGCCGCGCAACGAGGAGCCGGCGCGGATCACCGCGTACGAGTCGTTCACCGCCTGCACCTCCTCGCCCTTCGCGCCGTGCCAGAGGATCCGGCCGTCGTGGGCGGCGATGAGCTCCTGCCGGCCGACCGGGTCGACGCCGAGCACCACGTCCTCGCCGCCGGCCGGATCGCGGTCCTGCTTGCAGCCGGACCCGTTGCCTGCGGTCCGCAGGTTGAGCCCGTCGCGCTTCCAGACCGTGCCGCCGCCGGGCGGATCGCTGGCGACCACGCCGAAATAGCAGGTGCCGTCGGCGGACGTGGCGGTGACGGTGAGGACCCGGCCACCGGCGACGGCCACCCGCTGGTCGGCGGCCGGTTCGGCGGTCTGCACGAGTTTGCCGGTGGCGGTGTCGATGATCCGGATCTTGCCGTCGTCGGGCAGCCCGATCAGCGACGGCATCTGGCGGGGGCCGGCCACGTCGTCGTCGATGCCGTTCGCGGTCATCGGCTTGGTGTCGGGCAGGTCGGGGTTGGCGGCGTCGAGCACGAACCCGATGCCGCCGGTGCCGACCCGCCAGCGGACGTTGCCGCGGGTGTCCCAGGCGGTCAGTTCGCAGTCGCTGCCCTTGCCGCAGCGCAGGTCGAGGATGCCGGTGCGGTAGGTCCAGACCGCGGTGGCCTCGGTGTCGGCCCGCCGGACGGCCCCGCTGCGCGGGTCGAGGACCTGGTAACCCTTGGTGAGCAGGCGGCCGGTGACCACCACCGCGTCGTTGCCGTCGCCGGCCACCGCGGCCCAGTCGGCGTCGCTGCCCCACAGCTTGATGCCGGCGGTGAGGCCGTACGCCTCGATCGAGGTGCGGTATTCGACGATCACCGCGTCGCCGGCGATGGTGACGCTCTGCGGGCTGCCGCCGATGGTGCTCTGCCAGCGGGCCACGCCCTCGGCGATCGGCGCGGTGGTGTTGAACCAGGCCCACCACTTGGGCCAGGGGTTCCAGGTGTGGGTGGTGGCCAGCACGACCAGGACCACGACGACGGAGATCAGCATGTACCCCCCGCGGGAGCCACCACCCGACGCCATGGGCGACACGCTAACTAGATCAATCCCTCGAACGAGGGATCACGATTTGCCCGTGTCGATGGCTTATGCGAGAGATGCGGCCTTCACCAGTGGGAGGGTGCGGTAATGGATCAGCTCGGCCAGGGCGATGATCGTATGCGCCCGGACGATGCCCTCGTAGCCGACGATCTGGTCGATCACCCGCTGCAGGTCGGCGTTGGACCGGGCCACGATCCGGCACAGCACGTCGCCGCTGCCGGTGATCGTGTGCGCTTCCAGGACCTCGGGGATGTCGGCCAGGTGGGCGGCGACCGCGGTATGCCCGTACCGCTGGCTGATTTCCAAGGTCACGAAGCTCATCACCCCGAAGCCGATGGCTTCGGGAATGACCTCGGGCCCGAAGCTTTTGATCGCGCCGCGCGCGATCAGTTTGTCCAGCCGGGCCTGGACGGTCCCGCGCGCGACGACCAACCGCCGAGACAATTCGAGTACGCCGATGCGCGGCTCGACCGCAAGCATTTCCACCAGCCGCGCGTCGAGAGCGTCGAGCTGGACAGATTGCATAGTCATAACCGGAAGCTACCGTACGAGTTGCGCAGACTGCTCAGCGTAAATCTCGACAGTTGCCCACTCTTTGGCGCGAGGGCAGCCTCACTTCATGACGCAGATGATGGAAAGTGAGACCCGCCAAGCCGACGTCTTCCCCGTCAAGGGCGTCGACTACCTGCAGTTCCTGGTGGGCAACGCCAAGCAGGCCGCCCACTACTACTCCACCGCCTTCGGGATGACCTGTGTCGCCTACCGGGGCCCGGAGAACGGCTATCGCGACCACGCGGAATATGTGCTGGTCAGCGGCTCGGCCCGGTTCCTGATCACCGGTGCGGTGCACGTCGGGGCGCCCGGCGCCGACCACGTCACCAAGCACAGCGACGGCATCTACGACATCGCCCTCGAGGTGCCCGACGTCGACGCCGCCTACCGGCACGCGATCGGCGCCGGCGCCCGCGGTGTCACCGAGCCGCACGACGTCACCGACACGCACGGCACGGTCCGGATCGCGGCCATCGCCACCTACGGCGACACCATCCACTCGCTTGTCGACCGGTCGAAGTACGACGGCCCGTTCCTGCCCGGCTTCGTGTCCCGCGAGCCGATCGGCACCCCGCCCGCGAAGCGTTACTTCCAGGCCGTCGACCACGTGGTCGGCAACGTCGAGCTCGGCAAGATGGACGAGTGGGTCGAGTTCTACGGCCGGGTCATGGGCTTCACCAACATGGCCGAGTTCATCGGCGACGACATCGCCACCGATTACTCGGCGCTGATGTCCAAGGTCGTGGCGGACGGTCACCGCAAGGTCAAGTTCCCGCTGAACGAGCCGGCCGCCGCCAAGCGCAAAAGCCAAATTGACGAGTACCTGGAGTTCTACGGCGGCCCGGGCGCGCAGCACATCGCGATCGCCACCAACGACATCATCCGCAGCGTGGACGCCATGCGGGCAGCCGGCGTCGAGTTCCTGGACACGCCGGACTCGTACTACGACGACCCTTCGTTGCGGGCCAGGATCGGTGAGGTGCGGGCGCCGATCGAGGAGCTGAAGAAGCGGAAGATCCTGGTCGACCGGGACGAGGACGGTTACCTGCTGCAGATCTTCACGAAGCCGGTGCAGGACCGGCCGACGGTGTTCTTCGAGCTGATCGAGCGGCACGGGTCGCTCGGCTTCGGCAAGGGCAACTTCAAGGCGCTCTTCGAGGCGATCGAGCGGGAACAAGAACTGCGCGGGAATCTGTAACACTGCTCCGCGTGACCTACCCGCCCCTTCCGCCGGGTTACTTCTACGTTCCCGTGCGCCCGCCGGTGCCGACCAGCCCCGGCGGGCTGCCGCTCGCCGACTTCGGTACGCGGCTGGCCGCGTACATCATCGACGTGGCCGTCCTCTCGCTGGTCGCGGTCGTGTTCGCCGTACCCGCGTTCTTCGTGCTCTTCACCTCGCTGCCGGACCCGGAGCAATTCGCGTACGACGACGGCCCGAGCCGGATGTTCTCCGAGTTTCTGGTGCCCATCCTGCTGTTCGAGCTGGTCCTCTACGTCGCCGTGCTGATCCTGTACTACCTGTACGTGGTCGAGTACATGCACCGCAGCGGCCAGACGATCGGCAAGAAGGCGATGAAGATCCGGGTCATCCCGCTCGATCCGGGCAAGCGCCTCACCCGGGGCATGGCCGCCAAGCGGTACCTCATCGAGTACGGCTGCGGCACCTTCGTTCCGTTCTTCAGCTACGTCGACGGATTGTGGCAACTCTGGGACAAGCCCTACCAGCAGGCACTGCACGACAAGGTGGCACAGACCGTGGTGGTTAAGGTTTCCCCATGAGCTCGTTGCCCGCCGGCTGGTACAAGGATCCGGCCGACCCCGTGACCCAGCGCTACTGGGACGGTGAGGGCTGGATCGGCAAGGCCATCCCGGCCGACGCGGTCCCGCCGGACGGACCGCCTCCGGTCGAGGAGGAGGAGCCGCCACCGGCCCCCGCGCCCGAGCCGGCCTCCCCGGCGGCCGCGACCCCGCCACCGCCGCCGCCGGCCTGGATGCCACAGCAGCAGCAGGCGCCGCCGGGCTGGGGTCCGATGCCGCCTCCGCCGCCAGGATGGCAGCCGCCTCCTGGCGCGCCACCACCGCCGGCTGGCTGGCAGTACACCCCATACCCGGTTGAGGCTCGGCCGCACGGCTTCGCGCTGGCCGGGCTCGGTCCGCGGCTGGCCGCCCGGCTGCTCGACATCCTCGCCGTCCTGCTGCTCAACATCGTGGTCAACGGCTACTTCGCCTACCAGTTCTGGCAGGAGTTCCTGCCGGCCTGGCGGGCGAGCCAGGACTCGATCGCGAACGGTGGCAGCCCCTTCGACGTGCCGGCCGCGTCCGGTCGCACCGACTCGCTGCTCTGGATCATGCTGATCGTCGCGACCCTGCTCTGGCTGGTCTACGAGGCGCCCTCCACCGCGACCACCGGGCAGACCCTCGGCAAACGCGTGATGCGGATCAAGGTGGTCGCGATCGAGAACACCGAGCCGCTCGGCTTCGGCCGGGCCTTCGGCCGGTGGGCCCGGCTCGGGCTGTGGACCCCGGCCTGGGGCTGTGCCGGCTTCGGCCTGGTCATGCAGTTCGTCGACTCGATCTCGCCGCTGTTCGACCAGAAGTTGCGGCAGGCGTTCCACGACAAGACGGCGCGCACGGTCGTGGTCGCGCTGCCACCCGACTACGAGCAAGCGGCTACCCGGAAGGACAACACCGATGACTCGGCTCACTCGCGCTGACCTGGACAGCCTCCCGGCCTATGTGCCCGGTCGCAGCCTCGCCGACCTCACCCGGGAGCTGGGTATCGCCGAGGCGATCAAGCTCGCCAGCAACGAGGTTCCGTACGGTCCGCTGCCCGGTGTGGTCGAGGCCGTCACCGAGGCGATGACGCAGTCGCACCGCTACCCGGACATGGGCGTGCTGGCGCTGCGTGACGCGCTCGCCGCACGCTTCGGAGTCAGCGCCGACCGGATCGTCACCGGCTGTGGTTCGGTCGCCCTGGCCGAGATCCTGGTGAAGGCGACCTGCCTGCCCGGCGACGAGATGGTCTATTCGTGGCGCTCGTTCGAGGCGTACCCGATCATCTCGGCCGGGGTGGGCGCGACAAGCGTGCGGGTGCCGAACACCGCCGCGCACGGCCATGACCTGCCGGCCATGGCCGACGCCATCACCGACCGCACCCGCCTGGTGGTCGTCTGCAACCCCAACAACCCGACGGGTACGGCGGTGCGCAAGGCCGAGCTCGACCGCTTCCTCGCCGACGTGCCGTCCGACGTGCTGGTGGTGCTCGACGAGGCGTACCGGGAACTGGTCACCGACCCGGACGTGCCGGACGCGATCGACACGTACGCCGGCCGCCCCAACGTGGTCGTGCTGCGCACCATGTCCAAGGCCTGGGGCCTGGCCGGCCTGCGGATGGGCTATCTGGTGGCACAGCCCGAGGTGGCCGCGGCCATCCGCAAGGTGCTCACCCCGTTCTCCACCAGCCTGGTCGCGCAGGCCGCCGCGCTCGCCGCCCTCCAGCAGGAGGACGAGGTCAAGCGCCGGTGCGCGCTCGTGGTCACCGAGCGAGCCCGGGTCACCGAGGCGTTGCGCAAGCTCAACGTGGAGGTTCCGGAGAGCCAGGCCAACTTCGTCTGGCTGCCGCTGGGCGACAAATCCGCGCCCTTCGGCGCGGCCTGCGAGGGGCGCGGCGTCATCGTGCGCCCGTTCCAGCCCGATGGCGTACGGGTGACCATCGGCACGCCGGAGGAGAACGACGCGTTCCTGGCCGCCGCCGAGTTCGCCCTCGACCAGCTCGGTTAGGTCAGTGTCGCGGACCGCCGGCGAGTTCCATTTCGGCGGCCTCATCCAGCCGGCTCGGGAACAGTCCCCGGGCCGGCACCACCAGGGCCAGCGCGATCACCGCGAAGCCCGCCGCGAGCAGCGGCAGCGCGCCCAGGTAACCGGCCGAGGTGAGCCGTTCGCCGACGAACGCGCCGCCGCCGATGCCGATCTGGAACGACACCACGTAGACGGCGCTGGCCGCGTCTCGGGCCTGCGGCGCGATCCGCAGCACGGTCGCGGCCAGGCAGACCGGGATGGCGCAGAACGCCCCGCCCCACAGCAGGGTGGCCAGCACGGTCGGGACCGTCCCGAGCACCGGCGCGAGCGCGGCCACCGACACCGCCATGACCGCGAGCAGCACCGTCATCGCGGGACCGGGCCGCCGGTCGACGAACCGGCCGACCGCGTATCCGGCGACGAGCGCGGCCGCCCCGTACCCCAGCAGCAACGCACTCAGGCCGATGCCCTTCAGCCCGCCGTCCCGGCGGGCCAGCGGGGCGATGTAGGTGTAGGCCGCGAAGTGGCCGATCACCAGCAGGCCGGTGATCGCGCAGAGCAGCGCCACCTTCCGGTCCCGGATGATCGCGACCGAGGCGCGCAGCTGGGTGCCGAGCCGGGTCTCCCGGTCGTGCGGGAGCGGGTCGAGCTTGGGCAGGAATTTCATCAGCAGCACCAGGCAGACGGCCGCGCCGACGGCCATCGTGCCGACCGCCACTCGCCAGCCGAGCCACTGCCCGATCGCGGTGCCGATCGGTACGCCGGCCACGATGGCCAGCGAGTTGCCGACGAAGACCAGGGCGGTGGCCCGGCCGGCCTGTCCGGGCGGCGCGAGCCGGGCGGTGATCGGCCCGATTATCGACCAGAAGACGCCGTGCGCCAGCGCGCAGATCAGCCGAGTCCCGCCGAGCACCAGGAAGTTGGGCGCGAACGTGGCCGCGGCCTGGGAGACCACGAAGATCACCATGGTGACCGCGATCAGCACGTGCCGCGGGATCCGCATGGTGAGCGCGGTCAGCGGGATCGTGCTCAGCGCCGCCACCACCGCATAGCTGGTCAGCAGCAGGCCGACGTCGGCCTCGTCCACGTGGAGACCCGCGGAGATCTGCGGCAGCAGCCCGACCGGCAGGGTCTCGGCGGTGACGTAACAGAAGGCGGAGGCCCCGAGAACGGCCAGCGCTGAGCCATTCAGGCGGCCTTTAGGCAGATTAAGGGCGGTGGCGGGGCGGTCGGACGGGGTCACTTCGGCAGAATAAGCTCTGGATCAGAGTAAAAGGAGGAGGTTCGGCTGTGACGACGCGCTCAACCGAGCTGCTCCGGGTGGCCCACGCCCGCCCGGGCGTCACCCGGGCCGAGGCCGCCCGCCTGCTCGGCGTCGGCACCGGCGCCGCCACCGAGATCGTGGCCCGGCTCGCCCAGGCGTCACTGCTGGCCGAGGCCCCGGCCGCGCCGAGCGGCAGCCGAGGCCGGCCGACCACGCTGCTGGTGCCGCACCCGACCGGGCCGCTGGTGCTGGCGGCCGCGATCACCCACGAGGCCTGGCGGATCGACGTGGTCGAGCTGGGCGGGAACGCGGTGGCCTCGGTGCGCGGTTCGCACGCCGGCTCGGACTGGGCCGAGGTGATCGCGGCCGTCACGGCCGCGATCTCCACGCTGCTTCCGGCGTATGGCGAACGGCTGCGCGCCCTGGGTGTCTCGGTGCCCGGCACCGTCTCGCCCGACCTGCGCCTGGACGCGAGCAGCCTGGGCTGGCACGACGTCGATCTGACCACGCTGTGGCCGGGACCGGTGTTCGTGGCCGGGAACGACGCGACCCTCGCCGCCGCGGCCGAGTCGGCCCGGGGTGCGGCTCAGGGCGCCGCGATGGCCCTGCACCTGCGCATCGAGGGCGGCTTGGGCGGCGCCGTGGTCGACCACGGCCGGGTGCTGATGGGAGCGCGGGGCGCCGGCGGCGAGTTCGGCCATATGCCGTTCGGCGACCCGGCGATCATCTGCCCGTGCGGCGCCCGGGGCTGCTGGGGCACCGCGGTCGACGGCACCGCGATGGCCCGCCGGCTGGGTAAACCGGCACCACCCGACCCGGTCACCTACGCCCGGCGGATCATCGCGGCGGGCTCGCCGGTCGTCGCCGAGGTGGCCGCCGCCCTGGGTCGTGGGATAGCCGGCCTGGTCAACGGCCTGGACGCCGACCTGGTCACGCTGGGCGGCATCGGCGTGGACCTGCTGGCGGCGGTGCCCGGCGAGTTGGACGCCGCCTACCAGGCGGGCCTGATGAAGGTGCACCGCGCTTCCCCGCCACCGATCCGGCCGGCCGCGCTGGGCGACGACGGCCCGATCGCCGGCGCCGGCGAGGAGGCGTGGTCCCGCCTGCTCCCCGAACTGGCCTGACCGCGGGTTACGCCGTGCAGTAGCCGGCGACCGGGTTCAGCCACTCGGTGAACTGGGCCTCGACCGTCTTGTTCAGGTCGGCGAGGGTCTTGACCTTGTCGAAGTAACGGCGGTCGATGGCGCTGCTCTCCAGCTTCGAGGCGGAGACCCGGCCGGCCGTGATGAAGTCCGGGTCCTCGGCCGTCGCGGTCTCCTTGCGAATCTTGGTGGCCGCCGCCTTCAACTGGGCCGCGGCCGCCGTTTCGGCCTTGTCCGCCTCGGCTGTCTGCTTGGCCTCCTTGTAGGTGACCATCTTGCCCATCGCCGTCCCGAAACTGCGCAGTTCGGCGGTATAGAGCGTCTGCAGCTTGGTGCACACCAGCTTGGTGCTCGCCGAGTAGTCAGGGGCCGACGTGCTGGCGGCGGCGGTCGGCGCGGCCGACTGAGCGGCCGCCTCGGAAGCGGCGGGTGCGTCGCTGTCGCAGGCGGAGCCGGCCAGTACCGCGGCGCCGGCGATCACGGCCAGGATGGCGCGTCGCATGCAGGATCCTCTTCGTCGGGGACGTCCGAACCCGCTCGACGGTACGTTCCGGTTCGCGACTCGTCCAACCGAGAGTGATCATCGTGATACGAACAGCCCGCCCGGGCGACTGCCCGGGCGGGATCCGGTCCCCCGTTCGGAACAACGAGCGCGGCCCCACCGCGCTGGGGCGATGCCTTGGGAACATCCGCGGTGGAGCAACGCGAATAGAGACTGACGGATGGCGCTCTCGAATCACTGTCGATCCGCTGTCGCCGGCTGAGTAGTCTCGACGAGCCACTACACGGAGGGGAGTGGCTTCCGTGCGGTACGGCATTCTCGGCCCCTTGACCGTGGCCGGCACGGCGATCACCGCCGGCCGGGACCGGATCGTGCTGGCCATGCTGCTGTTGCAGGCCAATCGCGTGGTCGGCGTGAGCGACCTGATCGACGCGATCTGGGAGGAACCGCCGTCGACCGCCCGCAATCAGCTCCAGACGTGCGTGTCCCGGCTGCGGCGCCAACTGCCACCGGACGCGATCGTCAGTGATCCGGCCGGCTATCGGCTGTGTTGCGACCCGGACGACCTGGATGCGGCGGTGTTCACCCGCCTGGTGTCGGATCCGGCGCGGCTGCGGGAAGCCCTCGACCTGTGGCGCGGCCCGGCCCTCGGCGAGATCGACAGCCCGGCGGTGCACCGGCAGGTGGCCGTGCTGGACGAGATGCGGGCGGTGGCCATCGAGGACTGGGCCGATCTGGAACTGTCGGCGGGCCGGGAGCGGGCCCTGCTCGGCGAACTGGCCGGGCTGGTCGAGCGGTATCCGCTGCGGGAACGGCTGCGCGGGCAGCTGATGACCGCACTTCACCGGTCCGGGCGGCAGGCCGATGCACTGGCTGAGTACCGCCGGGGCGACCGGGTGCTGCGCGACGAACTGGGCATCGAACCGGGCCGGGAGCTGCGGGAGCTGCATGACCGGATACTCGGCGGCGATACGCCGGAGGGAAGGGCGCGGTGCCTGCCGCGTACGGTCGGCGACTTCACCGGCCGCGAAGCGGTGGTGCGCCGGCTGGTCGGCGCGATCGACCAGGCCGGACCGTACGGGCCGGCCGTGCTCGCCGTGGACGGGATGGCCGGCAGCGGCAAAACCACCCTGGCCCTGCACCTGGCGGCGCTGGTCGGTGATCGTTATCCGGATGCGCACCTGTTCGTCGACCTGCACGGGCACAGCGATCACGAGCCGCTCGAACCGTCCGCCGCGCTGCTGCTTCTGCTGAGCCAACTGGGCGTCCCGGTTTCCCGGATGCCGGCCGGGACCGCCGGGCGGATCGACATGTGGCGCACCGAGATCGCCAAACGACGGGTCCTCGTGCTGCTGGACAACGCCGCCTCCAGTGCCCAGGTCGCCGACCTCCTGCCCACCTCGCCCGGCGCGCTGGCCGTGGTGACGAGCCGGCGGCGGCTGGTCGGGCTGGACGGCGTGCACCCCGAATCGTTGCCGGTGCTGACCGAGGATGAGGCGGTGGCGCTGCTGGCCCGGATCGCCGGTGGCCGGGTGTCCGCGCAGCCGGCCGAGGCCGCTGAGCTGGTCCGGCGGTGCGGCGGGCTGCCGCTGGCGTTGCGGTTGGCCGGGGCTCGGCTGGCGCACCGGCCGCGCTGGCAGGTGGCCGACCTGGTGCGGCGGATCGGGTCGGCCGCGCTGCCGGAACTGGCGGCCGAGAGTCGTACGGTTGCGGGGGCCTTCGCTCTGTCCTTCAGCCAGCTGGCTGAGCCGGCGCAGCGGTTGTTCCGGCAGCTGGGCACGTTCCCGGGCCGATCGTTCGACGTGCTGACCGCGGCCGCGGTGAGTGACCTGCCGTTGGACGATGCCGAGGATCTGCTCGACGATCTGGTCGACGCGCATCTGGTGGAGGAGCCGGAACCAAGGGTGTTCCGGCTGCACGACCTGCTGCGCGAGTACGCCGGGATGCTCGCCGCCGAGCTGCCCGCCGACGCCCGGGCCGCCACTGTGGAACGAGCGCTCGACCTGGAGGTGCACGCGGCCGTGGCGGCCACCCCGTTCCGGCTCACGGTGACCCTGCACGACCTCGGCGATCCGGTGCCGCAGCGGCCCGACCTGGTCGCCGAGCTGGCCGACCCGGAGGCCCGGCTCGAACGCACCCGGCCGGTTCTCGGGGCCTTCGCCGACGCGGCGCTCGCGATCGGGCGGCCCGACCTGGTCTGGTCGATTGCCCGGGCAAGCTGGCGTTACCTCTGGAAGTACGAGTACAACGACGACATCCTCCTGCTGTTCACCCTGGCCCGGGACGTCGCCCGGCGCGAGGGCAACGTCGAGGCGCAGGCGATGACCGCCAACTATCTGGCCTCGGCCCATCACCTGCGCGGCGCCAACGACGTGGCCCGGGCGCTGCTGGACGAGTGCATCCGGCTGCGCCGGGAGATGGGCGACCTGGTCGGCGTGGTTATCGCGGTCACCAACCTGGGCGCCCTGCAAAACCTGAATGGCAACTACGCCGAGGCCGTCGACCTGATGGCGGAGTCGCTGCGCCCGGTGCGCCGGGAAACGATGGACACCTCGACGCGTCTGGACGTGCTGTCCACGGCGCTGGCCGGGCTGGGCCGGCACGCGGAGGCGATCCACATCCAGCGGCGCCGGCTGATGGTCGCTCTGGAGGACGGGGGCTCCGGCGTCGCACAGGTGCTGGAGCACCTGATCATGGCGCGGATCCAGGGGGGCGACATCGCGCCCGCCGTCGCCGAGCGAAACCTGCGGGTGGTGCTGCGGGCGTTGGCGAACAGCGAGGAGCCCACCCGGAAACACGAGACGCAACGACTGCTCGGCGAGCAACTGTGCGTGCAGGGTCGGTACGCCGAGGCCGTCGCCACGATCACCGACAGCCTGGCCGGAATGCAGGTGACCGGGGCGAACCGCACCGAGGCGACCGCCCACAACAGTCTGGGCCAGGCCCTGCTCGCATCCGGCGACACGGCCGCCGCGCTCGTCGAACACCACCGTGCCCTGGAGATCGCCCGTACCGTCGGCAGCCGCCCCGACGAGGCCCGTGCCCACGCCGGACTGGGCGACTGCCTGATCCGCACCGACCCGGTGGCGGCGGGTGAGCACTGGCAGCGAGCGGACCGCATGTTCGCCGAGATGCAGTCGCCGGAACGGGCCGGACGGCACCGGGGTGGCGCGGATCATCTGCGGTCCGGCCCGCGCCGAGAGACGATGGTTCCGTGACTACCGAGCAGAGTGCCGGATCAAGGGCAACAACGCGAGTCGAGCGGGACACGATGGGTGAGGTCTTGGTGCCGGCCGATGCCCTGTGGCGGGCGCAGACCCAGCGGGCGGTGGAGAACTTCCCGATCTCGGGGCGTGGCCTGGAACCCGCCCACATCGTCGCCCTCGCCCAGATCAAGGGTGCGGCCGCCCAGGTCAACGCCGCCCTCGGCGTACTGGATGGGGAAATCGCCGAAGCGATAGCGAAGGCCGCGGCGCAGGTCGCCGCCGGGGGTTTTGAGGACGAGTTCCCGATCGACGTGTTCCAGACCGGCTCGGGCACCTCGTCGAACATGAACGCCAACGAGGTCATCGCCACCCTCGCCGAGCGTGCGCTGGGTCGTTCGGTGCACCCGAACGACCACGTCAACGCGTCGCAGTCGAGCAACGACGTGTTCCCCTCGTCGATCCACCTGGCCGCCACCGAGGCGGTCGTCTCGACCCTGATCCCGGCCCTTGAGCATCTCGGCGCCGCCCTCTCCGCCAAGGCGGAGGAGTGGGCGACGGTGGTCAAGAGCGGTCGCACCCATCTGATGGACGCCACGCCGGTCACTCTCGGTCAAGAATTCTCCGGGTACGCCCAACAGGTGACCAACGGCATCGAACGGCTCCGCGCCTCGCTGCCCCGCCTGGCCGAGCTGCCGCTGGGCGGCACCGCGGTCGGCACCGGCGTGAACACCCCGCCCGGGTTCGCGGCCGCGGTGATCGAGAAGCTGCGGGAGACCACCGGCCTGCCGGTGACCGAGTCCCGCAACCACTTCGAGGCGCAGGGCGCCCGGGACGGCCTGGTCGAGGCGTCCGGGCAGCTCCGGACGATCGCGGTCGGCCTCTACAAGATCGTCAACGACATCCGCTGGATGGGCTCCGGGCCGCGGGCCGGCCTGCGCGAGCTGCGCCTGCCCGACCTGCAGCCCGGCTCGTCGATCATGCCGGGCAAGGTGAACCCGGTCGTGCCGGAGGCGGTCCGCCAGGTCTGCGCCCAGGTGATCGGCAACGACGCGACGGTGGCGTTCGCCGGCACCCAGGGCGACTTCGAGCTCAACGTGATGCTGCCGGTGATGGCCCGCAACCTGCTCGAGTCGATCCGGCTGCTGGCCAACGCGGCCCGGCTGCTGGCCGATCGGTGCGTGGCCGGCCTCGAGCCGAACGTCGAGGTCGCGCTGGGGTACGCGGAGGGATCACCGTCGATCGTCACCCCGCTCAACCGGTACCTCGGTTACGACGAGGCCGCCGCCATCGCCAAGTCGGCGCTGGCCACCGGGCGCAGCATCCGCGCGGTGGTGATCGAACGCGGCCACCTCGACTCCGGCAAGCTCACCGAGAAGCAGCTCGACGAGGCACTCGACGTGCTCCGCATGACCCGTCCGTGACCGTTGTCGCTACCCTTGTACGGTGACGCTGCGCTTGTACGACACTGCGACCCGATCCGTCCGGGACTTCGTCCCGAAGACGCCCGGTCAGGTCGGGATCTACCTGTGTGGTCTCACCGTGCAGTCCACGCCGCACATCGGGCATCTGCGCTCCGCGGTGAACTACGACGTGCTGCGGCGATGGCTGCTGCACACCAACCATGAGGTCACCTTCGTCCGGAACGTCACCGACGTCGACGACAAGATCCTCGACAAGGCTACGACGTCCGGCCGGCCCTACTGGGCGATCGCCTACGCGAACAAGCTGGTCCTCGACGCCAACTACCGCGACCTCAACGTCATCCCGCCCACCTACGAGCCGCTGGCGACCGGGCACATCCCGGAGATGCACGAGCTGATCACGGCGCTGATCTCGGCCGGGCACGCCTACCCGGCGGCCGGTGGCAACGGCGACGTCTACTTCGATGTGCCGTCATATCGGGAATACGGTCAGCTGTCCGGACAGAACCCGGACGACATGCGCCCGCCCACCGATGGCGGCGAGCCCGACAAACGGGACTATCGCGACTTCGCCCTGTGGAAGGGTGTCAAGGCCGACGAGCCGACCGACGCCTCCTGGCCGTCGCCGTGGGGCCGGGGCCGGCCCGGCTGGCACATCGAGTGCTCGGCCATGGCCCGGCGCTACCTCGGCGACGAGTTCGACATCCACGGCGGCGGTCTCGACCTGACCTTCCCGCACCACGAGAACGAGATCGCCCAGTCCCGCTCGGCCGGTCTGCCGTTCGCCCGCTACTGGGTGCACCATGCGCTGCTCAACCTCGGCGAGGCCAAGATGAGCAAGTCGCTGGGCAACGTGATCGATGTGGCTGCGGTCCAGGGCATGGGCATCCGCCTGGTCGAGTTGCGTTACTACCTGGGCACACCGCACTATCGTTCCCGGATCGACTACTCCGACGATGCGCTGCGCGAGGCCGCGGTGGCCTATCGCCGGATCGAGGGATTCGTGCAGCGGGCCGCCGAGATCGTCGGGCCGGGCCGGCCCAAGGACGTTCCGCCGCAGTTCGCGGCCGCTATGAACGACGATCTCAACACGTCGGCCGCCTTGGCCGTCGTGCACGACACGATCCGCGAGGGCAACACCGCTCTCGCGGCCGGCGAGGAAGCCGGCATCCGGGGCGCGCTCACCGCGGTCCGCGCGATGCTCGGCGTCCTCGGCCTCGACCCGCTCGATGCGGCGTGGACCGGCGGCATCACCACCAGCGACCTCAAGCCCGTGGTCGACTCCCTGGTGAAGCTCGCGCTCGAACAGCGAGCGCAGGCGCGGGCACGTAAGGACTGGTCGGCTGCCGACTCGGTCCGTGATCAGCTCAAGAACGCGGGAATTCAGGTGGAGGACACTCCGGCCGGGCCGCGCTGGACGGTAGGAGAGCACTGATGCCGGGTAACTCCCGCAACGCAAGCAAACGGGTCGTGTCCAAGAAGGGCGCGGTCAAAGGTTCCGGCGGTAAGAACCGGGACACCCTGAAGGGCCGGGGCAAGACCCTGCCGGCCGACGAGCGTCCCTGGCACAAGGGCTACTCGGGCAGCGAGAAACTGCCCGAGAAGACCGCGCGCAAGCAGGACAAGGAGCGCCGCGCCGCGGCCGCCGAGGGCCGCGCGCCCAAGATCGGTCTGCCCGGCAGCAAGGACACCACCTGGGGTCGCGGCGGTGGCCGGGGCACCGGTCGTCCCGCCCCGCAGCGCGGTGGCCGGGGCGGTCAGTTCCGCAACGGGCCCCGGATCGCTCCGGGCCGCCGCTCCAACCCCACCAAGGAAGGGCCGGAGCTGCTGCTCGGCCGCAACCCGGTGGTCGAGGCGCTGCGGGCGTTGGTGCCGGCCACGGCGCTCTACACAGCGCAGGGCATCGACATCGACGAGCGGGTCACCGAGATCGTCCGGACGGCCGGCGACCGGGGCATCCCGATCCTGGAGATCGGCCGGCACGAGCTCGACCGGATGACCGGCGGCGTGCTGCACCAGGGCATCGGCCTGCAGGTGCCGCCGTTCGCGTACGAGAACTTCGAGGACCTGGTCACGGCCTCGCTCGAGCAGACCGCCCCGCTGCTGGTCGCGCTCGACGGCGTGACCGATCCGCGCAACGTCGGTGCGGTGATCCGTTCGGTGGCCGCCTTCGGTGGGCACGGCGTGTTCATGACCGAGCGTCGTGCGGCCGGCATCACCGCGACCGCCTGGCGCACCAGCGCCGGCGCCGCGGCTCGGGTTCCGGTCTCCCAGGTGGTCAACCTGACCCGGGCGATCAAGCACGCGCAGAAGGAAGGCTTCACCGCGATCGGCCTCGACGCCGACGGCGAGACCGACCTCTACCAGTTGGAGGCCGCGA
Source organism: Paractinoplanes tereljensis (assembly GCF_016862435.1). Lineage (GTDB taxonomy): Bacteria > Actinomycetota > Actinomycetes > Mycobacteriales > Micromonosporaceae > Actinoplanes > Actinoplanes tereljensis. The sequence continues at coordinate 54,076 of NZ_BOMY01000043.1, forward strand.
TCGGGCCGCTGCTGGTGGTGGTGGGCTCCGAGGGCCGCGGGCTGTCCCGCCTGGTCGGCGAGACCTGCGACCTGCGGGTGAACATCCCGATGCACTCCGACATGGAGTCGCTGAACGCCAGCGTCGCGGCCGCCGTCACGCTGGCCGAGGTGAGCCGCCGCCGGCTTTACGGCCAGTAAGAACTACGCAAAAGCGGAACCGCCGGGCTGAATCAGCCCGGCGGTTCCGCTTTGACCCCATGAAGTTTTGTCGCAGAGCTTCCGGCTATATCCCTCCCGATTTAGACGAGCCACTCTTTGCGAGCTGAACCCCGAGAATCAGCGAACGTCAGCCTTAGCGAGTCGGCTGGTTGGGGTTCCGAGGCGGCTGGTTCGGGTTGCGAGGCGGCTGGCCGGTCGGAGTCTGCTGGCCGGTCGGAGGCTGCTGGTTTCCCTGCTGCCCACGCGGGAAGTTCGGACGCGGGAAGCCGGGCCGGCCCGGGAAGCCGAAACCACCGGGACGTCCCGGGAAACCCCAGTGCGGGCCGGGACGGAACTGGCCCGGCCACACCGGCCGGAACCGGGACGGGAAGCCGCCGATGGCCCGGAACGGCACACCGAAGCCGATACGGTCCCAGTCGTCGTTGCTGGCGACCTGCAGCGCCCAGGCACCGCTCCGGAGGCCGACGCGGACCGGGGCACAGTTGTGGTCGTCCCAGTTGCCGACCCGCTCGCCGAAGTTACCGGCGAGCTCGCAGCCCTGCAGCGTCCGGTAGTAGCCGACGACCTGCTCGCCCGACCCCCAGAACTGGTGGGCCGCTGCCGGCCTGGGCTCGTGGTTACCGCTCTGGGTTGCCGCGGCAGCCGGCCCTGCGGTTGCCAGGGCGGCGAGCAGACCGAATCCACCCATAGTCAGGATTCGAGTAAGCTTTTTCATCGCGTTTCCTTTCATGCGGTATTTCCGCGGTGCATTTCGAAAGGGAAAACACAATTAGCACTACGTCGGTTGTCGCCGGAATGACTGTTGCCGCATGACCGTTCGGATGACAGTTTTGGTGGCATTGCGAACATTAAGTCGGTTTCACGTCAGATGCGAGATCGCCTTGCATTAGGCGCCTATATCGACGATTTCTTGCTCTCTGTAACGGTGCGACTACTCGTTCGATGTAGTGCGAATGGTTGAGACGGTCGACTGATCACCCGATCGGGCCATCCGTCCGGGCTGCCGGCGGCACCGAAATCCCGGCAACGGCTGGCCGGGCGGTGGTCTTGTTCGTCGTTCCTAACCCGAATGGTGGCAGATCCGCTTTTGATCCCCATTGCTTTACGCGCGGTCCGCTGATAGCAGTGCGCGGAGGACCGGAATGGTCCCTCGTGACGTTCACAGGCCGTTCTGGCATGTTTATGGAATGCCGAAAAACGAATGGCCATTTGGCCACGCTGCCGCGTTGTCGGATCTGTACATTGTGGACCAACGAATTGTGGTGCGAGCCGGCCGGGTGATCACCTACGGCGCCCATCGGAGTCGTAGCTTCGCCGGAAAGGACTGTGTGGTGCCCCGGCGCTCATTACCGGCGGGGGCGAACCGGGTCTAGCCGGTCGAGCATCAGGGCCTCGGCGACAAGCTCGGGGCCACGGGCATCGGGGGATATCTACTTATTCAGGCGCATCCCGGACAGGCTGGCCTCGGGCGGGGTAGGCCGAAGCTCCGGGCAAGCAAAAACGCGACGAGGAACCAAACGCCATGGAACACAGCAACAACGTCCTGGAACGCAGCAATACCGCCCTTCCCGCTCGGTGGCGAGCGGCCTACCGGGCAGCGGTGGAGATGCTCGAGAGCGATCAGCCGTACAGCGATCCGTCCGACCCGGTAGCCCGCGCTCGAGCGCAACGTCTGCGTACGGACACTCGTAGATGGATTCGGGACCAGAAGACGCTCGCATCCGTCGGCGTTCTCGATCCGGTCCAGAACTTCTTCATCGCCCAGATCCCGGACAACTGGCGCGAGATCGACCTACGCCGGCGACACCGCCGGCGGATGTGATCTCGACGAGCTAGTCAACGGCGAAAGCGTCTGAACCGCGAGGTCTCGCGGCTCAGACGCTAAAAAATGGGGATGTCGGTCAGATCCGGTCGGCGGCACCGACCGGCCCGCCGGGCAGCTGCGCGCGAGCCAGTTGCTCCCCGGCCGCCTCGGACCGCTCGCCCCACAGCACGCGCAGTTGGGTGTGCATGAACGAGGCAAGTTGGTGCCGGTAGTCGGCATCGAAGACGACAAGCGTCTCGATCTGTTTCTGCAGCGCCTCGCGCTTGATCTCCAGGCTGCCGACCGCGTCTTCGTAACGGTGCCGCGCCCGGAGATCGGACTGCTCAGCCCGTTCCCGTCCGTCCGCGACGATCTGTGCGGCCGCCGCGCGCGCGTCGGCGAGTGCCGCCGCGGCCTGCTGCCGGACTTCCTCGGCCTCCGTGTCGGCGTCGCGTCTGCGCTGTTCGAAAGTGGCCCGAGCGTCGTCCAGGAGCCGGTCGGCCTCGGCGCGAACCTGATCGGCGTACGAACGAGCCTCGGTCTTGATCTGTTCGGCGGAGGCCTGGGCCTCGGCCCGAACCGTCTGTGCGTGCCGGTTCGCGGCGGTGATGTGGTTCTCGGCCGTGCGCTGCGCCAGCGACAGGACCTGCAGGGCTTCATCGGGCGGCAACCCGGCGTCCGCAGTGGTCGGTGGCGCCGATGTCGCCGGCGCCGAGAACACCGGGAGCACGACCGTCGCACTGCCGATGGCGCTGTGCTGGCGCGCGATCTTGACGCGCTCCACCGTCTGATTGTCACTCACGACAGCCTCCATCATGATCCGTTGCCATCGGGCAGGTATCCGCTGTAGTACACCGATCCAAGCTGCGTCACCGATACGGCGGAGGGCAGCGAGCGGTGGCCGGGCCGGGCTCGCCAGCCGCGTACGCAGAGGGCGATCAGGGCGAAGTACCGGATCGGGAGGACGAGCACCAGGTTGACCGCCGCCTCGACCGGGGTGAGCAGAAGCCAGGTCCGAACCTTTTGCCGGCGGCTGGTCGCGGGCATGTCGATCAGGTGCAGTGCCCCGGCGGCGTACCGCAGAAGCAGGTAGTACGCCGCACCGAGGATGATCGCCGGCCACTGCGGGCCGTCTCGCCAGATGCTCGTCACGATCGCGATGACCGAGCCGGCGACGGCCGGCGGAATGACGAACAGGTGAGTCAGCGCGAACAGGCGGGAGATCCCGCCGTGGCGCCAGCTCGCACCGGTCGACGCGAGCCGGATCATCCGCCACCACGAGGTCGACCAGGCCAGCCGTTGACGGTAGGCGGTGCCCGCGTCGGTGGCGGCCGGGGACCAGGCGAGCGCGTCGCTCACGCCCACGACCTCACCCTCGCCGAGGGCGAAGACGGCCAGCTGACAGCTGTCGTCGTTGCCGCCGGCGGCGAGATGGCGGCGCCGATGCGCAAAGGGGACGCGGGCGCGATACAGAACCGGCATCCCGGCGATGATTTTGAACAGGCGCGCCGGTGACCGCCGCGCCGCCGGGACGGCGGCGGAGGCGCCGAGGCTCAGGTCGGCGATCCGGGTGAGCAGCTTCGGCCGGGAGCCGCGGGCGATCATCTTGCCGACCGTCGCCATCACCCGGGGCTGGGAGAACGCCCGGAGCTGGCGCGAGACCGAGTGCTCCTCGAGTACGCAGCCGGCGTCGACGACCAGCACGAAGTCCCAGTCCTCCGGCTGGAGCCGGTCGAGTACGTAGCCCGCGGCGGCGTGCCCACCGGCGTTCTTCGTGCGGTGCCAGCGGACCTGGGGATGTGCGAACGGTTCCACCGGATGACGAACCGAGCCGTCGTCGACGACGTGCACCTCGTCCACCGCGATGCCGCGCTGGTCGAGGATCGACCAGACGCAGGCCGCCAGGTCCTCGGAGGTCTGCTCGTACGCCGGGACGATCGCGACGATGCGGCCGGTCACCATCGGCTGGTGGCGAACGCGGCCGGCCTTGAGGAAGGTGAGGATGAAGAACAGCAGCGTCGTGTTGCCGAACCACCAGGCGATCAGGAAGGCCGGGCCGGAGATCGAGTGGTGCAGGTATCGGGTCGCGACCGCCAGTACGAGGACCAGGATTCCCAGGGCCGGCGCGAGGAACATCCAGCCGCGCCGGACGAGAAGGCTCTCAGGCGACACGGACGGACCTCCGTCCGGTCACTGAGTGGAGAACTTGCAGTGAACCGGCCGTACCGGCGTCGGGGTACATGCGCGTGGACCTTTCGGCTGGAAGTGGTGGGAGACGTCCGCTCCCGGCGCGAATGCTGGCAAAAACGCCCAAATTTGGCAAAGTCGATCAACCGGTTCATATTTAATTCAGCCTTTCAGTAGCAAATTCCGCCGGTTCGAATTCGACCGCCTACGGGTGCCCTCGGCCGAACCGGCACGGCTGAATTCCGAACGGGCCACCGGGCTCGTCGGCCGGGATGCCGGCGATCAAATTTCGATCTTTCGATGGGCCGCACCGCAGGTATTCACCCGGTTGGGAATAATGCTTATGGGCGGATCTGGCTGAAGGATCGGTGCAAGTCAACGATGCGTACCGCTGAATGCCCACGTATATAACTCGCGGTTGTTCCGGGTGAGGATCCAACCGAGGGAGTCGAGCGATGCGAGAAGTCGACCTCACCGATGATCGGCGCAGTGCACAGCCGGGCCATGCCGGCGAGCGATGGCGACCGCTCGCCCAGCAGCTGGCCGCCCGCTTCGTGGCGGCCGGCGACAGCGACGAAGGGATGGTCCAGGCGGCCATCGGGGTGATCCTCGCCGTCGAGCGCCGGGTCGGTTCGGGCGGACCCCAGCTCATCTCGGTGGCCGTGCCGCTGGTCATCCGGGCGCTACGGCGTCTGCGCCGGGAACGGTTCCGGGCGTGGCCGGAGTCGGTGCCGCCGTTCCCGTTGCTTCAGATGGCGATCGCGAACGCCGAGAGCGAGTTGTGTGTGCGCCTTCGGCGGTCACCCACGGTGGGTGAGGTCGCGAACTATTTGGACGTGGCCGAATGCCAGATCATCGTCGGGCTGGAGACCGGATGGTCGGTCGGATGACGCCCCGACGGTCGCTCTCGGCCGATCGGTCAGCCGCGAACGTCCCAATTGTCGTCAACGGCGGACCAGCGACCGAGATCCCGCGTGGCCCGCTGCGAGTTCCTCATCATGCAACAAGCGGTTAGCGAAAAGTGATCGGGCCGATAATCCCTTAACCGGCAGCAGTGCCGGCGGGGCTTGCATCGCAACGCGAACCAGCCGGGGGTTCTCCGGTTTTGTGAATCGTGGGAACCCCCGGTTCAATCATGGACCGGCAAGTTGGAACGGCATAGCAGGTGACCGATGACCGCGCCCGGAAACTACCACCTACTTCTCGCTCTTGCGTTGGGCATTCTCATTTCCAGCGGCTATGCCGTCGGGCGAATCCATCAGTGGCACAAGGACGGCCAGGAACGCGATGATGCCTATCGCCGCGGATACGAAGCGGCCTCGGTGTCCATCTTCAGCACGATGAGCAGCGAAAATCCGGGCACCCAGAGCAGCCTTCGGCACCGGTCGCGGCCCGTGCGCGGCACGGTGACCATGGCGACCTCGGCTGATCGGCCGATGGTCTACCCGCGGCGTGCGGAACGGGTCCGCGCCGGCATCTGAGACTTTTCTGAATCGTCCGATAATGCGATGCCTCCCTCGCGGAATCGGACGCAAGGGGTGGCCCATCCTCCGCGAACCGGGATGGGCCACCCTCGTTTAGTTGAAAAGGCTCCACGGGCATTACCTTGTAGCGTTTCAGTGTTTTAAAATGGTCGGGTGCTGACCGTTGGAAACAATGCCATTCAGATCATCGCCTACATACTGGTAATGATGCTGTGCGCCTACGGCGGCGGACGGGTCCATCAGTGGTACAAGCACACGATGGATCGCGATCAATCATTCCGGGACGGCTACAACCACGGCTACCGGGCCCTCTTCGCCCTCGCCGCCCGGCGCGCCCGGCCGAAGGCCGCTTTGCCGAAACCGAGCGAGCAGCGTGACCCGAACGGGCCGCTTCGGGACTGAGCCGGGGCGCTTCTATCCTTCGGGATCGCGGTCCGTGGGCGAATCGCTTGATTGACGCCAAACGGATTACCGTCGCTTTATCGTTGGCGTGACGACGGGATTTCTTGGCGAACCTCGGGCCACTCATGATCGTTTGGTGGCTGGACGATCAGGCGTGATCGTCAATTCGCCAAGATGAGATGAGTTGCAGCATGTCAATCTTGTCCAAGGTCGTTATCGCCGCCACCGTTACCGCCGGTGCGCTCCTTCTGCCGGCCTCGGCGGCCCAGGCGGCCGAGAGCCACTGCCGCCCGTGCTTCGGCAACGGCTTCGGCCACGGGTTCGGCCACGGCTTCGGCCACGGGTTCGGCCACGGCTTCGGTGGCCCCCGCTTCGACGACGACGCGTTCTTCGGGGACGCCGGCTTCCTCGATGACGACGACGACCTTCTCTTCGACGACGACGACGACTTCTTCGACGGTCCGCAGCAGCAGACCACGGTCGTCGTCGTCCAGGTCCCGGCCAAGCCGCACCACCACAAGCCGAAGCCGGCCGCTTCCGACAACGGTGCCGACGACGGTTACAAGCCGGCCGACGAGCCGGCCGACGAGGAGCCGGCCGACAACGACAGCTACCGCAAGGGCGCCTGACGAACTCAGGTTTACGCTCGGTAACCAGCGGGGGCCGGCCAGACGGCCGGCCCCGCCGGTGCGTCTGGGTGAGCTGGAGCCCCCGGTCGGGATCGAACCGACGACCTCCCGTTTACAAGACGGGTGCTCTGGCCATCTGAGCTACAGGGGCACGCGGGGCCCAGCATAACGTCCTGTTTCTTCCCGGGCGCCTTGGCAGGTCACGTAAAACGGTTTACGTTTACACAGCTGTTTCCACTCGGATCGTCCGGCACGTTCCTGCCGGTGGATAAGGAAGTTGGTTTCACCATGGCTACGGTCACCTATGACAAGGCCTCTCGTATCTACCCGGGCTCTGAGCGCCCCGCGGTGAACGAGCTGAACCTCGAGATCGGCGACGGGGAGTTCCTCGTCCTGGTCGGCCCCTCCGGTTGCGGTAAGTCCACCAGCCTGCGCATGCTCGCCGGCCTCGAGGACGTCGACAAGGGCCGCATCCTGATCGAGGGCAAGGACGTCACGAACCTCCCGCCGAAGTCGCGCGACATCGCGATGGTCTTCCAGAACTACGCGCTGTACCCGCACATGTCGGTGTACGAGAACATGGCGTTCGCGCTGAAGCTGCGCAAGACCAGCAAGGCTGAGATCGACCGCCGGGTCAAGGAAGCCGCCGCGCTCCTCCAGCTCGACGAGTACCTGTCGCGCAAGCCGAAGGCCCTCTCCGGTGGCCAGCGCCAGCGTGTCGCCATGGGCCGCGCGATCGTGCGTGAGCCGCAGGTGTTCCTCATGGATGAGCCGCTGTCGAACCTCGACGCCAAGCTCCGGGTCCAGACCCGTTCGCAGATCGCCACGCTGCAGGCCAAGCTGGGCGTCACCACCGTCTACGTCACCCACGACCAGGTCGAGGCCATGACCATGGGTCACCGGGTCGCGGTCATGCTGGACGGTGTGCTCCAGCAGGTGGACACCCCGCGGGCGCTCTACGACACCCCCGGCAACGTCTTCGTGGCCGGCTTCATGGGCTCCCCGGCCATGAACATCAAGACCGTTCCGCTGACCGAGGCCGGCGGCCACTTCGGTTCGCTTGCTGTTCCGCTGTCCCGCGAGCAGATCGCCGGCGCGCAGAGCGGTGGCGGCAAGGTCACCATCGGCTTCCGTCCCGAGGCCGCTGACCTGGTGACCGAGACCGAGGGCGGCTTCCCGATCGTCGTCGACCTGGTCGAGGACCTCGGTTCGGACGCCAACGTCTACGGCCACGCCGATCTCGAGGGCGGCCCGGAGCGCTTCACGGTCCGCACCGACCGGCGGCACATGCCCAGCATGGGCGACACCGTTTACGTCAAGCCGCAGACCAACAGCCTCCACGTGTTCAACGCGGAGACCGGCATTCGCATCTGACGCAGCGTTAGAAACCGGGCGGTCCCTGACGGGGCCGCCCGGTTTTTGCTATCCCGCGAACTGCTGCAGGACGAAGTCTTTCTCGGCCGCGCAGGCCAGCATCGACGTGCTCCAGGCGCAGGTGTCGGAGCGGATGTCGCTGAGCGAGCCGAGCGGCACCGCCGCGTCGCCCAGGTGCCGCCCGGTCAGGGCCGGGTCGCTCGGCGAGAGGCTCAGGGCCTTGGAGAACTCGAGCAGGTTGCCGCCGTCGAGCCGGGCCGCCTCCCCGGTGTGCGTCCAGACCCGCTTGCCGGTCCCGTCGATCAGGGTCGTCTCCGGCACCGTGGTGGTGACCAGGACGGCCTCGCCGACCGGGACGATCGTGCTGACGTTGGCCAGCTTGTAGCGCCAGACCACGGTGTCGTCCTCGGCCGCCACGTCCAGCGCGACCACGGTGGTGGTCTTCGCGTCGTAGGAGATCTCCTCGTCGAAGCAGACCCGGTCGTCGCCGCAGGGGGTGACGTCTTTCATCTGGCTGTCGGCCGCCTGGGTCGTGTAGACGACCTTCGGCTCGCCGAGCTTGTCCAGCCGGTAGGAGAGAATGCGCTGGTCATCGGGCTGCAGCACGATGAGCCGGCCGTTGTGCGCGACCACCTCGTCCTTCGGCTCGGCCACGTTCTGCCGGGAGGTGAGGATCTTGCCGGTGTTCGCGTCGATCACCCGGGCCGACTTGTCGGCGGCGATCTGCACCACCCGCGGATCGTCGCTGAGGTCGGGCTCGAAGGCCCGGCCGAACACGGTGGCCGGCCCGCCGAGATCCTTGGGCGTGGTGGCCAGCAGGACCTTGGTAGCGGTGGACAGGGTGCTGGTCGGGTCGGGCTGCGACCAGCGCTCGGTGCCGTCGGTGAGCTTGACGCCGATCAGCCGTTTGCCGGGCCGATCGGCGATCACCGCGGAGTCGCCGGCGAAGAACACCTCGTCGTCCTGGTCGAGAGTCCGCTGCCAGAGCAGGTTGCCGTGGTCGGCGCCGAGGACGACCATCCGCCGCCGGTAGTCGTTGGCCGAGTCGAGATCGGTGAACAGCGCCACCCCCACCGGCAGCGGCACCATCGATTTCCAGCGGGTCGCGGTGCCGGCTTCCCGGCTGGTCCAGATCGGTTCGGTGCCGTTCAGCCCGATCGCGACCACGCCCGCAAGGCCGTTGCTGTCGGCGTCGGAGCTGGCGAAATAGGCTCGATCGCGATAGATCTCGGCATCGGACCAGTCCGAGGTGACCGGCACGACCGGCGTGATCCGGCGCGGCTCGCTGAGCGGGTGATAGTCGAGGGCCCGATAGTCGGGCCAGAAAACCCAGGCCAGGGCGGCCCCTGCGGCAAGAACGACGGTCAAGGCCGAGGCAATGAAGACGTACGCCCTACGTCGGCGTCCCGTGGTTCGGGCGGGAGCTTCCGGTTTGGTCGCGCTCACCGGCCCGCCGCCGGGCGGCGTGCGGGGTTGCGCCGGCGCCGTCCCCGGCCATCCGGCGTATTGCGGGTGGCCCGTCGCGGGCGATCCGGGGTAGGGCGGCGCGGGCGATCCGGGGTAGGGCGGCGTCGTCGGCGCGGGGGACGAGGGTCCGAGGATCGGATCGGCCGTGGTGGGCATCGCGGCGACCTCGCCGGTGGCCCACGGGTCGACCGGCGCGGCCCGCAGCCGTTCGTCGGTCTCCTCCTCGGGCGGCGCGGCCTGCGTCGGCGGCCCGGACACCGGGCGCGGCAGCGGCGGCCCGGACACTGGCGGCCCCGACACCGGCGGCGCCGAGGTGGGCGCGGCCGCTTCGGCGCGCGTGTCGGTGATCGGCGGCGGCGAGTCGTGCCGGGTGGCCGACGTCGGCGTCGGCGTAGCGGAGGTGGCCACCCCGGTGGCGAATTTCGCCGGTGCGGGCGCCGGGCTCGCTTGCGCGGGTGCCGAGTTGGCCTGGGCGGCGGCGATGATCGCGCCCTCGGCAACCGGTAGCTCCGGCTGCTCCAGCACGGTCGGGGCGATGCCCAGCTCACTGTGCAGCAGGCGGGCCACCAGCGGGATCCGGGACGAGCCGCCGACCAGGAACAACCCGGCCAGATCGGCCGGTTTCAGGCCGGCCGCCGCGATCACCGCGGCCGTCTCGGACACCCCGCGCCGCACCAGCGGGTCGGCCGCCGCCTCCAGCTCGTCGCGGGTGAGGTGCACCGCGTGCTCGACGCCGGGCACCGGGACCGGCGCGAACGAGCTGCGGGACAGCATCTCCTTGGCGCCGCGCACGTCGTCCCAGAACCGGCGCCGCGCTCGCCACTCGGCCAGCGTGGTGGGCTCGGTCAGTCGCTGCCATGCGGCCGGTTCGCCGCCGGCCAGGGATTTGCCCAGGTGCTCGACGAGCGCCGCGTCGATGTCGAGCCCGCCCAGGTCGTCGGCCCCGCCCGAGGCAGTCACCGAGAAGATGCCCGGTTTGTCGGCGTGCACCACGGCCACGTCGAGGGTGCCGCCGCCGAAGTCGAAGACGGCGAGCGAGGAACCGGTCGGGACCGGCCGGCGCAGCACCTCGGCGAAGTAGCGCGCGGCCGCGACCGGTTCCGGCACCAGCCGGGTCGAGGCCGGCCAGCCGGCCCGGCCGAGCGCCTCGCTCAGCACCGCCCGGCGCGGCGGGCCCCAGGCGGCCGGAAAGGTCAGGATGGCCGGCGGCAGGAACCCGGTGGTGGCCACCGCTTCCCGGGCGACGGCGCCGAGCAGCGCCGCGAGCAGGTCGGCGACCGGAATGCCCTGGTCGGAGCCGAGCAGCACGGTGCCGTCGTCGACGTGTCGTTTCGGGTTGGGCTCGAGCCGGGCCGGATCGGCGTGCCCGAGCCGCAGGGCGTCGGCCCCGACGTGCAGCCGGCCGGAAGTGTCCAGATAGACCGCCGACGGCATCAGCGGCTGGCCGTCGAAGAGCAGCGGCCGGGTGCGCCCGTCGGGATGGCGCAGCATCGCCACCGTGTGCGAGGTGCCCAGGTCAACCCCGAGCACGAAGCCATCGCCGTCGGTCACACTGTGCCCCCTCACCCTCGGCCGTCATGCTACGACGCGGGTACGACGGATTCGCCGGGGCGCAGGCCCGCGAAGACGATGGCGAGCGTGTCGCGCTGCAACGACGGAGACCATCCACCACGCAACGCACCCTGGCAGACCGCGACGAGCAATGCCATCACCTCGTCCGGTCCGATCTCGGCGCGCACCTCGCCGGCCCGCTGGGCGCGCGTGAGCAGCCCGGCCACCACCGCGTGGAACTGGGCGATCGACTCGGCCACCTCGAGTTGCGGCAGCAGGTCGATGACCGAGCGCCGGGCGGCGGCCGAGGCGACCAGGTCGGTGAAGACGCCGAACAGGGTCGCGTCCGGTGCGGCGACTCGGGCGGCCAGGCCGGCCAGGGTGTCCTTCATGATCGCGGCGAGCAGGTCGGCCTTGGTCGGGAAGTGCCGGAAGATCGTGCCGATCGCGACCCCGGCCTCGGCCGCCACCTGCTCGGTCGAGGCCGCGGCGCCCTGTTCGGCGAAGACCCGGGCGGCAACCTCGAGGATCTTGGCGCGATTGCGGACGGCGTCGGCGCGTGGCGGCATGGGCGCTCCCGATTGACAAAGTGAGTCGTGACTCATAATTTACCTGAGTCGAGACTCACTTTACTGGAGGGGTGCGCGATGAACACACGGGAGGTTTTCGAGCGGGCGATCAACGCCGGCGAGGTCCGCACCGATTACCTGGCCGACGACGTGGTGATCGAGTGGCCGTTCGCGGCCGGTGGCCCGCGCCGGATCGAGGGCCGCGCGGCGTTCGCCGCGATGGCCGGCCCGGCCCGGGCCGCGCTGCCGTTCCGGCTCGACGAGATGGTGATCGACGTCGTCCACGAGACCGCCGACCCGGCCGTGATCGTGGTGGAGTACCACCTCGGCGGCACCCACTCGGCGACCGGCGAACGCCGGTCCAGCGCGCTGATCGCGGTGATCCGCGTCGCCGGCGACCGCATCACGCACTGGCGCGAATATCAGGACACGCTGGCCATCGCCCAGGCTATGACCGGCTCGTGACCAACGGCCCCTAAGGTGGCCGCATGCGCGTCGAACGGATCAAGGACGCCGCCGCGGTCCTGGCCGCGGCGGACCTCTTCGATGCGCCGCCGATCGCGGCGGCGACCGAGCGTTTCCTCGCGACACCGGGCCACCACCTGCTTTTCGCGTACGAGGAGGGCGGTCGCGCCGTCGGGATGATCTCCGGCGTCGAGATGACCCACCCGGACAAGGGCACCGAGATGTTCATCTACGAGCTCGGGGTCGCCCCGGTGGCTCGTCTGCAGGGCATCGGCACCCGGCTGGTGGCCGAGCTGGCCGGCATCGCCCGGGAGAACGGCTGCTACGGCATGTGGGTCGGCACCGAGGTCGACAACGAAGCCGCGCTGGCCACCTACCGCCGCGCCGGCGCTACCGACGAGACGTCGTTCACGCTGCTCAACTGGGACCTGCTCGAGGGAGTTGGCGAATGACCGGCCCGACCCGCAACTGGCTGGTCCCGATGCGGGCCCGCAGCACCGACGAGCCGCATCGCGTCTCCACCCCGCTCGAGCTGTTCTTCGACCTCTGTTTCGTGGTCGCGGTGGCGCAGGCGGCCGCGCCGCTGCACCACAGCATCGCCGAGCACCACGTGCTGTCCGGCCTGCGTGGCTACCTGATGGTCTTCTTCGCCATCTGGTGGGCGTGGATGAACTTCACCTGGTTCGCCTCGGCCTACGACACCGACGACGACGTCTACCGGCTCACCACGTTCGTACAGATCGCCGGCTGTCTGGTGCTGGCGGCCGGGGTCGGCCCGGCGTTCGAGGACGCCGACTTCCGGATCATCACCATCGGTTACGTGATCATGCGGCTGGCCCTGGTGGCACAGTGGCTGCGCGCGTCCCGCTCCGACCCGGAACGCCGCAACGTCGCCCAGCGGTACGCCATCGGTGTCGCGGTGGTGCAGCTGTTCTGGATCCTGCGCCTGTGGACCCCGGAGTCCTGGCCGGTGCTGCCCCTGTTCCTGGTGCTCGTGCTGGCCGACGTGGCGGTGCCGGTCTGGGCCGAGCGAGCCAGCGGTGGCCCGACCACCTATCACCCGCACCACATCTCCGAGCGCTACGGCCTGTTCACCATCATCGTGCTGGGTGAGTCGGTCTCGGCCGCGACGCTCGCCTTCCGCGGGGCTCTCGACGAGGGCAGTGACTACAACACGGTGCTGCTCCGGCTGGCCGTGGCGGGCCTGGTGATCGTCTTCGCGCTGTGGTGGCTGTACTTCGACCGCTCGGCGCACGCCCTGGTCACGACGCTGCGCACGTCGTTCCTGTGGGGTTACGGCCACTACTTCATCTTCGCCGCCGCGGCCGCGGTCGGGGCCGGCCTGGGGGTCGCGGTCGACCACGCCACCCACCACGCCGAGATCTCCTCGACCCTCGCCGGTTACGCGATCGCCGTACCCGTCGCGGTCTATTTGTTCTTTGTCTGGTTGTTGCACATCCGCCCGCACCAGAGCGGGCCGATGCTGCTGGCCTTCCCGGTCGCCGTCGTCCTGGCGCTGCTGACCCCGCTCACCCACGCGTCGCTGGAGTTGCTGGCCGCGGTGCTGGTCGGGCTGGTCGCGGTGAACGTGACCCTGGGGCGCCGGGTGCCCGACCGGATCAGCTGACCATCGCGGCCAGGCCGCGCAGGACGATGGACAGGCCGCCGTCGAACTCGTCGTCGGCACTGACGGTGCCGGCGCGGCGGGCGGTGTCGCGCAGCAGTGGGAAGTCGGCGGCCGGCAGGGCGGCCATGACCAGCGTGCCCGGGCCGGCCAGCGCGCCGAGGCTCTCCTGCAGGAGCGCGCCGTTCAGGTAGGCGACCAGGCCACGCAGCGCCACCACCCGGTCGGCGTCGTCGAATCCGGCCGCGGTGAGCACGGCCAGCGCCGACTCGGTCCAGCGCAGCACGGCGTGGCACCGCTGACGGTTCGCGATCAGCAACGGCACCACCCGCTGGTGGGCGGCGAGCGATGCCCGTACGCGTTGGCTGAGGATTTTCAGGTTTTCGGTCCAGATCGGACCGTCGGGCACGGTGGCGTCGAGGTCACGCAGGACCCACTCGCAGACCAGCAGCTCCAGCTCGTCGCGGTCGGCGACGTAGCGGTAGAGGGCCATCGTGCTCAGGCCGAGTTCCTGGGCGGCGGCGCGCATGGTGAGGCCGGCCAGGCCATCGCGATCGATGATCGCGACGGCCGCCGCGGCCAGGCGGTCCGGTTGCAGCGAGCGAGGGCGGGGCACGGCTTGACAGCGTACGCGGTACGCCTACGCTGTTAAATGTACGTTGTACGCCTACGAGGGGCAGGTACCGTGCGCAACCTGACCGCGGTGGACGGCACTACCGTGCCGATCCCCGATCCCGATCGCCTCGTCCACCTGCAGTTCCGGCGATTCGCCGGCTGCCCGATCTGCAACCTGCATCTTCGCGAGATCGTCCGCCGGCACGACGAGATCGCGGCGGCTGGCCTGCGCGAGGTGGTCGTCTTCCACTCGCCGGCGTCCGAGCTGGCGGAATATGACCTGCCGTTCGCCGTCATCGCCGATCCGCAGAAGCTGCTGTACGCGGAGTTCGGGGTCGGCGCCTCCCGGCGAGCCCTGCTGCATCCGCGGGTCTACCTGCCGCTGCTGCGCGCTGTGACCCGCGGCACGATCGCCGTCCTGCGCGGCCGGGAGAAGGCGCCGGCGTCGCATCAGGCCAACGGCCGCCTGGGTCTGCCCGCCGATTTCCTGATCGCCCCGGACGGCCGCACGGTGGCCCGGAAGTACGGCCGGCACGCCTATGACCAGTGGCCGGTCGATGAGCTGCTGGGCCTGGCCGCCGAGACGGCGATGCCCGCCCGGCGGGGCCGGACGGGCATCTGAAAAGGGGGTTGGTGTTAGCTGTACTGCGCGTCCACGCCGGCCACCGGGCGGCCGGGGGAGAAGCCGCGGCGGGCCTCGCCGTCGATCGGCTCCTCGAGCAGGCGCGGGTCGTCGACGGTGGCGGTCGGCTTCGGGGCCTTCTTGACCTTCTTGGCCTTGGCGGGGGTGCTCTTCGCCGGCGCCGGGGCGACGTCGGACGGGTCCGCGGCCGAGTCGGCGTCCAGGTCCAGATCCGGGTCCACGTCCGAGTCCAGGTACGGGTCGAGGTCCGAGTCCAGGTCCGAGTCAAGGTCCGAGTCGGCGTCCAGGTCGAAGTCCGAGTCCGGGTCCAGGTCGAGGTCCGAGTCCGGCTCCAGGTCGCCCGGGAGGAGGTCCATGCCGCCGGCCGGGAGGCCGAACGCGTCGGGGATGTCTTCGTCGTCGGCCGGCCGGCTCGTCGGCGTCGCGTTCGCCGGAAGCCGGCCACCCAGGCCGCCGAGCAGCGGCAGGCCACCCTCGAACGACTCGGCCTGACGCGGGGTGGTGGGCCGCACCGCGCCCGGTGTGTCGCCGTCCGGAAGCAGGCCCGACGTGACGGGGCCCGCCTTCGTGGTGGGCTCGCCGGTCAGGGCCGGCTTGAGGTCGGTGCCGTTGTGGCCGGCCGCGTAGTCCACCAGCGGCGGCGCACCCAGCGGCGTTTTGCCCAGCGTGCTGTGGCGGAGCGGATTCTCCACAGTGGCCCCGTTGGAGCGGCCGAGCAGGCTGGCGAGTTGTTCGTCGGCCTGCTGTTCCGCCGTGCCGGTTCCGGGCACCAGGTCGGCCTGCGCGGGAGCGGCGGCACCGAACAGGAAGATCCCGCCGGCGAAGACCGCACCGGCATACCAGAACTTGCGCACTGAATTCCTCCAGGACTGTGCAAACTCGGACGAATAGCGTCGGAAGGGGCAACGACTTGCCACGCCGAGGGGTTCCGGCTCGCTACGATCGCGGGTGTGCCCGGTGAACCGATCAAGGAGCTGATGTCGCGCCTGCGTGATCGCAACTCCGACGACCGTCCACATGTGGTGGTGTGCGGCTCGGATGCCTTGGTCTACACCCTTGCCGAGGAGCTGATCGGCGCCGACCGGCCGCTGCGGATCACCGTCATCACCCCGCCTGACCTGCGCCCGGACGTGCCGAACTTCGATGATCTGAAGGCTCGCGGGGTTCGGGTGATCACCGCCGCCCGGCTCGACGAACGAGCCTTCCGGGAGGCCGGGCTGGCCGGTGCGGCGGGCCTCGCGCTGGCCATGCCGGACGACATGGTGAACCTGCACGCGGCGCTTTGTGCCCGTTCGGTGGAGGGCGATCTGCGGTTGGTCCTGCGGATGTTCACTACCGGTCTCGCACAGAATGTGCGTCGTCTCTTCGCCGATTGCGCGGTCCTGTCCGACGCCGCGATGGCTACCCCGGCGTTCGTCGCGGCGGCCCTCGGCGAGGTCGCGCCGGTTCACTTCCGCTATGCCGGCCGCACCCTCTACGTGACCCGGCGGACGGAGGCGGCGGACGGCACCGTGGTGCTGCCGCTGACCGCGTCGGTCGAGGGTGGACAGATCGCGGTGCTGCCGGGCGACGACGAGGCCGGCCCGAGTGATCTCGTGCTGGCCGAGGCCGTCGGCCGGTCGGCCGGCCCGGCGGTGGCCCGGCGCCGGCGCGGCCGCACCCGTCGCCGCCTCTCCTATCGGCGGGCACTGCGGGTGGGCATGACCCGCAAGCTCGCGGTCGCGGTGGGGGTGGCGGTCGCGCTGACCGTCGCGGCCGGCGCGGTGCTCACCCGGTACACCGGGGTGCACGGCTTCTGGGAGTCGATCTACCTGACCATGCTGACCGTGGTCGGTTCCTCCGATGTGGAGCCCGACCGGCGGCCGATCGCCCAGGCCGCGCAGCTCGTGCTGACCGTCGCCGGGGTCGCGCTGCTGCCGCTGATCACCGCGGCGGTGGTCGACGGGGTGGTGAAGACCCGGCTGGCCCGGGACCGGGGCGAGGTGTTCGGCGAGCACGCCGACCATGTCGTGCTGGTCGGGCTCGGCAACGTCGGCACCCGGATCCTGCGCCAGCTGAACGACTTCGGCGTGGACGTGGTCTCGATCGACGTGGCACCGGACGCGCGTGGTGTGCGGGTCGCCGAGGAGCTCGGCCTACCGGTGATCGTCGGGGACGCGTCGCAGGCCGAGACGCTGCGGGCCGCCTCGATCGACACCTGCCGGGCGCTTGTCGTGGTCTCCACCGACGACGCCGTCAACCTGCAGGCCGCGCTGCACGCCCGGGCGGCGCGCAGCGATCTGCGGGTGGTTCTGCGGCTGTTCGACGACGACTTCGCCACCCGGGTCCAGGACGTCTTCGACATCAACATCTCGCGCAGCGTGCCCCGGCTGTGCGCGCCGGCGTTCGCAGCCGCGCTGCTCGAACGTGAGGTGCTCGCCACCATCCCGGTCGAGCGGCATGCGCTGCTGGTGGCCGCGGTCGAGGTGACAGCCCGCTCCGATCTGGACGGTGCGCCGCTCAGCCGGGTCGACCGGCCGCGGAGCGCCCGGGTGATCGCCATGCGCGCGGCCGGCGAGCAGTGGGTCGACTGGCGGCCCGACCCGCGCCGGGTGCTCGCCCCCGGCGACGAGGTCGTGGTGGTCGCCCGCCGGGCCGGCCTGCGGGCACTCCGCCAGCAGGCGGCCGCGCCCCGGTCAGACCTCGGCGGGTAGTTCGCTGACCTCGACGCCGAGCACGGCCTGCTCGTCCGGCTTCTTGGCGAGCACGTCGGTGAGGTAGGACTGCACGGCCGGGGCCATGCCGACGTCGCGCCCGGCTTTCTCGGACAGCAGCCACTTGTGCTGGATGATCTGGGTGAAGATCTCCTGCGGTTCCAGCTTGCGGCGCATGCCCTGCGGGACGGCCCGGACCACCGGCTCGAACACCTCGGTGAGCCATCGGTGCGCGGCCTGCTGCTCGTCGGTGAGCGCGCTCTCGGCCCGGTAGGTGTCCAGGTCGTTGAGCAGCTGCCGGGCCTGGTTCTCCTCGGCGTCCAGGCCGGTCAGGCGCAGCAGGCGGCGGGTGTGGTAACCGGCGTCGACGACCTTGGGACGCACCCGGATGCCGCCGTCCACCGTGGACATCGCCACCTCGGCCACGTCGAAGCCGAGCTCATTGAGCCGGCGGATGCGGCCCTCGAGATCGTGCCGGGTGTCCCGCTGGGCGATTTCCTGCTCGTAGGTGACCTCGTGCCACAGCCGTTCGTAGCGGGACACGATGTCGTCGACCACCTGCTCCGGGTCGATCGACTCGTGCAGCAGCTCGGCCGCCTGCAGGTCGAGGCACTCGCCGAAGACGTTCACCCGCATGATCTCGATGTCTTCGCTGCGCTGGCCCTCGGACAGCTTCGGGTAGAGGTTGCCGGTCTCGGCGTCCACCAGGTAGGCCGCGAAGGAGCCCGCGTCCCGCCGGAACAGGGTGTTGGACAGCGAGCAGTCACCCCAGAAGAAGCCGGTCAGGTGCATCCGGACGAACAGGGCGACCATCGCGTCGAGCAGCCGGTTGAGCGTGTTGGGCCGCAGCACGTGCGAGAAGAGCGCCCGGTAGGGCAGCGAGAACTGCAGGTGCCGGGTGACCAGGATGGTCTCCAGCGGCTCGCCGTTGACGTCGAACCGGTCGGTGACGGTGGCTATCGCCTCGACGGACGGGAAGTCGATGCGCTCGAGGGCGCGCAGAAGGTCGTACTCCTTCTCGGCGATCCGCTCGCGGGTCTCCTTGAGGGCGTAAACGACGTCGTTGAGCTTGACGAACCGCACGATGTGCCGGGAGATGCCCTGCGGCAGCGCGACCAGATGGTCGGCCGGCCATTCCTCCAGCGGGATGCTCCAGGGCAGCTCGAGGAGCGCCGGGTCGATGAGAGCGGACGTGATGCGCACCCCACCAGTGTGCCCGTCGCTGCGGCGCGTCGCGGCCGCAGGTGGCTCGTTACACAGGTTCGAGAACGCTGGATCAGTTCAAATTTCCCGTGATATGACGTGAATGGCGGTTGAGATGCGACGTAAGGCTGGCATGGCCGCCGGGGCGTGCGCGGCCCTGGTGCTGGCCGGTGCGACGGGCGTCACGGCGTGGCGGTACGCCGGTGACGACGGCCGCCCGGTTGGCACCTGGCACGAGGCACCCGGCGTCGCCCGTACGCCTGTCTCGGCGGATCAAGCGCAACCAGCGGACCCGGCGGGCCCGGCAGGCCCAGCAGACCCGGCGGACCCGGCCCAGACCGGCCGGGTGCTGACCCCGGAGGAGGCCGAGGGCCAGGGCGATGTCGTCGCCCCCGCGCCCGAGCGGTCGGCCGCGGACCGCCCGCTGGAGTCGGCCACGGTCGACGGCCGGCAGCGGGTCGGCGAGCTCGTGCGGGTCGATCGCCTGCTCGGTTACCTGGGGCGCGGCCCGCAGAAGGAGACGTTCCGCTACCCGGGCGCGTCCTACGTCAAGCTGCACTTCAAGCGGATGGCGATGCTGCCCGGTGACTACCTGACCGTCGCCAACGCGGACGGCACCGAGTCCTACCGCTACGACGCGCCCAAGGTCCTCGAGACCGGGTCGGTCAACAAGTGGGCGATGTCGGTCACCGGGGACACCGCCGTGCTGGAGATGCACCGCGCGGCCAACCCGATGGGGGCCGGCAATCTGCTCGGGGCCCTCGGCGTCGGGGTCGACCGGGTCGCCCGCGGTTTCAGCCGGGACGAACAGTCGCGGCAGCCGGAGTCGCAGCTCATCCCGCCTGGTCGCACCGGCCGGGAGGAGTCGGTGTGCGGCGCCGACACGTCGAAGGACGCGGTCTGTTACCGCTCGGCCGACCCGGTCGCTTACACCAAATCCAAGGCCATCGCCCGGTTGCTGATCAACGGCACCGAGCTGTGCACCGGCTGGCGGGTCGGCATCAAGAACCGCATGCTCACCAACAACCACTGCTTCACCACCTCGAGCGCGGCCTACGAGACCGAGGTCTGGTTCAACTACCAGTGCGCGACCTGCGGTGGGTACGACGTCTTCCAACCCACCAAGGTGTGGGGCAAGGAGGTGCTGTCGACCGACCACACGTACGACTACACGCTCTTCACGGTCGACAACTTCGACGCCATCAAGAAGTTCGGCTTCCTCCAGCTCGACACGGCCCGGCCGGCCAAGAACCAGGAGCTGTACGTTCCGCAGCACCCGGCCGGTGAGCCCACCCGGATCGCCGGTTCGCTCGGCGACAAGGCCGGGAACTGCTCGGTGACCGACCCCGGCTACACCGGGTACACGGCGGCCTCGGACGTCGCCTACTACTGCGACACCGAGGGCGGTTCGTCCGGTTCGCCGGTGCTGTCGAGAAAGACCAACAAGGTGGTGGCGCTGCATCACTTCGGCGGCTGCCCCAACTCGGGGGTACGCGGCGACCTGCTGGCCGCCAAGTTGCGTACCCTCCTCTAGTTTTGAGGGCGTGATCTCGTCCCTCCGACGCTGGTGGATCGACGCGGCCCTGGTGGCGGCGTTCGTGGCGCTTACCGTCGCCCTGATCAACGGCCACCTGCTGCGGTTCGACCAGCGGGTGGCCGACTGGTCCTTGGCCCACCAGCCGGCCCCGATCTACTGGACCGCCCGGGTCTTCAACTACCTGGGCCAGGGCGGTCAGGTGCTGATGCCGATCGGCCTGATCCTGACCGGGCTGCTGTTCTGGCGCACCCGGTCGTGGCGGGCGGTAATTCCGTTCGTGGCCGCGTTCGTGCTGACCTACGTCACCATCGGCCCGCTGAAGATCTGGGCCGACCGGGCCGCGCCGCGCTTCGACGGTCCGGACAAGGCGATCATGTTCAACCCCGCCGCCTCCGGCGTCGAGGCGATGAGCTATCCCTCCGGCCACATGGGCAACAGCATGGTTTGGTACGCCGTGATGGCCCTGCTGCTGGCCGCGTTGCTGCGGCGGCCGCTGCGCCGGTGGGAGTGGACCGGGGTCCGGGTGGTGCCGGTGACGATCCTGTTCTGCACCACGGTCTACACCGGGTTCCACTGGGTCACCGACTCGGTGGCCGGCGCCCTGCTCGGGCTGTTCCTGGCCCGGCTGATCGAGCGGATCCCTACCCGATGGTGGGCGGAATCTCCGTCCCGGCCCGCAGCACGCGTCTGACCCGCAGCTCGGGGTCGAGCACCACCAGGTCGGCTCGTTTACCCGTGGTGATCTCGCCGCGGTCGGCGAGCCCCAGCACCTTCGCCGGGGTGGCGGTGGCCATCGCCACCGCGTCCGGCAGCGGGATCCCGGCCGCGACCGCGTTGCGCAGCGCCTCGTCCATGGTCAGCGTGCTGCCGGCGATCGAGCCGTTGCGGGCCAGCCGGGCCACCCGGTCCGCCACGATCACCTCCTGGCCGCCCAGGTCGTAGCGTCCGTCCGGCATGCCGGTGGCGTCCATCGCGTCGGTGATCAGGGCAGCTCGGCCCGGTCCGGCGGTCTTCGCGGCGAACGCCAGCATGCCCGGGTGCAGGTGGATGTTGTCGGCGATCAGCTCGCAGACCGCGATCGAGGAGAGCAGGCCGATCACCGGGCCGGGCTCGCGGTGGTGCGGCGGGCGCATGCCGTTGAACAGGTGGGTGCCGACGGTCGCGCCGGCCGCGACACCGGCCAGCACATCGGCGTACGAGGCATCGGTGTGCCCGACCGCCGCGATCACGCCGTGGTCCCTCAGGAAGGCGATGGCGTCCAGGGCGCCCGGCAGCTCGGGCGCGACGGTCACCATCCGTACCGTGCCCTCGCCCAGCTTGACCAGCGCGGACAGTTCCTCGACCGACGGGTCCCGGAGGAACTCCGGGTTCTGCGCGCCGCAGCGCGCGGCCGAGAGGTACGGCCCCTCGAAGTGCACGCCCGCGAGCACGCCGGCCCGCACCAGGGGCAGGTAGGCGGCGGTGGCGTCGCGCATCAGGTCGAACGGGGAGCTGACCAGGCTGGCCAGCATGGTGGTGGTGCCGTGCGCGAGGTGGAAGGCGGCGGCCGCGCGGGCGTCGTCCGGGTCACCCTCGGTGAAGGTGTGGCCCCCGCCGCCGTGGCAGTGCAGGTCGACGAAGCCCGGCACGATGATGTCGTCGCCGACTCGGTCGTCCTCGATGATCTCGCCGATCAGCGGGCCGTCGAGGTGCAGGTGGCCGCGGAGCACGGCGCCGGGACGGACGATCTGGCCGCTGATCAAGCTTTCTCCAGGTGGTCGAGGGCCAGCAGGGCCGCGCCCTTGCATCCGGCGGTGTCGCCCAGTTCGGCTTTGACGATCCGGGGCATCCGGTGGAAGGTGAGCCGCTTCTTCAGCTCGTTCCGCAGTGGTTCGAGAAGGGCCTCGCCCGCCTCGGCCAGGCCGCCGCCCAGGACCAGGACATCTACGTCGTAGAGCGCCTGGGCGGTCAGTAGGCCGTCGGCCAGGGCGTCGATGGCCTCGTGCCAGACCTGTCTTGCTGCTGGATCTTGATCGAGCCGCGCGACGACGTCGAAGGCTGTCGCGCCGCTCTTGCCCGATATTTCGGCATATCGTCGGCCGATTGACCGGGCCGAGGTCTCCGCCTCCAGGCAGCCACGCGCGCCGCAGCCACAGGGAGTGCCGCCGGGCCGCACCACGATGTGGCCCAGTTCGCCGGCCGCTCCGTGGGCGCCGCCGTAGGTCGAGCCATCCACCACCAGGGCGGCGGCGATGCCCGTACCGATGGCGACAAAAAGGACGTAGCGCTGGCCTCGGCCGGCGCCGAGGCGGGCCTCGGCGAGGCCGCCGACGCGGACGTCGTGGCCGAGCGCCGCGGGCAGCCCGAGCCGGTCGGTGAGCAACTTCCGCAGGGGTACGTCGCGGAAGCCCACGTTCGACGACCAGACCGCGACGCCGTTCTCCTCGTCGATCACGCCCGGGACGGCGATGCCGACCGCGATCGGGTTCTCGGCCCGGTTCGCCAGGCCGGCCGCGATCTCCAGGATGTTCGCGGTGACCGCCTCGGGCCCGCGGGCGGCCAGGGTGGGATGCCGTTCCTCATGCAGAACGGTGCCGTCCGGGCGGACCAACGCGCATTTCATGCCTGTTCCGCCGACGTCCAGTGCTACGACGACGGGCCCGCTCACGCCAGAACCACTGATCTCGTCAGGTTTCGCGGGTGGTCCGGGTCGAGGCCCTGGCTGGTGGCCAGCAGCACGGCCACTCGCTGGGCCAGCACCAGGTCGGCCATCGGGTCGAGGGGCGCCCGGCCGCCGCACCAGTTGCCCAGCGCTGCGTAACCGCCGTGGTGGCGGCTGTGCACGAACAGAGCGCCGGTCGCCTCCACGTCGTCGGCCAGCCCGACCGGGATCTCGCCGAACGCCCACACCACCCGGCGCGGCGCGGCGATCGAGATCGGGCCGTGCCGGTAGTCCATCGCCGGGTAGGCCTCGGCCCAGAACATGGCGGCCTCGCGGCACTTCAGCGCCGCCTCCTCGGCCAGGCCGACCGTCCAGCCCCGGCCCAGGAAGGTGATCTGCTCGGCCAGCGCCGGGTGCACCGGCAGTGGCATCCGCACGGCCACCTCGGCGTCGGCGGCCACCGACTCGATGTCCGCGCCCAGGTGGGCGCGGAGCAGGGCCAGGGCGCTGGTCGCGAAGCGGGTCTGCACCACCGCCTGCTCGTCGGCGAAGTCCAGCACGATCGCCTCGGTGGCGAGGGCGGCGGCCGGCTGGCCACCGTCGGCGGTGATCACCGTGGTCTTCGGCAGGGTGCTGAGCAGCTCGACGACCTCGGTCGTGGTGCCCGAGCGGGTGATCGCGACAACCCGGTCGTACTTGCGGGTGTGCGGGAACTCGGAAGCCTGGAACGCGTCGGTCTCGCCGTGCCCGGCCTGCTCGCGGAGTGCCGCGTAGGCCTTGGCCATGAACCACGACGTGCCACAACCGACCACCGCGACCCGCTCACCACGGACCGGCAGGCCCGGGGAGTCGGCCAGCTTCGCGGCGAGCCGCCAGCAGTCCGGCTGGCTTGCGATCTCCGCCTTGACGTACGTCATGGGCCACCCTTCGGTCTCAAAGGCAGGTCGCATCGTCGCGGCTGCGCATAAGCGCGCGGTTCCCGGCACTTTCGAGCGTTATTCTGCGCGGAGGGTAGGCGTGGACGCAACAGTCATCCCCCGACCGCGCAAGGGGCGAGCTTTGCATCCCGGCCTTTCGCGCACTAATGTGCACACACTTATCACGAAACGTGCATCGGGAGTGGTTGGTGGACCGGTACGCGCGGTGGAATGCCCTGCTCGAGTTACTCACGGAGACCGGCCGGGTCAGCGTCGAGGACGCCTCGGCGCGCCTTGATGTCTCCCAGGCCACCATTCGGCGTGACTTCGACCAGCTGGCCCAGCAGCAGATGATCACCAGGACCCGGGGCGGCGCGGTCGCCAACGGCGTCTCCTACGACCTGCCGCTGCGCTACAAGAGCGCCAAGCACTCGGCCGAGAAGCAGCGCATCGGCGAGGCCGCGGCCGGCCTGGTGATTCCCGGCACGGTGGTCGGCCTGAACGGCGGCACCACGATCACCGAGGTGGCCCGGGCCCTGGCGGTCCGCCCCGACCTGAACACCGGCGGCGAGGGCTCCCAGCTGACGGTGGTCACCAATGCCCTGAACATCGCGAACGAGCTGCTGGTCCGCTCCCGCATGAAGATCGTGGTGGCCGGCGGGGTGGTCCGCCCCCAGTCCTTCGAGGTGGTCGGCCCGCTCGGCGGCGCGCTGCTCAACGAGGTAACCCTGGACATCGTCCTGCTCGGCGTGGACGCCCTGGACGTGGAGCTGGGCGCGGCCTCCCACCACGAGGGCGAGGCCGCGATGAACAGCCTGATGGTCGCCCGAGCGAAGCGCGTGGTGGTGATCGCCGACTCGTCCAAGCTGGGCGGCCACGCGTTCGCCCGAATCTGCCCGATCACCAAGGTGGAAACCCTGGTGACCGACTCCGGCGCCCCACCGGCCACGCTGGCCGCCTTCCGCGAGGCAGGCGTCCAGGTGATCAGCGCCTAGAGGCCGGTCACGATCTGGTTGTTGCCCGGGCCGCCGATCAGGGTGTCCTTGGCGTTGCAGCCGCCGGCCTCCGGCCAGGTGCAGTAGTCGTTGCCCATCAGGTAGTCGTCGCCGTAGCCGCCGTCGAGGTAGTCGGAGTTCTGACCGCCGTACAGCCAGTCCTCGCCGTAGCCGCCGTACAGGTGGTCGCTGCCGACGTAACCCCAGAGGGTGTCGTTGCCGTCATCGCCGTACAGCCAGTCGTTGCTGACGAAGGTGCCACCGGTGTCCATGATCCCGTCGTTGCCGGCGCCACCATGGACGATGTCGTTGCCGATGTCGGGGTAGATGGTGTCGTTGCCGCCGTTGCCCCAGAGCTTGTCGTTGCCGATGTCCCCGGTGATGAGGTCACCGCGCGGCCCGCCGCCGATGCTGTCGTTGCCGCTGCCACCGTTCAGGGTCGACGGCAGGTTGGCCTGGTTGACGATCGAGTCGTTCCGGTCGTACGTGTAGACCCGCACCCGGGTGGGCGCCGCCTTCGTCGTACAGCGAACCTTGGTCTTGTCCCCCGCGACCGCCTTGCACCCGGCCCCGGCCTTGATCGCCACCACGTCGTCGATCGTGACGGTGCGCCCGGCAAGCGTGACAACCACCTTGTTCTGCTTGCCCTTGGCCGCCTTGTAGTTGACCTTGGTGCTCTCCACCACCGACGCAACCCCAGCCGAAGCGGCCTGCGCGGGCGCCGAAGTAAGCACACCAAGCGAGGCAGTGGTGATCAGTGCGAGACCGACACGGGCCGGCCAGGCGAAGCGCTGCACTGTGGATCCTTTCGAGGAGGTGTACGGAGCGTAAACGCCGCACTGACCTCGGAAGGCCCCGCCGAACATGGCCCACTTCCGCATGAAATTTCGGCATTTCGGGGCGGCGGATTCCGGATATTGACGGAGCTGCCTAGAGTCTCGCGGCATGGACGCCGTACTCGAGATAGCTGGGCTGCAGAAGACCTATCGCAGCCGGAAAGGCGTGCGCCGGGCTCTTGATGGGTTCGACATGGTGGTCGAGGCCGGGCAGGTGCACGGGTTCCTCGGGCCTAACGGCTCGGGTAAGACGACCACGTTGCGTACCCTCCTGGGGTTGATCCGGGCCAACGGTGGCCGGATGTCGATTTTGGGCCAGGAGGTGCCGCGGCACCTGCCGGCCGTGGCGGGGCAGGTCGGCGCGATCGTGGAGAGCCCGCAGTTCTTCGGGAACTTCACCGCGTGGGACACGCTGTCGCTGCTCGCCGACGCGGGCGGGGTGCGGCGGGTGCGGGTTGAGGAAGTGCTGGAGCTGGTCGGGCTGCGGGATCGGGCCAAGGACCGGGTACGCACCTACTCGCTCGGCATGAAGCAGCGGCTCGCGGTGGCGTCGGCGCTGCTCAAGGAGCCCAGGCTGCTGATTCTGGACGAGCCGGCCAACGGGCTCGACCCGGGCGGCATCCGGGAGATGCGCACGCTGATGCGGACGCTGTCCGAGTCGGGCATGACGGTGGTGCTGTCCAGTCACATTCTCGGTGAGATCCAGCTGATCTGTGACTCGGTGACGATCATCTCGGCCGGGCGGCGGGTGGCCGCCGGGTCGGTGGCCGAGGTGCTGGCGACGCACACGTCGTCGTCGGTGAAGGTGCGGCTGGAACCCGGGATCGACCTGCTCGGGGCGGCCGAGATCCTGCGCACCGCCGGTGCCCAGGTGGAGCTGGGCACCGACTTCTTCACGGTCGGCAACGCCGGCAATCCGGCGCAGATCACCCGGATTCTGGCCGAGCGGCAGATCTACGTCAGCGAGTTGACGCCGGTCGCGGCCGACTTGGAGAGCGTGTTCCTGGAGTTGACCGGCACCGCGCCGGTCGACGGGCAGAACCGTCAGGTGGATCAGGTGTCGGCGGGGTGGGGTCAGTGAGCCTGTATCGAGCGGAGACGCGCCGGCTGGTCAAGCGCCGGTTCACCAAGCTGTTCGCGATCGGGGCGCTGCTGATTCTGGCCGCCGTGGTGGTGGGTGTGTTCCTCACCAATCAGAAGGTGGGGCCGGACCAGATCGCCGTGGCGACCGCGAAGGCCCAGGCCGACTACCGGCAGTCGGTGGCCAGCACCGAGCAGATGAAGACGGACTGCCAGGCGGCGCAGGGCACCGCGAAGGCCAGTCAGTTCCCGCCGAACTGCGAGATCATCGCGCCGTCCGAGTCGGACTTCCAGGCGGAGTGGTACATGCCGGCCACCTTCGGGCTGAAGGACAACCTGCCTGACATGATCACCACGTTCGCGGCGGTGCTGGCGCTGGCCGCGTTCGTGATCGGGGCGTCCTTCGTGGGGGCCGAGTGGAGCAGCGGCGGCATGATGAACCTGCTGCTCTGGCGGCCGCGCCGGTTGCAGGTGCTGTCCACCAAGCTGGCCGCGCTGCTGGTCGGGGTGACCGGGCTGACCGTGGTGACGGCGGCGCTCTGGACGGCGGCCTTCTGGGGCGTCGCGAAGACCCGGGGCAACACCATCGGGATGACCTCCGGGGTGTGGCAGTCGTTCGGGCTGATGGAGTTGCGGGCGCTGGTTCTGGTGCTGGTGGCGGGCGCGCTCGGGTTCGGGCTGGCGTCGCTGGGCCGGCACACCGCGATGGCGCTCGGCGTCGCGATCGGCGTGATCGTGGTCTTCCAGTTCGGGGTGGCCGCGGTGCTGGCCGTCGCCCAGGTGAAGTTCCCGGAGCTGTACCTCGCGCCGTTCTGGGTCATCGCCTGGATGAGCAAGGAGTACACCGCGCAGGACTACAACGCGTGCAACCTCGACGGCACCGGCACCTGTCAGCCGGACACGTTGACGATCACCTGGCAGATGGCGGGCAGCGCGCTCGCCATCATTCTGGTGCTCGTGGTGGGTGCCGCTATGTGGACAATGCGTAAGCGGGACATAACGTGAGGTAACGTCGGGCGGGTCATGCGGCGGGGTCGTCGGCAACATATGCTGCTGGCGGCCCCTCGCCTTCGCATTTGGAGCACCATGCAGCCCGCCGCCGCGGACCCGTCCGAAGAGTCCACCCAGCACATTCCGGCGCCACGGACAGCGGAGCCGGCCGGCCTCACCGAGCGTGAGCGAGAGATCCTCGCTTTCGAGGCGCGGTGGTGGAAGCACGCGGGCGCCAAGGAGCAGGCCATCCGGGACACCTTCAGCCTCTCCTCGACCCGCTACTACCAGGTGCTCAACGCGCTGCTGGACAAGCCCGAGGCCACCGAGCACGACCCGGTGCTGGTCGGCCGCCTGCGCCGGCTGCGGGCCACCCGGGCCCGCACCCGCCGCCGCTGAAAGATCAGCCAGGCTGGTGAGTTGAGGCGTACGCCTCGAGCCAGGCCACCTGGGTCGGATCGAGCGAGGCCCGCACCCGCTTACGGGCGGTAGCCACGTTGGCCGCCGTCACCGTCGACGCCTCCAGCGAGTCCCGCATCGCCGCGAGCGCCGACTCCCGGATCAGCGCCGCGCAGTCGGCCGCGGAGAAGCCCTCCAGCGCGGCCCCCAACTCGTCGAGATCGACCGATTCGTCCAGCGGCACCGCCTTCGACGACGCCCGCAGGATCGCCGCCCGCGCCGACGCGTCCGGCGGCGGCACGTAGACCAGCCGTTCCAGCCGGCCGGGCCGCAGCAGCGCCGGGTCGATCAGGTCGGGCCGGTTGGTAGCTCCGATCACCACCACGTTGCGCAGGTCTTCCACCCCGTCGAGCTCGGTGAGCAGGGCCGCCACCACCCGGTCGGTGGTGCCGCCGTCGGTGGCCTGCCCCCGGGTCGGCGCCAGCGCGTCCACCTCGTCCAGGAAGACCAGGGTGGGCGCCGCCTCCCGGGCCCGCCGGAACAGTTCCCGCACGGCCCGCTCGCTGTCGCCCACCCACTTGCTGAGCAGTTCCGCGCCCTTGACCGAGAGCACGTTGGCCTTCCCGGTCCCGGCGAGCGCCTTGACCAGGTAGGTCTTGCCGCAACCGGGCGGACCGTAGAGCAGCACACCGCGCGGCGGCGACACCCCGAGCCGGGCGAACGTGTCGGGATAGGTGAGCGGCCACAGCACCGACTCGGTGAGCATCTGCTTGACGTCCACCAGGTCGCCGACGTCGTCCAGGGTCACCGCCGCGACCTCGAGCGTCGACTCGGCCATCGAGGTCGGTCGCACCACGTCGAGTGCGGCCTCGAAATCGGCCATGGTCACGGTGGGTGATTCGGCGTCCTTCTGGCGAAGGGCCGCCCGAACCCCCGCTTCGCGGGCGAGGGCACCAAGGTCAGCGGCGACAAATCCGGGGGTACGGCCGGAGACGTCATCCAGCCGTACGTCCTCCGCCAGCGGCATCCCGCGAGTGAGCACGCTCAGCTGTTCCCGGCGCATCGCCGCGTCCGGCAGCGGCACCGCGAGCTGCACGGCGAGCAGGTCGGGCGCGCGCAGCGACGGATCGACCGACTCCGGCCGGCTGGTCGTGCAGACCACCGCCACCCCGGCCCGGACGATCTCCTCGAGCACCTGGTGGAAGACGGTGGAGATCGGCCCCGGCTCCTCCCGCGGGGCGAGCGCCTCGACGTCGGCGACGAGAAGCACGGCCGGCCCGTCCCCGCGGGCGTCCCGAGCCAGGCCGCGCAGCCGGGCCGCCGCCGAGTCGTTGGTCAGCGCCGCCAACTCGGGCGCCCAGACCGGCAGCACCCGCGCGCCGACCCGGGTGGCCACCGCCCGGACCAGCGCGGACTTCCCCGACCCGGACGGACCCGAGATGAGTACGCCGAGCGACACCTTGGTGCCGAGCCGGGCCAGCACCTCGCCGTGGTGGAAGCCGAGGTCGAGCAGTTCCTCCAGCTCCTTGGCCTGGGCGCGCAGCCCGGGCAGGTCGTCCAGGCTGGGCGGCGGTACCTCCGGGTCGGTGGCGGCCGGCGAGCTCGCGGCCACCGCGACCGAGCCGGTCGGGCCGCCGGCCGTGTAGTGGCCGCCCACCCAGCCGACCACCGTGTCGGGGCTGACCAGCACGGCGTCGGCGTCGTCGACCGCGGTGACGTTGAGCAGGGCGCTGGTGAAGCTGTAGCCGAGCCGGTTCTTCAGACTGGGGGTGACCGCCTCGACCAGCGCCCGGTGGTCGCCGGGAAGCACGTCCTGTGGGAGCAGCGAGACGTCGTCACCGGCGCTGACCACCTTGCCGAGCAGGGCGAGTCGCAGCATCTCGGGTGAAACCAGGGCGACGATCTCGGCCGGTCCGCCCAGGGTGACCCGGCGGGCGTGCACGATCGGCACCTTCGTGATGGTGACCTGGCCGCCGTCGCGCAGGCCGAGGTTGCCGATGATCAGGTCGTCGGCGTAGAGCAGGCCGCGGCTGGCGTCGGCCGTCTTGGTCGGTATCGCGCGGCAGGCGGTGGTGAGCCGGCCGACCAGGCGTACCGGATCGCCGGGGTTGATCTCGAGGGCTGCCATCACCTCGGGGTGGAGCCGCACGACGCCACGGCGGGCGTCCAGGGGCGCCGACTGCGTGGTGACGGTCAGCGTCAGTTCTTCGGCCACCGCGGGATGCCCTCCATCGTCTGGATGTTGTGGGTCCACGCTATCGCTGACACGCCCGCTGAGAGGTCTCACAGCAGCGGCTCAGAAGTTCCCGGATAGCTTTGCCGCATGCCATCCCTGCGGTCGCTCCGCTTCACCCGCCGTCGCGTCGTCGCCGGCTCGGTGGTTCTCGTCCTGGTGGCCGCACTGGTCGGCTGGGCGGCGTGGCCGGACCGCACCGGCTGGACCAGCGCCGACGAGCAGATCACCGTCAAGACCGGACCGGCCGGGACCGAGAGCGTCGACCTGGACGCCCGCCTTTACCTGCCCCGGGACCGGGACGGCAAGGTGCCGGCGGTGCTGCTCGCGCACGGTTTCGGCGGCACCAAGGAGTCGGTGAGCGACAACGCCGAGGAGCTGGCCGACCGCGGCTACGCGGTGCTGACCTGGACCGCGCAGGGCTTCGGCCGCAGCGGCGGCCAGATCCACCTGGACAGCCCCGACTACGAGGTGCGGGACGCGCAGGGCCTGCTCGACTGGCTGGCCGCCCGCCCCGAGATCCAGCTGGACGCGGCCGGCGACCCGCGGGTGGGCGTGGTCGGCGGTTCCTACGGCGGTGCGCTGGCCCTGCTGCTGGCCGGGCAGGACAGCCGGGTCGACGCGATCGTCCCGTCCATCACCTGGAACGACCTGTCCAAGGTCTTCCTGCAGCAGTCGGCCGACACCACCGCGACCGGCGTCTTCAAGAAGGGCTGGGCCGGCCTCTACTTCGGCAACGGCGCGGCGACCCTGCTCCCCGACGCGCCCGAGCCGGCCGGCAGCGACCCGGCCTGCGGGCGGTTCGCGGCCGACGTCTGCGCGGCCTACCTGCAGCTCGCCACCACCGGCACGGCCGACGCCACCACGCTCGAGGTGCTCCGCAAGTCGAGCCCGGCCACCGTGCTCGACAAGATCAAGGCGCCGACCCTGCTGATCCAGGGCGCGGTGGACACCCTCTTCCCGCTCTCCGAGGGGGACGCCAACGCCAAGGGCATCGCGGCGACCGGCACCCCGGTGAAGGTCGCCTGGTTCACCGGCGGCCACGACGGCGGGGCCGGCCCGCAGACCGACCAGGACCGGGTCAAATACCTCACCGTCCAGTGGCTCGACCACTACGTGAAGGGCGAGGGTGATGCCCCGTCGGACGACTTCACCTACTCGCGAGTGGCCGGTTTCAGCGCGCTCGACCGCGGCCTGGTGACCAACGGTTACTCGACGGAGGCGTACCCCGGCCTGGGTGGAACCGGAAGCACCCAGGTCTCCCTCGCCGGGCCGGCGCAGCCGGTCGCCAACCCGCCCAACGGCAACCCGGCGGCGCTGTCCTCGCTGCCCGGCGCCGGCAGCCGGCTGAGTGAACTGCTCGGCGGCGTCGCCGCCGACATTCCCGGCCAGTACGCCACCTTCGAATCGACTCCGGTGACCGGCGCGATCGAGGTGGCCGGCTCGCCCACGGTGCGCTTGCGCGCGGCGTCGCCGACCGGCGAGGCCACGCTGTTCGTCAAGCTCTACGACGTCGATCAGGATGGCGCCGAGACGCTGAGCGCCGGGCTTATCGCGCCGGTGCGGCTCACCGGCCTGCCGGCCTCGATCGAGCAGGCCCAGCCGGTCACCGTGACGCTGCCGGCGATCGTCCGGCGGATCGACACCGGGCACCTCGTGCGGGTCGTCGTCGCCACCAGTGACCAGGCGTTTCTCACCCCGGCTAAACCGGCCGTCTACACCGTGCAGGTCGAGTCGACGCTCACCCTGCCGACCGTGGTGGGCACGCCGATCGCCAACCCGCAGACCATCTGGCGCTGGGTGCTGGGCGGCCTGTTGCTGGTGATCGCGCTGGGCCTGGCGGTGGTCCTGCTGATCCGCCGCCGCCTGCGGCGTCGTCGACATGACGAGACCATCGAGGAGTACGCCGAGACGCCCCTCGTTGTTCGGGGACTGCGCAAGGCGTACGCGGATGGGTTTGTCGCCGTTGAAGAAATCAGCTTCAGCGTGCAGCGTGGCCAGGTCGTCGGCCTGCTCGGGCCGAACGGTGCCGGCAAGACCACCACGCTGCGGGTGCTGATGGGCCTGACCATGCCGACCTCCGGCGATGCCCTGGTCTTCGGGCACCGCCTGATGCCGGGCGCGCCGATCCTGTCCCGGGTGGGCGCCCTGGTCGAGGGGCCGGGCTTCCTGCCGCACCTGAGCGGCCTGGAGAACCTGAAGGCGTACTGGCGGGCGACCGGGCGGCCGGAGGCCGACGCGCACTTCGACGACGCGCTGGAGATCGCCGGCCTGGGCGACTCGGTGCATCGCAAGACCAAGAAGTACAGCCACGGCATGCGGCAGCGGCTGGCCATCGCCCAGGCCATGCTCGGCCTGCCCGAGCTGCTGGTGCTGGACGAGCCGACCGACGGTCTCGACCCGCCACAGATCGCCGAGATGCGCCGGGTGCTCAAGCGGTATGCCACCGACGGCCGGGCCGTGCTGGTCTCCAGCCACCTGCTCGCCGAGGTGGAGCAGACCTGCACGCACGCGGTGGTGGTGAACAAGGGCCGGATCGTGGCTTCGGGGCCGGTCGAGGACATCGTTGGCGAGTCGCCGTCGGTGCAGATCGAGGTCTCCGACGTACCGGCGGCTTCTTTGATCTTGGAAAAACTGGGCGTGCGGTCGGTGACCCCCGATGGTGCGTCCGGCCTGATCGTGGACATGAACGGCACCTCGCGGTCCGAGGCGGTGGCCTCGCTGGTGCGGGCCGGCGTGGACGTGGACCGGGTGGTGCCGCGCAGGCGACTCGAAGATGCCTTCCTGGCCCTGGTGGGCGACAACTCGCGGGGGAGTGGGGACCGATGAGCGCGGTCACGGGTTACCGGCCGTCGGCGACGCTGCCGATCTGGGCCGAGGTGCGGCGGCAGGCGTCGCGGCGGCGCACCCAGCTGGCACTCGGCTTCATGGTGCTGCTGCCGCTGATCATCCTGGTCGCCTTCGAGTTCGGCGGGAACAACGACGACGACGGCAACGGCGGCGGTGCGTTCGGCAGCCTGGTCGACCTGGCCACCTCGGGCGGCCTGAACTTCGCGCTGTTCTGCCTGGCCGTCTCGGCCGGCTTCCTGCTGGTCGTGGTGGTGGCGCTGTTCTGCGGCGACCCGGTGGCCAGCGAGGCCAGCTGGGGGAGCCTGCGCTATCTGCTGGCGATCCCGGTGCCCCGGGTCCGGCTGCTCGCCGTGAAGCTGGTGGTGGCGCTCGGCTATTCGCTGGTGGCGCTGCTGACCCTGGCCACGACCGGGCTGCTGGTCGGCACCCTGCGCTACGGCTGGCACCCGCTGGGCAGCACCATCGCGGCCGCCGTCCCGCCCGGTCAGGGCCTGCTGCGGCTGCTCGGCATCGTCGCCTACCTGGCCGTCATCATGCTGGTCGTGGCCGGTCTGGCCTTCCTGCTCTCGGTGCTGACCGACGCGGCGCTAGGCGCGGTCGGCGGCGCCGTGCTGCTCTGGATCCTGTCCAGCATCCTCGACCAGATCACCGCGCTGGGCAGCGTGCGGTACCTGCTGCCGACCCACTTCAGCGACGCCTGGCTGGGCCTGCTGTCCACCCCGCCGCAGGTCGACGACCTGGTCAAGGGCGCGATCGCGGCGATCTGTTACGCCACCCTGTTCTGGTCGCTGGCTTTCTGGCGGTTCACCCGGAAGGACATCACGTCGTAGGCGTTGTTCGGCTCACACCTCGGGATTCTGCTGGCGGAAAGTCCCTAAGGCCAACGTAAGGTGTTGGAAACACAACTGAATACCTCATCCAGAGGGGCAGAGGGAACGGCCCTGTGAAGCCCCGGCAACCACCGCATTCGTCTCGAAGAAGAGGCCGCGCGCGGCAGGTGCTAATTCCGTCCTCGTCGGCAGGTTGCCGAGGGGAAAGATGAGAGGGAAGGCCTCGATGACGTCTGCCGTCAGTTCACCCAGTGCTACCACTTCGCCCGCCCGCGGCCTCGTCTGCCGTGCCTGTGGCGCCGAATATCCGCTGGTCGCGCAGCATGCGTGTTACGAGTGTTTCGGCCCGCTCGAGGTGGCCTACGACCAGGACGCCCTCGCGCGGGTAACCCGTGAGCAGATCGAGGCCGGCCCGAACAACATCTGGCGCTACGCCGGTCTGCTTCCGGCCGGGCAGGACCCGACCACCCGGGTCACCCTCGACCCCGGCCTGACCCCGCTGGTCGAGGCGCCGGCCCTGGCCGCCGCGGTCGGCCTGCGCGCCCCGCTCTACGTCAAGGACGACTCGGCCAACCCG
This sequence comes from Paractinoplanes tereljensis, assembly GCF_016862435.1. Classification (GTDB taxonomy): domain Bacteria; phylum Actinomycetota; class Actinomycetes; order Mycobacteriales; family Micromonosporaceae; genus Actinoplanes; species Actinoplanes tereljensis. Next base: position 88,871 of record NZ_BOMY01000043.1, read on the forward strand.
ACCCACTCGTTCAAGGACCGGGTCGTCTCGGTGGCTCTCACCGCCGCCCGCGGCCTCGGCTTCACCCGCTTCGCCTGCGCCTCGACCGGCAACCTGGCCAACTCGGTGGCCGCCCACGCGGCCCGGGTCGGCGCCCCCAGCATCGTCTTCATCCCGTCCGACCTAGAACAAGGCAAAATCATCACCACCGCGGTGTACGGCGGTGAGCTGGTCGCCATCGAGGGCTCCTACGACGACGTGAACCGGCTCTGCGGCGAACTGGTCGAGACCGACGAGTTCGAGGACACCGCGTTCGTCAACGTGAACGTGCGCCCGTTCTACGCCGAGGGCTCCAAGACGCTCGGCTACGAGGTCGCCGAGCAGCTCGGCTGGCGCATCCCGGCCCAGGTGGTCATCCCGATGGCCTCCGGCGAGCTGCTCACCAAGGTGGACAAGGCGTTCTCCGAGCTGGTCGAGATCGGCCTGGCCACCGCGCCCGAGGGCGGCTGGGCCGTGTTCGGCGCCCAGTCGGCCGGCTGCAACCCGATCGCGACGGCGCTGCAGAAGGGCACCGACGAGATCATCCCGGTCAAGCCGACCGGCATCGCCAAGTCGCTGAACATCGGCGACCCGGCCGCCGGGGCGTACGCGATCGAGGCGGTCCGCCGCACCGGTGGCTGGATGGACTTCGCCGACGACGACGAGATCCGGGACGGCATCCGGCTGCTCGCCGAGACCACCGGCATCTTCGCCGAGACGGCCGGCGGCACCACCGTGGCCGTGCTCAAGAAGCTGGTCGCCAGCGGCAAGCTCGACCCGGAGAAGGAAACCGTCGTCTACAACACCGGCGAGGGTCTCAAGACGCTGGACGCGGTGGCCGAGCTGGTCGGACCCACTCACCGGATCAAGCCGTCGCTGCGCGGGGCCCGCGAGGCCGGCCTGCTGGGATAACCGTCGGTAACCAGTCCTCTGCCTTAAGTTGAAGATTCCATCCGCAGAGGACTTGCGCACCGATCTCAGTGTCGGCAGGATGCTCTCTGCGGGAGGGCCGACGCCGTACGCGGCCCCTCACCTTTACGAGCTTGGCGACAATCTCTCGAGGTGCCCAACGACCCAGCGCCGGAGGCGCTGTGCGTTCGTCCTCCCGACCAAAATCATTCGCGTTTGTGGCCGCCGCCCGGCAGGGTGGCGGCCATGTCCGTCTCTACCGGTCCGCTCGCGTCGCCCGACGACGCCTATCCAATCGACCGGGCCTGCACCGAGCACGACCGGCCGGACGCCCCGGTCCACACCCGCGAGGTGTTCGCGGCCCGGCTGGCGACGCCGCCGGCCGAACACACCACCGAATACTTCCTGGCCCGCCTCGACGGCGAGCCGGCCGGTTACCTCGAGCTGATGTACCCACAGGCCGACAACCTCGGCAACGTGCACGTCGACCTGCTGGTGACGCCATCCGCCCGGCGCCGCGGTGTGGGCCGCGCGCTCTACCGGGTGGCCGCCGAGCGCACCCGGGCTGCCGGCCGGCTGCGCATGCTGTTCGAGTCGATCCAGAGCCCGGCGAGTGTGGCCTTCGCGGCCTCGGTCGGGGCCGACGCCGCGCTCGAGGAACTGCGCAGCCGGCTCGACCTGGGCGCGGTCCACCTCCGGTACGACGAAATGCTGACCGCCGCGTGGGAGCGAGCCGCCGGTTACCACCTGATCCAGTGGAGCGGGGTGCCGCCCGAGGAGGTCATCGAGGACGTCGCAGCCCTCGATTCGAGCTTCTTGGCCGAGGCGCCGACCGGTGACCTGGACTGGGAGCCGGAGAAGGTCGACGCCGACCGGGTGCGGGCCACCGAACAGAGCCGGACGGCACGTGGCCGGATCACCTTCCACACCGGAGCCCTGCACGGCGACCGGCTGGTCGCCTGGACCACGCTGAACTGTGCGATCGCGGGCGGCGAGCACGCCTGGCAGAACGCCACCCTGGTCGCCCCGGACCATCGCGGCCACCGGCTCGGGCTGCTGGTGAAGCTGGCCAACCTGGCGCACGCCCGCACGTACCAGCCCGGCCTGCGGGTGATCGACACGTTCAACGCCGCGTCGAACGAGCACATGCTGCGGATCAATCGGCAGATGGGCTTCCGGGTGGTGGAGTCGGTGGTCCACTGGCAGCGCGACCTCTGACCTTCTGCACCCACGGCCGGAGCGGCAGGTCGGTCGGGTAGCCGCCGGCGTGCAGGCCGGCCCGCTTCTCGAAGAAGTTCCGGGTGCCCCACGAGCCGGTGGCGGTGTACGACCAGCCGCAGGCGGCCCAGTAAGCCGGCCAGAACAGCGGGCCGAGCACCGCGTACTGACCGCGGTGATGGCACTCGTGGCCGAACAGAGCGGACCGTTCCTCGGCGAGCAGCCACTCGGCGCTGCGCCGGCACATGATCACCGAGCCGACCGTGAAGCAGGTCGCGGGCGGCACCCGGCGGCGATAGTTCTCGCCGATCAGCACGCCGTCCCGGCCGCGCCGGATCTTGGCCCCGCCCGCCAGGGCGACCACCAGCCCCACCACGGTGGTGCCGTTGACCGCGGTGAGCAGGGTGCGCGCCCGGGGCCCCATCAGATCCGCCGGCGCATGCGCAGCTCGGTGAGGACCGGGTGGACCGGGTGCGGCACCCGCTCGCCGGTGTCCTCGAACCCGAGCTTCTCGTAGGCCCGGACGGCCCGGTCGTTGCCGGTCACCACCTCGAGCATCAGCCGCTCCCGCCCGCAGTCGCGCGACCACGCGGCGACCGCCTCGACCAGCTCGGCGAGCACCTTTCCTCCCCGGCTGGCCGGGGTCACGTAGACCGCGAAGATGACCGTCTCGTCCGGGTCCTCCGGCAGGACCGTGCCGCCGGCGTGCCCGACCAGCCGGGACCGGCCGCCCGGGTCGGCCACGAACTGGGCCAGCTGAGAGCCGCGCGCGGCATGCGCGATGCGTTGCCGGTAGGCCTCGTGCGGGCGGGCCGCGGCGGCCGCGATGGTCTCCAGGAACGCGAGCGGGGTGTCGGCGAGCATCTCCAGGCGCAGCGCCCGCATGCGCGCCGCGTCGTCGGCCGTCACCCGGTGCACCCGCCAGCTCTCCACGTGGTCCTGCCTACCCTGCCGGGGGCACCTGGGCAACTTTGTTGCCGGGAAGCCGACCTGAGTGGCGGATCCTTACCTCGCCGAGGCAAAGTGTGTCGATGGACCGCAACGACGCGCTGCACCTCGTCGGTGACGTGGTGGTCGAGCGGGCCGACCCGTTCGACCCGGAGTCGCGGACGGTCGAGTTGCCGCGCCCCGGCCTGCCGGCCGAGGCGGTCGAGGCGGAAGATCCGCTGGTCCCGTCGTCCGGCTCCGGGCTGCGCGGCTGGGTCGAGCGGTTCAGTGGCGTGTTACTGCGCTGCGGGGTGCCGCTGTTGCCGGTCGGCCTGCTGGCGGCGATCCCGACGCACTTCTTCGTCGGCCGGGTGGACGACACGGTGGTGGCCGCGCCCGCTCTGTCCGACCTGCTCGGCGGCTTCGCCCTGCTGCTGCTCCCGCTGATGTGGCTGGCCTACTTCACGGTCTCCGCCCTGCCCCTGGTGATCGGCCTGGCCGGCACCGTCGCCGTGACGGTCTATCGGGCCACCCTCGGCGCCCCGCCCCGGCCCGCCGCGGTGTGGCGCCTGGTGGCCTACCGGCTGCGGGCCCTCTGGCTGTGGTTCGCCGCCTTCGGCGTGATCACCCAGGCGCTGCCGCTGGTGCTCACCACCGACCGGCTCGGCCCGGCGGTGGCCGCGCCGCTGGCCGTCGGCCTGACCGTGCTCTCCACCGCGGTGCTCACCTTCACCGGGCTGCTCGGCTGCGTGGTGCTGCTCGAGCGGGGCAACGGCCGACGCCGAGCCGCCCACCTGGCCTCGATGATGCCGCTGAGCGGGCTGGTGGCCGCCTCGCTCGCGCTCACCGTGCTGCCCCGGCTCGCCGAGGCCGCCTGGGGTGGCCTCGCCTCGACCGCGGTGTCGGTGCCCACTGTTCTGCTCTGGGCGATGGCCGCGCTGGTGACCTACTGCCAGGGCCGCCGGGCGGAGGGCCCGGTGACCAGCAAGTCTCTCTACGCCGCGCTGTCCGCGCCGGAGCCGGACTGACCTTCTGACGGGTGCGCGCAAGGTGGCGTTTTCTTGCACTCGACCCGTGGGAGTGCTAAACAGGTGCTTGGCACTCCTGACAGGTGAGTGCCAGCAGGTCGGGACGGTGGGGTCTCGGTCACGGCGTCGCCATCGACGCCGCGGCACGGGGCCGGTCGTCGCGGGCTTATCCGGCTCGACCTGAGGACGTCACATCGCCAGGTGGTGACGTCCGCAGATCTCCGCAACGTGCGGGTTATGCGGGGCCTCGCGGCCCGGCACCGCGAATGTCCAGGAGGACACAGCCGAATGGCCAAGATCATCGCATTCGACGAGGAAGCTCGTCGCGGCCTCGAGAGTGGTATGAACCAGCTCGCCGACGCCGTCAAGGTGACGCTCGGCCCCAGGGGCCGCAACGTCGTGCTCGAGAAGAAGTGGGGCGCTCCCACGATCACCAACGATGGTGTATCCATCGCCAAGGAGATCGAGCTCGAGGGCACCTTCGAGAAGATCGGCGCCGAGCTGGTCAAGGAGGTCGCCAAGAAGACCGACGACGTGGCCGGCGACGGCACGACGACGGCGACCGTCCTCGCCCAGGCTCTGGTCCGTGAGGGCCTCCGGAACGTTGCCGCCGGCGCCAACCCGATGGCCCTGAAGCGGGGCATCGAGGCGGCCGTCGCGAGCGTCTCCGAGGCGCTGCAGCAGCTCGCCAAGGACGTGGAGACCAAGGAGCAGATCGCCTCCACCGCCTCCATCTCCGCCGGTGACTCCACGGTCGGCGAGATCATCGCCGAGGCCATGGACAAGGTCGGCAAGGAAGGCGTCATCACCGTCGAGGAGAGCAACACCTTCGGTCTCGAGCTCGAGCTCACCGAGGGCATGCGCTTCGACAAGGGCTACATCTCGGCGTACTTCATGACCGACGCCGAGCGTATGGAGGCCGTCTTCGACGACCCCTACATCCTGATCGCCAACAGCAAGATCTCCGCGGTCAAGGACCTCCTGCCCGTCCTCGAGAAGGTCATGCAGGGCGGCAAGCCGCTGGTCATCATCGCTGAGGACGTCGAGGGCGAGGCCCTGGCGACCCTGGTGGTCAACAAGGTCCGTGGCACCTTCAAGTCCGTCGCCGTCAAGGCCCCGGGCTTCGGTGACCGCCGCAAGGCCATGCTGGAGGACATCGCCATCCTGACCGGTGGCGCCGTCATCAGCGAAGAGGTCGGCCTCAAGCTCGACAACGCTGACCTGAGCCTGCTCGGCTCGGCCCGCAAGATCGTCATCACCAAGGACGAGACCACGGTCGTCGACGGTGGCGGTGACGCCGAGCAGATCCAGGGCCGGGTCAACCAGATCCGCGCCGAGATCGAGAAGTCGGACTCCGACTACGACCGCGAGAAGCTGCAGGAGCGCCTGGCCAAGCTGGCCGGCGGCGTTGCGGTCATCAAGGTCGGCGCGGCCACCGAGGTCGAGCTCAAGGAGCGCAAGCACCGCATCGAGGACGCCGTTCGCAACGCGAAGGCGGCCGTCGAGGAGGGCATCGTCCCCGGTGGTGGCGTCGCGCTGGTTCAGGCCGGCAAGACCGCGTTCGAGAAGCTGGACCTGGTCGGCGACGAGGCGACCGGCGCGCAGATCGTGAAGCTCGCGCTTGACGCCCCGCTGCGTCAGATCGCCGTGAACGCCGGCCTCGAGGGTGGCGTCGTGGTCGAGAAGGTGCGCAACCTCGAGCCGGGTCACGGCCTCAACGCCGCGACCGGCGAGTACGTCGACCTGCTGGCCGCGGGCATCATCGACCCGGCCAAGGTCACCCGCTCGGCGCTGCAGAACGCCGCGTCGATCGCTGCGCTGTTCCTCACCACCGAGGCCGTCGTGGCCGACAAGCCCGAGAAGAACCCGGCTCCGGCCGGCGCCCCGGGCGGCGGTGACATGGACTTCTGAGTCCAGTCGTAACAACCGGTAAGGGCGGGTCGCTTCGGCGACCCGCCCTTACTGCGTCTCCACCGCGGTGGCTCAGCCCCGGTGCCGCCCGGGCCGGTGCCGGCCGGGGGCCGGCACGAGCTGGCCGCCGAAGAGGACCATCGCCCCACCGAGCATCAGCGCCAGCAGGCCGGTCACCGCGACCGGGATCAGGTTCCCGCCGGTCAGGGCCAGGTTCCCGCCGTCGGTGTCGCCGCTGCTCGCCGCGGCCACGGTGATCGTCACGGTGGCAGTGGCGGTGTGGCCGTTGCCGTCGCTGATCGTGTAGCTGACCGTGTCCTTGCCGGAGTAGCCGTCGGTGGGCGCGTAGGTGATCGTGCCGTTGGCGTTCAGCACCGCCGTACCGTGCTTGGGCTTGCCGATTTTGGTGATGGTGATCTTGTCGTTGTCCGGGTCCGAGTCGTTGGCCTTCGGCTTGATCGTGACCGAGCCGCCGGCCGCCACCGAGACCTTGTCGTTCTTGGCCACCGGCGCCTTGTTCGTGCCGGTCACGGTGACCGCGATGGATGCCGACGCGACGTTGCCGTCCGCGTCGACCGCCCGGTAGGTGAAGGTGTCGACGCCCGCGAAGCCCTTGGCCGGGGTGTAGGTGACCGTGCCGTCGGTGTTCAGCTTGACCGTGCCGTGCTTCGCCTTGCCCACCGCGGTGACCGTCACCGGGGTGCCGTTCTTGTCCACGGTCGGCAGCGTGATCCGCACCGCGGTGCCGGGCTTGGCGGTCGCGGTCTTGTCCGGTACCACCGGCGGGGTGCCCACGGTGACCGTCACGGTGGCGGTGACCGTGCGGCCGTCGGCGTCGGTCGCGGTGTAGTCGAAGGTGTCGGTGCCGGAGTAACCGGTCGCCGGGGTGTAGACGACGTTGCCGCCGCTGAAGGTCGCGGTGCCGTGGCCGGGCGTGGTCACCGAGGTGATCGCGAGCCCGCCGTTCGGGTCCAGGTCGTTGTCGAGGACTCCGATGGTGACCGCCTTCTCGTACGGCGTGGTCGCGGAGTCCGGCAGCGCGGCCGGCGTGCCGTCGGTGACGGTGACCGTCACGGTCGCGGTGGCGGTGTTGCCGTTCCCGTCGGAGACCGCGTAGGTGAACGTGTCGGTGCCGGTGAAGCCGGTCGCCGGGGTGTACCGGATCTTGCCGTCCACCACCGTGGCGGTGCCGTGCGACGGCGTGCCGACGTGGCTGATGGTCAGCCGGCTGTCGGTCACCACCGAGACGTCGACCGAGTGGCCGGACAGCACCGCGACCGCAGTGTCGGCGGCCGGCGGCGCCACGTTGACGGTGACCGTCGCGGTGGCGGTGTTACCGGCCGTGTCCTTGATCGTGTAGCTGAAGGTGTCGGTGCCGAAGAAGTCGGCCGCCGGGGTATACCGGATCTTGTCGTTGACGATCGCGGCGGTGCCGTGGCCCGGGGTCGTCGCCGACACCAGGGTCAGCGCCTCCGACTCGGGGTCGCTGTCGTTGGCCAGCACCGGGATGGTCACCGCGGTGCCGTAGGCGGCCGGCACGGTGTCGGCCGCCGCGATCGGCGCGGCGTCGATCGTGATGGTGACCGTGGCCGTGTCGGTCAGGCCCAGGTCGTCGGTGAGCACGTAGTCGAAGGTGTCGGTGCCGCTGGTCGCGGTCGTCCGGTAGGTGACCGTGCCGTCCGAGTTCAGGGTGACCGTGCCACGCGACGCGGCGAGCACCGAGGCGACGCTGCGGCCCTGGCTGGTGTTCGGGTCGGTGTCGTTGGCCAGCACGTCCAGGGTGGTCAGGACGCCCGGCCGGGCCACGAAGCTGTCGTTGACCGCGATCGGCGCCGCGTTGCGGACGGTGATTGTGACGACGGCGGTGGAGGTCGTGCCGGACGGGTCCGAGGCGGTGTAGGTGAAGGTGTCGGTGCCGCAGAAGCCGGTGTTCGGGGTGTAGGTGACGGTGTTGTTGGTGCCGATGACGGCCTTGCCGTTGCCCGGCGTGGTGACCGCGGTGACGGTCAGGACGTCGTTGTTCGGGTCGGTGTCGTTGGCCAGCACGTTCAGAGTCACCGCGGTGTTGGTGTCGGTGGCGTCCGAGTCGGGCTGGGCGGTCGGCGCCGAGTTGACCACGCTGAGCGTGACGGACGCGCCGTCCTGGCCGCCGTGGCCGTCACCGACCAGGTAGTGGAAGGTGTCGGTGCCGGTGAAGCCGGCGACCGGGGTGTACTTCACGGTGCCGTCCGGGTTGACCGTGGCGGTGCCGTGCGTCGGCTGCTGGTCGATCGTGACGGTCAGCGTGTCGGCGGTGTTCGCGTCGGTGTCGTTGGCCAGCACCGCCACGGTGGAGGCCTGGTCGGCCGGCACGGTGACCGCGTCGGCCCCGGCGACCGGCGCCGCGTTGGTGACGGTCAGGGTGACCGTGTTGCTCGCGCTACCGCCGGGGTGCCCGTCACTGACCGTGTAGGTGAAGGTGTCCGCGCCGGAGTAACCGGTGTTCGGGGTGTAGGTGAGCGTGCCGTCCGAGTTGCGTTCCACGCTCCCGTGCGCGGGAGTGGTGACGCCGGTGACGGTCAGTGTGTCGCCGGCGTTCGCGTCGCTCGCCTGGGCCAGCACGTTGATCTGCTTGGCGGTGTTGGTGCCGGTCGACACCGTCACCGCGCCGGCGACCGGGCGGGCGTTGCCGACGGTCACGGTGACCGTCCCGGTCGCGTGGGTGTTGCCGTCGTAGAGCTGGTAGGTGAAGGTGTCGGTGCCGGAGAAGCCGGCCGGCGCCTGGTAATCGATCTTGCCGTTCTGGAACACCGGAGTGACGCCCTGGGCCGATGTGGTGACAGAGCTGACCGAAAGCGGGCTGCCGGTGTCATTCGCAAGCACGTCGATCGGCACCGTGCCGAGGTAGGCGACGGTGGCGGAGTCGTCCGCCGCCACCAGCACGCCGTTCGGCAGGGTGACGTTGATCGTCCCGATGTCCTGGCCGCCGGCGCCGTCGGAGACGACGTAGTGGAAGGTCGCGGTCCCGTGGAAGGCCGGGTTCGGGGTGTAGGTGACCACGTTGCCGGTGAGCGAGGTGGTGCCCTCACCCGAGTTCGGCTGGTCGACCGAGACCATGCTCAGCGTCTGGCCGTTGATGTCGGTGTCGTTGAGCGCCGGCGAGAACGTGATCGGGCCGCCGTTGGCGGTGGTGCTGTAGTTGTCGGTGACCGCGACCGGCGGGGCGTTCGCGGTGGTCACCGTGACGGTCGCGGTCGAGCTGCCGCCGTGCCCGTCGAGCAGCTTGTAGGTGAAGGTCTCGGTGCCGGCCCAGCTGGACCGCGGGGTGTAGGTGACGGTGCTGTCCGCGTTGACCACGACCCGGCCGTGCGCCGGGGCCTGGTCGATCTGCACGACCAGGGTGGAGTTGGCGTCGTCCGCGTCGCTGTCGTTGGCCAGCACGTTGATGGTGACCGGGGCGGCGTTCGGGGTCGGCGTGGCGACGGTGTCGTTGGTAGCCACCGGGGCCGAGTTGACCGCCAGGGTGGCGGTGGCGGTGTTGTCGGACGAGTCCGGGTCCAGGCCGGTGCCGCTCACCTGCAGCGAGGCGATCGGGTGCGCGGCGGCGGTGCCGGCCGCACTGGCCGGGATCTGCACGCTGTCGCTGGTGTTCGCGGCCAGGGCCGGGCGGGTGCAGCTGACGACCTGACCGGCGGCGGTGCAGCCGGTCGGCAGGGTGCCCGGGGTGACCCCGGCCGGCAGGGTGAGCTGCAGCTGCGGGGCCGGCTCCAGGTCGGTGCCGTTGTTCTGGACGGTCGCGGTATAGGTGACCGTGTTCGGCGAGGTGGCGCGCTGCACGACGGTGGGCGTGACGGTCAGCGCGGCGGCCAGGTTGGCCTTCGGCCGCTGCACGGTCATCGACGAGGTTCCGGTGCTGGTGGCGGCGCCGCCGGTGAACGCCGCGGTGTAGTCGGCGTTGGCGGTGTCGACGATCGTGCTGCCGGGCGTGGCCCCGGTGTCCACCCGGACCCGGAAGGTGACCTGCTTGCTGGCCCCGGGGGCGAGCGTGCCCACGGTGAAGTTGGTGGTGCCGCCGGTGATCTTGCCGGCGTCGCTGTCGGCCGCGTCGGTCACCGAGGCGCCGGCCACCGTCAGCGAGCCGCCGATGTACGACGTCCCGGTCGGGATGACGTCCCGGAGGGTGACCCCGTTGGCGGTGTCGGTGCCGTCGTTGCGCACCACGACGCGGTACTCGATGGTGTCGCCGGGCAGCAGGTCGCCGCCGTTGAGGTCGACACCGGTCGGGGTGACGATGACGTTCGGGGCGTACAGGTCGGTGGTGAAGGTGACCACGCCGGGGTAGAAGGTCTCGCCGCCAGTGGTCAGCCGCAGGGTGGCGGTGGTCTCGTCGTTGCCGAGCTTGCCGGCCGCGTTGAACCGGTCGATGTCGACGCCCATCAGGTTGCTGTTGTTGGGGGTACGACTGCCGACGGCCGCGCCGTCCTCGCTCTCGGTGCTGTTGAAGAAGTTGTCGGCCTGGTTCTGGGCGTCGGACATCGCGGTGAGCGCCTTCGACGCGGTGCCGATCTGCAGCGAGTCGCCGGTCTTGCCGCGGTCGCCCTCGTAGACGACGGTGCCGACGGTGGCGCCCACGGTGCCGGTGTGCGGGGTCTGGAAGCCGGAGACGGCGATGTCGACCTTGGTGTCGCCGTCCTTGACCACGCCGAAGCCGTCGTACACCCGCAGGCTGTGCATCGGCAGGGCGGAGTTCTGGTACGCGATCACCAGCGACCAGCCGGCGTAGCGGTCCTTGCCGGTGCCGGCCTGGATGTTCGCGACGCTGTAGACGCCGCTGCCGGCGCCCGAGACGAGCGGCGTGACGTCCTTGAAGCCCTGGTAGGCGTTCACCCCGGTATTGGTGAAGACCTTGTCCGCGGTGACGTTGTTCCAAGTGGCCGGCCCGGCCGGGGTCCGGAAGAGGACCTTGTTCTTGTCGGCCGCGGTGCGTGCCACGGCGCCACCGGTGCCCTTGGTCGGGTCGGCACTCCAGTAGAGACCGGCGAAGAGCACCGTGCTGCCGGCCGGCAGCGTGACGGTCGCCGCGCTCTCGTTGAACGTCGCCGAGTCGTTGTCCGGGTCGTTGTCGCCCATCACGTACGCGTTGTTGTCCAGCGCGTCCCCGGTCGCCGTGCCGTTCAGCGCGGTGGTGCAGCCCGAGTCACTTGTCGAGCAGACCAGGTTGGCGTTGCCCCGCAGCAGGATCGCGCCGTTGGTGTTGGCCTGGAACCGGCTGGTGAACGGGTCGGTGATCGCCGCCTCCGCCTGCCGGCCGAGCAGCACCATGGTCCCGGCCATGGCGACCACGAGAACCATGAACAGAATCAGCGAGCGGCGCGGCTTGCTGCGCAGGATGGCGAAGGGCATTGTCGTCCTCGTCGGGGGCTAGTTGTCGACCTGTTGCGCCCCCTTCGGTCGTGGCAACCCGGCCCAGTAGATAAACCCGCCGGTCGCAACCGCGATCAAACCGGCCCGCGCCAGGACGAGCGCGTCGCTGCCGGTGATCGGCAGGGTGTCCAGCGTCCGGACGTTGACGGTCACCGTCGCGGTGGCGAGCCCGCCGCGCCCGTCGGCGATGGTGTACGAGAACCGGGCCCGGCCGGCTCCGGCGGCGTGGTAGAGCACGGTGTCGCCCGGACCGGCCGCGACCGTGCCGCCGGTGGGCTTGCCCAGCTTGACGATGGTGACCGGGTCGCCGTCCGGGTCCCGGTCGTTGATCGTGGGCCGTAGCTCCACGCTCTCCCCGGCTGCCATGGTGACCGTGTCGGCCGCCGCGACCGGTGGCTGGTTGGCGACGGGTGGGTCGGTGACGGTCACGATGACCGAGGCGGTGGCCACGTTGCCGTCCGCGTCGACCACCTCGTAGGTGAAGGTGTCCACGCCGACGAAGCCCGGGTCGGGCGTGTAGGTGACGGTGCCGTCCGGGTTGAGCACCGCCGTACCGTGCGGGGGTTTGCCGACCCAGCGGACGATGACCGACCGGCCGCCCTCGTCGGTCTGCGGCAGCGGAACGCTGACCGAACCGCCCGGCTTGGCCACCGCGGACTTGTCCGGCACCGTGGGCGGCGCGCCGACCGTCACGGTGACCGCGGCGCTGGTGCGGTGACCGGCGTCGTCGGCAGCGGTGTAGGCGAACGAGGCGACCCCGCCGAAGCCTTCCGGCGGCGTGTAGGTGACGTTGTCCCCGGCGATCGAGGCCGTGCCGCTGGCCGGCTGGGTGACCGAGCTGAGGGCCAGGCTGCCGGCCGGGTCGAAGTCGTTGCCGAGCACGTCGACGGTGACCGGCTTGCGGTACGGCGTGTCGGCCCGGTCGGCCACGGCCACCGGCGAGCCGTCGCTGATCGTGACCGTGATCGTCGAGGTGGCCGTCCCGCCGTGGCCGTCGTTGATCCGGTAGGAGAAGACATCCTGCCCGATCCATCCGGTTTTCGGGACGAACCGGACCTGGCCCGCCACGACGCCGGCCGTGCCGTTCGCGGGCGTGCCGACGGCGTCGATGGTCAGCGTCTGCCCGAGGTTCGGGTCGTCGTCGTTGGCGAGCACGTCCACCGTCACCGGCCGGTCGGCGAGCCCGGCCCCCTGATCCGGCCGGGCCCGCGGCGCGGCGTTCGCGACCACCACGCTGACCTGCGCGGACGCGGTGTTCCCGATCGGGTCGCTGATGGTGTAGCCGAAGTAGGCGACGCCGGAGTAGCCGGTCGGCGGGGTGTAGCGGACCGTTCCGTCCGGGTTGATCCGGATGCCGGCGCTGACCGCGGTGATCCGGAGCGGCCGCGCCTCGGGGTCGGAGTCGTTGGCCAGGACCGGGATGTCGACCGGGGTCGCGTACGGCGTGGTGGCGGTGTCGTCGACGGCGGTGGGCCCGCCGTCGATGGTGATCGTGACATCGCCGCTGTCGGTGCTGCCCCGGTCGTCGATGAGCAGGTAGCTGAAGCCGTCCGGCCCGATCTGGCCGACCGTGGCCCGATAGGTGACCGTGCCGTCGGTGGCGAGCGTCAGCGTGCCCTTGGCGACCGTGCCGACCGAGGCGATCCGCAGGTGCTGACCGGTGTTCGGGTCGGTGTCGTTGGCGAGCAGGTCGAGCCGGGTGGACACGTTCGGCCGGACCCGGAAGGCGTCGTCGACCGCGACCGGCGGCGCGTTGCGCACGGTGACCGTGACGATGGCCGAGTCGGTGAGTCCCAGCGGGTCGCGGATCGAGTAGAGGAACGCGTCGGTGCCGAAGAACCCGGTCGCCGGGGTGTAGGTGAAGGTGCGGTCGCCGTTGTCGGTGACCGTGCCGTGCCCGCCGGTGCCGACCACGTCCAGCGTGACCAGGTCGCCGTTCGGGTCGTCGTCGTTGGCCAGCGCCGGGATGACCACGGCGGTGTTCGTGTCGGTGCTGACCGAGTCGGGCCGGGCGGTCGGCGCGGTGTTGACCATGGTGATCGTGACCGTTGCGCCGCTCACGCCGTCGAGCAGGTAGTGGAAGCTGTCGGTGCCGGCGAAGCCGGCCGCAGGTGTGTAGGTGATCCGCCGATCCGGGCCGATCGAGTAGCTCCCGTTCGACGGCGGCGCGTCGACCGCGAACGTCATGGCGTGGTCGCTCGGCTCGTCGTCGTTGGCGAGCACGGCGATCACCACCGGATGGCCGCCGGCGGCGGTCGCGGCGTCGGGGCGGGCCACCGGGACACCGTTGGCCACGGTGACCGTGACGGTTCCGGTGTCGGTGCCGCCGCTGCCGTCGTCGATCGTGTAGGTGAACGTGTCGGTCCCGGAGTACGCGACGTCCGGCAGATAGGTGATCTTCCCGGTGGTCTCCAGGGTCACCACCCCGTGTGCCGGGTCGGTCACGCCGGTGACCTGGATGGTGTCCGGGTTCGGGTCGGTCGCCCAGTGCACCGGATCGAGCGTTACCGCGGTGCGGTAGGGCGTGTTCACCGGGAAGTCCGCGGCGGTCGGCGGTGTGTTCGCCACGGTGACCGTGACGGTCGCGGTGTCGGTGCCACCACTGCCGTCGTCGATCGTGTAAGTGAAGGTATCGGTCCCGGAGAAGCCGGCCGGCACCGCCGTGTAGAGGACGCTCAGCCCGTCCGCCGCGGGCGTGACGGTGCCGTGCGCGGCCGGCCCGGCCGCGGTGACGGTGAGGGTGTTGTTGCCGTTGGGGTCGGTGTCGTTGGCCAGCACCGGCAGCGACGTCCCGCTGGCTCCGGCCGGCGCGGACAGCGTGTCGTCGGCCGCCGTCGGGTCCGCGTTCTCCACGTCGACGTGCACGTCCGCGCTCGCGGTGGCGCCGTGCCCGTCGTCGACGGTGTAGCCGAACAGGGCCGTCCCGGCGTAGCTCGACGTCGGCGTGAAGGTGACCGTGGTCGGGGTGAAGGTGACCGTGCCGGCTGCGGCCGGCGGCTGGGTCACCGCGACCACGGTGAGGGTGTCGGGCGGGTTCGGGTCCGAGTCGTTGTCCAGCACGGTGATCGTGACCGGCGTGTTCGACGGCGTGTTGATCATGTCGTCGTTGGCCGTCGGGGCCGCGTTCGCGGTGGTCACCGTGGCGGTGGCGGTGTCCGTCCCGCCGTGCGGGTCGGTCACCCGGTAGACGAACGGGTCGGCCCCGGCCCAGCCGCCGGCCGGCGTGTAGGTCACGGTCATGTCGGCGTTGACCACGGCCGCGCCGTGCGCCGGCCCACTGACGATCGAGACGGTCAGGGTGCCGGTCGCGTCGTCCGGGTCGGAGTCGTTGGCCAGCACCGGGACGGTCACCTGGCTGCCGTTGGTGGTGGCGCCGGTGTCCGCGACGGCGACCGGCGGCGAGTTGACCGCGAGGGCCACGATCGCGGTGTCGTTGCCGGCAGTGGGGTCGGCGCCGCTGCCGGCGGCCACCAGCGAGGCGACCGCGCTGTCGGCGGCGGTGCTGTCCACGATCACCGGGATCGGCACGCTCGCCGAGGTGCCGCCGGCCAGCGGGCCGAGCGGGCAGGTCACCACCGCGCCGGCTGCGGTGCAGCCGCCGGTCAGGGTGCCCGGGGTGACGCCGGTGGGCAGGGTGAGCAGGGCTCGGGCGGCCGGTTCGAGGTCGCTGCCGGGGGCGTTGCTGACCGTCGCGGTGTAGGTGGCTGTGGTCGGGGTGGCCGCGCGCTGCACGAACGACGGGCTCAGGGTCAGGGCGGCGGACCGGTCGACGTGCGGCTGCAGCACCGGGGTGGCCACCGATCCGCCCAGGGCCGCGACGCTGACGCTTGTGGTGTGGCCGGAGTAGGCGACGTTCACCAGGTTGGTGATCGCGTAACCGGCCGGGGTGGACACGTCCACGGTCACCCGGAAAGTGACGTACTTCGTGGCCAGGTAGGGGATGCTCCCCAGATTCCAATTGGCGGTTCCCCCGGTGAACCAGCCGTCGTCGTCGCCGTTCGCATCGGTGACCGGGGCGCCCTGCACGGTGAGCGAGCCGGGCACGTAAGTGGTGTGCGGTGGCACCGCGTCGGACAGCAGCAGGTTGTCGGCGGTGTCGCTGCCGTCGTTGCGTACCGCGATCCGGTACTCCAGGACGTCGCCCGGCAGCAGGTCGCCGCCGTCCAGGTCGGTGCCGGTCACGGTGGTGGTGATCTTCGGGGCGTACAGGTCGATGCTGAACGTGACCACGCCCGGGTAGTACGTGTCGCCGACCGTGGTCAGCGTCAGCGTGGTCGACAGCTGGCCGTTGGTGAACATGCCGGTCGCGTCGACCTGGTCGATGTCGACGCCGAGCAGGTTGGGGTAGGGCGGGTCGCGGGTGGTCACCGCCATGCCGGAGTCGCTGACCGTGCTGTTGAAGAAGTTGTTGGCGGGATTGAGGTTGTTCGCGTCGTGCAGTGCCTGCCCGTCGACCTGCAGGCTGTCGCCGACATTCCCGAGGTCGCCCTCGTAGGCGATCGCGCCGACCTTGGCGTGCACGGTGCCGGAGTGCGGGGTCTCGAAGCCGCTGATCGGGATGTTCACGCTGCCCGAGGAGATCGACCCGAAGCCGTCGTAGATCCGCAGGCTGCGCATGTCTTCGGCCGGATTCGTGTACGCGATGGCCAGCCCCCACCCGGCGTACTGGCCGGTGGCCAGGGTGGCCTGGATGTTCGCCACGCCGTACACCCCGTTGCCGGCCCCGGCGACCAGCCCGGTCACGTCGGCGAAGCCCTGGTACACGCCGCTGGCCGGCAGCGCGTGCACGGTGGAGGCGGTGACCGTGGCCCAGGTCGCGGCGGGCGTCCGGAACTTGACCTGATTGCGGCTGCCCGGGGTGAGCGCGAGGGTCGAGTCGGCACCCCAGTACAGGCCGGCGAAGAGCACGGTGCTGCCGGCCGGCATGGTGATCGTCGCGGTGCTGTCGTTGAAGGTGGCCAGGCTGCCGTCCGCGTCGGTGTAGACCATCGCGAAGTTGTTGTTGTTCAGCGAGCTGCCGGACCCGTTCTGGGCGGCCGCGCAGGCCACGCTGAGCGTGCAGGTCATGTTGCTGTTGCCGCGCAGCAGGATCGAGCCGTTCGCGTTGGTTTCGAAGCGCGAGGTGAACGGCGTGGTGATGGCCGCCACAGCCGGTTGGGTGGCAAATGTCGTTGCCGCCAGCAGGAGCGCGACGGCTACCGCCAGGGCCGCAGCCGCTCGACGCACCCTTTGAGGTTAGGGAGGGTTTGTCAGAGTTGTTTGCGATAAAGGAAAAACACTCGCTCGACCCGGGCGCCGACCGCCGACGAGTAGAACGGGACCGGGCCCACCCAGCCGATCTGAGCCGAGTCGAGCCCGCTGTCGCGCTGGTCGGCCAGGCAGCGGCGGAGCAGGATCGAGCCGATCCCACGGCCCCGGGCCGCCGCCGTGGTGCCCATCGGGCCGAACCAGCTGGGCCGGGACGACCCGTACGCCGCGAAGCCCAGCAGCGTGCCGTCGTTCTCCACCGCGATGTGGCACCCGGCCCGGTCCCGCCCGATCGAGTCGACGATCTCGCCGGCCCAGCCGGAACCCCAGTTGGCCAGCGCGAACTCGGCCAGCTCGGCCGAGTCGGCCGGCTCGGCCCGGCGGATCGTCACGCCCTCGTCGGCCAGGCGCTTCTCCGCGGCCGCGGTCGGCCGGAGATGGCGCAGGTCGGCGGTCATGTTCCAGGCCGGTTGGTCCTGGGCGAAGCCGAGCGCCATGGCCGCGCAGACGGCCGGCGTGTAGCGCACGTCGATGCCCGGCCAGGCGTAGTGGGGCGCGTTGCCGGCCAGCACCACGTCCCCGGCGCCCAGCCCGGCCAGCGCGCCCTCGATCCGGGTCATCAGCGCCCGGCCGACCCCGCAGCGCCGCTCGCCCGGATCGACCGCGATCAGGTCGACGTGCCCGATCGAGGCGTCCCGATGCGACACCGAGCCGAGCACCACCCCGATCACCCGCTCGCCGGGGGCGACGGCCAGGAAGCCGGTGCAGCGCGGGGTCTCCCGCAGGCGATGGACGATCTCCTCGGCCTCGGCGGCGTCCTCGGGCAGATCCAGCGCGTTCCGGCACAGGTCGATCACAGCAGGTAGGTCGTTGTCGGTCAGCTCGGAGATCCAGAACTCGCGGTCCACAACCGCCGAACCTATCCGACGCTCGCGAGAGCTAACGTAAGACGGGTGCGCGATCCCGCAGTCTCTCGATACGCCGCCGGCCGACTCTCTCCGATCCGCCGGGTCGCCGACCTGAGGCGTCTCCGCGACGAACAGTTCGACGTGCTCGTCGTCGGTGGCGGGGTCACCGGTGCCGGTGCCGCCCTCGACGCCGCCTCCCGTGGGCTCAAGGTGGCCCTGGTCGAGGCGCGTGACCTGGCCGCCGGCACGTCCAGCCGGTCCAGCAAGCTGATCCACGGTGGCCTGCGTTACCTGGAGCAACTCGAGTTGCACCTGGTGCACGAGGCACTCACCGAGCGCGGCCTGCTCTCCACCCGGCTCGCGCCGCACCTGGTGCGCCCGGTGCCGATCCTGGTGCCGCTGCCGCCCGCGAAGCCGGCGGCCCGGGTCTGGCACCGCGCCTACTACGGCCTCGGCGTGGCGGCCTACGACGTCTTCGCCGGCGTCTTCGGCACCGGCCGGGGCATGCCGCTGCACCGCCACCTGTCCCGCGACGGCGCTCGACACCTGTTCCCGAGCCTGCGGGCCGACGCCATCACCGGCGCGATCCGCTACTTCGACGGCCAGGTCGACGACGCCCGCCTGGTGGTCAACCTGGCGCGCACCGCGGCGAGCCTGGGCGCGACCGTGGTGACCAGCGCCCGGGTGGTCGGTTTCGTGCGCGAGGCGCGCGAGGTGGTCGGCGTCCGGGTCCGTGACCTGGAGTCGCCCGACTCACCGGAGTTCGAGGTGCGGGCCCGCACGGTGGTGGCCGCCACCGGCGTGTGGAGCGACGACATGTCGCGCATGCTCAGCGACGTCGGCGTCCGCCCCGGCCTGCGGGTGCGCGCCTCCAAGGGGGTGCACCTGGTGGTGCCCCGCTCGGCGATCACCGGCGAGGCCGGCCTGATCCTGCGCACCCCCACCTCGGTGCTCTTCGTCATCCCGTGGGGCGGGCACTGGATCATCGGCACCACCGACACCGACTGGAAGCTCGACCGCTCCCACCCGGCCGCGTCGGCGCGCGACATCCGCTACCTGCTCGACCAGGTCAACACCGTGCTGGACCGGCCGCTGACCACCGACGACATCGAGGGTGTCTACGCCGGCCTGCGGCCGCTGCTGTCCGGCGAGGCCGACTCCACCTCCAAGCTGTCCCGCGAGCACGCCGTCTTCGAGCCGATGCTCGGGCTGATGCTGGTGGCCGGCGGCAAATACACGACCTACCGGGTGATGGCCGCCGACGTCATCGACCGGGCGGTGCGCCGGCTGGGTGGGGCGGCCCGCCCGTCGCGCACCGATCAGCTGCCGCTGCTCGGCGCGGACGGCTACGCCGCAGCCTGGCGGGACCGGCAGGACACGGCCAGGCGGCACGGCGTCACCGCCGGGGTGGTCGAGCACCTCCTGGAGCGGTACGGCACGTTGACGGTCCACCTGCTCGCGATGATGGAGGCCGACCCCACCCTGGCCACCCCGCTCACCGGCGCGCCGGAATACCTGGCCGCCGAGGTGGCCTACGCGGCGCTGGCCGAGGGCGCGCTACACCTCGACGACGTGCTGACCCGGCGCACCCGCATCTCGATCGAGACCCCGCACCGCGGCTCCGAGACGGCCGTGCACGCCGCCGCGATCATGGGCGACGCGCTGGGCTGGGACAAGGCGGTCCGCGAGCGCGAGGTCGAGCACTACCTGGCCCGGGTGGCCGCCGAACGGCAGTCGCAGACCATGCCCGACGACCTGACCGCCGACGCGGCCCGGATCGGCGTGCCGGACGTCCGCGGGTTCGCGGCCGACCGGGGAGTCGACCTCTTAGAAGTCGATCTTTGATCCTCGTCGACGAGCCGCTCTGGCCGACCCGCGGGCGGCTGTGGTCGCACCTGGTCAGCGACCTGTCCTACGCCGAGCTGCACGCGTTCGCGGAGATGCTTGGCGCGCCGCGGCGGGCCTTCGACCGGGACCACTACGACATCCCGGAGCAGCGGTTCCACAGCGCGATCTGGCTCGGCGCGACCCTGCTGCCGTCCCGCGAGCTGGCCTTCCGGCTGCGGGCGGCAGGGCTGCGCCGCCCGAAACATCTCAGCCCGCGAGTTCCCGCTCAAGGTTCGCCCGCGCCCGCTCTTCCCACTGCGCGCGCAGCGGCTCGAGACGATAGATCGTCGGTAACTCCAGCAACGCCTTGAGGACCTGCGCCCGGCCGTCCTTGAACGCGTCGTCCGGCACGTGCGCGTACTCCTGCCGGATGGCCGCGGTGTACGCCGCGTACGCCTCGTCGTCGCCGGCCAGAATGGCCAGATCGGCGTCGCAGAGCAGTTCGCCGTCCCGGTCGTCCTCGCCGGTGGCGTGCCCCGCGGTCAGCCCGACCAGCCGGGCCACCTCGTCGCCCACCTGGGCCGGAACCCCGAGGGTGGCCAGCAGCCCGGCCGCGAACTCGGCGCTGTCCCGCTCGTTCGCGTCGCCGAGGGCCCGCGGGTCGTAGACCGCGTCGTGCATCCAGGCGGCCAGCCGCACCCGTTCCGGATGCGGGGCAAGACCTTCAAATTCTTCAACCACATCCAGTACGGCGGACAGATGCGCCACGGTGTGGTAGTGCCGTTGCGGCTCTGACCAGCGGGAAAGCAAATATTCGCCGGCCGCGTCCAGATCGGCGTCGGCGGCGGTCGCCCCGGCCGCACGGGCCGCGGATCGGAACTCGTCCACGAGTGATGTCACCGGACCACCTTAGTAGGGTCAATGACCATGACGTCCGCAGCGACCAGGCTCGCCGCCCGGTCCCGCACCGGGCTCGCGGCCGGCCTGCACCGGGTGCGGGGCGGCCTGATGCTGGCCGTGCAGGCCGGCGTCGCCGCCGCGCTGGCCTGGTTCGTCGCGCACGACGTGATCGGCCGCCCGGTGCCGTTCTTCGCCCCGATCGCCGCCGTGATCACCCTGGCCTCCTCGGTCGGCCAGCGCGCCCGCCGCACCGCCGAGCTGGTGGTCGGCGTCGCGATCGGCATCGGCATCGGCGACGCGCTGATCCTGCTGATCGGCACCGGGCCGTGGCAGATCGGCCTGGTCGTGCTGCTGGCCATCCTGGTCGCCACCGCGGTCGGCGGCGGCACCCCGCTGGTCGTGCAGTCGGCCTCCTCGGCCGTCCTGGTCGCGACCCTGACCAGCACCACCGGCCTGCCCTGGACGCGCTTCTTCGACGCGCTGGTGGGCGGCGGCGTGGGGCTGGTCGTGATGACCGTGCTGCTGCCGCTCAACCCGCTCAGCGTCGTGAAACGAGCCGCCGACCCGGCGCTGCGGGCGCTCGCCGACGGCCTGCACGAGGTCGCCGCGGCCCTGGCCGATCGGGATCCGGAGGCGATCGTGCTGGCGCTGGCCCGGCTGCGTGCCGCCGAGACCGCCTTCGCGGCGTTCACCGCGGCCGGGACCGCGGCGAGCGAAAACGTGGCGTTCGCGCCGGCCCGGTGGCGGGCCCGCGGCGCCCTGGCCCAGTACGTCGACGGCGCCAAGGAGGTCACCTACGCGCTGCGCAACGTCCGGGTGCTGATCCGGCGGGTCGGCACCGCGCTCAGCGACGAGGAAAACCTGCCCGCGGTGCTGGCCACCGCGGTGGGCCTGCTCGGCGACGCCGTCGATCTGCTGCGCGCCGAGTGGGCCAAGGGCGCCGAGCCGATCGCCGCCCGGGAACGGGCCCTGCGCGCGGTCACCGAGGCCGCCAAGGCGTACGACGAAGGGGTCGGCTTTTCCGGTGGGGTGGTCGTGGCCCAGATCCGCAGCACCGCCACCGACCTGCTGCGGGCCGCCGGGGTGGACTTCGCCGAGGCGCCGCGTCTGGTCCGGCGCGCGGCCGGCTGGCACAACCGCCCACGGGCCAACCGGCGCCCCGGCCGACGTCCACCCGCCCCGGGGCACGCCTGATCCCCGTCCGGGTGACTACGCTGGCGGTCATGGCCGACGTTTCGCCGGGCGGGCCGCCCGACTCCTACGCCGTGGCACCGGTCGGCATCTTCCAGCCCGACCCCGTCGGTCGCAAGACCGGCTGGCGTCGCTGGCTGCCGATGGCCCTGGTGATCAGTGGCCTCGCGCTGGCCGCGGTCGGCATGCTGTTCTACCTGGGCTTCAACATCGGCATCACCGGCCTGATCATCGGCCTGGTGGCCGCCTTCCTGCCGGTCCCGCTGCTGGTGGCCAGCTTCCTGTGGCTCGACCGCTACGAACCCGAGCCGGTTCGCTACCTGGCTTTCTGCTTTGTCTGGGGCGCGGCGGTCGCGACCGCGGTGGCGCTGCTGGTCAACACCGTCACGTCGATCTGGTTCGAGAAATGGGGCCTGCCGGACGCCCTGGTCGCGGTGCTGGTGGCGCCGTTCATCGAGGAGTCGATGAAAGCCCTGGGCCCGGTCCTGCTGAGCTGGCGCCGCCGCAGCGAGTGGTCCGGCATCACCGACGGCATCGTCTACTGCGGCATGTCCGCGCTCGGCTTCGCCATGGTGGAGAACGTGCTCTACCTGGGTGGGCACGGCTACCGGTCGGGTGTCGAGGAATACGGCCCGGCCACCGGCCTGCAGAACGTCTTCCTGATCTTCATCGTGCGCATCCTGTTCACCGGCTTCGCGCACCCGCTGTTCACCTCGATGACCGGCATCGGCCTGGGCATCGCCGCCCGCTCCGGCGACCGCCGGGTCCGCTGGCTCGCGCCGCTGGCCGGCCTGCTGCTCGCGATGATCCTGCACGGCACGTTCAACCTGCTGCCGACGCTCTCGGTGACCTTCGCCCAACCCCTGATCATGCTGTACGGCTATCTCGGCTTCATGGTCCCGTTCTTCTTCGCCGTGGTCGGTTTCGCGATCGCGCTACGCGCCTGGGAGGGCCGGCTGACCGAGCGGGTCCTGCCGCTCTACGTGCGCACCGGCTGGTTCTCGCCGCCCGAGGTGGCGGCGCTGGGCAGCCTGGGCCGCCGGCACTCGGCCCGGCAGTGGGCCAAGCGGGTGGCCGGCCCGGTGGGCGCCAAGGCCATGCGGGACTTCCAGTTCGCCGCCACCCAGCTGGCCCTGCTCCGCGACGGTATGCAGCGTGGCCTGCGCGCGCGGCCGTTCGAGCAGCAGGTCGACACGGCCGAGGAACACCGCCTGCTCGTCGAGCTGCAGAATCACCGCGTCGCGTTCAACGGGAAAGACCCGACGGCTCCGCAGGCCTTCTGGGACGGCGTCAACTACCAGCTGCTGTTCCCGGACGGCGTGGCCCGCACGGTCAGCGCGCCGGAGAGCCCGGTGGTGCCGGTCCCGGTCCGGCTGGCCCCGGCCCATCCCTACTACCCGCCGCCGCCCCCGCCGTACGGCCCCTGGGGGAACTGGCCTCAGAGGTAGAGGCCGGTGCCGTCCGACTCGACGCGACTCGCCGCCACCGCGTGCACGTCCCGCTCGCGCAGCAGAACATATTCGCGGCCGTGCAGTTCCACCTCGGAACGCTCCTCCGGGTCGAACAGGACCCGGTCGCCGACCACTATCGACCGCACGTTGGGCCCGATGCCCACGGCGGTGGCCCAGGAGAGCCGGCGACCGACGGACGCGGTCGCCGGGATGACGATGCCGGACATGGATCGCCTCTCGCCCTCGGCGCCGTCCTGGCGAACCAACACTCGATCATGCAACATCCGGATCGGCAGTCCGGCCTCGGTACGGGTGTCCGCGCTCACGATTGCAGACGGTACGCCGGTGATCCGAGACCCTTGCGCTCCGGTCCGGATGGTTTTGCCCGTGGTGCCGGAGGGGCTGCCGGGGTGCCCGGCCACTACGGTGGTTACCGCGTGCCGTGATGGTGCCGCTACCGCGAGGGGGTCGGCCGGTTGAGCCGCTTGCAGCGTGTCCGGGACAACTTGCGCAGGGCTTACGACTCCGGTCGGCAGTCGGTGCGCTCGTCCAGAGCCGACGAGTTGGCAGCTGAGGGGCCCACCATCGACGACGATTACGTGCCGCCGCCACGCGAGCCCGAGCAGGTGCACGACTCGACGAACAGCCGGGACGACGCGGAGGTGCCGCATTCGCTGCGCCTCGCCGCGGCCTGGAGCTGGCGCCTGATCGTGGTCGGCGTGATCGGCTGGGCGCTGCTGCACCTGATCGGCATCGTCAGCATCGTGGTGGTCCCGCTGGCGATCGCCCTGCTGCTGTCCGCGTTGCTGGCCCCGGCGGTGGGCTGGTTGCTGCGGTTGCGGCTGCCCCGGTCACTGGCCACCTTCCTGGTGCTGATCTGCGGCATGGGTGCGGTGGCCGGCACCCTCACCCTGGTGATCAGCCAGTTCATCGACGGCGTGCCGGAGCTGACCGACAAGACCAGCGCCGGGGTGCGGCAGATCCAGGACTGGGCCCGGACCGGCCCGCTGCACCTCTCCGACGAGCAGGTGAACCAGGCGATCAACAACGCCCAGGAATGGGTCAACTCGCACACCTCGCAGTTGACCTCGACCGGCATCGCCACCGCGGCGACCCTGTTCGAGGTGGTCACCGGGATGCTGCTGGTGCTGTTCTCGACGTTCTTCTTCCTGCGCGACGGCCGGAAGATCTGGCGGTTCATCGTCCGGCTGTTCCCGCTGAACGCCCGCTGGTCGCTGGCCGACGCCGGGGACGCGTCCTGGGCGACGCTGAGCTCCTACGTGCGGGCCACGGTGCTCGTCGCGTTCATAGACGCACTCGGCGTCGGCATCGCCCTGGTGATCCTCAAGGTGCCGTTCCCGTTCCCACTGGCCGCGCTGGTCTTCCTGGGCGCGTTCATCCCGATCGTCGGCGCGGGCGTGTCCGGCGCGGTAGCGGTGCTTGTCGCGCTGGTCGATCAGGGCTGGGTGATCTCGCTGGTGGTGCTGGGCGCGGTGATCCTGGTGCAGCAGGTCGAGGGACACCTGCTCCAGCCGCTGATCATGGGCCGGGCGGTGGCCATCCATCCGCTCGTGGTGATCATCGGCATCGCCTGCGGCGCCACCCTGGCCGGCATCATCGGCGCGCTGGTGGCGGTGCCGCTGATCGCGGTGCTCAACACCGGCATCCGGCGGTTGTCCCGCACCCGCCCCGAGGTGCCGCTGACCGCGGTCGTAGTAGGAGGCGGGACCCGAACGGATCCCGCCTCCTGAAACTGCAACAGAGCGTGGGTCAGGCAGCGGCCACGCTGAGCGCGACCTCGTTGACGCCACGGGTGACGTCGACCGTCAGCTCACCGTTGCCGGCCCGGCTCAGCGCCCGCAGGGTCCACGAACCCGGCGCGGCGAAGAAGCGGAACACGCCCTCGGGCGAGGTGACGACCTCGGCGGTGAACTCGCCGGACGAGTCGAGCAGGCGGACGTACGCGCCGCCCACCGCCTCGCCGTCGGCGTTGTTCACGAAGCCGGTGATGACGGTTTCCTTCTCCAGGTCGACGCTCGCGGGGAGGGGCGCCGACTGGTCGGGGGCGGCGCAACCGGCCGCGATGTTGGGAGACGTCATGGTCACGCCTTTCCGGGTTCGTCGCCGAGGGCGATCGGCACACCGATGAGCGAGCCGTACTCGGTCCACGAGCCGTCGTAGTTCTTCACGTTCTGCTGGCCGAGCAGCTCCTTGAGCACGAACCAGGTGTGCGAGGAGCGCTCGCCGATCCGGCAGTACGCGATGGTGTCCTTGCTGCCGTCCAGGCCGGCCTCACCGTAGATCTTGGCGAGCTCGTCGTCCGACTTGAACGTGCCGTCCTCGTTGGCGGCCTTGCTCCACGGCACGCTGAGCGCCGTGGGGATGTGGCCGGCCCGCTGCGACTGCTCCTGCGGCAGGTGCGCCGGGGCGAGCAGGCGACCCGCGAACTCGTCGGGGCTGCGCACGTCGACCAGGTTCTTCACGCCGATGGCCTCGACGACCTCGTCGCGGAACGCGCGGATCGACAGGTCGGGCGCCTTGGCCGTGTAGCTGGTGGCGGCGCGGCTCGGCACGTCCTTCGAGTACGGACGGGCGTCGAGTTCCCACTTCTTGCGGCCGCCGTCGATCAGCTTGACCTGCTCGTGGCCGTACAGCTTGAAGTACCAGTACGCGTACGCGGCGAACCAGTTGTTGTTACCGCCGTACAGGATGACGGTGTCGTCGTTGCCGATCCCGCGCTCGCTCAGCAGAGCGGCGAACTGCTCCTGGTTGACGAAGTCCCGCCGGACCGGGTCCTGCAGGTCCTTCTTCCAGTCGATCTTGATGGCGCCCGGGATGTGGCCACCGTCGTAGGCGGTGGTGTCCTCGTCGACCTCGACGAAGACGAGGCCCGGCGTTTCGAGGTTCTTCTCGGCCCAGTCGGCCGAGACGAGTGCGGTGTCGCGACTCATCGGTCTACTCCCTTTGATGGTGAGAGGGGGGAGAGTCAGCGCACAGGGATTTGGTCGCACCCCGCGCGGGACCCATTGGTGGTTGGGATCTCGGGCTGTGCGACGGCGCCACTGCCGGCCGTTCAGGAATGTCGAGCTAGAAAATGCTCAGCACAGTGGCCCCGTCAGATGACAGGGCGACACAGGCACGCGGCCACGCGACACAGGTCGATCGCGCGCCTTTTCGTGAGCAAGAGGCTCATGGAAATGGACCCTACCAGCGGTTCCAGACCCCGGAACAGCCTCGACCACCATCCGGGATCGAGTCGGGGGTCACAGCCCGCTCGAGTTGAGCGAAACGTCGGCCGCGCCGGCCGTCACCCGCAGGCCCTCGTCGGTCGCTTCGACGTTCTGAACGGTGAGTTTGAGCGGCAGCGCCGGAACTCGAAGATCAAAGGCCAACTTGTTGACGTACGAGTTGATCAGGCCCTTGACGATCGGGTTGTCCGGCAGACCCTCGGCCGACACATTGCTGAAACGCACCTGAACCACGTTCCCGCTCTTCACGGTGATCTGCGCGGTGCCGGTCACGTTGACGGTCTGGCCCAGCACCTGAACCGGCGCCGAGCCGGTCAGCTTGCCGTCCTTGGCCGCCAGTTTCACGCCCGGCTGGCCGACCAGGGTGACCAGCTGCGCGTAGTCGACCAGGCCGACGCCGGTGACCGTGCCGGCCACGATGTCGCCGGTGCCGGAGCGGATCGTCTCCAGTGGCGCGACCACGTCCTTCGCCCGTACGTCCAGAAGCTTCATCTTGATCGTGCGGTTGTTGCCCGCCGGGCCGGAGAAGTTCGCCAGCTCGATCTTGATTTCGTCGTAGCGACCCCGGGCCACCTGGGTGATGAACGGAAAGCCCTCGATCGTGACGGCCGGCTTCTCACTGGTGGCCTTCTGGTTGGTGACCTGCTCGGCCACCTTGTCGCTGATCATCCGCTCGGCGTAGGACCGGCCCACCCGGTCGGCCACGAAGGCCGCACCCAGCACGAGCAGCAGCAGAACGATGAACGTGATCAACAGGCGTCGCCCCCACCGCCGCCGCGGCCGGACCTGCTCGCCGTATACCTCGCCCACCGGGCCTCCCGACCATCGACTGTGGTGGACCGTACATGCCCGCATCCAATAGGCCGCGAAACTACGTGAGGTACCAATGTGCGAGGGCGTAGGCGGCGGGCGCGGTCAATGCGAAGGCCCCCAGCGGACCCTGCATGTGCCGGGCCACCCAGAACGTCGGCGCGTCGCCGGCCAGCCGTCGGCCCGCCTCGCCGAAGTTCACCGCCAGGTCGACCAGGTTGGCGATCACCGCGGCGATCAGGCCGGCCACCGCACCCTTGGCCGGCGTGAACGGCAGCACCATCACACTGCCCAGCGCCGCCGACGCGAGCGTGCCCAGCATCGCGCCCAGCACCACGCCGGTCGCGCCCCGCGGCACCTGGGCGGCGATCCGCGGCTTCGGGAAGACCGCGTCGGTCGCCCGGGCCACCAGCAAGGCCACCCCCGCGCCGGCCGCGCAGACGACGATCGTCTGGGTGCCCAGCGGCTGCCGGGTCATGATCACCGGAATCGCGTACGCCACCACGCCGAGCACGATCCACAACGTCGTACGCCAGGAGTCGGTCACCCGTTTGCGGTCCTCGGCCCGGAACAGCTGCCCGGCCACCGCCGCCACGAACCCGCCGATCGCCACCAGGAACAGCGGAAAAAGCCCCGGAGGTTCGCGGGTCACCGCGAAATAGTCGGCCACCAGTGCGACCACCGCGCAGACCCCGGCGGTCGCACCCGCCGCCGGCGGATGCAACGCCATGATCCAGGCAAGAAGATAGAGCAGCTGTACGCCGAAGAGGACGATCGCGTACGGCAGCCGGTAGTCGGGTGCGGAAGTCTGGGCACCCAGCGCCAGACCGAGCCCGAGCAGACCGGCGAAGCCCGCGATGGCCAGCGACAACTGACGCCGGACCGGGACGACCTCGATCTCCTCGAACTCCTCCTCGTCCTCCGCGTCCGGGTCCGGCGCGGCGGCTTCGGCGTCCGGCATCGCGCCGTAAAAACCGGTTGGGGGGCGACCCGGGCCCGAGCGCGCGATCTCGCGCGAGGCGTCGGGTTCCCAGGGATCGTCCTGCGGCACGGTGGGAAACACGCCTGCGATGGTGCCAGACCCGGGTGTGCTTCGGTCAGGCGCGCTGGGCGGTCTGCTCGGGTAAAAGGCTGGTTACGAATCGGCCGTTCGGCCACCTTACGAGCGTTTACTACATCACTTGCGCACACGATGAGGGCGCTCAACCCGATGCATCGGTTAAGGTAACGCCAGCCCACCCGTCGGTGACGCCGGGGAAACAGTCCTCCGGGAGCGGTCCGTTCACAGCGGCCGCAGACCGGGTCACCCGAGCGGCGATTGCGCCGCAAGGACGGAGGTGAGTGTGGAAATCCTTCTGTTGGTGACAGCACGCGCCGGCGAGCCCTCTGCCGTGCTGCCCGCGCTGGATCTACTTCCCCACTCCGTACGCACCGCCCCTCGCGACGTCCGCACCCTGGTTTCCGGGCCCAGCCCCGACGCCATCCTGGTGGACGCTCGCTCCGAGCTCTCCGAGGCCCGCGCCACGTGCCGCATGCTGCACGCGACCGGCGTCGGTGTTCCGCTCGTCGCGGTGGTCACCGAGGCGGGCCTGATCGCCCTGAACGCCGACTGGGGCGTCGACGACGTCATCCTGGCCAGCGCCGGTCCCGCCGAGGTTGAGGCCCGGCTGCGTCTGGGCGTCGGCCGGCTCAACAACGCCACGGCCGGTGCCGGCGGCTCGATCCGGGCCGGCGAGCTCAACATCGACCCCGACACCTACGCGGCGAAGCTCAAGGGCCGCCCGCTCGACCTCACCTACAAGGAGTTCGAGCTGCTCAAGTTCCTGGCGCAGCACCCCGGCCGGGTCTTCACCCGCGACCAGCTGCTGCGCGAGGTCTGGGGCTACGACTACTTCGGTGGCACCCGCACGGTCGACGTCCACGTGCGTCGCCTGCGCGCCAAGCTCGGCGTCGAGCACGAGTCGATGATCGGCACCGTGCGCCAGGTCGGCTACAAGTTCGTCGTGCCGCCCACCGGTCGCCAGCTGCCCGACAACGAGCCGGTCTCGCTGCCGGTCTGACATCCATGACGACAATCCGGTCGCTTGACCGGTTGAGCGACGCCGAGGTGGCCGACGTACTCGCGTTGGCTTCCTCGGCCTCCGCCGTCGACGGGGTTTATCCGCTGTCGGAAGATGTCGTTCTGCGGGTCCGTAATGGTGGCGGGCTGCACCTTCTTTCCCTTGCTGATGATGGGGTGCTCGCGGGGTACGCCTTTGTCGACAAGACCGGCTCGGGTGAGCTGGTTGTCTCCCCGTCCTATCGGCGGCAGGGGCATGGGAGTGCGCTTCTCGCTGCTGCTGGTAGCGGGACGCTTGCCTTCTGGGCGCACGGGGACGAGCCCGGGGCGCATGCCTTTGCTTCTAAGAATGGGTTCAGCCGGGCTCGGGTGCTTTGGCAGATGCGTCGCTCTCTGTTGGATTTCACCGAGGAGTCGGTGTTTCCTCCGGGGGTGACTATCCGGCCCTTCAGTGTCGGGCATGACGAAGAGGCCTGGCTGGGGGTTAACAGTCGGGCCTTTGCGCATCACCCGGAGCAGGGTCGCTGGACCCTTGATGATCTGCGGTTGCGTGAGACTGAGCCGTGGTTTGATCCGGCCGGTTTCCTGCTCGCTGTTGACATTTCGGACACGTTGGTCGGCTTTCACTGGACCAAGGTTCATCCGGCTTCTGGTTCGGACCCGGCGCTCGGGGAGATCTACGTCTTGGGCGTGGATCCGGGTGGGCATCGCCGGGGATTGGGCGTTGCGCTCAGCGTTGCTGGGCTTCGCCATCTCGCTGATTCTGGGCTTACCCAGGCTCTTCTCTACGTCGATGAATCTAACTCAGCTGCGGTTGCTCTCTATCGGAAGCTTGGGTTCTCGGTCTTCAAGACCGACGTGAACTATCAGCGGTAGCGCTTCGCTTTCGGGGCGCTGCCCCGGACCCCGGCCGGGCGCTCGGAGATCCAGCCCTTTCTGCTCCGCCTTTGCGGGTGGCTGGGGTTACGGCGGGGCTTGGGTGATCTCCTCGCGGCGGCACTTCACGCGATCACACCGGTGGTCGGCGCGCAAGCACACCCCGCTTGCACACCGACCACCGGCGCGATGGGGCGGGGCGTGCCGCCGCGAGG
>NZ_BOMY01000044.1 GCF_016862435.1 Paractinoplanes tereljensis
GGGGCGTGCCGCCGCGAGGAGATCACCCAAGCCAAAAGCAGAGCGCGTGAGTCCCGCTGGGCGTGGGTGCTGCTGGGCGGCGGTCGATCTTGTGGGCTTCGGGTTCGGAGCGAGCGGGAAATCCGCAACCTTGAGCTCCGGGGGATCTGGCCGGGGCGATCTTGCGGAGTTGCTGTTTGCTGCTGACTGAAGCTCGACATCTTTGGCGTTCCGCATAGTGCGTCTCAGGCCGGCGGCGTTACGGGACTACCGTTACTGGCCACTTGCCGTAGCGGACCAGGCGGATTGCCAAGGAGCCGGCTATGCGGTGGCCGAAGCTTGCTGAGGAACCCACTATCAAGGCGTCTGCCCTTGTCTCCTTGGCCACCTCGGCCAGGACCGTCATGGGATCGCCTTGGCGGATTATTACCTCGGAGTTGGCTCCCCAGCCGTGGATCTCCGCCCTCAGTTGGCGTTCCAGGTCGTCTTGGGCCTCCAGCACCGCGTTTACCGCCATGCCGCTGTGGTCGGCGATGGTCAGTAGCGTGGTGGGTAGGGCGCGGGCGTAGACCGCTATCAAGCGGGTGTGCTGCCTTCTCGCCAGGCCGGCGGCGTACGCGGCGGCTCGCATCGACGTGGGGGAGCCGTCTACCCCGACCACTATCGCGCCGGGGCCGTCGGTGCCCAGCTCGAAACCCATGGCGTGAACCTAAGCCTGGCGTAGGCCGGTCAGCACGTCGGCATTCAGTTGGTGCGGAGTTTCGCCGGGAGCCACCTCCAGAGCCGATGCGGGGTCGGGTCGACCAGGCCGATGCCCATGAACGAGATCACACAGGCGAAGGCGACCGCCCAGACGGCGCGGGGCTGGCGGAACGGGTTCGACGCGGGCTTGGCATCTGAGCTAATAACTGCGTTATGCAGCTACCTTCCTGGATCTGGCCAATGCCATCGTCACGGGACGGACACTGCAGGATCTCGGGCTGGTAAAGACTGACCGGAAATGTAGGATTTTTCGGACTTCAGTCCCGTGGTTCACGGAACGGACAACTCGGGCTCAGCAGAAAGCAAACTTGAGGCGCATACGTGTTCACCCTGCGTTCATTTGTGGCCGGGAAACCGGCTACCTGGCCCTCCTAGTTTTCGGGGTGTGCCGGTCAGAGATCGGCCGTGCACCTCACCTCGAAGGGATATTCCAACGTGAAGCTCCAGCGGTCCGGTTACCTCGCCGGCATTGCTTTGACTGCGACGCTCGCGCTCGCTGCTTGCGGGTCGGACAACACCGCCGAGCCGAGCGGAAGCAACGCCTCCGCCGCGCCTGGCAGCTGTTCGTCGGGCAGCCTGACGGCTCAGGGCTCGACGGCCCAGAAGAACGCCATGGACGAGTGGATCAAGGCCTACCAGGCCCAGTGCTCCGGCGCGAAGATTGACTACCAGGGCACCGGCTCCGGCGCCGGCATCCAGGCCTTCATCGCGGGCACGGCCGACTTCGCCGGCTCCGACTCGGCCCTCAAGGACGAAGAGCAGAAGCAGGCCGACGCCAAGTGCGCCACCGGCACGGCTCTGAACCTTCCGATGGTCATCGGCCCGATCGCGGTCGTCTACAACGTGGACGGTGTCGACAACCTCCAGCTGGACGCCTCGACCCTGGCCAAGATCTTCGCCGGCAAGATCACCAAGTGGGACGACGCCGCGATCGCCGCGCTCAACAGTGGCGTCAAGCTGCCGTCGACCGCGATCCAGGCCGTGCACCGCTCGGACGAGTCGGGCACGACCGACAACTTCACCAAGTACCTGAGCAAGTCGGCCGAGGCTGACTGGACCTTCGGCAACGCCAAGGCGTGGAAGGCCCCGGGCGGCACCGGCGCTGCCAAGTCGGACGGCGTGGCCAGCCAGGTCAAGAGCACCGCGGGCACCATCTCCTACGTCGAGCTCTCGTTCGCCGAGAACAGCGACCTGAAGACGGCCAAGATCAAGAACGGTGCCGGTGAGTTCACCGAGCTGACCGGTGAGAGCGCCGGCAAGACCATCGAGGGTGCCAAGATCACCGGCACCGGCAACGACCTCAAGCTGTCGATCGACTACGCGACCACCACGGCGGGTGCCTACCCGATCGTCCTGGTCACCTACGAGATCGCCTGTGAGAAGGGCTCCTCCAAGGCCGCCGACATCAAGGCGTTCCTGAACTACACCTCGAGCACCGCGGGCCAGACCGCGCTGAGCGAGCTGGGCTACGCCCCGCTGCCCGCGTCGATCCAGTCGAAGGTCGCGACCTCGGTCGCCGCCATCAGCTGACGCTGTAATACATCCCTCCGAGACGACAGCGAGCGAGCAGATGGGTGACTACCCCTCGAGCTCGACGGACGCCACCGCCGGCGGCTCGGGTGTGACAGGACGTCACGCCCGGTCCGCCGGCACCGGCGTTTCGCCGAGTAGTTACGAACCCCCGATCGGTGGCGGTGACGGCCTGCCCAAGAAGGCCCGTTTCTCGATGGAGAGCGGGTTCCGTGGGCTCTCCACGGCCGCCGGCGCCATGGTGCTCGTCATCATCGTGGCCATCGCGATCTTCCTGATCTCGAAGGCCGTCCCGGCGCTGCGCGCCGACACGGTGAACTTCCTGAGCTACAAGCAGTGGTTCCCGAACGACACCGACCCCAAGTTCGGTATCGCGGCGCTGGCCTTCGGCACGGTGCTGTCCTCGGTGATCGCCCTGATCGTCGCGGTGCCGATCGCCCTCGGCATCGCTCTGTTCCTCTCGCACTACGCGCCCAAGCGGCTGGCCAACCCGCTCGGCTTCGTCATCGACCTGCTCGCCGCCGTGCCCAGTGTGGTCTTCGGACTCTGGGGCCGGGACGTGTTCATGGAGCCGGTGCGCGACTTCTCGGTCTGGCTCAACAAATACTTCAGCTGGATCCCGCTCTTCGGTGGCGACGGCCCGTTCGGCCGCTCGATCCTGCTCGGCAGCCTGGTCCTGGCGATCATGGTGCTGCCGATCGTCACCTCGCTGTCCCGGGAGGTCTTCCAGCAGACCCCGGGGATGAACGAGGAGGCCGCGCTCGCCCTGGGCGCCACCAAGTGGGAGATGATCCGCACCGCCGTCCTGCCGTACGGCAAGCCCGGCGTGATCGCGGCCGTGATGCTCGGCCTCGGCCGCGCGCTCGGCGAGACGATCGCCCTGGCGCTGACCCTCGGCACGGTCTTCGCCATCTCGTTCAATGTGATCGAAAACGGCGGTAACTCGATCGCCGCCAACATCGCCAACACGTTCGGCGAGGCCAACGCCACCGGCCGCGGCGCCCTGATCGCCTCCGGCCTGGTGCTGTTCGCCATCACCCTGGTGGTCAACATGGCTGCCCGGGCGATCATCTACCGTCGTCGCGAGTTCCGGGACAGTGCCGCATGAGTCTTCTGGACAGAGAGCTTTCCGGCGTCGTCATGACGCCGGACAACATCCGGACCAAGAAGTTGTCGCTTGTCGCCAACCTCGGGGTCGCCGTCGCCGCGCTGCTCGTCTCGGCCGCGCTCGTGCTCGGCCTGGGCATCGGCAACTGGGTGCTCGTCGTCGTCCTCGGCTGGGCCCTCTATCTGGTCGGCCTGCTCTACGTGGCCGGCCGGGTGGAAGGCCGCCGGGCCGCCCGTAACCGGGCCTGGAAGTCGCTTATCTACTCGGCCTGCATCCTGGCGATCCTGCCGCTCGCGAGCGTCGTCTGGACCCTGGTCTCCAAGGGTGTCGGCCGGCTCGACGGCGACTTCTTCGGCACCTCGATGAACAACATCGGCGCCCGCGACCAGAACGGTGGCGCCTACCACGCCATCATCGGCACCCTGGAGCAGGTCGGCATCGCCGCCCTGATCGCGGTGCCGCTGGGCGTGCTCGGCGCGATCTACCTCGTCGAGTACGGCCGTGGCAAGTTCGCCGGCACCGTCCGGTTCTTCGTGGACGTCATGACCGGTATCCCGTCGATCGTGGCCGGTCTGTTCATCCTGTCGTTCTGGGTGCTGATCGTGAGCCCCTGGTTCAACGACGGGCAGCCGCGCTTCTCCGGCTTCGCCGCCTCGCTGGCGCTGTCGGTGCTGATGTTGCCGACGATCGTGCGGTCCACCGAGGAGATGTTGCGCCTGGTGCCCGGTCCGCTGCGGGAGGGTGCGTACGCCCTCGGTGTTCCGCAGTGGAAGACGATCCTCAAGATCGTCGTGCCGACCGCCCTGCCCGGCATCGTCACCGGCGTCATGCTGGCGATCGCTCGTGCGGCCGGCGAGACGGCCCCGGTCCTGCTGGTCGCCGGCGGCGCTGCCGCGATCAACTTCGACCCGTTCAACGGCAACCAGTCCTCCCTGGCGCTGTACGTCTATCAGCAGGCCGGCGACGCTTCGAAGTACGCCCCGGCGCGCGCCTGGACGGCCGCGCTCACCCTGGTCACGATCGTGCTGATCCTGACGATCGCCGCCAAGATGCTCGCCCGTCGCAACAGTTTGACCCGTTAAGAGGTATGACCATGGCCAAGCGCATCGAGGCGAGCAACGTCTCCTCCTACTACGGTTCGTTCAAGGCGATCGACAGCATCTCGATGACCGTCGAGCCCAAGACGATCACCGCCCTGATCGGCCCGTCCGGTTGCGGCAAGTCCACCTTCCTCCGGTCGATCAACCGGATGCACGAGGTGCTGCCGAACGCCCGCATCGAGGGCCGGCTGACCATCGACGAGCAGAACATCTACGACCCGGACGTCGACGTCACCGCGGTGCGTCGCCTGATCGGCATGGTGTTCCAGCGCCCCAACCCGTTCCCGACGATGTCGATCTATGAAAACGTCGTGGCCGGCCTCAAGCTGAACGGCGTCAAGAAGAAGTCGGCGCTGGACGACGCGGCCGAGCAGTCGCTCAAGTCGGCCAACCTCTGGAACGAGGTCAAGGACCGGCTCAACCGGCCCGGCGCCGGCCTCTCCGGCGGCCAGCAGCAGCGTCTCTGCATCGCCCGCACTATCGCGGTCGAGCCGCAGGTCGTCCTCATGGACGAGCCCTGCTCGGCGCTCGACCCGATCTCGACGCTGGCGATCGAGGACCTGATGTTCAAGCTGAAGGACCGCTTCACGATCATCATCGTCACGCACAACATGCAGCAGGCCGCCCGGGTCAGCGACAAGACCGGCTTCTTCTCGATCGACAAGACTGGCGACCCCGGCCGCCTGATCGAGTACGACGACACCCAGAAGATCTTCAGCAACCCGACCCAGAAGAAGACCGAGGACTACATCACCGGCCGCTTCGGCTAAGTCTTTCCCAGCGTCAACCGCCCTGCTGCTCAGTCGATGTGCAGCAGGGCGCTGCCGTCTTCGGCCAGAACAACGCGAGGCATGACCGGCGTCGAGGCATCGCGGCGACTCGAGGCCGCGATCACTTCCGCAATTTTTTGGTACGGGCGGAAAGAGTTCACTGTCGACCGAGTCGGTGGGAGCATGGCCAGCTCCTCAGCTGCTTCCGGGTGGGCCCACGCGGCGACCTCACTCTCGCCGGACACGTCGCGCGCCGTCTGCCCTTCCGGCAGGAGAGCGACGAAGAACCAGGTGTCGAACCGCTTGGGCTCGAACTCCGGGGTGATCCAGCGGGCCCACGGAAACAGCAGGTCGTCCCGGAGCCGCAGGCCACGGCGCTCGAGCACCTCGGTCAGGGTCAGCTCGCGGGCGGCGATCGCGGCCCGGTCGGCCTCCCAGTCCGCCGCGCTGACGTCGCCGACCACCTGGCCGTCGTCGATCTCGCGGCCGTGCGTCACGGAACCGCCCAGCGAGCCGTCGCTGACCGTGCGGTCCGGCTCGTCGAGCGGCCCGGCCAGCAGGACGCCGGCCTCTTCGAACAGCTCTCGGGCCGCCGCGCCGACGATGGCCCGGGCCTGCTCGTCCGGGACACCCAGTCGCGCGGCCCAGTCGCTGCGGAGGGTCTCGGGCCGGTCGGTCGGGTCGACACCGCCGCCCGGGAATGCGTAGAGACCGCCGAACACCATCGTTTTCGCGCGCTTCAGCACGTACAGCTGGAATTTGTCGTCATCGGGGCGCAGGAGGACGACGGTGGCCGCGGGCCGCGGGGTTGCCGGCTCGCCGCGGAACTCGCGCGCCCGCCGGACCATCGCCTCGGGTAGCGAGAAAGTGAATGTTCCTGGGTTGGCATCGGTCACCCGTCGATCCTGCCACCGGCCGGGATAACGTAGTGATCATGACCGCTCAGAAGGTGCGCTGGGGCATCGTCGGCCCCGGCGGGATCGCCGCCCAGTTCGCCAAGGACCTCCCGCTGGTGGAGGGCGCCGAGCTGGCCGCCGTCGGCTCCCGGTCGGCCGAGACCGCGGCCGCGTTCGCCAAGCGGTACGGTTTCGCCCGCTCCCACGGGTCGTACGCCGAGCTGGCCGCCGACCCCGAGGTCGACGTCGTCTACATCGCCACCCCGCACGCGCAGCACTTCGACGCCGCGCTGCTCTGCATCGAGGCCGGCAAGGCCGTCCTGGTCGAGAAGCCGATCACGCTGGACCTGTCCGCCGCCGCCCAGCTGATCCAGGCCGCGCACACCAACAACGTCTTCCTCATGGAGGCGATGTGGATGCGGTTCAACCCGGCCATCCGCAAGATCCATGAGCTGGTCGAGGACGGCGCGATCGGCTGGGTCAGCTCGATCCACGCCGACTTCGGCCTGCAGGGCCCATTCGAGCCCGAGCACCGGCTGCGCAACCCCGAGCTGGGCGGCGGTGCGCTGCTCGACCTGGGCGTCTACCCGATCAACCTGGCCCACCTGATCATGGGCGCGCCCACCTCGGTGCAGGCCTGGGCCCACCTCACGCCGGAGGGCGTGGACGAGAACACCGGCGTGCTGCTCGGCTGGCGGCCCGGCGCGGTCGCGGCCCTGACCTGCAGCATCAACGGCGAGAGCCGCAACGCCGCGTCGATCACCGGCACCGACGGCCGGATCGACCTGCCGCCCGGCTTCTTCATGCCGCAGTCGTTCGTGCTGAACCGTCCGGGGCGCGATCCCGAGACGTTCGAGCTCCCGTTCGAGGGAAACGGCTACCAGTTCGAGGCGGCCGAGGTGCAGAGCCGGATCCTGGCCGGTGAGCTGGAAAGCCCGCTGGTCCCGCACGCCACGACGCTGGAGATCATGGGCCTGCTCGACACGATCCGTAGCGATATCGGCGTCACGTACTGACTAAAGTGGCCTAATGCCGTCGAAGAAAGTCGGCGGCAAGCCGACTTCGAGTGATGTGGCCGCGGCCGCGGGGGTCTCCCGGTCTGCCGTCTCGTTCGCGTTCAACAACCCGCAGCGCATCTCGACGGCCACTCGTGAGCGGATCCTCGCGGTGGCCGCCGACCTCGGGTACACGCCGAACACGCTGGCCCGGATGCTGCAGGCCGGCACCACCAACTCGATCGGGGTGCTGCTTCCGCAGCGGCTCGCGCAGATCCTGGAGAACCCGTATTACGCCCGCTTCCTGATGGGTGTCGGGCAGATCTGCGACCAGGAGGGCTACACCCTGCTGCTCACTCCGCCGCTGCAGGACTCGGTGCTCAAGGCCATTCCGTACGCGGCGGTGGACGGCTTCGTGGTCTGCGGTCTGGAGACCGAGGGGGCGGAGGTGGCCGAGTTGATCCGGCGGGACATCCCGTTCGTGCTGATCGACTCGGACCGGTACGAGAACGCGCCGAGCGTCGAGGTCGATGACCGGGGCGGCGCCCGCGAGGTGACCCGCTACCTGCTGGAACTAGGTCACCGTCGGATCGCCGTACTCTCCATCGCACCCGGACCGGACGTCGCCGAGCGAGGCTATCGCGGCCCGTTGGGCCGCCGGATGAGCGGCATCGAAGAAGCCCTCGCCGCGTCCGGCCTGACCATGGCCGACGTGGCGCTGGCCGAGGTGCCGGTGACCCGGGTCGACGGCTACCGCGCCACCAAGGAACTGATGGCCGGCGCCGAGCGGCCGACCGCGATCATGGCGCTCTCCGACGTGCTCGCCTACGGCGCGGTGGACGCCCTGCAGGAGCTGGGCCTGAGGGTGCCCGAGGACGTCTCGGTGACCGGTTTCGACGACCTGGCCGAGTCGGCCTGGTTCCGGCCGCGGCTGACCACTGTGCGGCAGCCCATAGTCACCAAGGGCAGAAGTGCCGCTTCGTTCCTCATCTCCGCCGTTCGGGGGGAGGACCAGCACCCGCATCAGCTGCTGGGTACCACGCTGATCGTCCGGGATTCAGCGGGCAAACCGCTGATGTAACACGAGTTAGTAATTGATACTGTGCCTACTCATGACTTCAGGATTGTCTTCCTGGTGGCGTGACGCGGTCATCTACCAGATCTATCCCCGCAGCTTCGCCGACCTCAACGGTGACGGCATCGGCGACCTCCCGGGCATCCGGAGTCGCTTGCCGTACCTCCGGGACCTGGGTGTCGACGCGGTCTGGCTCTCGCCCTTCTACCTGTCCCCGCAGGCCGACGCCGGTTACGACGTGGCCGATTACCGCACGGTGGACCCGCTCTTCGGCACCGTCGACGACGCCCGTGGCCTGATTCTGGACGCCCACGAGCTCGACCTGCGGGTGATCGTCGACCTGGTCCCCAATCACTCCTCCGACCAGCACGTCTGGTTCCAGCAGGCGCTGGCCGAGGGCCCCGGCTCGCCATTGCGCGACCGGTATCACTTCCGTGATGGCCGCGGTTCACAGGGCGAGCTCCCGCCGAACGACTGGCCGTCCATCTTCGGTGGCCCGGCCTGGACCCAGGTTGCCGACGGCCAGTGGTACCTGCACCTGTTCGCCTCCGAGCAGCCCGACTTCAACTGGGACCACCCGGCGGTCGCCGACGAGTTCCGTACGATCCTGCGCTTCTGGTTGGATCTTGGGGTTGACGGTTTCCGCATCGACGTCGCCCACGGCCTGGTCAAGGAGGCCGGACTGCCGGACATCGGCCACGAGGCGACCTGGCATCTGCTCGACGTCGGCGAGAGCCCGTGCTTCGACCGGGACGGCGTGCACGACATCTACCGCAGCTGGCGCCGGATCCTCGACGAGTACCCCGGCGAGCGGATCGCGGTGGCCGAGGCGTGGGCGCCGACCCTCTCCCGGGTGGCCAACTACGTCCGGCCCGACGAGCTGCACCAGGCGTTCAACTTCAGCTACCTGGGCACGGCCTGGGAGGCCGGCGCCCAGCGCGCGATGATCGACGACTCGCTGGCCGCCAACGACAACGTCGGCGCCCCCACCACCTGGACGTTGTCCAACCACGACGTGGTCCGGCACACCAACCGGCTCATGCAGGTCAACACCGGCGAGATGGCCGGTAAGAAGCCCACCGCGGTCGACGAGGTGGCCGGCCTGCGCCGGGCCCGGGCCGCGTCGCTGCTGCTGCTCGCGCTGCCCGGTTCCGCCTACCTCTACCAGGGCGAGGAGCTGGGCCTGCCGGAGGTCATCGACCTGCCGCCGGAGGCCCGCCAGGACCCGGCGTTCCACCGCGCGACTGGCCAGGACGGCTACCGCGACGGCTGCCGCGTCCCGATCCCGTGGTCCGGCACGACCGCCCCCTACGGTTTCGGCCCCGACGGCGGCCCGAGCTGGCTGCCCCAGCCGGACGCGTGGGCGTCGCTGAGCGTCGAGGCCCAGGACGGCGTGGCCGGCTCCACCCTGACCATGTACCGCGAAGCCCTGACCCTGCGCCGCAAGGTCTTCGCCGCCGCCGACCCCCTGACCTGGCGCGACGCGCCGACCGGGGTGCTCGCCTTCGACCGGGGCCCGGCGTTCCGCTGCACGGTAAACATGGGCCCCGACCCGGCCCACTTCGAGGCCCCCGGCCAGGTACTGACCGCCAGCGGCCCGGTCACGGTGGAAGACGGCACCGCGCTGCTTCCCCCGGACACCACCGTCTGGTGGTCAATCTAGGAGTCCGGCGGTGAGGTGCCGCCCGCCTGCAACGGCCGCCACCTCACCGCCCCGACTTCGGCCCGCTTGAGCTTCCCGACGTCTGAGCATCGCCGGGTCGTAGCCGGCTTCCGCTTCGGCAAGCAAGTTGGTCTCAATGTCGGGAGTCAACGCGGTGCCGTCCTTAGAACGCATCTGGATTTTCCTCCTTCGGCGACGGAGCCTCGTCCCCAAGTAGTCGCAAGTCAGCTAGTCTAAGGCCTAGAAAACCAGCATAAGGTTTGCTTATATTGCTGGGATGTGGGACGTTAGGTTGCACCCTGAAGTTGAGGCATGGTTCCTGAAACTCTGCGTAGCGGATCCCATCAGCGCCGGACTGATAGCCGAGGCGATCGACCTTCTGGTTCAACATGGGCCCGCGCTCGGCCGGCCCCTGGTGGACCGCCTGGGAGGCAGCACTTACCACAACATGAAAGAACTCCGGCCAGGGTCAACCCGGACCTCGGAGGTTCGTATGATCTTCGCCTTCGATCCGGCACGAGAGGCGATCTTCCTCGTTGCGGGCGACAAGGCCGGGCGGTGGCAATCCTGGTATCAGGACGCAATTGCCCTCGCGGATGCCCGCTTTTCGGCGCACCTGGCGGAGTTGGAGAAGGAGCGCTGATGAGCGACTTCACGGACTGGCGCGATGTCAAGGCGAAGGCTCGCGAAATCGATCCGCACTGGGACGATGCGGACCGCCTCGAGCAGCGGGCGCTGATGCGCGAGCAGATGCTCGCTTCAATCAGCGGGGCGCGCCTTGCCGACATTCGTAAGCAGCTCGGGATGACGCAGGTGCAGCTCGGAGCCGCTACCGGGCTGAGTCAGGCTCGGATCAGCCAGATCGAGAACGGCGGTGCGGTCAGCCTCGACGTGTTGCGGACGTACGTCGCGGGGTTGGGTGGCCAGGTCGAAATCGTGGCCCGGATCGGCGACATCAGCCTCAACGTCGCCTGAGGCCAGTCCGCGCTCAGCTGAAGAGGGGGCGGACGGCAAAGTAGAGGAGGGCGGCTATGCCGCCGGCGCCGGGGAACGTCAGGATCCAGGCGCCGACGATGTTGCTTGCCACGCCCCAGCGGACCGCGGACAGCTTCTTCGTTGCGCCGACGCCCATGATGGCCGAGGTGATCGTGTGGGTGGTGCTGATCGGGGCGCCCAGCCAGATGCCGAAGGTGAAGAGCAGGCTGCTGGCCACCGTCTCGGCGGCGAAGCCCTCGGGCGGGCCGAGGTCGACGATTTTGCGGCCCAGCGTGCGGATGATGCGCCAGCCGCCGGCGTAGGTGCCGAGGGCCAGCACCGACGCCGAGGCCCAGTACGTCCACTGCGGGATGTCGTTTGTCGAGTCCTGGTAGCCGCCCGCGTACAGGGCCAGGACGACGACGCCGATGGTCTTCGCGGCGTCCTGGAGACCGTGTCCGATCGACATCGCGGCCGCCGAGACCGTCTGGGCGTAGCGGAAGCCGCGGTTGAGCTTGCTCGGCCGGCCGGACCGGAAGATCCACATGAGGGCGACCATGAACAGGAAGCCCCCGGTGAAGCCGACCACCGGCGAGGCCACCATCGGCAGGACGACCTTCTCGATGATGGCGTCCCAGTTCACCGCGTAACCGGCCACCAGGGCCGAGCCGACCAGGCCGCCGATCAGGGCGTGCGACGAGGACGAGGGCAGCCCGAACCACCAGGTGAGCAGGTTCCAGGCGATCGCACCGAGGACGGCGGCGAAGACCACGCCGAGGCCGGCCGACGACGTCGGCACGCTGATGATGCCGCTGACCGTCTTCGCGACGTTGTGACCGGCGTGCGCGCCGATGAAGTTGCCGATGGCGGCCATCAGCAGCGCGACCCGCGGCGTCAGGGCCCGGGTGCTCACGCTGGTGGCGATGGCGTTCGCCGCGTCGTGGAAGCCGTTGGTGTAGTCGAACACCATCGCCGCGAGGATCACCGCGAGTACGGCGATGAGTTCGGCAGACAAGGTCTAGGACTCCTTGACCGCTATGGTCTCGACCGTGTTCGCCACGTGCTCGAAGGCGTCGCAGGCGGCCTCCAGCTCGTCGGCGACCTCCTTCATCTTGAGCACGGTGAGAGCGTCGTACTCGCCGGAGAAGAGCCGGACCAGCAGCATGCGGTACGCGCGGTCGCCGTCGTTCTCCAGGCGGTTGACCTCGATCCAGTACTCCTCGAGGCCCTTCATGGACCGCAGCCGGGGCATCGCCTCGGCGGTGACCTTCGCCTGCTGGTCGAGCACGTTGATCAGCTCGTGCATCTCGCGGGGCAGCGACGGCAGTTCGGTCAGCCCGTACAGGTAAAGCAGGTTTCCGACCGCCTCGAGGTGGTCCATCACGTCGTCGAGCTGGGAGCCGAGCGAGTAGATGTCGGCCCGGTCGAACGGGGTGATGAAGGTCGAGTTGATCTTTTTGTAGAGATCGTGGGTGATCTGGTCGCTGTCGTGCTCCACATCGGTCAGCCGATCGCTGACCGACTGGACGTCCACCCCGGGCAGCGCCAGTTCGTTCAGCAGCTCGGTGCCCTTGACCAGGTTGTGCGCGGCGGACGTGAAGAGGTCGTAGAAGGCCCCCTCGACGGGGCGGAAGGAGAACTTCACGGCGCGGACCTCGATCGACGGAGGTGGGATGGATCTCCGGGCATGCTAGCGGTCGCGGTGGGTTCACCTCGCGTTCGCCCGGCCCGGCCGCTCACCGATGCCCCCTTTTGCCGGCGTTTACACCGGCTCGTGGTGCCGATCGGGCCGTGACGCGTGCGGTCGCGGCGAGGTGCGGCGAATCGCGAGGGTGGGCAGCGGCGCGCCCTGCACCCACCGGCTGACCGGGTGCCGGCGCAGATGCCGGACCAGTCCGAGCTGGTCGACGTCGGCGATGACGTCGACCCCGGCCGCCCCGAGTTCGGTCCAGATCGCCCGGCGAGCCCGGCGCGAGCCGTCCGGCAGGCCGGCGATGCGGACCGTCCGGCCGTCCTCGTGGGCCTGCCGGACCAGGGCGTGCAGCAGGTGGCGTTCCTCGGCCGAGATCGGCTCGCGGCCGTCCCAGCCGAATCGGCGGTTCCACGGCTCGCTGATCATCGGGACCAGGGTGGGCGGGGCCGACCGGGAGCCGATGTCGTCGAAGGTGCCGTCGGCGAAGGCGTACCGCTTCTCCTCGCCGGCCAGGAGTTCCCGCACGTCGACGATGCCGGTCACCGACACGGTGACGGCGCCCGGCACGAGCCGTTCGCCTTCGCAGTGGCTGAGCAGGGCGGCATGGTCGCGCAATTGCTGATCCAACATGCGGTACGCACGGAGCAGCGTCTCCGCCTCGCGGTTGGCCCCGACGAACTCGACGACCAGCCGGAACGGCACCTGCTGGTCACGGGCGAGGCGGCCGCCGCGGCTGCGGGCACGCGCGAAGAGCGGCGTGAGGACGAGCCGGCGCAGCGTACGCCCGGGTTGTGGTCCACCGGGGCCGAGGAAGAGCTCGCCGTGCGGGCCGGGGGTGACCGGGACGGTCAGCCCGCCGAGGCCGCGGTGCAGCACGGTGGGCAGTGGATCGATCTGCTTGGGCGGGGCGATGGCGTGCCCGGTCGGCAGGAAGGGGCCGGGTCGGCGGGCGATGATGGCGCCGACCGACACCGCGCCGGCGACTCCGGCCAGACCGGCCAGGCAGCCGGCGATCATCACACCGTCGTTCACCGTGCACCATCCGATTAGTCCGAAATGAGTGTTACTACTGTGTCACATCGGGTTCCCGTGTCCGGGTAATCTCGCGCAGAATTCCCCCTATGCCGTCGCTGACCGCCACCACCGCCGACGAGTTCGAGGCGGAGCGTCCGCACCTGCTCGCCCTCGCCTACCGGATGCTGGGCAGCCGGGCCGAGGCCGAGGACGCGGTGCAGGAAGCCTGGCTGCGCTACGCCCGCACCCGGGACGGCGGCGAGATCCGCGACCTGCGCGGCTGGCTCACTACGGTCACCGG
Organism: Paractinoplanes tereljensis; assembly: GCF_016862435.1. Lineage (GTDB taxonomy): Bacteria > Actinomycetota > Actinomycetes > Mycobacteriales > Micromonosporaceae > Actinoplanes > Actinoplanes tereljensis. Next base: position 13,862 of record NZ_BOMY01000044.1, read on the forward strand.
CCGGATCTGCCTCGACGTGCTCAAGTCGGCCCGGGTCAGCCGCGAGGCCTATCCGGGGCAGTGGCTTCCGGCGTACTCGGTCGATCCGGACCTCGGCCCGAGCGAGCGGGCCGAGATCAGCGACCAGGTCGGCCTGGCCCTGCTTGTCGTCCTCGAGCGACTCACCCCGGAGCAGCGGGTGGCGCTGGTGCTGCACGACGCGTTCGCGGTGCCGTTCGAGGACGTCGCGACGGTGCTCGGCACCACCGAGAGCACCGCCCGCCAGCACGCCTCGCGCGGCCGGCGGGCGGTCAGCGAGGGCGGTGTGCGGCACTCGGCCGACCTCGCCGAGCAGCGTGCGGTGCTCGGCGCGTTCCTGGCCGCGGCGAACAGCGGTGACCTGCAGGCGCTGGCCGCGGTGCTCGCACCGGACGTGGTCGCCATCGGCGACGGCGGCGGACTGATCCCCGGCGTCGGCACCAGGCCGGTCGTCGGCGCCGATCGGGTGGCCCGGTTCTACCTGGGCATTCTCGGCAACAAGCTGGGCGAGATCACGCTGGAGCCGGTAGTGGTCAGCGGCTCGGCCGGGGTCGTGGTGCGCGGCACCTACGCCGACGGGCGTCCGCTGCTGTCCGTGCTGGCCGTCGCGGTCGACGAGGGCCGGATCACCGGGCTGTTCAACCAGCTCAACCCGAACAAGATCCTATTGGGTGACCTCGGATAGGTACTTGTGGTACTGCGTGGCGAACGGCTCACTGCCGTCGCCGAGCGCGCCCAGCAGCTTGGCCGCGGCCGCCTGGGCCTCGGTCACCAGGTCGTCCGGGTAACCGAACTGCACCCGGTGCTCGTCGAACTCGTCCTCGTCGCGCAACTCCACCCGGCCGGACTCGCGCCGGCGCACCACATCGAGGTCGAGGTCGATGATGTGCACCGTGTCGCCCTCCCAACGGGCCGGCGTGGTGATGTCGCAGTAGACCTCGCTGGTGCGTGGCGGCGGGTTGAACATGCCCGTCCACCAGGCGTGATGCGGGATCAGCAGGACGAACGGGATCTGCTCGACCGATGGGCGGCCGTGATAGACCGACGGCGTGCCGTGCGTCACCCCGACCCACACGCCGAGGTCGTCGGAGCCGAAGCGGCGAGCCGGATAGTCCCGGTGGGCCGAACCGTCGTACTTCGTGTAGACGACCCGGACCATGTCGTGCGCCATGACAAGAACCCTAACGGTGGTCGGCTTCTGTCGGTGGCGCCGGGTACCGTCTCTCCGTGCCCGCAGCTACCCGTAAGAAGGCGACCGCCGAGCAACTTCTAGCAGCCGCCGTCGGTGCGGTCCCGGGTGGCGGTGAGCGCCCCGGCCAGCAGGCCATGGTGGCCGCCATCGACCGCGCCGTCAAGGAGCGCGAGCATCTGCTCGTGCAGGCCGGCACGGGCACCGGAAAGAGTCTCGCCTACCTGACGCCCGCGCTGCTTGTCGACGGCCCGGTGGTGGTGTCCACGGCCACCCTCGCCCTGCAGAACCAATTGGTCGAGCACGACCTGCCCCGCCTCGCCGCCGCGGTCGAGCCGGTCCTCGGCCGGCGCCCCACGTTCGCCGTGCTCAAGGGCCGTCACCACTACCTCTGCCTGGCCAAGATGGAACACGCCGACGAGGAGGAACCGACCGACACCCTCTTCGACGACGCGCCGCCCAAGGCCACCCAGTGGCTCGGCGAGGCCGGCAAGCTGGGCAAGCAGATCCAGCGCCTGCAGGCCTGGTCGGAGAAGACGAAAACCGGCGACCGCGACGAGCTCGACCCCGGTGTCGACGAGACGGCGTGGCGACAGGTCTCGATGCCGGCCCGCGACTGCGTCGGTGCGGCCAAGTGCCCCTATGGCGCGGAGTGCTTCGCCGAGGCCTCCCGGGCCCGCGCCCGGGAAGCTGACATCGTGGTCACCAACCACAGCCTGCTCGCCGTCGACATGCTCGCCGACCGGCACATCGTGCCGCCGCACAAGCTGCTCGTCATCGACGAGGCCCACGAGCTGGCCGACCGCGTCTCGTCGGCGGCCCAGGCCGAGCTGACCCCCGACGCGATCGAGCGCTCGTCCCGGCGCGCGAAACCCTTCCTCCCGCCGGCCACCGCCGAACAGCTGGCCGAGTCGGCCGACTCTCTCACCGTGGGCCTGGCCGAGACCCCGGCCGGCCGCCTGACCGGTGGCCTTCCCGACATGCTGCGGCAGGCGGTCACGTTGCTGGAGGCGGGCACCCGGGCCGGCCTGACGGCCATCGGCGACATCAAGGGCGACGACCCCGATCCGGTACGCAAACAGCAGGCCAAAGCGGCACTGGGTGACCTGTCCGACACCGCCCAGCGACTGCTCGAGGAGTCCGACTTCGACGTCGCCTGGGTGGAGAAATCCGACCTGGGCAGCGGCCGCCGGGCGCTGGTGGTGGCGCCGCTGTCGGTGGCCGGCACGCTGGCCCAGGGCCTCTACGAGGACCGCACGGTCGTCGCCACCTCGGCCACCCTGACCCTGGGCGGCCGGTTCGACACGGTGGCCCGCTCGCTCGGCCTGCCCGCCGCCGTCCCGGTCGTGCCGACGGCCCGTAACGCGGTCGCCGAGACCGCCGCCCCCGGCTCGCTGATCTCCGGCGCCCCGCCCACCTCCGGCGACAACTGGACGTCGCTCGACGTCGGTTCCCCCTTCGACTACCCCAAGCAGGGCATCCTCTACGTGGCCGCGCACCTGCCCCGGCCGGCCGCGTCCGGCCTGCCCGACCCGGCCGGCGAGGAGCTGCTGCGCCTGGTCGAGGCGATCGGCGGCCGCACGCTGGGCCTGTTCTCCTCCCGGAAGGCCGCCACCCAGGCCGCCGAGCTGCTGCGCGCCCGCACCGACCTGCCGATCCTGCTGCAGGGCGAGGAAGCGCTGCCGCTGCTGGTCCGCAAGTTCCGCGAGGTCAAGGAAAGCTGCCTGTTCGGGGTGATGTCCCTCTGGCAGGGCGTCGACGTCCCCGGCGACGCCTGCCAGCTGGTGGTGATCGACCGCCTGCCGTTCCCCCGCCCCGACGAGCCCCTGGCCGCGGCCCGCTCGGCCGCCGTCGACGCGGCCGGCGGCTCCGGCTTCGCCTCGGTGAGCGTCCCGATCGCGGCGATCCGGCTGGCCCAGGGCGTCGGCCGGCTGATCCGCTCGACCGGCGACAAAGGCGTGGTCGCGGTGCTCGACTCCCGCCTGGAGACGGCCCGGGGTTACGGCGCTTTCCTGCGCAAGTCGCTCCCCCCGTTCTGGTACACGACAAAGCCGGAGGTGGCGCTGGGCGCCCTGCAGCGCCTGGGCAAGAGCTGATGGCCAAGCGGCGCTGGTGGCTTGTCGGGCTGGTGGCCGCGTGGGCGGTGGTGCTGGGTGGGCTGTCGGTGTGGTCGGTTCGGCATGAGAAGGCGAGCGTGCCGGAGCAGCGGGACATCGCGGACGCCGTGCCGGAGCTGCAGCAGGCGGCGGGGGTGCTGTTCGCGGCGGCCGACGCGGACGGGCGGGCGCTCGTGCTCGGCGGGCTGGAGCTGATCGGGGACTGCCGGATCACGCCGGTGCGGTCCGGGGTGGTGGCCGCTCGGGACCTGACCGTCTACGTGCGTGACGGGGAAGCCCGGACCGCGCTCGACGCCATCGCGAACGGGCTTCCGCCGGGCTATCTGGCCGAGGTGGCGGCCAACAAGGGCGGGACCCGGCTCGGCTTCCACGCCGACGCCGGCAATTTCATCGGGATCGACGGGAACGCCGAGGCCACCGCCAAGGTGCTGACGCTGCGGCTCAGCAGCGGCTGCCGGCCGGACAGCGATCAGATCCCGGGTGAGACCGACCCGGGCGCGGGGGCGCCGCCGGCCGCGTTCGATGCCGTCCTGGCGGCTCTGGGTGGCGGCCGCGCGACGCCGGAGGTGCAGGCCGTGAACCGGCCGGACGCCGGGGTGGCGGCCAGCTGGAGTGTCGAGCTCGACGAGCCGGCGGACCTGGCCCAGCGGCTGCGGCTGGTGAGCGCGGGGGCGACGCTGCTGCGCTCGGACGCGAGCGCCTGGGCCTACCGGACGGACAACACCTCGGTGGTCGTGGTGCCGGACGGGAAACAGGTCCGGGTGACCGTCACTCAGTAGACGAGGGCCTGAGCCTCCGGGGCGGTCACTTCCTCGACGAAGACGGCGGCGCCGGCGATCCGGATGCCGGGGAGCACCGCCTCGGGCGTGATGTCGCGGCGGGCCGCGCACTGGGTGCAGGCGGTGACCCGGCCCTCGGACAGCAGCAGGTCGATCAGGTCGGGCAGGGGAGCGGCGTGCGGCAGCTCGAACTCGGCCGCACGGCCGGGCAGGGCGAACCAGGTCGACTCGCCGGTCAGCCAGAACGAGACGTCCACGCCGGACGCGGCGGCGGTCGACGCGACGGTGAAAGCCTGCGAGCAACGCTCGGGAGCGTCGGCGCCGGCGGTTGCCTTGACGACCAGTAAGCGTGCCATGGGCGCCAGCATAAGATGGTTCGGTCATGGTTACCGAGATCGGGTTCGTGAGCCTGCTGGTCGCCGGTTTGGGCGCACTGGCGGGCGGCATCGGCTATCTGGCCGTTCGTGTTTCCAGGGGGCGTTGGTAAGAGTGAGTGACGAGTCGGACAACCCTCTCGGACCGCCGCCGTGGCTGAACGCCCCGCCGGTGGAGCCCTATCCGTACGAGGACACCCACGACCTGCGTAAGGGTGCCGACCTGCACCCGGCGCTGCTCGGGCTGCTGCCGTTCGTGGGGCTGTGGCGCGGGCGTGGTCAGGGCGGCTTCCCGGCCGACGACGACTACGACTTCGGGCAGGAGATCCGGATCAGCCACGACGGCCGGCCGTTCCTGCGGTTCGAAGCGCGGTCCTGGCTGCTCGACGAGGACTCCAAGCCGGGCGGGGAGTGGATCGTCGAGTCCGGGTTCTGGCGGCCGGTGCTCAACGACGGGCGCGCGACCGACGAGATGGAGGCGACGATCGTCACCCCGGAGGGGACCGCCGAGCTCTATCTGGGCAAGACGGTCGGCCCGACCCGGCTGGAGATGGCCGCCGACGCGATCGCGTACACCCCGTCCGGCCTGCAGCTGACCGGCGCGCAACGGCTCTTCGGCATCGTCGACGCCGCGCTGCTCTACGCGCACGAGGTGGCGGTGGGCGAGAGCGGCCTGCGCCCGCACATGTCGGCGCGCCTGCTGCGCATCGGCGGCTAGTAACCGAGCAGGTCCAGCAGGCGGGGAGTCCAGGGCGAACGGGCCCGGGGCACCCCGTCCAGCGAGGTCACCTCGGCGAGACCACGCAGGGCGGAGGCGAACCAGATCGCGTCCGCCCTGGTCAGCTCGTCGAGCGTGACCATCCGGTAGGACCCGCGGAGACCCGCGGACGAGCATCGGGACAACAGCTCGGCGGCGGTGGTGCCGGCCAGGATGCCGGCCTCTTCCGGGGGTACGGAACACAGCTCCCCGCCGGTCAGCCAGACCACCGACGCGGTCGGGGCTTCCAGCGCGTACCCGTCATGGGAAACCCACAACAGGTCGTCGCCGCCCTGAGCCCGCGCCCAGCGCCGGGCCGCGAAGTTCGGTCCGTAGGACAGGGTTTTGGCCCCGGCCAGGGACCACGGCGGTGGCGGGCCGACCGCCGCGCTGAGCACCCGGATGCCCGACTGCCGCTCCTGCCGGACCGCATCGGGGATCGGGGCGACGGTCACGTGGAGTGATTCCCGGGTCTGAATGATCCGCAGCGCGCTCTCGACGGTTACCGGGGGTAATGCCGCCACCCGGGCTGCGGCCTCCTCCGCCGAGGCGGTGAAACCCAGCATGGCGGCCGACCGGGCCAGCCGGGCCAGATGTTGATCTAGCAGCCAGGGGCCGTCGGGACGCAGGTGCACGGTCTCGAAGACGCCGTCGCCGAACAACTCGGCCGGCGAGACCAGAACTCGGTCGGTCACGGGCGGAGCGTAACGACGAGCCGAACTATGCTCGTAACGTGTCCGCCACATCGCTAGCCGAAATGCTCCGTGAGCGCGGGCTGCGGCTCACGCCGCAGCGCCAGCTCATCCTGGAGGCGGTGCATGATCTCGGTCACGCCACGCCCGAGCAGGTGCACACCGCGGTCCGTGAGCGGGTCGCCGGGGTCAACATCACCACCGTCTATCGCACCCTCGAGCTGCTCGAAGAGCTCGGGCTGGTCAATCACACCCACCTGTCGCACGGTTCGCCGACCTACCACGCCGCGGGTGAGGATCAGCACGTTCACCTGGTCTGCCGTGGATGTGGGTCGATCAGTGAGGTAGACCCGACAGTGATGCTGCCGGTGACCGACCGGCTGCTGGCGGAGCGCGGCTTCCGGGTCGATGTCGGCCACGTCTCGCTCTTCGGTGTCTGCGAGGACTGCAAGGAGCTGTAATGACCGTAGTGATGGTCGAGGACCTCGATCCCTCGTCCGCCGACGCGGGGGTGGCCGCGCACTACGGCGACCCGATGCGGGAGCAACGCACCCTGGCCACCGCGGTCGGCCTGGTCGACCGCTCGAACCGGGACGTGATCGCCGTCCCGGGTGACGAGCGCGCCAGCTGGCTGCACACCCTGACGACTCAGCATTTGTCGGATTTGTCGGCGGGCTCCGGAAGCGAGCTGCTCGTGCTGTCCCCCAATGGGCACGTTGAGCAGCATGCCTACGTGACTGAGGATGGCACTACCGCCTGGCTGGACACCGAGCCGGGCGCAGGCGTCGGCTTGTTGAAATACCTGGAGATGATGCGATTCTTCACCCGGGTCGAGCCGCGCGACGCGACCGGCGAGATCGCCGTGCTTTCGCTGGTCGGGCCGGGTGCGGCCGACCTCTTCCCCGATCTGGCGGAACCCCGCCTGGCGGCGGTGCCGGGCCCGAAATTCGCCGCCGGCGAGCTGCCGGGGCACGCCACGAGCACTTACGCCGTACGCGCGTTTGAGGGTGGTCTGGCTCGTCGGGTTCCTCTTGGGGTTGATCTTCTGGTGCCGCGCGCCTCGAAGACGGCCGTCATCGAGAAGCTGGGCGTGCCGCTGGCCGGCCTCTGGGCCTACGAGGCGATCCGGGTGGAGCACCGCACCCCGCGCCTGGGCTGGGAGACCGATCACCGCACCATCCCGGCCGAGGCCGACCTGATCGCCGCCGCCGTGCATCTCGACAAGGGCTGCTACCGGGGGCAGGAGACGGTCGCCCGGGTGCATCACCTGGGCCGCCCGCCCCGCCGCCTGGTGCTGCTGCACTTCGACGGGATCGCCTCCGACCACCCGCCGGTGCAGGGCACCCCGGTGACCGCGGACGGCCGGGCGATCGGCTTCATCGGCACCGCGGTCCGGCACCACGAGCTGGGCCTGGTCGCCCTGGCCGTGCTGAAGCGCAACGTGGCCGACGACGCCACTCTTACCGTCGGCGAGTCGGTGGCAGCGATCGATCCCGCTTAGGGCCTGTCCTAGGATCCGTCTCATGACCGGGACCGTGATCACCGTTGCTCCGACCGGTGCGGAGAACACCAAAGACGACGTGCCAGCCCTGCCCGTCACCCTCGACGAGCTGGTGCGGACCGCCAAGGAATGCGAGGCGCTCGGCGCCTCGATCATCCACGTGCACATCCGGGACGCCGACGCCAAGCCGACCCTCGATCAGGGCCGGCTGCGCGACACCGTGACCGGCCTGCGCGAAGCCACCGACATGATCGTCCAGCTGTCCAGCGGCGGTGCGGTGACCGACCCGGAGTCCGACCGGCTGGCCGTGCTCTACGCCGCTCCGGAGATGGCCTCCTGCACGATGGGCACGGTCAACTTCGGCGACGGCGTGTTCCTGAACCGCTGGGAGTTCATCGTCGACCTGCACACCCGCATGCAGGACCGGGGCATCGTGCCGGAGTACGAGATCTTCGACCTGGGCCAGCTCACCACGCTGCAGCGGTTGCTCGGCCGATATGGCCTGCCGGCCGGTGGGCACGTGCACGTCGACCTGGTGATGGGGGTGCCGGGCGGGATGCCGGGCACGGCCGCCGCGCTGGTCGCCTGCGAGCAGGCGATCCGCGACCTGCCGGCCGGGACGACCTTCTCGGCGACCGGCATCGGCCGCAGCACGATTCCGGTGATGCTGGCGTCGCTGTCGGCGGGCGGGCACCTGCGGGTCGGCATGGAGGACACCGTCACGTACGCGAAGGGCCAGCCGGTCGAGTCGAACATGCAGCTGGTGGCCCGGGCGGCCGGGTTCGCCCAGCTCGCCCAGCGCCCGCCGCTGACCACCGCCGAGACCCGCGAGCTGCTGGGCATCCCCACTCGATGATCATCGCGGAGGTGGTGCGGTCCGGCTTCGTCGAGAGCGTGCACCACGGCTCGGTGGCGGTGCTGGCCGACGGCGGCGAGAGCCGCGGCGACGTGACCACCCCGATCTTCCCCCGGTCGGCGCTGAAGCCGTTGCAGACCGTCGGCATGCTGCGGGCCGGCCTGGTGCCGCGGGACGAGTCCGACCTCGCCATGATCAGTGCCAGCCACTACGGCGAGGCGCTGCACGTCCGGCGGGTGCGGGAGGTGCTGGCGGCGGCCGGGCTGGAGCCGGGTGCGCTGCGCTGCCCACCCGCCCTGCCGCTGGCCGAGCCGAGCCGAGACGACTGGCTCCGGCAGCAGGGCGGCCGGGAGCGGATCCTGATGAACTGCTCCGGCAAGCACGCCGGCATGCTCGCCACCTGTGTGGCGAACGGCTGGCCGACCGAGACCTACCTGGACCCGGACCACCCGCTGCAGAAAGCGCTGGCCGAGGCGGTCACCGAGCTGACCGGCGAGCCGATCGCCGCGGTCGGGGTGGACGGGTGCGGCGCGCCCTGCTTCGCGCTGTCGCTGACCGGGCTGGCCCGGGCGTTCCGGCGGCTGGTCGAGGCGGCCCCGGGGACGTACGAGCGACGGGTGGCGGACGCCATGCGGGCGCATCCGGTGCTGGTCGCCGGCACCGGCGTGGACGACTCGGTGCTGATGGCGGCGGTGCCCGGCCTGCTGGCCAAGGGCGGCGCCGAGGGTGTGGTGGCGGTGGCCGTGCCCGGCGTCGGCGCGGTAACCCTCAAGGTCGACGACGGTGGGATGCGGGCCCGGACCCCGGTGCTGCTGGCCGAACTGCGCCGGCTCGGGGTTCCGGTCCCGGCGATCGAGGTGCTGGTGCTGGGTGGCGGCGAGCCGGTTGGCGACGTTCGTCCCGTACGGTGACTCGTTTCACGCTAGCTGTAGTTAGCGTTTTGCTTGCAAGAGCTAGCACTCCGAGCTAGCGTCGAGCCATGGCCACCCCCAAGGATCTGCCTCAGGACATCGGGAGTTTCATCCGTGACCTGCGGCAGACGGCGAAGATCTCGCTGCGCCAGCTCGCCGACAAGGCGGGCGTGAGCAATCCGTATCTCAGCCAGATCGAGCGTGGCCTGCGCAAGCCGAGTGCCGAGGTGTTGCAGCAGATCGCCAGCGCGTTGCGGGTCTCGACCCCCGCGATGTACTTGCGGGCCGGTCTGCTTGACAGCGAGGGCCAGCAGGGGGTGCTGGCCGCGATCGCGGTCGATCCGGACCTCACGATCGCCCAGAAGCAGTCGCTGTCGCAGATCTACGAGACGTTCCGCAACGAGAACATCCGGCACGCGCCCGAGCCCGAGCCCAGCACGAATTCCGAGGAGCCGAAATGACCGAGCAGACCAACACCCGTTTCCCCGCCCCGCTCTACGCCGCCGCCGGTGCCGGTGACCTCGCCGTCGAGCAGCTGCGCAAGCTGCCGGCCGTGGTGACCGAGCTGAGCGAGCGCGCCGCCGCGTCGCTGCGCACCTACAACGAGCAGGCCAACGTCAAGGCCGCTCAGCTGCGCGAGAAGGCGTCCACCACCGACTTCGACGCCCTCCGGGGCAACGCCGCCAGCGTGGCGACGTCCTTCGCCCAGATCGCTCAGGACCGGGCCGTCGCGGCGTACACCGCGCTTGTCGCCCGGGGCGAGAAGGTCGTCGGCAGCGGTGTCGTCGAGGCCGCCGACGTGGTCAACGCCGACATCGAGACCACCGAGGTGCCGAAGGTCATCGAGGCCGCCAAGCCGGCTCCGAAGCCCCGCAAGCGGGTCACCAAGCCGGCCGCCGAGTAAAAACATGATCAGCGGGCCCCGGCGTTTGCCGGGGCCCGCGTCATAGACTTCTCTCATGGCCTACTCCGCGCCCATCTTCTACGGCGACGTCCGGAACTACATCGATCTGGTCATCATGATCTTTTCGTTGATCGTTCAGGCGGTCGCTCTGATTCATTGTCTGACTCAGCGGGGCGACGGGTTCCAGGCCATCGGCACACTGCCCAAGGGCGCCTGGGCCGCGATCCTGGCCGTCTGCATCGTGCTCACGCTGCTGTTCAGTGGCCCGATCGGCATCTTCAGCCTGATCGGCATCGGTGCCGCCCTGGTCTACCTGCTCGACGTCCGGCCCGGCCTGAAAGACCTGTCGGACGGCAAAGGCTTCTGGTGAGACGGTTCGGTCCGCCCCCACCTGACGGCGGACCCCGCCTGCAACGCCCCGACCGCACCGGCCCGCGATCCGGGCGGCCCACGCTGCCCGGGCCGGTGACCGAGCTGGTCTCCACGCCGTCCGGCGTCCGCCTCGAGCAACTGATCACCGGGGTGGGGGAGCCGGTCACCGTCTTCGCGCACGGCCTCGGCGGCGACATCGCCGGCAACCGCCCGCTGGGCAGCGCGGTGACCGGGCGCCGGGTGTTCTTCCACTTCCGCGGGCACGGCCGCTCCGACGCGCCGGTCGGGCCGTGGAGCTTCGGTGACCTCGCCGGCGACCTGCGGGCGGTGGCCGATCTGTCCGGTGCCACCCGCGCGCTCGGCGTGAGCATGGGGGCCGGCGCGCTGGCCCGGTTGCTCAGCGATACCCCCGACCGATTCGAACGGGTCGTCTTCTATCTGCCGGCGCCGCTCGACGGCACCCGGCCGGCCGCGGCCGAGGCTCGGGTGGAGCGGCTGCTGGCGGCCGTCGAGTCCGGCGAGGCCGCGTCGATCGCCGCCGCCGTGGAGTTCGAACTGCCGCCGGTCGTGCGTAACACCCCGACCGGCTGGAGCTATCTGCGGCAGCGGGTCGAGCAGTTGCAGACCGACGGACTCGCGGCCGAACTGACCACGCTGTGGCACGAGCCCGCGGTGGCCGACGAGTCGAAACTGGCCGCCTTCCGCGGGCGGGCGCTGGTGCTCGGCTGCCTGGGCGACGAGGTGCACCCGGCCGCGTGGGCCGAGCGACTGGCCGGCCTGTTACCGGGCGCGGAACTGCACATCTACGACCGGCCCGCGGTGCTCTGGACCAACCGGTCCGAGCTCCGCGAGCGCATCTCGTCGTTTTTGAATTCCTAGCTGGTCAGGTTGTACGCGACGTAGTAGTCGTCGGAGATGTTGCCGACCTTGTCCCACGCGTAGTAGTCGACCTCGAACGTGTAGCCCTTGCTGAGGCCGGCTGCGCCCACCGACCAGTTGCCGGCCCCGTCGACCGGACGCAGCGCCTGCGCCGTGTAGGGCAGGGCCTGACCGGTGTACTTCACCCAGGTGCCGTTGGCGAAGTTGTAGAAGTAGATCGTGGTCGCGTTGTACTTGTAGAACTGGATGCCGACCACGTCGACGCCGGCTTCGCCGTCGGCTGCCTTACCGCGGACGGTCGACCAGGACGCGGCCTTGTTGGGGCTGGCCGGGACGGTCAGCGAGACCGTCGGGCCGGTGGTGTCGGGCAGCACGGTCAGCGTGTTGACGGCGCGCGGGGTGGCCTTGCCCGAACCGTTCTGCAGGGTGACCTTCGGCGTCCAGGGGCCGGTGCCGAACCAGTGGCCGACGGTCGCCGACGTACCGGCGCTCAGCAGGCTGGTCTCGCCGTCGCCCCAGCCGGTCCACACCTTGGTGTTGGCCGGCAGCCCGGAGGCCAGCAAGGTGGCCTGCTCCTGGTAGTTGGGGTAGGTGTAGATCGGCGACTTCTGCCAGGCGTAGTTGCCCGGGGAGGTCGTGACGGTGACCGCGGAACCGGTCGTGAACACCCCGCTGCCGTCCAGGGCGCCGTCGTTCAGCGTCACCTTGACCTGGTAGGTGCCGGCCGTCGAGTAGAGGTGGCCGAAGAGACCGTCGACGGTCCCGTCGCCCCAATCGATGCTGCGGGTGATGGCGTCCGGCGCGGTGGTGTCGTCGGTGACGCCGCTTTCGCTGAGGTTGACGCGCTGGCCGGCCCAGATGGCGGTGGTGTCCAGAGCGTACGAGGCGGTGGGAGGGGTGTTGACCGGGTCGTCGGCGTGCGCCGGCGAGGCGATCGAGACGGCTCCGGCGGTGAGCGCCAGGCCGAGAAGGACGGGCAGTGAGCGACGGTTCATTTCTCCCCCGAGGTAACCCGCTCGTCCGTCCACACGGACGGAGGCCTGCGGACATTACCGGCTGGCAGAGCCATTGATCAAGCCGCTTCCCGACCGTTGGGCCGTAACCTTTACCCCCGCTGATCCGGTGTTCCCGTCGTGCGGTTATCCCCCAAATCCATTTTTATCGGACTCGTGGCCCTAGGCCTGCCGATCTCCGTCATGATCGGCTGGACCCTGGCGACCCCGCCTCATGCGCCGAACTCGCTCGGCTCACCGGGCGGTACCGGTGCTCTCGGCAACGCCGCCGGCAACGGTGGCGTCGGTGCGGCCCCCGGACGTGCCAATCCTCGTCCAACCACGACGGTGAAGCCGGCGCCGAAGCCGGTGCTGTCGACCGTCGTGCTACCACCGGCCACGGCGCCGCTGGGCCCACCGGTGGCCACCACGGCACCGCCGCCGACCCCGACGACGGCACCGACCACCGAGCTGCCACCGCTGAACGAGCCACCGGTGCCGACGCCCACCGAGATCACGGTGACGCCGACCTGGTCGTTGAGCGCGTCCGTCTCGGCCGACCCGAGCGGCGGCATCGGGGCGGGCATGGCGGACTGACCTGGCGCGCAGGCCATATGCTGCCGGATCGTGACCGCTGTTCGGCAGTTCCTGCAGGGTGCCGCCCTGCTCGCCCGGGGCCTCGGCCTGATCCTGCGCAGCCCCAAGCTGCTCGTGCTGGGTCTGGTGCCGGCCTTGATCTCCGGCATCCTCTACACGGCGGCCCTGGTCGCGCTGGTCGACTTCCTGCCGCGGCTGTCCCGGGGCGTCACCTGGTTCGCCGACGACTGGGCCGAGGGCTGGCGTGACCTGGCCCGGGTGCTGGGCGGGGCCGGCCTGCTCGGGGTGGCCGTGCTGCTCGGCATCCTCACCTTCACGGCGGTGACGCTGCTCATCGGCGACCCGTTCTACGAGCGCATCTCGGAGCTGATCGAGGACCGGTTCGGCGGGGTGCCGGACGAGGTCGAGGTGACCTTCTGGCAGTCGCTGCGGCGCAGCCTGGTCGACTCGCTCCGGCTCATCGCGCTGTCCATCCTGTTCGGCATCCCGCTGTTCGTGCTCGGGTTCCTGCCGGTGGTCGGGCAGACGGTGATCCCGGTGCTGGGCGCCATGGTCGGCGGCTGGCTCCTCGCGGTCGAACTGACCGGCGTGCCGTTCCAGCGGCGGGGAAAACGCCTGGCCGACCGCCGGGCCGCGCTTCGCCTTGCCCGGCCGCGAACGCTCGGCTTCGGCGTCGCCGTCTTCTGCTCTTTCTTGATCCCGCTCGGCGCGGTGCTGCTGATGCCGGCCGCAGTGGCCGGCGCGACCCTGCTCGCCCGGGACGTCCTGGGCAGCCCGCAATCACGCGCTTTCGCGGATCACCAGCTCGGTCGGTAGCACCACGGCGTCCGGCAGGTGTGGTTCGTCGTTGATCAGGCCGAGCAGCTGGCGGGCCATCGTGCGGCCCATCTCCACGATCGGCTGGCGCACGGTGGTCAGCGGCGGCTCGCTGTAGCGACTGATCTCGAAGTCGTCGAAGCCGATCACCGCGACGTCGGCGGGCACCCGGCGGCCGGCGTCCTTGAGGGCGGTCAGCGCGCCGTGCGCCATCATGTCCGAGGCCACGAAGACCGCGTCCAGGGCCGGATCGTCGTCGAGCAGCTTGCGCATGGCCACCATGCCGGACTCGCGGGTGAAGTCGCCGATCTGCACGTGCTGAGCGAGACCGGCCTCCTCCAGGGTGGCGCGGTAACCGGCGAGCCGGTCGATGCCGGCCACCATGTCCTGCGGGCCGGCGATGGTGGCGATCCGGCGGCGGCCGGCCGAGACCAGGTGGCGCACCGCCGAGCAGACGCCGCCGAAGTGGTCGACGTCGACGTAGGGCACCGCGGCCTCGCCGATCGGGCGGCCGCTGCAGACCACCGGGATGCCGAGCCGCACCAGGGTGCCGGGCAGCGGGTCGGCGCCGTGCATGGACGCGAACATCACGCCGTCCACGTGACCGGCCACCGCGTAGCGTTCGACGCGATCGTGGCTCTTGGCCGAGCCGGCCATCATCAGCACGAGTTGCTTGTCGGCGGCCTCGAGCTCGCCGCCGACGCCGCGGATGATCGCCGGGAAGAAGAGATCGTCGGAGAAGACCCGGTTGGCCGTTTCCGGCAGGATCAGCGCGATCGACTCGGTGCGCTGGGTCACCAGGCTGCGGGCGGCCTGGTTGGGCACGTAGCCCAACTCCTCGACCGCGCGGGTGACCGCCTCGCGGATGGAGGCGGCCACCGATGTCGAACCGTTGACGACGCGGGAGACCGTCGCCCTGGACACTCCGGCGCGTCGCGCCACCGCCTCCAGGGTCGGTCGTTCCCGCGTCACCACCAGGTCACCCCTCGCTCTCTCCCGGCTCGGCGATGCCGTTGCGGCGGATCACCTCCCGGTACCACTTCGCGCTGTCCTTGAGCCGCCGCTCCTGGGTGGCGTAGTCGACGTGCACGATCCCGAAGCGTTTCGCGTAGCCCTCGGCCCACTCGAAGTTGTCCATGAGCGACCAGACGAAGTATCCACGCAGATCGACTCCGGCCGCCAAGGCATCATGGCAGGCCCGCAGGTGGCCGTCGAGGTACTCAATGCGTCGGGTGTCGTGCACTTCGCCGTCGGCACCCGGACCCTCGGGGTACGCCGCGCCGTTCTCGGTGATCAGCATCGGGGTGCCGGGGTAGTCGTCGTGAATCCGCTTGAGCAGCCGGGTCAGGCCGGACGGCTCGATCGGCCAGTTCATGTCGGTGACCGGGCCGTTCGGGGCGCGGAAAGCGATGCCCTCGCTGCCGGGCTGGTCCGGCGCGGCCGGCGAGCCGGGCTTGGCCGAGACGTACGACGGCATGTAGAAGTTGACGCCCAGCACGTCGATCGGGGCGTTGATGGTGGCCAGGTCGCCGTCCTGGATGTAGGACAGGTCGGTGAACCGGGACATGTGGGCCAGCATGTCGGCCGGGTATTGGCCCTTGAGCAGCGGATCGAAGAACACCCGGTTGGAGAGCCCGTCGATGATCCGGACGGCCTCGCGGTCGGCCGCGTTGTCCGGGTCGACCGGGAAGACCGCGGACGGGTTGAGGGTGATGCTGACGCTCCGGGCGCCGGCCGAGCGCAGCGCGCGGGCCGCCAGGCCGTGGCCGAGCAGCAGGTGGTGGACGGCCGCGAAGGTCGCCGCCGGGTCCTGCTTGCCGGGCGCGTGCCGGCCGCTGGAGTAACCCAGGTAGGCCGAGCACCACGGCTCATTGAGCGTGGTCCAGGTGCCGACCCGGTCGCCGAGCCGGCCGTAGACGATCTGGGCGTACTCGCCGAAGGCCTCCGCGGTGAGCCGGTTGGCCCAGCCACCGAGGTCTTCCAGGGTCTGCGGCAGGTCCCAGTGGTAGAGCGTGACCACCGGGTCGATGCCCTTGCCGAGCAGTTCGTCGGTGAGCCGGTCGTAGAAGTCCAGGCCCTTGACGTTCACCGGGCCGGTGCCGTCGGGCTGGATGCGCGGCCACGCGATCGAGAATCGGTACGACGCTAGGCCGAGATCCGCCATCAGCGCCACGTCGTCGACGTAGCGGTGGTAGTGGTCGCAGGCCACGTCGCCGGTGTGCCCGCGGTAGACCCGGCCCGGCTCACGGCTGAAGGTGTCCCAGATGGACTCGCCGCGACCGTCCTCCCGCGCCGCGCCCTCGATCTGGTACGACGCGGTGGCCGCGCCCCAGACGAAGCCGTCGGGGAAGGTGATCCCGGCGAGGGCCGGCTGCGCCGACGTGGACGTGACGGTTGCCGTCATGCGTTCCCCGCTTCCTGGTGTTGCGAAGTGTGTTCGCGAAGTCACTTAACCGGTTAATCATAGGGGCCCAAGGGGCCTCGACGAACCGCCGGTAAGACGAATTTAAACGGGTCAGCCGGTCCGCAAGGCCGAGATCAGGCGAGGGTCACCGGTTACCACCAGGCGATCCATCCGCTGCCGGCCCATCAGGGCGAGGAGCAGGTCGCTGGCCGGGCCGGTCGCCTGGGCCCGCGCGTGGTGGTCGTCGGTGTCCAGAATCGTGCCGGTGTCGAGCAGCGCCACCCCGGCGCCGCGCAGCCGCACGAACCACTCGTAGCCCGCGTCGCCGGCCACCAACTGCACGACGCCGTGCAGGTCGGTGGGGCCTTTCCGCTTGCCGGCCGGCAGCCAGGTGTCGAGCACCTCGCTCACCCCGTCGGCCGCCAGCTTGGTCTCGATCGGCGTGGCCCGGCCGGCCGCGGCCTCCGCGTCCCAGCGGTGAATGGAAACCTCGTGGGCCATCCGGCGGTGCCAGAAACCGGCCTGCTTGGCCTGCGGCGCCCAGTTCCACGCCGGGAAGTCGGCCTCGATCGCCTCGAGGGTCTCGATCGTGCCGGTCAGCTCGCGGCGCAGCTCGTCGAGCGCGGCCGTCCA
Source organism: Paractinoplanes tereljensis (assembly GCF_016862435.1). Lineage (GTDB taxonomy): Bacteria > Actinomycetota > Actinomycetes > Mycobacteriales > Micromonosporaceae > Actinoplanes > Actinoplanes tereljensis. Next base: position 30,653 of record NZ_BOMY01000044.1, read on the forward strand.
CTCGGGGCGTTCGCCCGAGCGCACCGGCGCGGTGGTCGGACCGGCGGTGGTGCCGCGCGGCACCGTCTCGCGCACCCAGTGCATCAGGGTCGTGACGTGCTCGACCAGATCGGCGCAGGTCCAGCCGGGGCAGGAGGGCACCTCGGCGGACGGGCCGGCCTGGGCCACCGCGTCCTGCAGCGCGGGGCTGTCGGCTCGCAGGGCGGCGAGCCAGAACTCCTTGGTCGCGTGCAGCCTGTTCATCGCGAATCTCTCCACTCCATCGGACCGCCGATGAGTGCCCCGGCGCCTTGAGCCTAGGGTGTTCGTCGTGCCTGACGTTAGTCGCGACCGCCAAACCGACGCACCCGCGAATTCACCACTCGCGGCTTACACGACGCTACGCCTCGGTGGCGAGCCCGGCACCTTGACGGTAGCCGTCGAAACGGACCAAGCCGTCACTACGGTGCGTAATGCCTCGGCCGAGGGGCGTCCGGTCCTGGTCCTGGCCGGCGGCAGCAACGTGGTGATCGGCGATGCCGGCTTCCCCGGCGAGGTGCTGCTGCTGCGCACCCGCGGGATCGAGGTGGTCTCCACGCGAGCTGACGACGTGGTCGTCCGGGTTGCCGCGGGCGAGGTCTGGGACGACTTCGTGGAGTACGCCGTGACGAACGGCTGGTCCGGCGTCGAGTTCCTGTCCGGCATCCCCGGTTCGGCCGGAGCCACCCCGATCCAGAACGTCGGGGCGTACGGCTCGGAGGTCGCCGACACGATCGTGGCCGTGCACGCCTACGACCGGGAACGGGACGCCGTCCGGGCGATGACCCCGGCGGAGTGCGCCTTCGCGTACCGCGCCAGCGTCTTCAAGCACAGCGACCGCTACCTCGTGCTGCACGTCGACTTCCGGCTCGCGGTCTCCACCGAGTCGGCGCCCATCCGCTATGCCGAGCTGGCCCGCAGTCTCGGGGCCGAGGCCGGAGACCGGGTCTCGCTGCGCCAGGCCCGCGACACCGTCCGGAAACTGCGCGAGCAGAAGGGAATGGTGCTCGCTCCGGATGACCACGACACCTGGTCGGTGGGCTCCTTCTTCACCAACCCGGTGGTGAGCGGTGAGCGCTGGGCGGCACTCGGCTTGGACCATGCACCGCACTGGCCGGGCGAGGACGGCAGCGTCAAGATCCCGGCGGCCTGGCTGATCGAGCACGCGGGCTTCCCGAAGGGCTTCGCCGGAGCCGGCGTCTCGATCTCCACCAAGCACACCCTGGCCCTGACCAACCGGGGCGAGGGCACCACGACCGCGCTGCTCGACCTCGCGAGGACCATCCGGGGCGGTGTCCTGGAGAAGTTCGGCATCGAGCTGCACCCCGAGCCCGTACTGATCAACTGCGAGCTTTGATTATTCGTACCCGAAGACCTGGGTGTAATAAGGCAGGCCGTTGTTGCCGTAGGCAACGCCGGTCCCGATCGAATGAGCGCTGCAGTTGAGGATGTTGTCCCGGTGGTCCGGGCTGTTCATCCACGCCTCCAGCACCTCCTCCGAGGTGCGGTAACCCCAGGCGATGTTCTCGCCGGAGGGCTGTTCGTAACCGGCCGCGTGGGCCCGGGCCGCGAACGTCGTGCCGTCTTTCCAGACGTGCGTGAACTGGCCGGTCTTGGCCATGTAGAGGCTCTGCCGGATGGACGCGATGGTCAGTTCCAGGTCGACCGAGAGCGTGCCGCAGCCGTTGGCCCGCCGCTGCTGGTTGGTCTTCGTGACGACCTCTGACATCAACTGGGCCGGGGTGAGCGCGGCGTCCGGTGCGTTGGCCGGGAGCGGTGGTGCCGGGACTCGAGCCTGTGCCGGCGTTCCGGCCGCGAGCAGCGCCGTGAGCGCGGCTGCGAACAGGGCGAGACGTCGTAACACCTGTTGCCTCCCGGGTGCGGGTAGGGGCTGAGTCGCCCACCTAGGTATATCGCAGCCGTTATTTGGCTGTATGTCCCTTATTTGGCGGAAACCGGCATCGGCCCCCGCAAAAGTGTCAGGCTGGTGGGATGGCCGAGTGCGCCAGCCCGTCCCCGGATTCCGGAAACGTGCGGACCGCCCCCGCTGGCCGGATAGCCCGCTAAACTGTCACTGTCCGTAAATAGACCGTGACATCACGCTATCGTGGCTTTGCGCGGTTAAATCCGTTGCCCGCTGTCGTGCGAGCAACGCTGAGCAAGACGCTGACTTATTCGACGGGCCACCACCGGTGCGCCCGGCGGACAGCTGTGTGCGAGCGAGGGGTGGGGCCAGGGTGATGACACGATGAGTCGCCTTCTCGTCGTCGAGGACGACCCGGACATCGCGCTCGCACTGCGGCTGCTGTTCAGCCGGGCGGGCTACGAGGTCGCGCATGCCGGTGACGGCCGTACCGGTCTGAAGGAGGCGTACGCCGAGCATCCCGATCTGGTGGTGCTCGACGTCGGCCTGCCCGAGATGGACGGCTGGCAGGTGCTCGAGCGGCTGCGCGACGTCTCCGACGTGCCGGTGCTCGTGCTGACCGCGCACGGCCAGGAGGCCGAGAAGGTGCGTGGCCTGCGCGGTGGTGCCGACGACTACCTGACCAAGCCGTTCGCCAACAACGAACTGCTGGCCCGGGTCGAGGCCCTGCTGCGCCGCTCGTCGAGCGGCCAGAACAGCTGGGCCAGTCAGGTCTACGACGACGGACTCGTGCACCTCGACCCGACCAAGCGCCGGGTGTACGTCAAGGGTGACGAGAAGCGGCTGACCCCGACCGAGTTCCGTCTGCTCAACGCGCTGGTCCGGCACGCCGGCGCGGTACTGAGTCCGAACCAGCTGCTGACCCAGGCGTGGGACGACCCCACGGGCATCGGTCAGGAACGCGTGAAATTCGCCGTACTGCGGCTGAGGCGCAAGCTCGGGTGGTCAGATCCGGACGAATCGCCCATTGAATCGGTCCGAGGATTCGGCTACCGCTACCGCCGACCCGGCGGCGAGTCCTGATTTCTCAGGTGACGGGCGCAACCGTCGATGAGGGCTGTGGAAGCCGAGCAGGAGGTACGTAAGCGTGGAAGACCTTGGTGAAATCGTTGCTGAATTCCTTCTGGAGAGCCACGAGAACCTGGACCAGATCGACCGCGACCTCGTCGCCCTCGAGCAAGAACCGGACTCTCGGGATCTGATTTCCCGGATCTTCCGGGCGATCCACACGATCAAGGGCACCAGTGGCTTCCTGGCCTTCAGCCGGCTTGAGAAGCTCGCCCACGGCGGTGAATCGCTGCTCTCCAAGCTGCGCGACGGCGTGCAGCCGGTCACCCCCGCGACGATCACCGTCCTGCTCGCGATGATTGACGGCGTGCGGTCGATCCTCTCCTCGATCGAGGAGAACGGCACCGAGAACGACGTCGACATCGACAGCATTCTCGCCCAGGTCCACGCCCAGATGAACGCCGGCGAAGCGGCCGCCGAAGCAGCCGCGCCGGCCGCCGCGGCACCCGCCGCCACAGTGCCGCCCGCCGAGGCATCGGCCGAGACGCCGGTGCCGCTGGACGAGGCGCCGGCCGCGGTCCGGCCCGAGCCCGAGCCGGTCGAGGAGCAGCGCAAGCCGATCGGCGAGCTGCTTGTCGAGTCGGGCGGCGCGCAGCCGCAGGACGTCGGTTCGGCGCTGGCCCAGCAGCTCGAGGGGGACGAGCGCAAGCTCGGCACGATCCTCCTCGAGGAGGGCAAGGCCAAGCCGGCCGCGGTCAACGAGGCGCTGCAGCAGCAGGCGCCCAAGCGCAGCATCGCGGACAGTGCGATCCGGGTCGACGTCGACCTGCTCGACACCCTGCTGAACATGGTCGGCGAGCTCGTCCTGGCCCGGAACCAACTGGTCCGCGGCGTGATGGAGATCGGCGACGCGACCCTGGTGCGCAGCGCGCAGCGGCTCGGCATGATCACGAGCGAGCTGCAAGAGGGCATCATGAAGACCCGGATGCAGCCCATCGAGCACATCTGGTCGAAGCTTCCCCGAGTTATCCGGGACCTGAGCAACTCGCTCGGCAAAAAGGTCGAGCTGGTCATGCAGGGCAAGGAGACCGAACTCGACCGGAGCCTGCTCGAGGCGGTCAAGGACCCGCTGACCCACCTCGTGCGCAACGCGGTCGACCACGGCATCGAGGAGCCGGAGCGGCGCCTGGCGGCCGGTAAGAGTGCCGAGGGCACGCTGACCCTGCGCGCCTACCACGAGGGTGGGCACGTCGCGGTCGAGGTCGCCGACGACGGCGCCGGCCTGGACGTGGATCGCATCGCCCAGAAGGCCGTGGAGAAGGGCCTGCTGCGCGCGGAACAGGTCCCCAACATGGACAAGCGCGACATCATGGCCATGGTCTTCCAGCCGGGCTTCTCCACCGCCGCCAAGGTCACCAACGTGTCCGGCCGCGGCGTGGGCATGGACGTCGTGAAGACCAACATCGAGAACATCGGCGGCGCGGTCAGCGTCGACTCGACGCCCGGCGAGGGCACGGTCTGGCGCCTCACCATCCCGTTGACGCTGGCCATCATCCAGGCACTCACGGTCGACTGCGGCGAGCAGCGTTACGTCGTACCCCAGGTTGCGGTCTTGGAATTGGTCTTCATCGACGGCAATTCCACAAAGATCGAATACGCCTCGGGCGCGCCCGTCTACCGCCTGCGCGGCAAGCTTCTCCCGCTGGTCCGGCTGGACCGGACGCTCGGCCTCGAGGTCGGCGGTGACCAGGGCGTCTACATCATGGTGCTGCAGGCCGACGGCCGCCGGTTCGGCCTGGTCGTGGACCGGGTGCTGAACACCGAAGAGGTCGTCGTCAAGGCCCTCAACAGCAGATTCAAAGACATTGGCCTGTACGCCGGGGCGACCATCCTGGGCGACGGCAAGGTCGGCCTGATCCTGGACGTGTCCTCGCTCGCCCGCCGTAGCCATCTGACCGCCGACGCCGATCGGAAGAGTCTCGAGGGCTCGTCGCGGGCGAACTCCGCCGCCGGCACCGGAGAACGGCTGCTGGTCACCGCGGTCGGTGAGCGGCGGGTCGCGATCCCGCTGGACACCGTCACCCGGCTCGAGGAGTTCCCGCGCGACCGGATCGAGCACGCCGGCTCCCGCGAGGTCGTGCAGTACCGCGGGCAGATCCTGCCGCTGGTGCGGTTGTCGCACCTGCTCGGCGCCTACGGCGAAGAGCCCGAGGGAGACACCGTGTCGGTGGTGGTCTACAGCGAGGGCGGCCGCAGCGTCGCGCTGGTGGTCGACCGGATCGTCGACATCGCCGAGAACTCCACCACGGCCCGCCGGGACGCGGAGGAGGACGGCCTGGTCGGCACGGCGGTCATCCAGCAGCGAGTGACCGAGCTGCTCGACGTCCGCCGCGCGATCCTCGCCGCCGACCCGAACTTCTACTCCGACCTGGAGAACGACGAGATGCTGGTGGAGGCCTGAGATGGCGAGCCGACAGTTCGCCACCTTCGAGGTGGCCGGTCAGCTTTTCGGCGTGGAGGTGGACACGGTGCAGGAGGTGCTCTCGTACAACGAGTACACCCCGGTGCCGCTCGCACCGCCGGCCGTGGGCGGGCTGTTCAACCTCCGCGGTCAGGTGATCGCGGCGGTGGACCTCCGAGTCCAGCTGGGCATGGCACGCAAGGCGTTGCAGGGTCCGGTGATGAACGTGATCCTGCGCGGCGACGGTGAGCCGGTCAGCCTCCTGGTCGACAAGATCGGCGAGGTGGTCGACCTGGACGACGAGCGGTTCGAGCCGCCGCCGGACACGCTCAGCGGACCGACCCGGGAGCTCGTGGTCGGCACGTTCAAGCTGGACGGACGGCTGATGTTGGCCCTCGACGTCAATCAGGCCGTCGACACGTACCGCGCCACCACCTGATGTACAGCCTGGTCAGCGCCCCGGTGCTCGGCTTCGACCTGACCCGCCTGGCCGGCGGGTCGGCGACGGCCGAGGTGGTGCTGCGTGGCCTGCGGTTGCAGAAGGACGATTTGCACGTCCTCGCCGACCGGTTACCGGACGAAGGGATCCGGGGTCCGTTGTGGGTCGAGGTGGAGAGCGCGGCTCGCCGGATGCCGTCGCTCAAGGGCATGTCGAAGGAAGACCCGGCCGGCAGTTTGGCGCTGGTCGAGCGGGCGCCGATCGGTTCGGTCGACGCACTCCTGACCTGCCTGCGCTACGACGTGATGGCCTGGACCTGGTCCGGGACGGGCCGGGAGGCGCAGCAGAGCGAGTTGGCCGCGTCGGCCACGGCGCTGCTGTGCGATGCCGCGGTGGCCAGTTACCTCCGTGAGGTGCTGGACACCGATTCGCGCCGGATGCTCGGCGCCGGCTGGGTGTCGGCGATGCGCAAGCTGCCGCCCGGCGCCCCGATCGACCTGGGCCCGCATCACTACGTGGTGTCGGCCCTGCTGGACCGCCTGCGTTCGCTGCGGTCCAAGGATGTGAACCGGCTCGCCTCCTCGGCGGAGGATGCGCGCCGTAACTCGGGTGGCTGGTCTCCGGCCGTCCATTCGGCCTCCTGGGCCGCGTATCTCTCGGATCGCGTCCGCACCGCCGCCGCGGCGCAGATGCTGTTGGTACAGGCCGTCGATACGGCCGACATCCCGTTGGCCGACCGGGCCGGCGGGGTCTGGAACATGCTGAGCGGTGCGGTGCAAGCGCTTGTGGTACGTGACCTTCTGGACACCGCCACCGCGCATCGGCTACTCGCACCAGTAGTCGCGGCATTGGGCCCGGCGTGGCTCGGGTGAAGGAGGTGGTCGGATGATTACGGTGCTGGTCGTCGACGACTCTGTCGTGGTTCGTCGGCTCATCGTCGACGCCCTGGGCGGCGCGGAGAACATTGAGGTCGTCGGTACGGCCTCCAACGGTCTGCTGGCCCAGGCGAAGATCGATCAGCTCAAGCCTGACGTGATCACGATGGACATCGAGATGCCCCAGATGGATGGCATCGAAGCGGTCCGGGAGCTGCGCAAGCGGCACAAACAGATCCCGGTGATCATGTTCAGCACGCTCTCCGCGGCGGGTGCCTCCGCCACACTGGAGGCGCTGGCGGCGGGCGCGACCGACTACGTCACCAAGCCGAGCAATGTCGGCTCGGTCAACGAGTCCATCGCGGCGGTCCGGACCCAACTGGTCCCGAAGATCCATGCGCTGGGCGGTAAGCGACGCGCGGCAGGTGCGCCGGCCGGTCCCCCCGGCCGTCCGGATGCCGCCGCACCGAGCCGGCCCCGTCCGGGTGCCGCGCCGCCGCGTGCGGGTCTTCCACCGGCCGGCCCGCCCGGCCGACCGGGTGCGGCGCCGGCCGGGCCACCTCCGCGCCCGGTCAAGCGGGGTACGCCGGGCGGGAAGATCGACATCCTGGCGATCGGCTCGTCCACCGGTGGGCCGGACGCGCTCACCAAGGTGCTCACCGGAATTCCGGCCGACATCCCGGTGCCGATCGTGATCACCCAACACATGCCACCCGTCTTCACCCGGATGTTCGCGGAGCGCCTGGACCGCAGCACACCGCTGCACGTGGTCGAGGCGACCGACGGGATGGAACTGCAACCCGGATGGGCGTACATCGCCCCCGGCGACTCGCACCTGGTGCTGCATCGCCGGGGAACGGCGACGCTGACGCAGCTCAGCAGCGCTCCGCCGGAGAACTCCTGCCGCCCGGCCGTGGACGTCATGTTCCGGTCCGTCGCGGCCCTTTACGGGGCATCCTGCTATGCCACCGTACTTACCGGAATGGGACATGACGGACGAGGTGGCGCGAAGGTGCTGAGAGACGCAGGAGCCGAGATTTTGGCCCAGGATGAGGCCACCTCGGTGGTGTGGGGAATGCCGGGTGCCGTGGTCGGCGCCGGCCTGGCGGACGAGATCCTGCCGCTGGACCGGATCGCCGCGCATCTGATCAGCCGGGTCAAGACCGGCCGCTCGGCGGCGGTGGCGCGATGACCCTCTCCCAGGCCGAATTCACCTACGTCTCGACGCTGGTCCGGAAGGAAGCCTCCATCGTCCTTGCCCCGGGCAAGGAATACCTGGTGGAGGCCCGGCTGATCCCGGTCGCCCGGGCGGTCGGGGCGGCCAACGTCAACGAGTTCCTCGCCGAGCTCCAGCGCCGGCCGAACCCGGCCAACCAGCGCCGGATCATCGATGCGCTGACCACCAATGAGACCTCGTGGTTCCGTGACCGGGAGCCGTTCCTGGCGCTCACCGACGTGGTGCTGCCCGAGCTGATCAAGTCGCGGGCCTCCACCCGCAAGATCCGGATCTGGTCGGCCGCCAGTTCGAGCGGTCAGGAGGCGTACAGCCTGGCCATCACGATGCAGGAGAACCTGCCGCCGGGCTGGTCGTACGAGATCATGGGAACCGACATCTCCACCGAGATGGTCAAGCGGGCCGAAGCGGCCGAGTACAGCCAGGTCGAGGTCAACCGGGGTCTGCCGGCCCAGCAGCTGGTGCAGTACTTCGAGCGGGCCGGTGCGCACTGGCGGATCACCGCGCCGCTGCGCAAGAACGTCTCGTTCCGGCTGATGAACCTGACCGCGCCGCTGCCGGCGATGCAGCCCTTCGACATCGTCTTCCTGCGCAACGTCCTGATCTATTTCGACGTCGCGACGAAGCGGACCGTGTTGCAGAACGCGGCCAAGCTTCTCCGCCCCGACGGATGGCTCTTCCTCGGCGCGGCCGAGACGACCATCGGGATCGACGACAACTACGAGCGGGTGGCCGCCGGCCGCACCTCTGCCTACCGAGTCCGTAATGGGGTGCCCGCGGGCGCTCCGAGAAGGGGATGACGCCGCGATGCGCGCCATGGTGATCGACGACTCCCGCGCGATGCGCATGATCCTCAAGCGCATTGTCACGAAGCTGAACTTCGATGCGGTGGAAGCAGGCGACGGCAAGGAAGCTCTCGACCTGCTCACCGAGATGCCCGAGGTGCCGGAACTGGCCCTCATCGACTGGAACATGCCCAACATGAACGGGCTCGAGTTCGTCATCCACGTCCGCGCCGATCCGCGTCTGCGGGAGATGACGCTGGTCATGGTCACCACCGAGAGCGAACAGAGCCAGATCGTGCGAGCGCTCGCCGCGGGCGCCCACGAGTACGTGATCAAGCCCTTCACCGAGGGCGCGATGATTGAAAAGCTGGCCCTGCTGGGCCTCGTCCCGACCGGAGCAAACTCATGAGTGTCGAAGTCGAGGTCAATGAGGATGACCTCGCCGAGATGGTAGGACAAGTCTGGGAGTCGTACCTGGATCCGGAGGGCATCAACCCGCTGATCCCGACGTACGACGAGAACCAGCCCTCCGAGGTGCATTCCTCGGTCTCCATCAGCGGTTCCTGGACCGGGCATCTGGTCTACGCATCCTCCATCTCGGCGGCCCGTCGAGCCGCCGCCGCCTTCCTGGCGATGGAACCGGAGGAGGTGAGCGAGGACGATATGTCCGATGTGTTGGGCGAGCTCGCCAACATCGTCGGCGGCAACGTCAAGGCCATGCTGCCGCCCGGCGCCTTCCTCTCCCTGCCCCAGGTAGTCCTGGCCCCCGAATCGTCGGCTCGGTACCCGAATACCGAGCGGATCGGGGGCGTCTACGGCCTCTGGGAAGACGAACCCGTGTCCATTTCCATGTGGCACAGCCGCGCGGAGAAGAGTGAGGAGGAGAGTGCATGAAGATTCTCATCGCCGACGACAGTCGGGTCATGCGGCAGATCGTGGTCCGCACGCTGCGGCAGGCCGGCTTCGGTGACCACGATCTGATCGAGGCCACGAATGGTCGGGAAGCCTTCGACATGACCAAGTCGGAGAACCCTGATCTGGTGCTGTCCGACTGGAATATGCCCGAAATGACAGGTATTGAGGTGCTTCGTCAGCTTCGGGCGGCGGGTAATGCCGTGAAGTTCGGTTTCGTGACGTCGGAGAGTACGCCTGAGATGAAGGATCAGGCGGACGCTGCCGGTGCACTCTTTTTCATCGTGAAGCCCTTCTCGGCTGAGCGATTCGACGAGGTATTCGCTCCGATTTTGGGATGATTAAGACATGTCCGACGTATCGGTTCTTCCTGGCACAGTGGCCGTTCGCAACCTCTTCGAGGACCTGCTCGGCCGAGAAGTGACCGTCAGCCCCGGCGATCCGATCTCCGCTGAGGAGATCGCTACGGCGACGGTCGCGATTTTCACCGACACCGCACAGAACATCTACGGCGTGATGGGGATGGACCTCGCCCTGTCGGCCAACGCGGGCGCCGCGCTCGGCCTGATGCCGGCCGGTGCCGCCGAGGACAGCATCGACGAGAAGAAGTTGTTCCCGAACCTCGCCGAGAACGTCTTCGAGCTCTGCAACGTGCTGACCAGCCTGCTCAACCGGGAGGGTGGCCCGCACATCAAGATGTACCAGGTGATCTACCCCGGTGACCCGCTGCCGGCGGACGCCCGAGCGCACCTGATGGCGCTCGGCCGCCGGGTCGACCTGCAGGTCGAGGTCAACCGGTACGGCAAGGGGAAGTTCAGCCTGTCCCTGGCGCCCTGACCGTTCCACCAACAGAATGCATCGCGGGCTCGCCTAACGGCGGGCCCGCGGTTTTTTGTGGCTAAGCAAAGACCGGGGGCGGTCGAAGCGTAGGTTATGACCTCGCCGACTTCTGGAATATCGGGCAATCCGGGTATTACCGGAGCAAATGCCCCAGCCTCCTCGAAGAGTATCGGGGACAAGGCCAAAGACCTCGGGGACAAGGACACCTTCCTCAAGCTGCTGGTGGCTCAGCTCAAGTATCAGGACCCCAGCAACCCGGCCGACTCGACCCAATTCCTCGCGCAGACCGCACAGTTCACCCAGGTCGAGAAGCTCGGTGACATCGCCGACATGCTCAAATCGCAGCGCATGATCGGCGTGAGCAGCCTGGTCGGGCACGAGGTCACCTACATGGACGAGAACGGCGGCCGGCAGACCGGCGTCGTCTCGGCCGCAAAGCTCAACGGAGACAGCGAACCGATGCTTCGGGTCGGGAACACGGATGTGCAGCTGTCCAAGGTCATGGAAGTCCAAGCACTGGGCCAGTCGACCGGTGGCACCGCCGCCGCCGCGGCGCCCGCCGCTGGTCTTTCCGCAGCTCTGGCCCAGGCTCAGGCCCAGGCCCAAGCAGCGGTCAAGCCGGCGGCCCAGCCGACGACCACCCCGCCGGCCGCCACCAAGGCCAACCCGGCGACCGGTCCCGCGACCGCCTGATCTCGCGTTCTCTCTCCGTAAAGGAATCGATTCATGCTGCGTTCTCTGTACTCCGGCATCAGCGGCCTGCACGCGCACCAGCAGATGATGGACGTCACCGGTAACAACATCGCCAACGTCAACACCGTCGGCTACAAGGCCAGCACCGTGCAGTTCCAGGACACGCTCAGCCAGATGCTGGGCGCGGCCGGTGCCCCGCAGAACGGCCAGGGCGGCACCAACCCGGCTCAGGTCGGCCTCGGTGTGCGCAACGCCGGCATCCTCTCCAACTGGGCCCAGGGCTCGCAGGAGACCACCGGCCGATCCGGCGACATGATGATTCAGGGTGACGGCTTCTTCATCACCCGCAGCGGCGGGGAAAACCTGTACACCCGGGCCGGTTCGTTCTCCTTCGACGGAAACGGCCTGCTGACCACCGCCACCGGCGAGCCGGTGCAGGGCTGGACCGCGGTGGACGGAGTGGTCAACGCGGCCGGCAAACCGGGTGACATCACGATGCCGCTGGGCAGCACGATCCCACCCAAGGCAACCTCGACGGTCACCCTCAAGGGCAACCTGAGCAGCGACGACATCCCGAACTCGACGGATCCCACGAACTCCGGCCTGAACTACGTCACGACGATCCCGGTCAAGGTCTATGACGCGCAGGGCGCGACACATACGGTCACTGCCAAATTCAGCCGTACGGCCAACGACAACGTCGCCGACACCTCAGCCTGGAAGGTGGAGCTCTTCAAGGAGGGCGTCGACACCACCACCGGCACCTCGTTCGCCGACACCACGATGAACTTCGAGGCGGGTAAGTCGACCGACGGGTCCGGCGCGGCGGTGACCACGCTCGCGCTCGGTACCGCCCCGGACGCGTACACCCTCGACGTCAAGGACATGACCTCGTTCTCCGGCCTTTCCGACGCCCGGGTCTTCGACACCGACGGCCAATCGGCCGGCGCGCTGACCTCGCTGTCGTACACGGTCTCCGACACCGGCCAGATCATCGGCGTCTACAGCAACGGTCTGAAGCAAGTTCTCGGGCAGATCGCCATGGCGACCTTCAAGAACGTCAACGGCCTGGAGAAGACCGGCGACTCCTCGTACCGCTCGACCGTCAACTCCGGTTACGCCCAAGTGGGCCTGCCGGCCAGTGCCGGCATGGGTCAGGTCATCAGCGGCGCGCTGGAGATGTCAAACGTCGACCTCGCGCAGGAGTTCACCAACCTGGTCATCGCCCAGCGTGGCTTCCAGGCGAACTCCCGGGTCATCACTACCTCAGACGAGCTCCTGCAGGAGCTCGTCAGCATGAAGCGCTAGTAGTAACAGTCGGCCGGCGGCCGGGATGGGCACTCGCGTGCCTGTCCCGGCCGTCCGTATATAGCCGAACGGCTGCACCCGTAGTGCGACCGGTTGGATCTCATCAGCAACCGTCAAGTCGCCGAAGTTACATATGAAAGCGGGCCACGGACGGCCAACCAGCCAGGACCCACACCACCAAGGATGGATGTAAGTGATCCTCGTAACTCGCCTAAACGGTGCCGTGTTCGCCCTGAATCCGGACCTGATCGAGCGTGTGGAATGCACGCCCGACACGGTCGTAACGCTGGTCGACGGTACCAAGTACATCGTCGCCGAGTCCGTGCCCGAGTTCATCGACTCGGTTCGCCACTACCGGGCCTCGCTTATCGCCCAAGCGAGTCGCCTGGAGGCAGAACCTGCGCCAGTTGCCATGTCGTCCGCGGACGACGAAGACCACGACGCCAAGGTGCTTCCGCTGCACCGGAAGGAACGCTGATGGACATCTCAACCATCGTCGGTGTAGTCGTATCCCTGGTGATCGTCTTCACCGTGCAGATCCTCGAGGGTGGTTCGCCTTCCTCGATCATCCTGATCCCCTCGATGCTGCTGGTGTTCGGCGGCGCGTTCATGGCCGGTATGGCCGGCGGTGTTCTGAAGGACGCGACCGGCGCCGGCAAGCAGCTGCAGAAGGCGTTCCTGGCCAAGGTCACGCCGCCGACGCAGCTGGTCGAGAACATCGTGAAGCTGGCCGAGCGGGCCCGCCGCGAGGGCCTGCTGGCCCTCGAGGACGCGGTCAAGACGGTTGAGCACCCCTTCCTGAAGCGCGGTCTGCAGCTGGCGATCGACGGCACCGACCCGGAGGAGCTGCACGACATCCTCCACGCCGAGATCGCGGCCAAGAAGAAGGCCGACAAGGCCAGCTCCAAGCTCTTCGAGAACATGGGCGGTTACGCCCCGACGATCGGCATCATCGGCACGGTCATGGGCCTCGTGCACGTGCTCGAGAACCTGAACAAGCCGGAGACGCTGGGTCACTCGATCTCCGCGGCGTTCGTCGCCACCCTCTGGGGTGTGCTCAGCGCCAACCTGATCTGGCTCCCGGTCGCCGCTCGTCTGACCCGCCTCAGCGCGGTCGAGGCGGAGGAGATGGAGCTGGTAGTTGACGGTGTCCTCGCCATCCAGGCCGGCTCTAACCCGCGTCTGGTCGCCCAGAAGCTCCGCAGCCTCCTCCCGCCGGACGAGGCCAAGAAGGCCGAGGCGGCCTCCACCAAGAAGGCGGCGTAACGCATGAGCTCAGGTGGTGGGGGTCGTCGTAAGAAGGCTCACGAGGAACACGAGGAGCACGTCAATCACGAGCGCTGGCTCGTTTCGTACGCCGACATGCTCACCCTGCTGTTCGTGCTCTTCGTGGTTCTCTACTCGATGTCCGACGTCAACATGAAGAAGTTCGCCCAGCTGGCCTCGGGTCTGTCGCAGGGCTTCGGTGCACAGAGCGCCGCGTTCTCCGGCTCGCAGTCAACGCTGGACGGCGCCGGCCAGAGCGCCGAGATCGTGCAGATCGACCCGGGTGCCAACCCGGGTGACGGCAAGACCGGCACGTCGAACATGACCGAGAAGGAGAAGGCGGCCGTCGAGGCAGCCGTCAAGGCCGAGGACCGGCTCAAGGCTTCGCAGAGCGCCCAGGCGGCCACCAAGGAAGCCCAGGACCTGAAGAACGTCGAGAACAAGTTGGCCGACGCGCTGACCAAGGCCGGCCAGCTCAACAACGTGAAGTTCACGATCGACAAGCGCGGCCTGGTGGTCACCATCGTCACCAACGAGGTGGTGTTCGCCGGTAACCGGGCCGACCTGAAGTCCGGGGGCAAGAAGATCCTTGACGCGCTGGCACCGACGCTGGCCAAGCTGAAGAACAACATCGAGGTCGACGGCAACACCAACCAGCTCAAAGCGGTCACCACGTACTACCCGAGCGGCTGGGAGCTCTCCGCGGCTCGCGCCTCGACCACGGTCCGGTACCTGTCCGGTCACGGGGTCGCCAAGAACCGGCTCAGTGCGGTCGGCTTCTCGGACACCAAGCCGCTGATCGACCCGAAGGACCCGCGCTCGATCACGATGAACCGCCGGGTGGACGTCGTTGTCCTCACCACCCTCCCGGCCGACCAGGCGGCGCTGCTGCCGGCCGCAGCCGGCTCGGACGCCAAGCTGCACACCGGTCAGACCACAGCCCAGGCCGCGGCCTTGGAGAAGGCAGTCGAGCAGGCGAACACCGCAGCAGAGACGTCCGGTTCCACCACCAATTCCACGACCACGCACGACTGACGGGGGGATTCCAATGGCTGACGAGAACAAGGAAAGCGCCGCTGAGGCGCCGAAGAAGTCCAAGAAGATGCTCATGATCATTGTGATCGCCGCAGTGGTGCTGATCGGTGGTGGGGCCGGCGCGTTCTTCATGCTGAAGGGCGGCTCGGCCGAGGCGAAGGCGCCGGAGAAGGGCTCGGTCACCGCGATCGACGACGCTCTGACCATCAACCTGGCCGACAGTCACTACCTCAAGCTCCAGTTCGCCCTGCAGCAGACCACCGACGCCGGCACCGAGGAGGTCGACACCAGCGAGGCGATCGAGCTGGCGATCGACGAGTACACCGGCAAGACCATCGCCGAGTTGGAGACCGAGAAGGGCCGCGAGGCGATCAAGGAAGACCTGCTCAAGAAGATCGTGAAGGCTTACACCGAGGACAAGAAGGAAATGGTCATGGGCATCTACTACACGGCCTTCGTGACCCAGTAATCCACTGAGGCGGACGGGCGGGATCACTCCGGTGATCCCGCCCATTCGTCGATTTACGGCTAAATACGGCCCTCACGCTCAGCGGTTCAGGAAGTGAGCCGATGGGGACGACGTGACCTCCGGAACACGATCCCCGGGCAAGATGTCGCGTCGTGGGCAGAGTGGGGGGCCCACGGCGTACGACTTCCGCCGGCCCGTCAAGCTCTCCCGGGACCACGTCCGCACGCTGCAGACCGCGTTCGAGACGTACGCCCGTAGCTGCGGCACCCTGCTGACCACCCGTCTGCGCGTGGTCAGCAGCGTCACCCTCGCCGCCATCGAGCAGCTCAACTACGACGAGTACGTCGCGTCGCTCTCCAATCCCACCGTGATCGCGGTGGTCGGCCTCGATCCGCTGGACGGCACGGCCCTGATGGAGATGTCCTCCTCGGCCGTGATGACCGCGATCGACCACATGCTCGGCGGCCCCGGCGGACCTCAGCCGGAGCGCCCGCTCACCGAGGTCGAGATGCCACTGCTGCGCGGGTTGCTGGAGCGCATGCTGGGCGAGTTGAGGTACGGCTTCGAGGCGCTGGTCGCCATCCAGCCGAAGCTCAAGGAGATCGAGTACAACGCCCAGTTCCTGCGTGCGCACGCGCCCGGTGATGCCTGCGTGGTCGCCACCTTCGACCTGAAGATCGGCGCCGAGGAATGCCTGGCCAGTATCTGCATGCCGTTCAACATGATCCTGCCGGTGCTGTCCCGCACCGAGGCCGTGGTGCTCAGCGACAAGGAGCGGGCGAGCAAGAACCTGGCGCTGCGCAACCTCACGGCCGGCCTTTTCTCGGCTCCGATCGACGTTGCGGTCCGATTCCAGCCCATTCGTATGCGTACCGATGACATCGTGGACTTACGTCCAGGTGACGTAGTGCCGCTGGGTCACGCCACCAGCCGGCCCCTCGAGGTGACCGTCAACGAGACCGTTTTCGCTCACGCAGTTCCCGGTAATCAGGGCGCCCGGCTCGCCTGTCTCGTGGTGCCGCCGCCCAAGGAGTCGTCCAAGGAGTCAGGCCGCCCATGACCGCGCCCACCATCACCGCGCCGCAGCTCGCGCTCGCCCGGAACGCCGCCGAAGCCGCTCTTGCCGTCCTGCCCACCAGCCGCGCGCTCAGCGTCGCCGCCCCGGTTGCCGCCTCGGCGGACACCGTCATCGACGGCCAGGCGGTCACCGCCAAGTTCAGCGGTGCGGCAAGCGGTGAGGTCGTCGTCGTGGTCGGCCAGGATCTCGCGGACGCGCTCAAGGAGAGCCCGCTCGGCGAGCTCGATCTGACCGCCGCGGTCCGGCCGGCCCTGGAGGCGGCGGCCCGGGTCTTCGGACCGGTGGTCCTCGACCCCGGGCAGGTGATGGAGCCGGGCGTCGCGCTGAGCGCGCTGGCCACCAAGGAAGACGCGGTGGTCGTCCCGCTGGTCGAGGGCGAGGAAGTACGCGCGGTGCTGGCTCTCGCGCTGAGCCCCTGGCCCAGCGAGGAACCGGGCCAGATGGACGTGGCCACCCGGGCGTCGGCGCCGCCGGCCGCGGGAGCGGCACTCACCCGCGGCGGCCTGGACATGCTGCACGACGTCGAGATGGAGGTCTCGGCCGAGCTCGGCCGCACCCGGATGAGCGTGCGCGAACTGCTCTCGCTCAACCCGGGCGCGATCGTCGAACTCGACCGGGCCGCCGGTAGCCCGGCCGACCTGCTCGTCAACGGCCGGCTGATCGCCCGGGGCGAGGTGGTCGTGGTGGATGAGAACTTCGGCATCCGGATCACCGAGATCGTCGCACCGGGCACCGAGCGGGAGTAACGGCCTTGCTCGAGCTCGTCCTGCGGATCGGCTTCTCGCTGCTGGTCGTCCTCGGTCTGATGTGGGCCGTGGCGCGGTTGGTACGCCGGCCGCTGAGTGCCCGCCGGGCGCACGGCGCGCTCGCCGTTCTCAACCGGCAGCAGATCAACCGCAACGCGGAGGTGGCCGTGGTGCGGGTGGCCGATCGCGCGATCATCATCGGGGTCACCGAGGCGCAGGTGAACTTCCTCGGCGAGGCCGACGTCGCCGCCTTCGAGAAGCCCGAGCACGAGGAGCACGTCCCGCTCGAACCGGGCGATCTGCCGGCCGTCCATCCGGCCGGGCCGGGCGCGAACCGGCTGGACCGAACCCTCCTGGAAACGATCCGCGACCGGACATCGAGGCGATAAGCCATGCGACGCGCGATCCTGTTTCTGCTCGCCACGGTCGGCCTGGCGCTGGTGCTGCTGCCCGGCGCCGCGTCCGCCGAGCCAAGACCGGCGCCGAGGGCCCCGGCGATGGCCCCGGCGGTGGTGACCGTCGCGATGCCGGATCGGGTCCCGCAGGCACCGGCGCCGCCGTCGCCCCCCAGCATCAACTTCAACGTCAACGGGACCAACCCGGACGGCAGTAAACCGGCCTCGTCGCTGGTGATCATGCTGGCCCTTACCGTGCTCTCGGTGGCCCCGGCCCTGCTGCTGCTCTGCACGTGTTTCACCAAGGTCTTCATGGTTCTCGGGATCACCCGTAACGCGCTCGGCCTGACCAGCATGCCGCCCAACCAGGTGCTGGCCGGCCTGGCCCTGTTCCTGAGCCTGTTCATCATGGGACCGACCGTTTCGGCCATGAACGAGCAGGGCGTGCAGCCCTACCTCAAGGGCGAGAAGACCCAGTCGCAGGCGTTCGACGCCGGCATCAAGCCGTTGCGCGAATTCATGTGGAAGACCACCCGTGAGGACGAGGTCGGTCTCATGATCAAGCTGTCCGGTTCGGACAAGCCGCGGAACAAGGACGACGTCGAGCTGACCACGCTGATCCCGGCGTTCGTGCTGTCCGAGCTGCGGGCCGCGTTCATCATCGGCTTCGTCATCTTCATCCCGTTCCTGCTGATCGACATGGTGGTCTCCGCCTCCCTGATGTCGCTGGGCATGATGATGCTGCCGCCGGTGACCATCTCGCTGCCGTTCAAACTCCTGCTGTTCGTGATGGTCAACGGATGGGGGTTGATCCTCACGGCGTTGGTGGCGTCCTACCGATGAACTGGAACATCCCGATCGCGGATCTTCTCGCGATCATGCTGGGCTCGGCCCGGACCGGGGCGTTCCTGATGATCTGCCCGCCGTTCAACTCCCGGTTCATCCCCGGCACGGTCAAGGCGCTGCTCTCGGTCGGTCTCACCCTGCCGATGGCGCCGTACCTGCGCGGCACGATTCCCAGCCTGGAGACCGCCGACATCGTCGTCAGCGCGGCCCTGCAGGTCTTCGTGGGCGCCTCGCTCGGCTTCCTGGTGGCGATGATCTTCGCCGCCCTCCAGGCCGCCGGTGACCTGCTCGACCTCTTCGGTGGTTTCACCCTGGCGATGGGCTACGACCCGCTGTCGATGAACCAGAGCTCGGTGTTCGGCCGGTTCTACAACCTGGTGGCGGTCACCATCCTGTTCGCCACCGGGGGTCATCAGATGATCCTGCGCGGGTTCCTGCAGTCGTTCCGGACCATGCCGCTGAACCTGAACTTCGACCTGGCCACGTTCAGTCAGCTGCTGCTCAAGGGCGTTGGCGAGCTGTTCCTGGCGGCCATCCAGATCGCCGGTCCGCTGATCATCGTCCTGTTCCTCACCGACGTGGCGTTCGGCCTGCTCAACCGGGTCGCGCCCGCACTCAACGCGTTCCAGCTCGGGTTCCCCGCCAAGATCTTCGTCCTGTTGCTGCTCTCCGGACTGTCGATCACCACGCTGCCGACGATCATCGAGCACCTGGTCGAGGAGTCGGTCACCGCCGTCCTGAAGTTGACGGGTGGCTGAGGAGGTGACCCGTGTCCGGTGAGAAGACCGAACAACCAACCCCACAAAAGCTGAAAAAGGCCAAACGCGAAGGCCAGATCGGTCGTACGCAGGACATCGGCGCCTGGTTCGGCATGTTGGCCGCCAGCATCATGCTGCCCCGGACGCTCGGCACCGCGATGGACCACGCCGAGGAGCTGGTCTCCCGGATACCCGAGGTGATCGACCGGCCGGAACCGGCCCTGGCCCTGATCATGCTCAAGGACGCGGGGTTCGGCATCGCCTGGGCGGTGCTGCCGCTGTCGCTCACCCTGATGCTGGTCGGCATCGTGTCGGCCGGCGCGCAGGGCGGCATCCGGATCGCGACCAAGCTGTTCATCCCGAAGTTCAACCGGCTCAACCCGCTGCCCGGCATCAAGAAGATGCTCGGGCCGCAGGCCCTCTGGGAAGCGGTCAAAGCCCTGATCAAGACGGGCGTGCTGGCCGCCGTGCTGTACACCACGACCAAGGACCAGATCCCGATCCTGATGACCGCCGGCCAGCTGCAGCTCGGCTCGCTGGTGGCAGCGGTCAAGGACGCCACCATCGGGCTGATCCGGGCCGCCTCGGTGGCCGGCATCGTGATGGCCGCCGCCGACTACTTCGTGGTTCGCCGCCGCACCAACAAGCAGCTGCGGATGACGAAGGAAGAGGTCAAGCAGGAGAACAAGAACGCCGAGGGCGACCCGATGGTCAAGGCCCAGATCCGGGCCCGGCAGATGGCGATGGCCCGCAACCGGCAGATGGCCGACGTGCCGATGGCCGACGTCGTGATGGTCAACCCGACGCACGTGGCCGTGGCGCTGCGGTACGAGCCGACCAAGGGCGCGCCGCGAGTGGTCGCCAAGGGCCAGGGCCCGCTTGCCACCAAGATCCGTGAACTGGCCACCGAGCACCGGGTTCCGCTGGTCCAGGACGTGCCGCTGGCCCGGTCGTTGTACGCCGGCTGCGAGGTCGGCGCGGAGATCCCGGCCGACTTCTACGGCGCGGTAGCCAAGGTGCTGGCGTTCGTGATGAGTCTGAAGGCGCGTGGATCGGCGGCAGGCCTGCACCGCAACCCCAATTCCACCTCAACAGCCGCATAACCGAAAATTTAGGAGATTTCCTCACATGCACCACTCGTACGAGGGAGACTCTCTGCGTGAGGGGTGAGGTACACCCTGTGCCCGGGAAGGTGCCGTGAAAAGCCGCAACCTCAGTCGACTGGCCGTACCCATCGGGGTAATCGGCATCATCATCATGATGGTCGTCCCGTTGCCGACGTTCCTGCTCGACCTGTTGATCGCGCTGAACATCACGGCCGCCCTGCTCATCCTTCTCACCAGCATGTTCGTACAGAAGCCGTTGGACTTCGCGGTTTTCCCGGCACTGCTCCTGGTGGCCACGCTGTTCCGGCTCGCCCTCAACATCAGCGCCACCCGGCTGGTGCTCCGCGACGGTGACGCCGGCAAGGTGATCCACGCGTTCGGCAGCTTCGTGGTCGGTGGCAACCTGGTCATCGGCCTGGTCATCTTCATGATCCTGGTGATCGTGCAGATGGTCGTGGTGACCAAGGGTGCCGAGCGGGTCGCCGAGGTCGGCGCCCGGTTCACCCTCGACGCCATGCCCGGTAAGCAGATGGCGATCGACGCCGACCTCAACGCCGGCCTGATCGACGAGGACCAGGCCAAGAAGCGCCGCGCCGAGGTGGGCGCCGAGGCCGAGTTCTACGGCGCCATGGACGGTGGCTCCAAGTTCGTCAAGGGCGACGCGATCGCGGCGGTCATCATCACCGTGATCAACCTGGTCGGCGGTTTCGCCGTGGGCCTGATCCAGCAGGGCATGTCGGCCGCCGACGCGATGAACCACTACAGCCTGCTGAGTGTCGGCGACGGCCTGGTCTCCCAGGTGCCGGCCCTGCTGCTCTCGGTGGCCACCGGTCTGATCGTGACCCGCTCGGCGACCTCCGGCGACATGGGCACCAGCGTGACCGCCCAGCTCGGTCAGAACAAGCTCGCCCTGCGCATCGCCGGCGGCGCCGCGCTCGCCCTCTGCGTCATCCCCGGCCTGCCCAAGGTCCCGTTCCTGATCGTCGGCGTGATCGTGCTGGTGATCGCGCAGCGGGTCAAGGAGCCGGAGCCGGAGGACGAGATCGCCGCGAAGGCCGCGGCCGCCGAGGCGGTCGACATGCCGGCCCCCGACTCGCCGGAACAGCTGCTCGGCGAGATGCGGGTCGACCCGCTCGAGCTCGCCCTCTCGCCCGACCTCGTCGACCTCGTCGACACCAGCAGCGGCGACCTGCTCGACCGGGTGCGCGCCCTGCGCCGCAAGATGGCCATGGAGCTCGGCGTGATCATGCCGCCGGTGCGCACCCGGGACGACCTGGACCTGCCGCTCTCCTCGTACGCGATCCGGATCTCCGGGGTCGACGCCGGCACCGGCGAAGCCCCACCCGGCACCGTGCTGGCGATCGGCGACGGGCTGCACGGCCTGCCCGGCCGCGCCGGTGTCGAACCAGTCTTCGGCCTGCCCGGCAAGTGGGTGCCGGCCGAACTGCACTACCAGGCCGAGCTCTCCGGAGCGACGGTGGTGGACCGGGCCAGCGTGATCATCACGCACCTGGCCGAAGTGGTGCGCAGCAACGCGAGCCGATTGCTCGGCCGCGAGGACGTCCGGGCGCTGACCGAGATGGTGAAGCGGACGCACCCGGTCGTCGTGGAGGAACTGACCCCGGCCGTGTTGAGCCTCGGTCAGATCCAGAAGGTGCTGCAAGGAATGCTGGACGAGGGCGTGGCCATCCGCGACCTGGTCCGAATCTTCGAGGCGCTCTCGCTGAGAGCGAAGATCTCCGCCGACCAGGACAGCCTGATCGAGGCGGCCCGGGCCGCGCTCGGCCCGGCCATCGCCGCCCAGTACGTCACGGCGAACCGGCTCACGGTGATCACCCTCGATCCCATGCTCGAGCAACAACTGCTCGAATCGTTGCGGCCAAGCGAGACGGGAGCCTTCATGGCGATCGACGGTTTGCGTGCCGAGGCGATCGTCAGCGAGGCCGCTCGCCTGGCCGAGACCGCCGAGCAACAGGGCCTCTCGCCCGTGCTCGCATGCTCGCCACAGCTGCGGCTTCCTCTGATGCGCCTGCTGCGCGCCGGCTCACGCCGGGTGCAGGTGCTGTCGTACGGCGAAATCTCTGGTTCCACAGCACAGATCGAAACGATAGGGGTGGTGAACGGTGCCTACGCGGGTGCTGCTTGAGGGACCGGCCATCGAGCCACTGCTGGCTCAGGTACGTGATGAGTACGGCTCCGGTGTCCGGATCATTTCCGCCGACAAGGTCCGCAGTGGCGGCGTCGGGGGGTTCTTCGCGAAGCAGCATTACGAGCTTTCCGTGGAGGTTCCGGACCCGAACGAGGACAGGAATGAGATGGCGAAACGACCGACCTCGGACAACGGCCACACACTGGAACGACTGCTGGAACGCGCCGAATCGCAGGATCGACTGGACGAGCCGGCCCGCCCGGCGGCTCGGACGGTAACGCCGGCGACCTTCGGCCAGGTTCGACCGGGCGAGACGACGTTCTCCCGGCCGGCCGCTCAAGCCCGGCCGGCTGCGGCACCAAGCCCGGTCGAGGACGACAACTTCGGTGCCGACGAGGGCCGGGGTGCCGCGCACAGCGACACCAATGCGGCCTTCGCCGAACTGATGGCCGGCCTGGACTCCACCGGGCACGCGCCGCTGCCGGACTTCGAACGAAATCCGCCCCGGCCGAAGGCGGGGGTGCCGCTGCGCGGCGAGGACACACCGACGGTGCGTCCGTTCCGGCCGGCCGCGACCACGGAGGCCCCGGTGAATCATCCGCATCCACCGAAGGCGACCGTTCCGGTCGTGTCCGCGCCGCCGGCTCCGGCCGCCGAACCGGTACACGTCGCGCAGCACGCCCAGCCCGCGGAGCACGCTCAGCCGACTCTGGCCGAGCGGATCGGTGGCCTCGGGGCCAGTGCGGTCGAGGTGGACGAGCCGGTGATCGAGGAGCCGATCGAGACACCGGCGACCTCGGCGGCCGCGGCGTTCGGGCTGAAGCCGATCGCGGCGACACCACCACCGGTGGCGGCTCCGGCCGACAGCGACCCGGTGATCCGCAACCTGGTGTCGGTCGGCATGCCGGAATCGATGGCCAGCCGGATCACCGGAGCCGACACGTACGCAGGGGTGCTCAGCGTGCTGGCCGCGCGGCCCTCGGCGCCGGGGATCCCGGACGGGCCGGGCGAGATCCTGGTGCTGGCCGGGGACATCAACCTCGGCGTACCGATCGCGCGGCACCTGCTCGACCAGATCGGCGTACCGGAGAATCACCTTCTCCTCGCCGCGACGTCGACCGCCGGCACCGGCCTGCACTCGTCCCGGCTGATCCCGGGCCGCGAAGCGGCCGAGTCGCGAGTGGACAAGCTGCACAACGCCGAGCAGGCGTGGGTCGTGGTGCTCGACGCACCGGTGGGTGGCACCGACCCGCTCTGGGTCAACGAGATGTGCGACGCGATCGGGGCCACCGCGGTCTGGGCGATCGTCGACGCCACCCGCAAGACCGCCGACACGGCACGCCACCTGCGCACTCTCGGCGAGGTCGAGGCGCTTGTGGTGCACGGCGTGGAGCTCACCCAGGACCCGGCCTCGGTACTCGGCCTGGAACTGCCGATCTTCTCGCTGGACGGTAAGCCGGCCACTCCGCACGCCTGGGCCGCCATGCTCTGCGCGCGGATCGCGACCGACGTGATGCCGGTGGCCGCTCCGCCTCGGCGGGCGTCCCGCACGGTGCGGCCATGATCCGTCCGTCGGTCCTGCTGTTCGCATTCGTGATCAGCGCACCGGCACTGTACCGGTACGTGCTCGACCAGCTGGACCTCACCGACGTGCTGATCAGATTCATCATCGCGGTGCCGATCGCGGCACTGCTTCTGGCCGCACTGCGGTTCGTCACGGCGGGCTACGGACGAAACGGCGATGGTGGGGAAGCCACCGCTGTCACGCCCAGCCCGATGGACGCCGAGAAAACGGCCTGACGAGAACGACGACGCCGGTGGACACCAAGGGTGTCCACCGGCGTCTCGTTCTATCCATCTATTTATGCGTGGATGTCGAGCCGGCTGCTGCCGGGTGCGCGCGGGGTCGTCCGGGCGGGCTCGGCCGGAGCCTCGGGAGTGGCCGGGCCGTTGTCCCGGCGGCCGCCCGGGTAACCCGGTGCCGAGAACTGCTGCCGCTGCTCCTGCTGGGCGGTGCCCTGCCGCAGGTCGAGGTTGCAGTTGCCGAAGCCCGCGTCCTCCAGCTCGCGGCGCAGGTCGCCCAGCGCGTTGCGCAGTGCGTCGTTGCCCGCGTCGGTGGTGCCGGTGAGCTGCAGGTTGATGTCTCCATTGCGGATCTCGGCCACCACCTGGACCGGGCCGAGGTCGGCCGGGTGCAGGTGCACGGTCAGCCGGTGAATGCCGTCGGCCTCCAGCCGTAGCGGCGCGATCCGCATCGCCACCTGGGCGGCGGCGGGCGGCATCGGTGCCTGCGGACTGGGTGGCGGCGGGGTGCCGGCCGCCGGGGCGGCCGGGGCGGTGGGTTGCGGTCCGGAGACTCCGGCGAGACCAGCCTGACCGAGTACGCCGGCCGTAGCCGTCCCGTCGGGGGCGAGTCCGGGTGTCGCGGCCGGGGCCGGCGGCATACCGGTCGGTAGGGCGGTCGCCGCATCCGGACCGGCCCGGTCGGGTGCGGTGCCGGTGGGCGCGGCGGGTGGCGGCTGCGCGCCGGCGTCGGGGGCCGGCGTGGCGTCGGCGGCCGGGGCGGCGGGAACGGGCGGCTGGGACTGCTCCGCGACCGGTGCGGTGGGTACGGCCGGTGCCGTGGCGGCGGCCTGCGCGGCGGCGTCGGCCGGGGCGGGAGTGGCCGGGGCCGGTGGCGTGGGGAGAGCCGCGGCGGCCGGGTTCGGGACGGCCGCGGTGGCCGGCGGCTGCTGGCCCGGAGTGGCCGGCGCGGTCGGCTGGGTGGCGGTGCCGGTCACCCCGGCCTTGCTGAGCTCGGCCGCCGGAGCGGCCGGTACGGTCGGGCCGGTCGGCGTTTTTCCGCTGGTAATTGGCTTGCCGGAGGCGTCCCGTAGGGTCCCGGCCGGCAGCGCGGCGGCCTCGGCCGGGGTGTTCGTGACGGTCTCCTGCGGCCCGGCCGCCGGCGTGGCGGTACCCACAGCCGGCGTGGCGGCGGCCGCGTTCGGTCCGGCGGCGGGCGAGGCGCCACCGACCGCGGAAACCCCGGTGGCCGGGGTCGTGGCGCCCGGGTCGGCCGCAGTCTGCGCCGGTGCTTGCGGCACCGGCGTCGCGGCGAGCTGACCGGCCATCGCGGCGGTGGCCGGACTCGGCTGGGCGGCGGCGGCCTGCGCGGCGTCGGCGGTCGGGGTCGCGGTCGGGTCGGCCGGTTTGGCGTCGGCTGCCTTCGCGTCGTCGGTCTTGGCGGTGTCCTTCGCGTCGGCCGGCTTCTCGGCCGGGCCGGTGTCGGTCTTGGCGTCCACCCTGTCCTCGGTCGACGCGGTGACCTGGTCCTGGTCCTGGTCCGGCCGGCTCTTGTCGGTCCGGCTCCGGTCGGTCCGAGCCCCGTCGTCGGCCGGTCGTCGGCTGGCATCGGGGCGGTCGGCGGCGGCGCGGTCGTCGGCGGCCCGGGCTGCGGCATCCCGTTGCTGGGCACCGCGGTCGTCGGCGGCCCGGTCGGCGGCAGTGCGGGTGACCGCGGCCCGGTCGGCGGCGGTCCGGGTGGCTGCGGCCCGATCGGCGGCGGTGCGGTCGTCGGTGCGGGCTCGGTTGGCGGCCGCGCGGTCGAGCGAGGCCCGGCTGGCGGCGGCGCGGTCGGCCTCGGCCCGGTCGGCACGCTGGGCGGCCGCCCGCTCGGCCGTCGCGGTGGCGCGGTCGGCGGCGTCGCGGTCGGTGGTCCGCCTCGTCGCGCCGGCGTCCTCCTCGGGATCGGGCCGGCCCAGCTCGGCCGAGAGCGCCGAGCCGAACTCGTCGCCCCCGTCCCCGCGCTTGCCGTTCGTCCGGCGTGCGATGTCCGCCGCGGTGGTGCGGTCCGAACCGGTGACGGAACTCGGCGTTTTCATGCGGCTCTCCCTGATCAGGTCGGGGCGGTCGGAGATCAGCCGCCGAGGGCGGCGAGGGCCTTCTGGACCTTCGGCACGTACGCCTGGGTCTCAGCGAACGGCGGGATGCCGTCGTACTTCTTCACCGCGCCGCCACCCGCGTTGTAGGCGGCCAGCGCCAGCGGCACTGACTTGAACTCGCGCAGGTTGCGGGCGAGCAGCTTGGCCCCGCCGAAGATGGCCTGCTCGGGATCGAACGCGTTGTCGACGCCGAGTCCCCTGGCGGTGGACGGCATGAGCTGCATCAGTCCGCGGGCGCCGACCTTGCTGACCGCCTCCGGGTTGTAGCCGGATTCGACCTTGGCGACCGCGGCGAGCAGCTTCGGCGAGACGCCGTACTTGGCGCCGGCCTTGACGAACAGATCGCCGTACGGAACGCCGGCCAGCGCGCTGTTGCCGGAGAGGGCGGCCGGGCGGACCGCGGCCATGTTCTGGGCGGCGACCGAGGCCGAGTCGGTGACCACGCGACGGATCTGGGTGGGCGTCTCCCACACCTTCTGGATCTTGACGTGGTCGCCCGGCTTCGGCGCCGCGATCATCTTGTTGTCGCCGAGGTAGATGCCGACGTGGTCGACCGGGGAGTCGAAAGCCAGGATGTCACCCGGCTTCGCCTCGGCCAGGCCGGCCACCGGCTCGCCCGCCTTGGCCTGCTGCCAGGAGTTGCGGGGGAGCTGGATGCCCAGGTCGGCGTAGGCGCGCTGGACCAGGCCGGAGCAGTCCAGGCCCTTGTCGGGGTTGGTGCTGCCGAAGACGTACGGGGTGCCGAGGTACTTCTTGGCCGCGGCCACCACGTCGTCGCCGGAGGTGCCACCGCCGATGGCCGGCACCGGGGCGCCGGTCGCGTCGGTGAGCATCGAGGCGAAGCTCGCGTCGCCGGTCGGGCCCTTCTTGGTGGTCACCGTGCCGGCCGAGGCCGGGTCGGTGGTGAGCGGGGTGAGGCCGAGCTGGCTCTGCAGCTGCTGAATGCGGGAGAGAACTCCACTGACACCCAGGCTCATGCTCTTAGCTCCCGTCGGTCAGGCCGCGAGCGGCGTTACGCGCCTTGGAAGTGGTGGCCAGCTCGTCCAGCGTCGCCTGGTCGGTCCGCAGGTCGTGGGCGCGAACGAGCTCGGCGTGCCGCTCGGCCATCATCTCGACGGCCCGGCGGCGCTTGGCGGCGTCGGCGAGGATGGCGACCCGCTCCCGCTCGACCTCCTCGGCGTCGGTCACCATGCGCTGCGCGTCGAACAGGCTGGCGGCCAGCGACTGGCGGGCGACAAGCGAGGCGACCATGGCCCGGGCCGTGCCCTCGCTCGGTGCCTCGGCGCCGACCAGCTGAAGGTTGCGGCGTTTCACCAGAGCCTGGGCATCGCGAATCTCGGCGCGCGACAGATTGACGGCACCACGGGCGGCGTCCTCCTGCGCCTTGCGGGCACGGAGCACGGGTGCGAGTCCGAAGATGCGTTTCAAGGTTGGGCCCTCCAAGCGGTGGTCCGGTTCGGGACTCCCTCATATGAAGGGATCGGCCTCACTCCGCGTTCGCTGAGTGCTGCACCCGACCTGCACCTGAGCTGGAAATCGCCGGCTCTCAAGTCGCCGTTACCAGGGCGTGCAGCTGGGCCCAGGATTCGACCGGGTTGACCCGTTCGTCCATGTCCTGGCGCAGGAAGGCGGTGATGACCGGCCACAGGGCGTTGGCGCGGTCGGCCTCCGGGTTGGTGCCCGGCACGTAGGCGCCGATCTCGACCAGCTCGCGTACCTCGCGGTGGGCGGCCATCAGGCGGCGCAGCTCGGTGGCGTCGGCGCGTTGCTCCCGCGAGGTGATCCGGTTGGCTACCCGGGAGATCGAGTCGAGCGCCTGGATCGCCGGGAAGTGGCCGGCGGTGGCCAGTTTGCGGTCGAGCACCACGTGACCGTCGAGGATCGAGCGGGCCGCGTCGGCGATCGGCTCGTTGTGGTCGTCGCCCTCCACCAGCACGGTGTAGAGGCCGGTGATGCTGCCCCGGGCTCCGGGCCCGGCCCGTTCCAGCAGCGAGGCGAGCATGGCGAAGACCGACGGCGGATAACCCCGGGTGGCCGGTGGCTCGCCGACCGACAGGCCGACCTCACGCTGCGCCATGGCCGCCCGGGTCACGCTGTCCATCAGCAGCAGCACGTCATGCCCGTCATCCCGGTAATACTCGGCGATCCGGGTGGCCACCGCTCCGGCCCGCAACCGCACCAGCGGTGCCGCGTCCGAGGTCGCGATCACCACGACCGATCGGGCCAGTCCTTCCGGGCCGAGGTCGTGCTCGATGAACTCGCGCACCTCCCGGCCGCGCTCACCGACCAGCGCGACCACGTTGATCTCGGCCGAGGTGCCCCGGGTGATCATGCTCATCAGGCTGGACTTACCGACGCCGGAACCGGCGAAGATGCCGATCCGCTGCCCCCGCCCGCAGGGCACGAGCGTGTCCAGCACGCGTACCCCCAGGGGCATGGGTTTGTCGACCAGTTGCCGTTCCATCGCCGATGGCGGCGCCGCCTCGATGCTGACCAGTTCGCCGCGCAACGGCGGGCCGCCGTCCATCGGCCGGCCCAGGCCGTCCAGGATCCGGCCGCGCAGATCCGGGCCGACCGCGACCCGCAGCGGGGCGCCGGTGTTGGTCACCGGCGTGCCGGCGCCGATCCCGGTCAGCGGGCCGAGCGGCAGGCAGGAGAGCTGCTGGCCGTCGAGCGCGGCCACCTCCGCGAAGATCGCCTCCGGGCCCTCGCCCATCTGCACCAGGTCACCCACCCGGGCCTGCAGCCCACTCACGGTGACCCGCAGACCGACGGCGCCGGTGACCCGGCCTCGGGTGAGCGGTTTGGCCGCGGTCACCGCCGCCGACATCCGTTGCCGGAACAGGTCAGTCATGGGAAACCCCACTCCCTCAGAGCCGCAGCGCCTCCCGGGCGCGGGCGACCGCGGCCCCGATGGTGGCGTCCACCGACGCCATGCCGGTGTCGGCGAGGGCGTCGCCGGGTCGCAGCTTGGCGTCCGGGCGCAGGATGACCCGGCGCCCCTCGTAGTCGAAGTCGGCCGGCCCGTCGCCGATCAGCGTCTGGTAGTCGGCCGGGCAGAGGCTGACCGTCAGGGAACCGGCCTCCGGCGCGGCCGCCATGGCCCGGCGCAGTGCGTCGGCACCGCGTCGTTGCTCGTCGTCCAGGGTGCGGCCGACGATCGCCTCGGCCAGCTCGAAGGCGTGCGCGAGCACCACCTCCTGCAGCTCGGTGAAGCTCGGCATGAGCTGGGTCTCCAGCGCGGTGACGGCGCGGCCGAGCGCGTTCACGGCCTGCGCCAGCGAGGCGTTCCGGCGCTGTTCGTGGGCCTGTTCGGAGGCGCGGGCGCGGGCCACTCCGTCCTCGGCGGCGGCCGCGGCCTCGCGCTGGCCCTGCGCCCAGCCCTCGGCGTAACCGGCGACCCGGGCCTGCTCGCGAGCCTTTGCCGAGGTCCCGCCGCCCGGCGCCAGTTCGACGCCGAACTGGGCGGCCTCGGCCGACTCGGCGATGGCACCGCGCAGCAACGGTGAGCGGGACTCAGGCGATGAGCTCATCGGCCTCGCCGCCGCGCTGGACCTCGATCTGGCCGGAGTCCTCGAGCGAGCGGATCACCGAGACGATCTTCGCCTGGGCCTCCTCGACCATCTTGACCTTGACCGGGCCGAGCAGGTCGATCTCCTCGAGCAGGTTCTCCCGGCCGCGCTCGGACAGGTTCTTGGTGATCTTGTCGCGGACCGTCTCGGGCACACCCTTGAGCGCGGTGGCCAGGTCGGCCGGCTCGACCTGCCGCAGCACCAGCTGCACGGCACGGTCCTCGAGGTTGACGACGTCCTCGAACATGAACATCCGCCGCCGGATCTCCTCGGCCAGCTCGGGGCTGCGGGCGTCCAGGGCTTCCAGGATGAGTCGTTCGGTGGTGCGGTCGGCCCGGTTGATGATCTCCACCAGGGGCTGGAGGCCGCCGATCGTGGAGAGCTCGTCCGGCTGGAGCACGGTGGAGAGCTTGCGCTGCAGGGCCGCCTCGACCTGCCGGATGATCTCGGGGGAGGTGCGGTCCATCACCGCGATCCGGTGCGCCACCTCGGTCTGCACCTCGAGCGAGAGGCCGGCCAGGATCGCCGAGGCGAGCGCGGCCGGGATGTGCGCGAGGATCAGCGCGATCGTCTGCGGGTGTTCGTACTGCACGTAGGAGAGCAGCTGCCGGGGGTCGGCGTGGCTGAGGAAGTTGAACGGGATGTCGTTCATCGAGGCTTCGAGGCGATCCAGGATCAACGCCGCGCGTTCCTTACCGAGCGACGCCTCGAGCAGCTCGCGGGCGTAGTCCATGCCGCCGGAGCCGGCGTACCGGGTGGTCGCCATGGCGTAGAACTCGTCCATCACGTCGTCGACGACAGTTGGTTCGAGTTTGCCCAGCCGAGCGATCTCGGCCGAGATCAACTCGACCTCTTTCTCCGACATGCTGGACATGATCTGCGCGGAATGTTCTTTGCCGAACTGGACCAGCATGATCGCGGCCTTGCGCACGCCCGTCATCGACAGCGTCGTTAGCTGCGGTGTGCTCAACGCGTACTCTCCTCAGCCCGTCGGCGAAACTCATCTGCGTTACCAAGCGGAGCGAAAAGGGCGGTCGGCGGAAGCCGACCGCCCATCTCGTCGGATCAGTGCACCGGCGCGTCGGCGGCGAGCCAGCCGCGCAGCAGCACTGCCATCTCCTCAGGCTGATCTTTGACCATCTGCTCGATCTCGCGCACGCGTTCATCTCGAGCTTCCCCGTCCGCGTAGCTTTCCGGGGCCGCTTCCAGCATCTGGGCCGGAATCGCACTGTTCAGTTCCGCCAGCCGTTGC
The DNA here is from genome assembly GCF_016862435.1 of Paractinoplanes tereljensis. Taxonomy (GTDB): domain Bacteria; phylum Actinomycetota; class Actinomycetes; order Mycobacteriales; family Micromonosporaceae; genus Actinoplanes; species Actinoplanes tereljensis. Next base: position 61,742 of record NZ_BOMY01000044.1, read on the forward strand.
TGCTCGAGCGCGGCCTGCATGTCCTCCAGATGCTTCCGCTCCTCCGGGGTCAGTGCCTTGCGCTTCTTGGAGCGGCGGCTCGCCCGCCAGGCCAGGAAGAGCAGCGCCAGGACGACCGCGGCGAGCGCGCCGGTCTTGATCAGCGTCATCTGCTTGGCGGTCTGGTCGGCCACCGCGGCGCTGTTCAGGGCCTGCTGGGCCGCCTGGGCGGCGCTGGTGGAGAACGGCATGGCGCTGACCGCGATGGTGTCGCCGCGGGTCGCGTCGATGCCGGCCGCCGCGCTGACCAGCTGCTGCACCTGGGCCGGGTCGACGGTGCCGGCCGTGGTGCTGTCCAGCAGGACGGCCACGTTCAGCTTCTTGATGCTGCCGGGAGCGCTCTTACGGGCCTCGGTGGTCTCGTTGATCGCGTTCTGCTTGGCGGAATTGCTGTTCTCGTACTGACCGGTTCCGGTGGTGCCGGTGGTGCAGCCGGGGCCGGAGATGTTGTCCGGGCCGAGGACGCCGCCCGCGCAGTTGCCGGCGTTGTTGTACGCCTCGCGGCTGTTGGTCTCGGAGAGGGCCGGCAGCGACGGGTCGGAGTTGTAGGTCTTGCTGTTCGTCGTCGTCTGGTCGAAGTCCAGCTCGGCGGTGGTGGTGACGACCGCGTGCCCGGCACCGACCACGCTGTCCAGCATGTTCTGCAGCGAGTTGTTCATCCGGTTCTGGAAGGCGACGGTCTGCGACTCGCTGCCGCTGTCCCCGCCGGTGCCGACCGCCGCGCCGCCACCGGTCGACAGGATCTTGCCGTCCGCGCCGGCCACGGTGATCTCGGTCGGATCGAGGCCCTCGACGCTGGAGGCGACCAGGTGCACGATGGACTGCACCTGCTGGCTGGTCAGCGGAGAAGTCGAGCTCGAGGCGACCAGGACCGAGGCGGTCGGCTGGTCCTGGTCGTCGGCGAAGACGTCCTTCTGCGGGATGACGAGGTGCACCGTGGCCGCCTCGACACCGTCAATCGACTTGATCGTGTTGGAGAGCTCGCCCTCGAGCGCCCGCTGGTAGTTCGTGTGCTGCATGAAGTCGCTGGTGGTGATGCCCTGCTTGTCGAGCAGGGAGTAACCGGTTCCGGCATCGCCGGGCAGGCCCTCGCCGCTCAGCGACAGCCGCAGGGTGTTCACCTGGTCCTGCGGCACGAGCACCGTCTGGCCGTCGTTCGCCAGTTCGTACTTCGTGCCGGCCTTCTGCAGCGACTCGACGATCGCGCTGGCGTCCTTGGTCGACAGGTTGTTGAACAGAATGGAGTACGTCGGTTTCGACGCCCAGGTGGCGAAGAAGTAGGCGCCGACGACAAGAGCGATCACCGCCGCGAGGGTGACGGCCTTCTGGCCCGGCGTGAAAGACCGGAAGGTGTCCGTGACGCGGCGGACCGGAGCGGGAAGGCGGTCGGTCATGTCAGGCCTGCATCCTCATGATCTCTTGGAACGCTTCCACGGCCTTGTTGCGGACGGCCAGCGTGAGCTGGAGACCGAGCTGGGCCTCGGTGGCAGCCATGGTGTACTGCGCCGGGTCCTGCAGGGTTCCGTCGGCGACCTGGACCGCCAGGTCACTGGCCTTCGACTGCGAGGCTTGCACGCTCTCCAGACCCTTTGACAGCATGCTGGTGAAGCTCTCGCTGGGACCGTTGACCGCCTCGGCGGCGTTCGTCGCCGGGGTGGATCCGGCCAGACCGGCGACGCTGGACACCGAGTCCAGGCCGCCTACCGCGGAAAATCCGCTGATGGCACTGATCGGCGAGATCATCTAGCTCACTTCCCCAGGTTGATCGCGGCGGCGTAGGAGTCCTTGGCGCGGTCGACGACCGCGAGGTTTGCCTGGTAGGCGCGCTGGGCCATCATCATCTGGGCCATCTGGCTGCCCAGGTCGATGTCCGGTTTGCGGACGTAACCCTCGGTGTCGGCCAGCGGGTTGTCCGGCTCGTAGGTGAGTACGCCCTGGGCGCTGCTCATGGCCACGCCGCCGACCTGGGCACCGTTGCCGTCCGCCGCTTCCTGGGCGACGACGTACCGGGCCTGGAAAGCCTTCTCGGACGTACGGCTGGTGTTGTCCATGTTGGCGATGTTGTCGGACACCGCGTCCAGCCACTTGCGGTAGACGGTCACGCCGGAGCCGGCGACGCCGATGGCGTTGAAGGTGCTCATTTATCAGGCCCCCTTGATCGCGTCGCGCAGCATCGAGTACTTGGTATCCATGGCCCGCAGCGTCAGCTGGTAGCGCATCGTGGTGTCGATGTGCGACAGCGTCTCCTCGTCGAGGTTGACGTTGCTGCCGTTGAGGCGGGTCGGCTCGAGCGAATCCTGGACGCTCGGGGAAACGCTCGAGGGCGACTCGCCCTTGGCGATCGCGCCGTGCAGCGCCTGCTCGAATTCCACCTTACGGGCCCGGTAGCCGGGGGTTTCGATGTTTGCGATGTTGTTCGCGATGGCGGTCTGCCGCGCAGCGAGACCGGCGGCGGCAACGCGCAGGGAGGATGACGAGACGTCGTCGAACACAGCAGCTCCTTGGAGGTCAGTCCAAGCGCCGATCCGTGGCTTTTCGGTGAGCAATCCGTTGCTCGTAACATGCAGTTCGGCCCGACCGGTGATCCGCTGAGCGTGTAACGGTTGCCGCGAGGTTGCACACAAAAGTCCCGGAACCCCATCCGGGGCTCCGGGACCTCATTGCCTGGCTACATGGCTCGGTCTACGTACACCGGGCGTTTGATCGCCTCGCCGGTCTCGATTCGGGCCGTCATCGCGGTCTGCCGGCGGTTCGACGTCAGTCGCCGGGCGATCTCCTCGGCCACCTTCAGCTGCCGGGTGAGGATCTCGTCCGCGCGTGGCTTGAGTTCCAGTGGCAGCGCGCCGAGCTCGGTCGGCGGCCGCCACAGATCAGCCGGCGGCGTCTCGGCATGGCGATGCTCGTCGGCGAGCATCGCCTCGACGCGAGCGACGTCCAACTCGAGCTCGTCCAGAGCGTCGATCCAGGCGCCGTTCCAGTCCATGGTCAGCCGGCGACCGCCGCGGCGGCCGCCTCTCGCCAGGTGTCGCGCAGCGGCTCGGCCAGGTTGCGGATGGCGGCCACCCGGTCGGCGTCCCGGGCGATGTTCGCGCCGATCAGCTCGGTGAGCATCCAGCCGTAGATGTTGGCCAGGGCCGGTGCGCCGGACCAGGCTTCCACGTCCAGGCTGGTGCGCAGCTCGATGACGATCTCCTGAGCGTGGGTGACCTTGTCGTGCGCCGCCTCCCGGTCGCCGTCGCGCAGCGCCTGCTCGGCCTGCATGAGGTCGAGCACGAGGCGGTCGTACAGCATCAGCAGGAGCTTGGCGGGTGAGGCGGTGTTGATGGAGTCCTGCAGGTAACGGTCACGCAGGTGCGGGGCGGCGCTCATCGGTCTCCTCGGTCAACGCTGTGGTGGCTGGTCAGGGCGAGGCGTGCGGGTCAGCCGAGGCCGGCGAGCTGGCCGGCCAGCCAGGTGGACTGGTTCTTCAGATTGCCGAGGGAAACCTCGAGGTTGGAGTACTGCTTCTGCAGCGCGAGCTTCTTGGCCGCGAGCCTGATATCCCAGTTGCTGATCTGGGTGGTGAGGCTGTCGATCTCGTTGTTGCGCCCGGTGATCACCGACTTGAGGTTGGTGGTCATCGTGGTGGTCAACTTCTCGATCTGCGTGCCGAGCTTCTGGCCGGCTTCCTTCACCTTGTCGGGGTTGGTGGCATAGGCGTTGAGGAACTCGGACCGGCTGAACTTGAGCTGGCCGTCCTGCTGCAGCTCGATACCGAGGTTCTTGAGCGACTTGATTTTGTCGGTGACATCCGCGCCGCCGGCCGCCTCCTCCGACCAGTCCAGGCCGAGGCTGATCGAGCCGAGGATCTTCGTCGAGATGTCCCGGACCGAGAAGTCGCCGGTCAGCGGCGAGCCGGTCTTGGTCGACGGGTCGTACGCGGTCTGGGTGGAGATCTCGGTGAGGGAGGCGTTGGCGGCGTCGACAAACGCCTGCATCTTGTCGGCGATCGCCCCGGTGTCGTTGTTGACGTCGATGGTGACGTCGTTTTCCTTCTTCGAGACGGTGAGCGTCACGCCGTTCATCAGGCCGGTGAAGGTGTTCGTGTCGCTGGTAACCGTGTAGGTGCTGGTGCCGCCGCCCTCGACCTCGATCGTGGCGCTCTTGGCCTCGGTGGTCTCCGGCGAGGTGCCGCCGACGCCCAGCCCGTCCAGCCCGGTGAGGGTGAAGCCGTTGCTGGCGCCCGACTTGCGGCCGGTGAGCTGCAGAACGCCCTCGCTGGACGACGTCTTCATGACGTACGCCGAGACGCCCGCGTCGGAGTCGTTGATCGCCTTGGCGATACCGGCCGCCGACTTGTCCTTGCTGATGTCGATGTCGTACTGCTTGCCGGCCGTGGTGGTGATCGAGATCGTGTCGGGCGCCGAGGTCAGCTGGGCGGGGGTGGTGTCCAGCGTGCCGTCGTTGTCGGCGTCCTCGAAGGTGGTCACCTTCATCGTGGTGGCCTGCTTGCTGGCCAGCGAGGTGACGTCGAAGGTGAGGCTGCCGGTGGTGGCGCTGAGGTTGGTGGAGGTGCTCACGGCGACCGAGGACGAGCTCGAGGTGGCCGAGATGGCGCGCCAGGTGCCGAGCTGGGTCAACGCGCTGGCCGCGCTCTTGTAGGCGGAGACCTTGGAGTTCACCGACTGGTACGAGGCCACGGCGGTCTGCGCCGAGGTGACCTTGGCCTTGAGACGGTTCTGCGGGGCCTGCTCGACCTGCATGAGCTGGCTGATCACCGACGAGGTGCTCATGCCGCTGACGAGTCCGTCAACAGAGCTTGACGACACGGTGGCCTGCCTTTCGGTGCGGTAAAGAAGAGCGGGGGCAGCCGGCCCGATTTCTGCCAGCTACCCCCACCTATTCGGCCGTACGCGTTCCGTATTCAGTTCCAACCGGTAGCAGCTCGGTTATCGGAGCAGCGAGAGAACGTTCTGCGCCGACTGGTTGGCCTGGGACAGCATCGAGGTGCCGGCCTGGGTCAGGATCTGAGCACGGGTGAAGGAGACCATCTCCTGCGCCATGTCGGTGTCCCGGATCCGCGACTCCGACGCGGACAGGTTCTCCACCGCGACGTTGAGGTTGTTGATGGTGTGCTCGAAGCGGTTCTGGTAAGCACCGAGCGAGGCCCGCTGGTCCGAGACGGTGGTCAGCGCCTTGTCCACCGTCGTGATCGCCGCGGTCGGGTCCTTGGTCAGGTCGACCGTCTTGGTGCCGAGCGTGCCCGAGTCGGTCGCGCCGATGTTGAACGCGATGCGCTCCTTGGCGTTCGCGCCGACCTGGAACTGACCGGTGTTGCCACCGGAGACGTCGGTCAGGGCGGTGGCGGTGTCGATCTTCAGGGCGGCCAGGGCGGCGCCGGTGTTGTCGGCGGCCGTGAAGTCGCCGACGCCCTGCAGCTGGTAGGTCGTGTTGCCGGACTTGTCGGTGCTGGAGGTCATGCTGACCTCGTTGCCCTGCAGGCCGATGTCGCGCAGCGAGCTGCTGATCGCCTCGTTGGCCCGCTTGACGACGTCCGCCGGCGCGGTGTCGTCGGTGGAACCCTCGACGGTCACGGTGAGCGCCGTGGAAGCGAGGTCGAGGGTGCTGCCGTCCTTCTGGGTGAACTTGGTCGCACCGCTGATCTGGGTCAGGTCGATCTTGTACTGGCCCTGTACGGCAGCCGGGATGGCCGGCAGGCCGTCGGTGCCGCCGGCGACCACGTTGGTGGTCGGGTCGACCGCGGTGCGCTTGGTGGCGCCGAAGCTGCCGTCGAGCAGCTTGGCCTTGCCGAAGGCGGTGGTGCTGCCGATCCGGTCGAGCTCGGAGTTCAGCTGCGTCATTTCCTTGTTGGCGGCCGACGCGGCCTCCTTGTCGGTGGCGCCGTTGTTGGCGGCCTGGACCGACAGGTCACGCATGCGCTGCAGGATCGTGGTGACCTCGTTGAGCGCGCCTTCAGCCGTCTGCGCGACGCTGACGCCGTCCTGGGTGTTACGCACGGCGACCTTGAGACCGCCGACCTGCGCACGCAGACCCTCGGAGATCGAGAGGCCGGCCGCGTCGTCCGCCGCCCGGTTGATGCGGAAACCACTGGACAACTTCTCCAGGGACTTCGACATCTGGCCGTCGGTGACCGACAGGTTGCGGTAGGCGTTCTGCGCGGCGATGTTCTGGTTGATACGGAGACCCATTAGTAATTCCTCCTTGAGCGGGGTCTTTCCGGCCCATCCGTGAGGCCGTGGCGATACGCCGGATCCGATCGGCGTGGCACCGACGGTCATGAGCAGTCTCTGAGATTCCTTCACACTTTTCCGGCAAACCCGAAGAAAGGTGAAATGGTCGGATCGGGCGAAATTCCTCAGCGGAGGAGCAGACGTGCCGACCTGTCCGAATGAGCGGGCATGTCGAGGGGGCGTGCCCGACACCGAGACGGAGGACCAGGGTGAGCCTGACCGACCTGGCCAGCGTCCTGTGGCGTTCACGTGAGCTGCTGGAGATGCTGCTGTTCAAGCTTGAGGAGGAGCAGTTGCTCCTCACGTCCAACCGCTCCCGCTGGCTCAGTCACGCCACCCGGGAGGTAGAGGTGGTGCTGGACCAGATCCGGCAGACGGAGGTCATCCGGGCCGCCTACTCCCAGGACGTCGCGGTCGAGCTCGGTCTCAACCCGGAGGCTTCCCTCGGCGAGCTGGCTGACGCCGCGCCGCCCCCCTGGTCCGACCTGTTGCACCAGCACCGCAAGGCGTTTCTGATGCTGACCTCCGAGATCAGCGCGCTCGCCGACGTGAACCGTGACCTGCTCACCGCCGGCCAGCGCGCAGCACGCGAAACCATGCTCGCGTTCGCCGAAACTGTGGAAACGTACGGACCGCAAGGCCAGACCGTTTCCGGCGGCGTGCGCCGCTCCAGCCTGGTTGATGAGGCGATCTGAGATGGCTAGCACTTTCGGCGGTATCAACACGGCGCTCAGCTCGCTCTACGCGCAGCGGCGAGGCCTGGACATCACCGGTCAGAACATCGCGAACGCCAACACCGAGGGTTACACCCGGCAGCGCATTCGGATGCAGTCCCAGACCGGCAGCCTGAACCCCGGCATTTACTCCACCACCGACCAGGTCGGCAACGGTGTCACGGTCGCCGCGATCGAGCGGGGGCGTAATCAGTACCTCGAGGACCGCGGTCGCACCGAACACGCGAGTTCGGCCTACCTGACCAACACCAAGGCCACGTACGACCAGGTCGAGAGCGTGCTCGCCGAGCCGAGCGACACCGCCCTGCAGGCCCGGCTGCACGACATGTGGGACGGCTGGAACGACGTCGCCAACAACTGGCAGGACCCCTCGACCCGCAGCTCCCTCATCGAGCGCAGCAAGACCGTCACCACCACTCTGAACGACGCGTACACCTCCATCTCGCATCACTTCGACGATCAGCACAACCAGATCGACGCGTACGTCACGCAGGTCAACACCATGGCCTCCGGGATCGCCGACATGAACAACCAGATCGCGATCGCGCAGAAGGCCGGCCTGCCCGCCAACGAGCTCCAGGACGAGCGCGACCGTCAGGTCATGCAGCTGTCCGAGCTGTCCGGGGCCAGCGCGATCCTCAAGGACGACGGCTCGGCCAACGTCTACGTCGGAAACGTCGGTCTGGTCGAGGGCTTCAACGCCCGGGAGCTGGAGCTGACCGGCCCGGGCACCCTGGACGAGGTGATGTCCTCGGGTGACAAGGTGGCGCTGAAGTGGTCCGGCACCGACTCGCCGGTGACCGCCGGCGGCACCATGGGCGCGATGCTCGACTCGATGAACAACCTGCTGACCGGCATCGTGTCCGACCTGGACAGTGTGGCCAAGGGCATCGCGGACACGGTGAACACCGCGATGGCCGGCGGGTACACGATCGACGGCAAACCCGGTGACGGCAGCGATCCCGGCGTGCCCCAGTTCTTCGAGGGGACCACCGCCGCCAAGATCAAGGTGGCGCTGACCGACGCGTCGCAGGTCGCGTTCTCCCAGGGCAACCCCGACATGACCGGTCCGGATCCGTCGCTCGACCACTACGTCGCCGACAAGCTGTCCGGGATGGGAATCGACCCCACCGGCCCGGACGCGACGTACCAGTCGATGATCGGCCGGCTCGGTGTCTCGGCCCAGGCGACCGCCCGGCGCAGCGAGATCCAGGACTCGGTGAAGGACCAGGTGGATTCGGCCCGGCAGGGCGAATCGGGGGTCAACCTCGATGAGGAAATGACGCACCTGCTCACCTACCAGCGCGGTTATGAGGCGGCATCGCGAGTCCTCACGACGATTGACTCGATGCTCGATCAGCTCATCAACCGCACCGGCATGGTCGGCCGGTAATGGCGGGGAGAAATAACGCATGACAATTCCCAGCAGGTCCACCGAAACAAGCATGATCACGAGATCACTCGGCGATCTGCAGCGTTCCCAAGCTCGAGGAGCGAAGCTCCAGACCCAGATCTCCAGCGGCAAACTGCTGAGCCGGCCGTCGGATTCGCCGACCGGCACGGTCACCTCGCTGCAATTGCGCGGCGAGGTGCGCGCGACCCAGCAGTACGCGCGCAACGCCGACGACGGTCTCGGCTGGCTCGGCACCATTCAGGACAAACTCGGTGACGCCTCGACCCAGCTCATCCGGGTTCGCGATCTGACCGTGCAGGCCCTGAACACGTCCAACAACGATCAGTCGCGCGAGGCTCTGGCGGTCGAGATCGACAACGTCCGCCAGATGATGCTCGGCGAGGCCAATACCAAGTTTCTGAACCGGCCGGTCTTCGGTGGCACCACGCCCGGGCCGACGGCGTACACCGAGGCGACCGATGGCAGCGGTGACTACGTGTTCAGCGGCAACAAGAATCAGACAACCCGGACGGTCGGCGCGAACGCGCAGGTACGTATCGAGGTCAGTGGCCCGGAGGCATTCGGTGAGCCGGGCACCGATACCGAGCTGTTCAACGTTCTCAAGCAGATTTCGGCCAACATTAGAGGTGGCGATTCGGCCGCCTTGGACACAAACCTACAAAATCTCGATAGTGCCCACGATTTACTTAAATCCGCACTTTCGGATGTAGGCGCCCGATATAATCGGATTGAACAGATGAAGCAGTCCGCAGACGACCATCTGTTATCCGTGACGTCGCAGCTTTCCGACATCGAGGATGTCGATCTGCCTAAGGCGATCATGGAATTGCAGATCCAGCAGACCTCGTACCAGGCCGCCCTGGCCGCCACGGCCAAGGTGATCCAGCCCTCGCTCATCGATTTCCTGAGGTGACCATGAGTACTCGCACCGCGTCCCGACCGATTGAGGCGTCCATGATCGACCCGTCGCTGGGTTTGCCGACCATCACGATGGCGGTGCCCATGCCCGGTTTCCCGGCACATCGGGAGTTCGTTCTGGTCCGGCTCAACGAGGACGGACTGCTTTACGCTTTCACGTCCATCCAGGACCCGGACCTGCGCTTCCTGGTGGCCCCGCCGGAGCCGTTCTTCCCGGACTACGCGCCGGAGATCGAGAACGAGGTCTTCGCGGCGCTGAACACGAAGGACCCCGACCGGCTGCTGCTGATGACCGTCATCACGGCCGGCGTCGACGACACCACGGCCAACCTGATGGCGCCGATCGTGGTCGACCGGGACACCCACCGGGCCATCCAGGTCGTGCTCAGCGGTTCCGGTTACCCGGTCCGCGCGATCATGCACCGGGCCTACTGACGTCCTGGCGGCGGCGCGGTCGCCCGGTCCGCGACCGCGCCTCTCGCGCTGCTGTCCGTCCACGGATGGAGGAGGGCACCGGATGCTTGTGCTGACTCGGCGGGCCGGCGAGAGCGTGATGATCGGGAACGACGTGATCATCACGGTGCTCGAGGCACGCGGGGACGTCATCCGGCTGGGCATTCAGGCCCCGCGCGACGTTCAGGTCCATCGTGAGGAAGTGTTCCGGGAGTTGCAGGCGGCCAACCGCGAGGCGGCGTCGCCCACCGACGATGCGGTTCGGGCGATAACGAAGATGCTGCAGTCGCCGGAGTAATCCGGCTGATCGGGGGCGCCCCGGTGCTTGGCGCCGGGGCATACCCGGATCCAAGGGGGAACGATGGCGCGACTGGCAGATATCGGCATCGCCAAGCGGCTCACGCTGATCGTGGCGATCGGTGCGGTCGTGCTGGCCGCACTGGCGGTCATCACGGTGGTCAGCCAGAGCAAGATGACGACCCAGGGTGAGAAGCTGGTCGGCCTGCAGGCCGGTGCCTCCGCGCTCAACCACCTGGACACCCGGCAGAGCGAACTGAAGGTGGACGCTTACCGGTCCGCTCTCGGCCAGGACGTCACCCAGGACGTCAGTGACGACGTGGATTCCTCCACCGAGGCCGCCGACGCGGTCGAGTCCGCCGGGATGCCGGCCGACCTCACCGCGAAGTTCGCCGGTTACCGGGCCGACTTCACCTCGTTCAGTGAGTTCATCACCCAGTTCGCGGCCGATGCCAAGACGAACGTGGCGTCCGTGCAGTCGCGGCTCGACGAGATCTCCGAGCGCAACCACGTCACCGATGACGAACTCGGTGGCCTGGTCGACGAGGTGAGCGCCCTGGTCATCACGGAACGCGCCGAGATGCGGCACATCTCGAGGACGACCCAGTGGACCGTGCTCGCGGTATCCGGGATCGGCCTGATCGTGATGATCGCCCTGGCGGTGCCGATGGCCCGCTCGATTCTTCTTCCGGTGCGCCGGCTCGGGACCGTCATCGACCAGGTCGCGGCCGGGGACCTCACCGTGCGCAGCGGCATCACCAGCCACGACGAGCTCGGCCGGATGGCCGGTGGCCTGGACGGCGCGCTCGACTCGATTCATCATTCGCTGGAGACCATCGGCAAGGACGCGGACCAACTGGCCAGCGCCGCCGGCGAGCTCTCCGCGGTGGCCGCGCAGATCGCCGAGGCGGCCGGCGACACCGACCGGCAGACGTCGGCGGCATCGGCCGAGGCCGAGGAGATCTCCCGCAACGTGCAGTCCGTCGCGGCCGGCTCCGAAGAGATGGGCCTCTCGATCCGCGAGATCTCCCGGAACACCAGCGAGGCCGCCCAGATCGCGGCGGTGGCGGTGGCCGAGGCGGCCCGGGCCACCGAGACGATCCGCCAGCTCGGTGCCTCCTCCGAGGAGATCGGCAACGTGATCAAGCTGATCACCTCGATCGCCGAGCAGACCAACCTGTTGGCACTCAACGCGACCATCGAGGCCGCCCGGGCCGGCGAGGCCGGCAAGGGCTTCGCGGTGGTGGCGTCCGAGGTCAAGGACCTGGCCCAGGAGACCGCGAAGGCGACCGAGGACATCGGCACCCGGGTCAACGCGATTCAGCAGGACACCGGCGGCGCGGTCGAGGTCATCTCCCGCATCTCCGAGGTCATCGCGCAGATCAACGACTTCCAGACCACCATCGCGAGCGCGGTCGAGCAGCAGACCGCGACCACCGGTGAGATGAGCCGCAGCATCGCCGAGGTGGCCAGCGGCTCGTCCCGGATCGCGCACAACATCTCCGACGTCGCCGCGGCCAGCGCCTCCGCCGTGCAGGGTGTCGAGCAGACCCGCGAGGCCTCCACCGAGGTCGCCCGCACCGCCGATGAGCTGCGCGGACTCGTCGGCGCGTTCCGCCTCTGAGCGAAACCGGACTGCACCACTCACGGACCGGGCCTGACAACGCCGCCCCGGCATTCTGTTCCAGGACGGAAGATCTCGATCCTGGGAGAAATAGTGGGCGCAGAGCGGGAAACAGTGATCGAGGCGCTGGACCTCACGGTGGACGCGCATGCGCACACCGGGTTCGCGGCCGGTCGCGACAGTGTCGGCGTGGTCGTCTCGGCCGCCGACCGGGCCGGGCTCACCGCGCTCACCTTCGCCGACCAGGTCGGCCCGGACACCACCTGGCTGCCGGCCTACGCCGACGCGGTCCGCCGGGCGCAGCTGCGCACCGAGATGACGCTGCGGGTCGCCGCCGAGGTCGAGGTCGTCCAGCCGGACGGCTGGCTGGCCTGGCCCGCCGATCTTGGTCCGCTGGAGGCCGTCTCGGTCGCCGTCTCCCGCCTGCCGCTGGCCTCCGGCCTGCTCGCCCCGCGCGACGTGCGGGTGATGCTGAGCAGCGGCGAGCTGACCGCCGAGCAGGTGGCCGAGGCGCTGATCCTCGCCACCGTGCGTGGTCTCGAGCGCGCCTCCCGCTACGCCCCGACCCAGCTGGCCCGTCCGCTGAGCCTGCTCGCCCAGGTCGGCATGGACGACGCCGCGATCACCGCCGACATGGTCGAGGCGCTCGCCGCCGCGTGCCGGGAGAGCGGCACGATCGTCGAGGTCAGCGAGGCGTGGCGGTGCCCGTCGGCGCGGGTCGTGGCGCTGCTGCGCGCGGCCCGGGTGACGCTGGTTCCCGCGAGTGACGCCCGGTACGCGGCCGAGGTCGGCCAGTGGCAGTACCTGCGCCGGGTATGACCGAAACAGAACACGATCAGTAATCGTCTCCGTACGCTCGATCATGCCCGGTTGAAGCATCCGAAGCATGGGAGAGATGCGATGAGTATGGTTCAGCAGGCCATCGAGGTGAGTGCACCGCTGCACACGGTGTACGAGCAGCTCGCCGCGTTCGAGAACTACCCACGGTTCATGAGCGGCGTCCGCCAGGTCACCTCGATCGGCCTTGACCAGACACACTGGATCATGGACGTCGACGGGAAGCGCCGCGAGTTCGACGCGCAGATCACCGAGCGCTCGGTCGACGAGCGGGTCTCCTGGTCGACCATGGAGGGCCCGCTGCTGGCCGAGACGCTGACGCTGCGCCCGCTGGGCGAGACCAAGACGCAGATCGTCGCCCAGCTCGAGGCGGACATCGCCTTCCTCATGCCGAGCGACCGGCACGGCCAGGCATCGCTGACCAAGCGGCTGAAGGAAGACCTGACCACGTTCAAGGGCCTGGTGGAGAGCGGGGTGCTCGGCGGCCGGGCGAAGCCGATCGGCGGCGCGACCCGCCCGTCCCCGAAGCGGCCGCTGCCCGGTGCCAGCACCAAGGTGCTCGCCGCGAATGCCAGCCCGGCGAGTGTGGCGGCCCGGCTCCGCAACCGCAATCCGCATCCGGGCGCCGGCTGGGGCACCAGCGCGGCCGAACAGAGCAACGCGAGCCGGGTGGATCTTCCCCGGCACGATCTCGGCACCACCACTGTGGACATCACCACCGCACCCGGCATCACCAGCGAGCACGATCTCGACGAGGTGCTGCCGCCCGGTCGGCGGATCGGCCGGGCCGGCCCGATCAGCGGTGGCGCGGCCGGCACCGCCCGAATGGGTGGCCGCACCACGCGCAAGGACGCCTGGGGAGACGGCATGATCAACGAAGAGGACCGGGGCTCGGCGCACGACATGTGATCGACCCGCTGAAAAGGGCTCCCGGTAAACCCGGGGGCCCTTCTTAAATGGGCGCCGAATCCAATGTCACGATAAATCGGGCGCCGCGTGGTTCGACCGGTTCGTAGCTGATCGTTCCGCCGTTCGCCTCGACCAGGTGCCGGACGATGAACAGCCCGAGCCCGGCACCACGCATGAAACGTCCGAAAATGGTGGACAGCAACTCCGGTGGCATGCCGGGACCGCTGTCCTGCACCACCAGCTCCACCCGATCGCCACGGCGCGTGCCGATCAGCCGTACCGGCGGATTCCCGTACGCCAGCGCGTTCTTGACCAGGTTTTGCACCACGACCGTCAGATGCCCGCGATCGGCCAGAGCGGCCAGATCGTCGTCGATCTCCAGCGAGACGGCCTCGGAAGAGGCGGCCTGGGTCGCCACCTCCAGCAGCGGCACCGGCGCCTGCCGGGCGGTGACCGAGCCGGTGTCCAGCCGGAAGAGCAGCTGGAGATCGTTCATCATCTTGATCAGCCGCTGGGTGTTCTTGTCGATCTTCGTGGCCAGTTCGAGCCGGATGTCGTCGGGCAGATCGGCCCAGTCGGCCCGGAGCAGCTCAGCCAGGCTGGCGATCGAGCTGATCGGCTGGGCCACGTCGTGGGTGAGCATCGAGGTCAGGTCGTTCTTGAAGGCCAGCGCGGTGGCCAGCCGGGTGTTCGCCTCGCGCAGCTCGGTGTTCTGCGCGCTCATCGTCTCCTCGGCCCGTTTCCGGTCGCCGATATCGACGTAGGTGGCGACGTACGCCCGCGGCGAGCCATCCGCGTCCGGGATCGTGGCGACGGTGGCCAGCACCGGCACCTCGCTGCCGTCGACCCGGGGCATCAGCCAGTCCCCGCCGGTCGGCGGCAGCGGGGGCGGATCGAGCCGGATCGGCTCGTCCGGCCCGTGTCCGGTGAGTTCCCGCCAGCGCCGGTTGACGTCGATCACCCGGTGGTTGGCGTCGAGCACCATGACGGCCTCGTTCATCGACTGGAGGAGGGTGGTCGCGAATTCCTGCCGGTCGTTCAGCTCCCGGTCGGTGCTGTCGAGCGTGCGCACCAGATAGCCGGCGAGGCCGAGCAGGGTGAGTGCGGCCAGAATCGCCCCGGTGCTGATCGCGGCGGCCGGCCGGCCCAGCCCGGTGTGCGCGGCCAGGGCGCTGGCCAGCGCGGCCACCGCGGGAACGGCGATCAGCGCGGGCAGCATCCGGCGAACCTTGCGACCGGGACCGGCCGGTTCCTCGACGTGCTGCGGTTCGGTCTCGGGGCGGGCGAGCACGGTGCCGAGGGCCAGGACGAGCAGCGAACCGGCGACGGCCGGCGTCATCAGCCCGCGCGGATGCGGTCCCTCGAAGATCCGCGGGACCAGGGCGGCCAGCGCGACGATGGCGGCCCCGGCGACCAGCGGGTCGGCGGCCCGGAAGCGGGCGACCCGGATGTCGAGGCAGGCCAGGCCGAGCCCGGCCAGCATGGTGGCGGACGCGGCGGCCGGATGCCGGCCCAGCGCGGTGGCCCCGAGCACGGCAGCGGCCAGGGCCGACAACAGGGCGACGACGCGCACGACCCGGCCGGCGGGCAGCACCTGCAACAGCAGGGCGATTCCGGCCGGGACGAGCGCGGCCGCCGGACCTCGGTCCGGCGGCGCGCTTGAAGCTGTAGTGAGCACACCCGCGGCGGCGACCGCGAACCCGGCGCACCCGGCGATCAGCCGGGAGAGCCTGCCCACATCATGCGCCGCGATACGCACATAAGCCCCTCACTACGGAGGAAATGAGCATAACGCGGACTTTTTGGCGAGCGGTTACTTACCGGCCCACTCGTAGCCCTCTTCAAGCTGAATACGCTCGCCGACCCGGACGATGTCGTCGCGGTGGCGGTTGGCGTGGTGCCCGCAGAACGCAAGCTCGCCGCCGCTGGTAAGCGTGACCACCAGTTTCGCGGCCGCGGCGCATCGGTCGCAGCGGTCGGTCAACTCGGCAACAGTGGTGATCTCGGGCGACAGCAGGCTGGTCATATCGCTCTCCTTGCTCGGTGGCGGTGTGCAGCGGTACAGCGGGTAGATCGGCCCTCCATTGCACAGCCTTAGGTTTCTCCGGCCGGGGTTCCGGGCGGTCCGCGCTGGGCGGAATTCGGTGCACCGCAGCTACAACCGACCGGGTCCCGAATAGCCCGGAAACATTTCTCACCATTTCCCTCAACTGCTTTCGGCATGCCGGTAACCCCTCGTCGAGTGGGCCGAAGCCAACGAGAGGAAACAGCTTGCGTATCGCCGCCCGCCTCGCTCTGCTCACGGGTACCGCCGCCGCCATGGTCGGGGGTGCCGCCGGCACCGCGATGGCCGCCCCGCCGGCCGGCCTCGCCGACAGCTACGTCGTGATGGTCCAGGCAGGCGTCGGTCCGGCTTCGTTGACCGCACGGTACGGCGGGGAAGTCGCCGAAACCTATTCCGCCGTCGACGGTTTCTCCGCCCGGATGACCGCCGGCCAGGCCGCCCACCTCGCCGCCGACCCGGCCGTCCGGTCGGTGGAGAAGGACGGCATCGTCGCCGCCGCGGCCGCCCCGAGCCTGACCTGGGGAGTGGACCGCCTCGACCAGCGTGCACTGCCGCTGTCGAAGTCGTTCACCGCCCCGTCCGCGTCGAACGTCACGGCCTACGTGCTGGACGGCGGCGTCCGGATCACCCACAAGGAGTTCGGTGGCCGGGCGAGCTACGGCTGGGACTTCGTCGACGACGACCCGGTGGCCGCGGACTGCACCGGGCACGGCACGCACGTGGCCGGCACGATCGGCGGCGCGACGTACGGCGTGGCCAAGGACGTCAAGCTGGTCGCCGTCCGGGTGCTCGGCTGCAAGGGCAGCGGGTCGTACTCGGACATCATCGCCGGCGTCAACTGGGTCACCGAGCACGCCAAGAAGCCGGCCGTGGTCAACATGAGCCTCGGTGGCGTCACCAGTAAGTCCCTCGACGAAGCGGTGAACCGGTCGATCGCGAGCGGCGTCGTCTACGCGGTGTCGGCCGGCAACGACCACCGGGACGCCTGTCGCCAGTCGCCGGCCCGGGTCCCGGCCGCGATCACGGTGGGCGCTACCGATGTGAACGACACCCGTGGGTCCTTCTCCAACTACGGTTCGTGTCTCGACATCTTCGCGCCGGGCGTCCGGATCGAGTCCGCGTCGAACGGCTCGAACACCGCGACCAAGACGATGAGCGGCACCTCGATGGCGAGCCCGCACGTGGCCGGCGCCGCCGCTCTGGTGCTCGCCGTCCACCCGGACTGGACCCCGGCTCAGGTCCGCGACAACCTGGTCGCCGAGGCCGGCACCGGCCTGGTGCGCAGCGCCGGATCGGGCTCGCCGAACCGCTTGCTGTTCACGGGTTACCTGAGCGCTGTGTCGGCGGCGAAAAGCCATTGACCGGCCGGATGTTGTAAAGGTCGGGCAGTGCAACCGGGCACCGATAGCGTGAATCGGGAACTCGACGCGAACCCTGGAGGACCCATGTCGCAGGCGCCCGACGCGGAGAACCGGCCCACCGTCCTCGTCGTCGACGACGAGGAGGACCTACGCGACATCATGCGCCGCATGCTTGAACGGCGCGGTTTCTCGACCCTGATCGCCGGCGACTCGCAGGAGGCCATCGCGGCCTGCCGGGACCACCCCGGCGAGATCGACATCCTGGTCACCGATCTGGGCCTGCCCGGAGTCTCCGGTGGCGAACTTTCCCGGACCGCCACCGAACTGCGGCCGGGCATGCGAGTCGTCTACATCTCCGGGCTGCCCAAGGAGATGGCGGTGGCCGAGGGGTCCATCGAGCCGGACGCTCTGCTGGTCAAGAAGCCGTTCAGCACCGAGCTGCTGATCGAGGCGCTCCGTTCGGTCCTGGCCGAGGGCGCCACGCCATAACCTTCCGTTTCACCCGAGCGCCGCCGTCACTCGTGACGGCGGCGCTTTTTTCTGTCCCCGGTTCCACAATGTCCGCTCCCGTGCTGCACCTGCTCTTACACCAATCGGGACCCGGCTCCCGCCGACGGTGAGGTCAAGGAACGACCGAACCACGTCAGCGGGGAGAGACAGTGAAGCGCAAGCAAGCGGTGGTGGGCGCGGCGGCGATCGGAGTGGCGGTGAGCGCCGGCTTCCTGCCTTCGGGGCAGGCGGGCGCCGCGGTCACCACACCCGCGATCCGGACCGTCTTCGCGAGCGACGACGCTTACGTCTCCAACACCCGCACCAACATCAACTTCGGCTCGGCCGAGAAGCTTGTCGTCGGCGCCGCCGACGGCGAGACCCGGACGTCGTTCGTGAAGTTCTCGACCGGCGGCTTTCCGACCGGTGCGACCCTCAGTCACGCCCGGCTGATCCTGCCGTACGACGGCACCCCGGCCGAGGCGCGCATCAGCGTCTACCCGGTGGCCAGCGGGTGGAGCGAGAACACGATCACGGCCGCCACCCAGCCGGCGATCAGCGCCGCCGCGATCGGCTCGGCCGTGCCGCGGGCCACCGACCCGTCGGTGACGATCGACCTGAGCTCGGTGGTGACCACCGCCGGCACGTACGCGTTCGCCGTGCGCTCGGCGTCGACCACCGGCGTGACCCGGTTCCAGTCCGCCGAGTCCGGCGACCGCACCGGCCCGCGCCTGGTCGTGGACTACACGCCGGTGAGCGCGGCTCCGACCGCCGAGCCCGCCCCGGAGTCCTGCGTGACCGACAACCTGCTGGTGCCGAGCTGCGGCGTTCTCTGGGGTGCGGCGGCCGGCGGCTTCACCGACACGCCGCGGGACACCGCGCTCAAGAACTGGGAGACCCTGACCGGCCGCACCTCGACGATCTTCCACGCGTACCACAAGGGCGA
The DNA here is from genome assembly GCF_016862435.1 of Paractinoplanes tereljensis. Taxonomy (GTDB): domain Bacteria; phylum Actinomycetota; class Actinomycetes; order Mycobacteriales; family Micromonosporaceae; genus Actinoplanes; species Actinoplanes tereljensis. Next base: position 80,058 of record NZ_BOMY01000044.1, read on the forward strand.
CGAGAAGTTCCCGACCAAGTCCGAGATCGCGATGACCCGGGACGCCGCGCACCCGCGGGCGCTGCTGCTCAACTGGAAGGTCGCCTACGGCACCACCTGGGCCAAGGTCGCGGCTGGGCAGAAGGACGCGCGGATCGACGCGTGGGCCGACTACGTGAAGGCCAACTACGGCACCCAGAAGTTCTTCCTGGCCCTGCACCACGAGCCGGAGAACGACGTGCAGACCGGCGCGAGCTCCGGGATGACCGCCAAGGACTTCGCCGCCATGTACCGGCACGTCATCGAGCGGCTGCGCGCCGACGGCGTGACGAACGTGGTCAACGTGCTCGCCTACATGGGCAACGAGAAGTGGATGGCCCAGTCCTGGTGGAAGGACCTCTACCCGGGTGACGACGTCGTCGACTGGATCGGCCTCGACTCGTACGTGAGCGTGGAGAAGGGCTACTACCACTTCGGCGACTTCGGTGACCTGCTCGACCGGCAGCCGACCGGCGGCGGTCTCGGCTTCTACGACTGGTCGGTCAAGAACCACCCGAAGAAGCCGATCATGGTGGCCGAGTGGGGCATGTACCACCGGGTCGGCCAGCCGACCAGCAAGGCCGCCGCGTTCGCCACCGTCGTTCCGCAGCTGCTCAAGCACTCGAAGATCAAGGCGATCGTGTACTTCGACACCGCGCAGGACGACGAGGGCGACCGCAACATCGCGGTGGACTCGACGGCGGACAGCCTCGCCGCGTTCCGCAAGGTGGCGGCCGAGCCGCTGTTCAACGTCGAACTGAAGAACTGATCTTTATTCACCCCCCTGGGGTCGGGCCGGTCCACTGCGGAGGACCGGCCCGACCTTTATCCCGGCCAGGGCACGGTGAGCTCACCGAGGCGCCAGCGGGCCGGGCCGTCCAACACCAACTGCGAGTCGCGCATCCGCCGGCAGGTCGCCAGCCAGCGCTGCCGCGCCCCGAACGGGGTCGCCTCGGTCTCCCACGCGCGACCCAGCGCCCGCAACAGCTCGTGCACCGGCTCGCCGGCGACGTTGTGATGGATCAGCGCCTTGGGGAGTCGCTCGGCGAACGTCGCCGGATGGTCCAGGTCGGACAGTCGGGCCGACAGGGTCAGCGACTGCGGCTGCCCGCCGGACACCACCGCCCAGGTGGCGATCCGGCCCAGCTCGTCGCAGGTGCCCTCGACCAGCAGCGCACCGGTCCCGGTCATCTGCCGCCAGGCCGCGCCGACCTCCTCCTCGGAGTACTGCCGCAGCACGTTGAAGGCACGCACCACAACCGGCCGCAGCCCGGCCAATTCGAAACCCCCACGGCGAAAATCCAGACCGGGCGGCTCCGCGTACGGGCGGGCAGCTTCCACCCGTACCGGATCGATCTCCAAACCGACCACCGTGACGTCCGCTCGCACCGCGGCCACCAGACGGTTGTGCAATTCCACCGCGGTGACCGGGGTCGCGCCGTAACCCAGGTCGACGACCAGCGGATCGGTGGCCTCGGTCAGCAGGCCACCGCAGCGATAGGCGATGAAGTTGTCGACCCGGCGCAGCCGGTTGGGATTGGTAGTCCCCCGGGTGATCGCGCCGACCGGTTTCGTCACCTACTTCTCCCGGTGCACCTTGTGCTGCGCGGCCTGCGCGAGCGGCCGGATCACCAGCTTGTCGATGTTGACGTGGTGCGGGCGGGTGGCCATGAACGCGACGCAGTCGGCGATGTCGTCGGCGACAAGCGGTTCCTTGACGCCGTCGTAGATCGAGTCGGCCCGGCTCTGGTCGCCGGCGAAGCGGTTGAGCGAGAACTCGTCGGTGCGCACCATGCCCGGGTCGATCTCGGTGACCCGCACCGGCTTGCCGGACAGTTCCAGCCGCAACGTGCCGACCAGTGCTTCCTGGGCGTGCTTGGCCGCGGTGTACCCGCCGCCGCCCTCGTAGACCGTGAACGCCGCGGTCGAGCCGACCGTCACGATCGTGCCGCGACCGCTCTGCTCCAGGGCCGGCAGCAGCGCCTTGGTGACCCGGAGCGTGCCGAGCACGTTCACGTCGTACATCCATTGCCAGTCGTCGACCGATCCGGTCGCGACCGGATCGAGGCCGCGGGCCCCGCCCGCGTTGTTGACCAGCAGGGTGAGCACGCCGTCGAGGCCGGCCACGACGGTGGCGAGGTTGGCCACCGAGGCGTCGTCGGTGATGTCGCACTCGACCGCGGTGGCCGCCGGCCCGATCTCCTTGACCAGCTCCTCGAGCCGGTCGGCGCGGCGCGCGGCCGCCACCACGTGGAAACCCTCCCGGGCCAGCCGGCGGGCCGTGGCCGCACCGATTCCGCTGGAGGCACCCGTGATCACTGCGATGTTCTGCATGCCTCTTATCCTTCCTCGTCGCCGATGACTTCAGTCACCCACGGGTGCTCTGTATGTGGTTGCAGAAGCAAGTACGGGGAAGATTGACAAAGACGTAACAAGAACACGTCATGTTTGACCGTTTCGGGAGGATATATCGTGGTTGACTGGCCGGCCCCGCGCCGCATCGCCACGCTTTCGGTGCACACCTCCCCGTTGGAACAGCCGGGCACCGGCGACGCGGGCGGCATGAACGTCTACATCGTCGAGGTCTCCAAGCGGCTCGCCCGGCTCGGCGTCGAGGTGGAGATCTTCACCCGGGCCACCCGCAGCGACCTGCCGTCGATCGTCGAGATGGCGCCCGGTGTCACCGTCCGGCACGTCACCGCCGGCCCGTTCGAGGGCCTGGCCAAGGAGGACCTGCCGTCCCAGTTGTGCGCGTTCGCCAACGGCGTGCTGCGCGCCGAGGCGGCCCACCCGCCGGGCCGGTACGACCTGATCCACTCGCACTACTGGCTGTCCGGCCAGGTCGGCTGGCTGGCCCGGGAGCGCTGGGGAGTGCCGCACGTGCACACCGCGCACACCCTGGCCAAGGTGAAGAACCGCTGGCTCGCGGCCGGTGACCGCCCCGAGCCGAAGGCCCGGGTGATCGGCGAGGAGCAGGTGATCGCCGAGTCCGACCGGCTCGTCGCGAACACCGCGGCCGAGGCCCAGGACCTGGTCGGCTATTACGGCGCTCCGTCCGCGCGGACCGCGGTGGTGCAGCCCGGGGTCGATCTGGACCGATTCCATCCTCTCGTCCGGCCGGACCGCGCACGGCTCGGGCTCCCGCTGTCCGGCCGCATCGTTGCTTTCGTCGGCCGCATTCAGCCGCTCAAAGCGCCTGATGTTCTGATTTCGGCGCTTCCGTTCCTGACCGACCCGTCAGCGACCGTGGTCATCTGCGGCGGCCCCAGCGGGACCGGCCTCGAGCGGCCTTCGTCGCTTATCGAGTTGGCGGCCTCGCTCGGCGTCTCCGACCAGGTGCTCTTCCTGCCCCCGCAGACCGGCGACGACCTGGCCAACCTGTACCGCTGTGCCGACCTGGTCGCGGTGCCGTCCTACAACGAGTCGTTCGGGCTGGTCGCGCTGGAAGCGCAGGCCTGCGGCACGCCGGTGGTGGCGGCCGCGGTCGGCGGCCTGATCACCGCGGTCCGGGACGGGGTCAGCGGCGTGCTCGTCGACGGGCACGACCCGCGGGACTGGGCGCGGGCGCTGGACTCGCTGCTCGCCGCTCCGCGGCATCGCGCGACCCTGGCCCGGGGCGCGGTGGATCATGCGGCCGGCTTCTCCTGGGACCGTACGGCCGAAGGACTGCTCCAGGTCTACCGTGAGGCCGTGGTCCAGCATCGCGAGATGATCGCCGCCCGCCTGGAGGCGTACGCATGGTGACTCTCCTGATCGAGAAGGTCCTCACCGACCGCGAACTCGAGTGGGAGAGCACCGGGCCGGGCGCCTATGTGGTCACGCTGCCCGGCACCCACAAGCTCAAGACCGCCTGCAACCTGATCGTCGGCGAGCACGCGCTGCGCGTCGAGGCCTTCGTGATGCGCCAGCCCGACGAGCGCCGCGAGGAACTGTGGGCGTGGCTGCTGCGCCGAAACGCCCGGATGTACGCCGTATCGTTCTCCATCGATGCGTGCGGCGATGTCTACCTGACCGGCCGGGTGTCGCTGAAATCCCTGGACGAGGACGAGTTGGACCGGATCCTGGGCGCCGTTCTCACCTACGCCGACGAATCCTTCGACACGATGCTGGAGATCGGCTTCGGCTCCTCGATCCGCCGCGAGTGGGAGTGGCGGGTAAAGCGCGGCGAATCCACAGCAAATCTTCAGGCGTTCAAGCACCTGGCCCCGGACGTGCCCGAAATTGGGTGATTGGTGCCCGCGCTTACTCGATTGATAGGGTGCAGCGCATAATCATGCGGCCCCCGTCACCAGCGAAACAGTGATGAACAATTCGTTACCGATGGGGAGTCCAGGCGCCCGGAAGATTGAGCGGGCGATCCGCCGATCGGCCATTTGTCGGTGACTGTGACGGTGCAGACAGATGGCAGACAGCCAAGTGGCTTGTAAGCCTTGACCGCCCCAACTAGCGTAATCAATGGACGCCTGGCCGTTAGTTCGGGGAACTGGTTGATCAGAAATGGTCACCGCGGTGGGCGTTTGGGGACGGGTGGCATATGCCGTTGGGGGACGGCGCGACCCGAGACCGGCGGTTAGTGCGGGCGACGCCTATGGGGATGGGCGTCGTCCGCCGCCGCCGGTGCTTTGTTTCCGGGCCTCCCACCCGGCTCCCGCGCCGGCTTCCTTGCTTCCGGCCTCGCTTCGGCTGACTCTCGCGCTCGCTTCCGGCTCTGGCTCGCCGGGCTTTCGCGCTTGCCTTCCGGCTTCGCCTTGCTCTCGCGCTCGCTTCCGGCTCTGGCTCGCCGGGCTTTCGCGCTTGCCTTCCGGCTTCGCCTGGCTCTCGCGCTTGCTTCCGGCCCCGGCTCGCCGGGCTCTCGCGCCGACTTCCTTGCTTCCGGCCCCGGCTCGCCGAGCTCTCGCCCCGGCTTCGTTGCTTCCGGCTTCGCCTAGCCCGGCTCTCGCGCCGGCTTCCTTGCTTCCGGCTTCGTCTTGCCTTCGCGGCGGCCTGCTCGCTTCCGGTTACCGGACTTCTGCGGTTGCTGCGGTCTCTGACCGGATGGCGGCCGCGTGCCCCTCGCGGCTCGGGCCGGCGGCCAGGTGCAGAGCTGCCGCCACCAAGCCCGCCCCCGCCACCGTCAGCCAGTGCCAACTGCCCAGGTACTGCAGGCCGGCGCCGCCCAGCGCCGGCGCCAGGAACGCCGCGGCCGGGAAGGTCAGGTAGAAGACGGCCTGATAGCGGCCGCGCAGCGCGGCCGGCGCCAGCTCGGAGTTGATCGCGGCGTTCGGGGGAGCGGCCAGCATGCTGCCAACCGTCCAGATCGCCGCGGCCACCAGATAGGCGGGCAGGCGGTCGGCCAGCGCCAGCACCGCGAAACCGATCGCGGTGATCGCCTGGGCCGCGGCCAGCACGCGCGCCTTCGGCCGGCCGTCGATCAGCCGCGGCACGAAGAGCTGCCCCACCACGATGAACGCCGCGCCGAGCGAGACCACCAGGCCGTAGGCCGACGGGCTCAACCCATCCGCACGCATGGCAAGCGGCACGATCGTGCTGCCCTGCGTGTAGACCAGCGCTTGCAGCAGCGTCAGCCCAGCAAATGCCAAAAAGATCCGATCGCCAAGCACCGCCCGAAGCCCGCCATCGCCGCCGGCCGCGTGCGCGCTTCCTGCCGCGCCCGCGCTGCTCGCGCTGCCCGCGTGCCCATCGTGGCGATCTTGCGGACTTGCTGTTCGCGCCGAACGCGAAGTCCGCAAGATCGGGCGCGGGAGGGCGTGCCCGCGCTGCCCGCGCGGCGATCTTGTCGGCTTGCTGTTCGCAGCGAGCGGGAAGTCCTCAAGATCGGGCAGGCGGGTGCAGGCGGGCGTGCCCGCGCTGCTCGCGCTGCCCGCGCTGCTCGCGCTGCTCGCGCTGCCCGCGCTGCCCGCGTTGCCCGCGCTGCCCGCGTTGCCCGCGTTGCCCGCGTTGCCCGCGCCACTCGCGCTGCCCGCGCTGCCCGCGCCACTCGCGCTGCCCGCGCCGCTCGCGCTGCCGGCCGCGCCCGCTGCTCTCGTACCCGGATCCGCACGGCCCGCCGCTCTCGTACCCGGATCCGGGCCGCCGGCATTGCCCGTACCCGGATCTGGGTTGCTTGTTGCAGGTTTCTCCTGGCGATCTTGTTGAATTGCCGCCGCCGTCGGCGGCCTGCGCAAGGTCTCCGGGACCCGCCGGCTGATGATCAGCGCGGCGGCCAGGGCCGACGCGGCGTCCAGCAGGAACAGGCCCACGTAGCTCCACTCGGCCAGCACGCCGGCGACCAGCGACGCTCCCGCCGTACCCAGATTGAAGGCCCAAAATTCCAGGTTGAAGGCGCGCAACCGCCGCTCCGCCGGAACCAGGTCGATGATCGCGGCGACGAAGGCCGGCCCGGGCATCGACTGGGCCAGGCCCATCAGGGCGCAGAGCGCGGCGATCAGCCCGAGGCTCCCGGCGAACGCGAGCGCGGCCAGCACGACCGCGCCGGCCAGGTGCGACCAGACCAGCGTGCGGCGGCGCCCCCACCGGTCCGCGAGAACGCCGCCGGCCAGGGTGCCGATCACCCCGCCGATGCCGTACGTCCCGACGATCAGCCCGGCCATCGCGGGGCCTGCGCCGCGCTGCGTGGTGAGGTAGAGGGAGAGGAAGAGGACCGCGAAACCGCCCAGCCGGTTGATCAGCAGTCCGGCCCAGAGATACCAGTACGCGGCGGGCAGACCTCCGGCCGTGTCGCGCAGCCAACCCCGCATTCCACTCCCCAACTGGAAGCAGTGTTAACAGTTACGAACGGAAGGCTACACCCGAGACTCGGTGACCGGGTCGCCCGCGACGACGCCGGGCGCCGCCAGCAACTGCACGATCCGCCGCTCGCGCCGCGGCCCGGTGACCAGGTGTGCCACCGCGACCAGCGCGCAGACCCCGAAGCAGCCGATCCAGAGCGCCGCGTCGCCCAGGTGTTCCTGGGTGAGACCGCCCAGGATCGGGGCGAGCGCCGTCCCCACCGACCAACTCAGCGAGTTGAGGCCCTGGTAGCGGCCGCGCAGCGAGGCCGGCGACAGCGCCGCGACGGTCGCCGCGTTGGACGGCGACTGCAGCATCTCGCCAAGCGTCCAGATCACCACGGTCAGCGCGAAGAACCAGGCCGCGTTCGCGAACGCCACCAGCCCCAGGCCGACCCCCATGATGAGCGCGGCGACGGCCAGCACCCGGGAGCGGTCGTAGCCCTCGATCAACCGGGGGACGAACAGCTGCCCGAGCACGATCAGCACGCCGTTGACCGCGATCACCCACCCGTACGTCGCCGCCGACAGGCCGTCCGCGGTCATCGCGATCGGCAGGGTCGACATGTGCTGCATCATCACCACGACCGTGCCCAGGCTGATCACCAGGTAGAGCACGAAGGTGCGGTCCCGCAGGGCGGCGCCCATACCGCCGCCACTCGCCTGTTTTGGACGCCGAGCCGGGCGGGTCTCGGCCAGGAACACCAGGCTGATGATCGCGGTGATCAGGGTGGTGCCCGCGTCGACCACGAACAGCAGCAGGTAGTCGGCCTTGGCGGCGAGGCCGGCGCCGACGGCGGAGAGCGCGAAGCCCAGGTTGATCGCCCAGTAGTTCAGTGAGTACGCCCGCACCCGGTCGCGGTCGGGCACGACGTCGATCATCATCGCCGAGAAGGCCGGCCGCACCGCCTCGGTGAACACGCCGAGCAGGAACGTCACCGCGAGGATCTGCCAGTACTCGTGTGCGAAGCCGAGGGTGAGCATCAGCGCCGCCGCGCTGAACTGGGCGGTGAGCATGGTCGGCCGCCGGCCCCACCGGTCGGCCAGCACCCCGCCGACCGTGGTGCCGATCGCGCCACCGACGCCGTACAGGCCGATGACCAGGCCGGCCTGGCTCTGGCTGAAGTGCCGGTCGCTGGTCAGGTAGATGGCCAGGAAGATCACCACGAACGAGCCGAGGCGGTTGATCAGCGTTCCGACCCACAGGAACCAGAACTGCCGGGGCAACCCACCCGCGGCCTGCCGAAACCAACCCCGCACGTCATCTCCGTAAGTGCCGAAAGCCCTGTAATCACTTACAACCTATGGGCTGGGGCAACCGGTTTTCCACGTGTCGGGCGCCACTGCCGGGTCGCCGCCCGCGCCGACCGGGCCTGCGGCAGGATGGAGGTCATGACTGGGACTCTGGTGCTGCTGCGACACGGCAACAGCGAGTGGAACGCCAAAAACCTCTTCACCGGCTGGGTCGACGTCGACCTGGACGCCAAGGGCGAGGACGAGGCCCGCCGCGGCGGCGAGCAGCTGAAGGAGTACGGCGTGTTGCCCGACGTCGTGCACACCAGCGTGCTGCGCCGCGCGATCCGGACCAGCGAGATCGCCCTGCACATCGCCGACCGCCACTGGATTCCGGTGAAGCGGTCGTGGCGGCTCAACGAGCGTCACTACGGCGCACTGCAGGGCAAGGACAAGAAGCAGACCCTCGAGACGTACGGCGAGGAGCAGTTCATGCTCTGGCGCCGGTCGTACGACGTGCCCCCGCCGCCGATCGAGGACGACTCGGAGTTCTCCCAGTTCAGCGACCCGCGCTACGCGGCGCTGCCGCCGGAGCTCAAGCCCAAGGCCGAATGCCTGAAGGACGTGCTCGAGCGCGCCCTGCCGTATTGGTACGACGCGATCGTGCCCGACCTGCAGGCCGGCAAGACGGTGCTGGTCGCGGCGCACGGCAACTCGCTGCGCGCGATTGTGAAGCACCTGGACGGCGTCTCCGACGAGGCGATCGCGAAGCTGAACATCCCGACCGGCTTCCCGCTGCGCTACGACCTCGACGACAGCCTGCACCCGATCACCAAGGGCGGCACCTACCTCGACCCGCAGGCCGCCAAGGACGCGGCGGCCGCAGTCGCCAACCAGGGCCGCTAGTTTCCGCAGACAGGGAAAAGGCCGGGACGCCCCCGTGGCGTCCCGGCCTTTTCGCGGCCGAGCCTCAGCTCTGGCCGTCCACCGGCTGACCGGTGACCAGGAAGACCAGCTGCTCGCCGATGTTCACGGCGTGGTCGGCGTACCGCTCGTAGAACCGGCCCAGCAGCGCGCCGTCGATCGCGGTCTCCGCGCCGTACGGCCAGTCGTCGTTCAGCAGGATCTTGAACAGCTCCCGCTCGAGATCGTCCATCCCGTCATCGGCCGCCTCCAGTGCGGCGGCCGCCTCGGCCTCGGGCTTGCCGAGCAGGTCGGCGATCTTCTCGGCCATCTGGTCGGCCACGTCGGCCATGCCCTTGAAGACCGTGCGCAGCTCGGCCGGCACGGCCGGCGACGGGTGCCGCCGTTGTGCGGTCTTGGCCACGTGCTCGGCCAGATCGCCCATCCGCTCGAGATCAGCGGAGATATGTAGTGCGGTGATCACCATGCGCAGGTCGGAGGCGACCGGCGCCTGCCGTGCGATGGTGTCCGCCACCTTGGTCTCGACCTGCTGGTAGATGCGGTCGACCTCGACGTCCCGCTCGATGACCGACTCGGCGGCCTTGAGGTCGGCGGTGAGCAGGGCGGTGGTCGCCTTGCGCATGGCTGCCCGTACGGCCTCCGCCATGGTCACCAGCAGGCGACTGACCTCGTTGAGATCTGCCTGGAACTCCTCGCGCATGTCCTCGTCCCGGGGGTCTGGGTCGCGCCGTTTGGGCAGGGCACGACCTTGGTTGGTCCTTAACCTAGGTCGGTTCTACGGCCTCAACATGAACACCGGTGAACGACGCCGGGCGCAGTGGTGAACATTATTCGACACGCGCCCGTTATGTCCGGTTGGACGTAGGGCCCAGGTAAACAATGACCCTACGATCGCTGCGTGGACTTGGCGTACAGCATCCTCCTTACCCTCGTCGCGCTCGTCGTCGGCGCGGTCGCGGGTGTGCTGTATGCCCGTGCCCGCAAGGCGCCGGAGCAGACCGGTTCCACCGCTGCCCGGTCGGACGAGGGGGGACGCACCATCGAAACGGACGACGAGTCGCCCGCCACCGGCAAGCACGGCATGAAGGGGCTCGGCCGGAAGAGCCTCGACTCGCTGCGTGTCGGTGTGGTCGTGCTCGACGCCGAGGACCACCCGGTGCTGGTCAACCCGGCCGCCCGCGCCATGGGACTGCTGCGCTCCGGTGGGGCGCCCGGCACGATCGCGGCGCACCCGATCCTGCGCACTCTCGCCGGCCAGGTGCGACGCACCGGCGTACGGCGCGAGGTGGAGCTCGACCTGCCGCGTGGCCGCGCCGGGGCTGCTTCGGCCCCGCTCGGACTGCACCTGCGTGCGGTGGCACTGAATTCGACGCACGTGGCCATCGAGGCCGCCGATGTCACCGAGGCACACCGGCTCGCCCGGGTCCGCCGGGACTTCGTGGCCAACGTCAGCCACGAGCTGAAGACCCCGATCGGTGCGTTGCAGCTGCTTGCCGAGGCGCTGCTGGACGCCACCGAGATTCCGGCCAGCGAGATGCTGCCGGACGACGAGAAGTCCGAGGACCTGGTCGCCGCGCGTCGGTTCGCCGAGCGGATCCACCACGAGTCGGCCCGGATGGGCCGGCTGGTCAACGAACTCCTCGAGCTCACCCGGTTGCAGGGCGCCGAGCCGCTGCCCACTCCCGAGCCGGTCTCGGTCGACTGGGTGATCGCCGAGGTGATCGACCGCACCCGCACCACTGCCTCGGCCAAGAGCATCGAGGTCACGTACACCGGTCCCAAGGGCGCGATGGTGTACGGCAGCGACAGTCAGGTGGCCACCGCGGTGACCAACCTGGTGGAGAACGCGATCGCCTACTCGGGCGAGGACACCGTGGTGTCGGTCACGCTGCGTCAGGGCGACGACTGGGTCGAGATCGACGTCGAGGACCAGGGCATCGGCATCGCCCCGCACGACGTCGACCGGATCTTCGAACGGTTCTACCGGGCCGATCAGGCCAGGTCCCGATCGACCGGCGGCACCGGTCTCGGCCTGGCCATCGTCAAGCACATCGCCACCAACCACGGCGGCCGGGTCGAGGTCACCAGCACCCTCGGTGATGGTTCGACGTTCACCCTGCGCCTACCCGCACGACCCCCCGAAACCCCCTTGCCGTTACCAGCGGCAATTGAGATCGAGTCCGGTGCGGCCGGGCGCTAGTCCCGGAGACCGGAAGATGGAAGGAACCACATTGGCCCGCGTGCTCGTGGTCGAGGATGAGGAGTCGTTCTCCGACGCCCTGTCGTACATGCTGCGCAAGGAGGGCTTCGAGGTCTCGGTCGCCCCGACCGGAACCTCGGCGCTGACGCAGTTCGACCGGACCGGTGCCGACATCGTGCTGCTCGACCTCATGCTTCCGGAAATGTCCGGCACCGAGGTCTGCCGCCAGCTGCGGCAGCGCTCGGCCGTCCCGATCATCATGGTCACCGCCCGGGACAGCGAGATCGACAAGGTGGTCGGCCTGGAGATCGGCGCCGACGACTACGTCACCAAGCCCTACTCGCCGCGCGAGTTGGTCGCCCGCATCCGGGCCGTGCTGCGCCGCCAGGGCGCCGACGCACCCGAGGTGACCACCCCGACGCTGGCCGCCGGCCCGGTCCGGATGGACGTGGAACGCCACGTCGTCACGGTCGACGGCACCGGCGTACAGCTGCCGCTGAAGGAGTTCGAGCTGCTCGAACTGCTGCTGCGCAACGCCGGCCGGGTCCTGACCCGAGGCCAGCTGATCGACCGGGTCTGGGGCGCCGACTACGTAGGCGACACCAAGACCCTCGACGTACACGTCAAGCGCCTGCGCTCCAAGGTGGAGCCGGAGCCTTCAGCCCCGCGCTACATCGTCACGGTCCGAGGCCTGGGCTACAAGTTCGAGCCCTAGGCCTCAGGAGTAACGCGCCAGGTCCTCGACGATCGGTCCGGAGTCGGGGACCCGGCGCCACCACCAGGCCCGCCCGCCTAGCTCGACCTCGGCCACCGTGCCCATTCGGCCGGCCGGGTCGTCGACCGTGTAGCCACGGAATCGCTCATCCGAGGCTTCGACGAAGGGCGTCAGCTTCCGGCGGATCGGCGGCGGCAGGTCGTCGAGTGCGTCCTGCAGAAAATCCCGCAGGAACAGCGCGCCGGCCAGATCATGCTCGTTCCACACCGTCCGGTCACTCCAGGGGAGTGCCCGGTCCCGGTCGATTTTTTCGACCCGGCCGGCCCACCCGACGGCAAGCTCCAGTGCGTCACCCGCTCGCGCATGTGCCCGTGCCTTGATCTCCGCGGTGTCGGCGGCGTCGAACAGCGCCGTGAGCTCGGGAGGAATTGCCGACATGGTTACCGTCCCGGGTAATAGCAGGTGGACTTCCAGGGCATGTCGTAGTTCACGATCACTCGTACCCCGTTGTACTCGAACTTCTCGGCATTCTGCCCGGCCAGCTTCTGCGGCGTCCCGTTGCTGAGCGCCGCGTCGATCTCGGCACTACTCGGCCGCCCCATCGCCGGGTTGCCGTCCCCCGTGTGCCCGTTCACGAACTCGGCGATCTCGTCCTTGCTGAACTCGCTTCCCCGGAATCCCTCGGTCGGCTCGTACTCGCCGCCGCCCGAACCCTCGTGGTCAGTTCGCGCCGGATTGACGCTGTCGTCGCTGGTCGCGTGCATCATCAGGTCGCCGGTGGCAGCCGCGGTCAGTCCGCCACCCGCCACGATCACTCCGGCCGCCGCAACATTGATCGGCACACCGATGACCCCACCGACCACCGTAATGTCGAGCAGCCCACCGCCGACCTCGCCGGCCGCCCCGAGCACCATCAGCCCGGCGCCCGCGGCGGCCAGTGCCGTGTCGCCGGGGTGATGGATCATGGCGTTGCCGAAGGAGGCCAGCCCGTTGACGAGGTGCCCGCCGGCGTTCTGCAGGCCGGCGCCGACGTCCTCGAAGAAGTCGCCTACCTTGCTCCAGAATCCCGGCTTCTCGGGCGCCTTGTCCCGAGCCGAGCCAATCGTGCCGGCGGCCGTGTCACCGGCGGCATCGACCTGCTTCCGGGCGCCGGCGAGGACGTCACGGGCCGCCTGGCGGCCGGCCTCACCGGGGTCGTCGAACGGCAGCGCCCGCCCGGCCTGCAGTTCTGCCTGCTGGTGTTGGGCGCCGGCTTGCCGGGTGGCGTCCTGCCCGGCATTCCACTGCGTGATCGCACGGGCCGCTTCCTGTTGCGCCCACGTCAGCGTCGTCGAATAGGTGGTGAGCGCGTCGGCCGCAGAGTGGAAGCAGTCGCCTGCCTCCAGCCATTTGCCCGGCTGGCCCTGAAATTTGGCCCGGAACGCATCCGCGGCCGCACCGCTCCATCCGTCGACCGTGTCGATCCGGTTCAGTCCGGTGCCGGCCGCTTGCAGAGAATCGCCGCGAGTGCGGAGCAACTGCGCCGTTCCGGCGATCGAGGTGGCATCGCCGGGGACCAGCGCGCGCGGGTCCTCGGTCTCGCCCAGCTCGGCCATCAGTCCGCCGCCGGGTCCGTGCCGGTCTGCCGTTGCAGGATGCCGTCCATCCGGCCCTTGGCGCTCAGATCGACCTTCAGATAGGCCTGCACGGAGTGGGAGAGCCGGCTCGCGACCTCCTGCCCATCGGTGGCCAAATGCTCGACGCCCAGCTCCCACCGGTCGCAGAAGTCGGCGATCGTCTCGGACAGCCGGTCGTGACCGTAGTCGGCCCCGCGGCCGTCGAGGTCATCGATCCGTTTGGCCTTGAGATCGTTCAGCGTTGTGTTGATCCCGGCCGCCGCGTCCTCGAGCGCCCCGAGATCGACCCGAAAGCCGTCCGACATGATCCACGCCCCGTCCGCATCCCATCGTCATTCGTGGATGCCACGGCTCCAGTGGACTCCTGGCTGTCAAGCCGTTGGCGTGGCCGGCTCTCGGCCGCCTCGGGTCTGGGGTGCTCCGGCTGCCACGGTGGCCGGGTGGATTGCGATCAGGCCGGACTTCAGTCTGGCCGCGCACAGTTCGGAGAGCTTGTCGTAGGCGGGCTGGCCGATCAGGGCGGCCAGCTCCGGGCCGTACGTGATGTACATCGGGTCCGAGCCGACGTGGGCCTCGGGGGAGGACGTGCACCACCAGTCCAGGTCGGCGCCGCCGGGGCCCCAGCCTCGGCGGTCGAACTCGGTCAGGGTGGACTGCAGGATCTTGGTGCCGTCCGGGCGGTTGATCCAGTCTTGTTCCCGGCGGACCGGCAGCTGCCAGCAGACGTCCGGCTTGTAGGTGAGCGGGTGCACGCCGTCGCGCAGGGCCTGCGCGTGCAGGGCGCAACCGCCACCGGCCGGGAAGTCGGCGTCGTTGAGGAAGACGCACGGGCCGTCCTCGCTCTGGATGGCGGTGCGCCGGGCCGGCTTCGCGCCGTCGATGGTGTCCATCTCGGTGTAGTTCCTGAAACCCCGCCGGTAGTGCTGCCAGGTGTCCGGTCCGAGCTTCTGGACCGCCGCCTTCACCCGGTTCTCATCGTCCGCGTCGGTGAAGAACGCACCGTGCGTGCAGCAGCCCTCGTGGGCCCGGCCGGCCACGATGCCGTGGCAGGCCGATCCGAAGACGCACGTCCAGCGGGAGAGCAACCAGGTCAGGTCGGCGCGAACAAGGTGTTGTTCGTCGGCCGGATCGAGAAACTCGATCCACTCACGAGGAAAATCAAGGCCGACCTCGGGGCGGATCTGGTCACGGCGGGTCACTCGCGACAGCGTACGCGTGCAGGTGACTAATGCCGCGTTGCCGCCCGGTATGACCGCATATACCCGGCCGGGTGGCGGGCTGGCGCGACAAACGGGTCTACCCTTTGAAGAGTGAGTTCCCGCGTCCCCGTGCTTCTGTCCAGCTCCTCGGTCTTCCCCGAGCCGACCGCGGCTGCCTTCGAGATGGCCGCCACCGTGGGTTACGACGGTGTCGAGGTCATGGTGTGGACCGATCGCGTCAGCCAGGACGCCGGCGCCCTGAAGGGTCTGACCGACCACTACGGCGTGCCGGTGCTGTCGGTGCACGCGCCCTGCCTGTTGGTTACCCAGCGGGTCTGGAGCCCCGACCCGTGGGAACGGCTCAACCGGGCCGCGCAGCTGGCCGAGTCGCTCGACGCGCCGACCGTGGTGGTGCACCCGCCGTTCAGCTGGCAGCGCGACTACGCCAAGAACTTCGCCGCCGGCCTGGCCAAGGTGCAGCAGCGGCACCCCGATCTGTCCTTCGCCATCGAGAACATGTTCCCGGTGAAGATGGCCGGCCGCTGGTTCGTTCCCTACACGCCGGGCTGGGATCCGACCGAGACCGGCTTCGACGCCTACACGCTGGACATCTCGCACTGCTCGGCGTCCCGGATCGACGCGCTCGACATGATGCAGAAGATGGGTTCCGGCCTCAAGCACGTGCACCTGGGTGACGGCACCGGTGAGGGCCGCGACGAACACCTGGTGCCGGGGCGCGGCAACCAGCCGTGCGCCGAGGTGCTGCGCTCGCTGGTGGCCCGCGGTTTCACCGGCTCGGTGGCCCTGGAGGTCTCCACCCGCAAGGCGGCGAGCCGCCCGGCCCGGGAGAAGGACCTGCGCGACTCACTCGAGTTCGCCCGGCGCCACCTCGCGCCGGCCACGAACAATGCTCCGGCTATTACGCGGGCGTGAGGTTGGCGGCTCGCTTGCGGGCTCGGTGGGCCGCGACGTGCGAGCGGGTGGCGCAGCGTTCCGAGCAGAAGCGCCGGCAGTTGTTGGAGGACGTGTCCAGGTAGACGTTGCCGCAACGCTCGTCGGCGCAGATGCCAAAGCGCGCGCTGCCGTACTCGCAGAGCCAGACCGACAGGCCCCAGACCGCCCCGGCCAGGTATTCCGCACTGACCGACGCGCCACGGCTGGTGACGTGCATGTGCCAGTCGCTGGCGTCGTGGCCGGAGATGCGCGGCTGCACCGGGAACGTCTCGAGCAGCGAGTTGAGTTCGTTGACCGCCTCGGCGTCGCGGCCGACCGTGCCGAGCTCGAAGACGTCGCGCAGTCGTCGCTGGGCGCGGCGGAACACACCGAGATCTTTCTCGATGATGTGTTCGCGCATCCAGGACTGGTCGTCGGCGAACAGGGCCCGCAGGCCGGCGAGGTCGCTGAGCTCCGCGTTGACGAGGTCGACCGCGGTTCGGGCGTACGCATCGAAGTTCACCCGACAACGGTAGCCGCACCGCGCGCGGACGGACACGGTTGCCGCGACCGGCGCGGTTTCGGGCGATACCCTCGGCCCATGCTCCGTTCCGTCTTCCTGGCCGCCGCGGATTCGTCCCGCCTGGGGCGGCTGGTTTCCTCGGCGACCCTCAGCAAGAACGCTGCCCGTCGGTTCGTGGCCGGTGACGACGTGGCGGACGCGCTTCGCGCGGCCCGCGAGCTGGCCGACGACGGTCTGGCGGTCACGGTGGACCATCTGGCCGCCGAGACGGCAACGGCGGAGCAGGCCCAGGCCGTACGGGATGAGTATCTTTCGTTGCTTCGCCGGCTGAAAGCCGGTGGCCTCACGCCGGTGGCCGAGGTGAGTGTCAAGCTCTCCGCGCTGGGCCAGCGCATCGACGACAAGCTCGCCTTCGAGTACGCCCTGGCGGTCTGCGCGGCGGCCGCCGACGCGGGCACCTCGGTGACCATCGACGCCGAGGACCACACCACCACCGACTCGACCCTGGAGATCCTGGCCGGACTCCGCAAGGACTACCCGTCGACCGGGGCGGTGCTGCAGGCCTACCTGCGACGCACCGAGGGCGACTGCCGGGAGCTGGCGACGGCCGGGTCGCGGGTGCGGCTCTGCAAGGGGGCTTATGCGGAACCCGAGTCGGTCGCGTTCCAGGACCCGCTGGACATCGACAAGTCGTTCGTCCGCTGCCTGAACATCCTGATGTCCGGGGAGGGCTACCCGATGGTGGCGACCCACGACGCCCGGCTCATCGCGATCGCCGAGGACCGGGCCCGCTGGTTCGACCGCTCCGCCGACGAGTACGAATTTCAAATGCTTTACGGCATGCGTACGGAGGAGCAGGCCCGACTGGCGGCCGGCGGCAACATCGTGCGGGTTTATCTGCCGTACGGCGAGCAGTGGTACGGCTACCTGATGCGTCGCCTGGCCGAGCGTCCCTCGAGCGTGTCGCTGTTCGGCCGGGCTCTCGCCACTCGAAAGTAACCTTTCGGGCTAAATCGTCGCGAAACTGGCGTGTCGTCCTTGACTTTTTATGGTCATTTCACGGAACGTATCGCGCTGGTCACAGCCGTATCGATACCGTTCTGATGACACGTACGTAGCCGCCGCGTCGCGAAGCCCGAAGGAGTCGCCGGCGGCCGTGCCTGCGAAAGGATCGGTGCGAGGAGATGACGGGTCCAGCCCAGACCGAGGAACGACTCTCGGAGGTGCGGTTCCTGACCGTTGCCGAGGTGGCCGCGCTGATGCGGGTCTCCAAGATGACCGTCTACCGCTTGGTGCACGGCGGAGACCTGACCGCGGTCCGGGTCGGCCGGTCGTTCCGGGTGCCCGAGCACGCCGTCCACGACTATCTGCGGGGCGCCTTCTCCCAGACCGCGTAGGGGCCGTTTGGGCCTGCCCCCGTCGGGCCGGTACGCTGGTGCGGTTGGCTCCCGGCGCATCACCCGCCGCTGCTTCGCGCGGCGAGGGATCCGGGACGCCGTCCAGAACGGACGCGGCCATGCCCCGCTGGGCATCCGGGTTCGTCCCACATGGTTTCGAGAGGCAAATTCGTATGGGCTCCGTGGTCAAGAAGCGCCGCAAGCGTATGGCGAAGAAGAAGCACCGCAAGCTGCTGCGCAAGACCCGCGTCCAGCGTCGCCGTTTGGGTAAGTGACGGGGGCCGGGTTCCCACCCGGCCGGCCCGCACTTACCTTGGTCGCATCGGAAGCCGCACCGGAAGGTCCGCCCCTTGGTGACCTCACCGCCCCGCGTTGTCGTGGTGACCGGCGCAAGCCGATTTCTCGGCGCCCGGGTGGCCGCCCGTCTGGCCGCCGATCCGCGTATCGAACGCGTCGTCGGCCTGGATCCGCATGAGCCTCCACCGGCCCTGAGGGCCCTCCTGGAGGACGTCGAGCTGGTCCGGGCCGACGCTCGCGCGGCTTCCGGTGCCATGGCCGACCTCGGCGCCGAGGCAGTTGTGCACATGGCGGTGACCAGTGCCCCCGATTCGCAACATGGCGGACGCCAGGCGATGAAGGAGCAGAACGTCATCGGCACGATGCAGCTGCTCGCCGCCGCCCAGGCTGTTCCGGGCCTGCGCAAGCTGGTGCTGCGCTCGTCGACGGCCGCCTATGGCGCGTCGTTCCGCGACCCGGCGGTCTTCACCGAGGACACCGAACCGCGAGCCGTGCCGCGCGGTTCGTTCGCCCGCGACATCCTCGACATCGAGGGTTACGTGCGCGGGTTCCGCCGGCGGCGGCCCGACGTGGCCGCGACCGTGCTCCGGTTCGCGCCGTTCATCAGCTCGACCGCCGACACCACGCTCACCCGCCTGTTCGCGCAGCCGTTCGTGCCGACCGTCTTCGGTCGCGACGCCCGGCTGCAGTTCGTGCACGTCGACGACGCGCTCGAGGTGCTGCACCGGTCGGTGCTGGAAGACCACCCGGGCACGTTCAACGTGGCCGGCGCCGGGGTGCTGGCGCTGTCCCAGGCGGTGCGCCGGGCCGGCCGGATCGCTCTGCCGCTGCCCGAGGGCACCTTCTCCACCCTGTGGGGCCTGGCTCGCAACGTCGGCATCGGTCAGATCGGCCTCGACCAGGTCGACCTCTTCGTGCACGGCCGGGTGGTCGACACCACCCGGCTTGTCGACGAGTTCGGCTTCACGCCGCGCACCACCGCGGCCGCCTTCGACGAGTTCATCGAGGCGCACGCCAACGGCTCCTCGCTCACCGCCGCCCGGCTCGAAGCGGCCGAGAAGGCCATCCTCGACGGCGTCCGCCGGCTGCGGGCCGAAAACAGCCGAACCGAGAAGGCATCCGTCAAGGGTGATGCGGCGTGAGCCAGCACGAGTACCGTGACATGCTGCCCGGCCACGCCGACTTCACGCTCCCCAAACCGGCCACCCCGGTCCGGGTCAACGGCCGGCGGCCGATCCCGGAGGTGCCGCAGATGAACGGGCATGCCGCGGACGAGCCCACCCCGGAGCCGACCCGCCCCGACGTGGTCGACGTCTGGGATCAGCGCGTGGCCTCCGGCCTGGCCTTCCTGCGCCGCCGCCTGGCCGGCACCTACGAGGTGGACGACTTCGGTTTCGACCGCGAGTTGTCCGACGCGGTCTTCCATCCGCTGCTGCGGGTGCTCTACCACGACTGGTTCCGCACCGAGGTCTTCGGCATCGAGCACGTCCCCGGCGATGGCGGCGCCCTGGTCGTCGGCAACCACTCCGGCACGGTCGCGCTGGACGCGCTGATGCTGACCACCGCGGTCCACGATCGGCACCCGGCCGAGCGGCATCTGCGGCTGCTCGGCGCCGACCTGGTGTTCCGGATGCCGATCGTCAGCGAGCTGGCCCGCAAGTCCGGTGCCACGGTCGCCTGCAACCCCGACGCCGAGCGCCTGATGAGCAGCGGCCATCTGGTCGGTGTGTTCCCGGAGGGCTTCAAGGGCATCGGCAAGCGTTTCGCCGACCGCTACAAGCTGCAGCGCTTCGGCCGGGGCGGGTTCGTCTCGGCGGCCCTGCGCACCGGCACCCCGATCGTCCCGGTGGCGATCGTCGGGGCCGAGGAGATCTATCCGATCCTGGCCGACGTCAAGCCGCTGGCCCGGCTCCTCGGACTGCCGTACTTCCCGGTCACGCCGACCTTCCCGTGGCTGGGCCCGCTGGGTCTGGTGCCGTTGCCGAGCAAGTGGCTCATCCAGTTCTGCCCGCCGATCCCCACCGCGCACCTGACCGAGCACGCCGACGACCCGATGGTCGTCTACAACCTCGCCGACCAAGTGCGCGAGACGATTCAGGCCACTCTGCTCGAACTGCTCGAGAAACGACCGGATCCGTTTGGACTTTGAGACGAGGCGGCTTGTGACAGAAGCCGCCTATAGTGACAGATGAGGGGCGGTCCGGTAACTCCCGGCAACCGCCCCTCGCCATCTGAAGTCACTGCATTTGCTAGTTGAAGCCGAACAGCTCCCCGAGCAGGCCGCCGACCTGGTCGTCATCGTTGATGACGGTGTCGTCCGGCGCCTCTGACGGGGTCAGCTGGGTTCCGCCGAGTGGCGCCAGGCCGGGAGCCGGCGAAACGGTCGGTTCGACCGCGTCGGGCTTGACGGTCGCGCCGGGCTTCGCAGCCGGTGTGGTTCGCTTGACCTTCGGTTCCCTGTCGCTGCCCTTGGTGGTCGACTTGCCGCTGTGCCCGTTGGGCCGGTTGGTCGCGGTGCCGTCGGCCGTGCTGGTGCAGTCCTTCAGCTTCGGCCCGAGCAGGTCGGAACCGGCCGAGAGCACCTGCGGGCAGTTCAGCCCGGTGCGTAGTTCGTCGCCACGCTTGCCGACCGCGTCGAGCAGCGACAGCGACTGGGCGGCCCGTTCCTTGTTGGCCGGGCTCAGTTTGTCCAGTGCCGGCAGCATTGTCTGCCGCTGCTGCTGAACGAAGGTGTCGACGGTGGCCAGCGGCTTGACGTCGCGGTGGGCGACCGCCGCGGTGTCCAGCAGCCGGACGCCCTTGCGGGTGTCGGCGTCCATGTCGTCCAGCACCCCGGCGAACCCGGCCGCGTTGCCGGGCATGGCTACTGCCTCGGCGAGCCGGGTGCGGGCGAAGTCCAGCGACAGCTGACCCCGGGTGACATCGGAACCGGCCATGGCCAGTTGGGCTCGCTCGGTGGAGCGCTTTACCCCGTACAGCGCGTCGCCGGGCGACGCGTTCTCGCTTGCTGCGGAGATGCCGGAAACCGCCAGCGCACCGGCGGCGACGCCGATGACGATCGCGCCGCGCGCCCGGATCCGCCGGCCACCTTGGCCGAGGATCGTGGCCCGCAGCCCGGTCCGGCCCGGTGCCGCCGAGGCAGCGACCGGTCCGTTGTCGGACTCGGCGGTGTTGGCGGTACGGCCGATGCCGTCCCGCTCTGCGGTGGCGACCAGCATGGCTCGCAAACCGACACGGAACTCGGGATCGACCTGGATCCCAGGCTTGGCCGCGGTAAGGCTGGAACCGATGGCGACCAGCTCGGCGAGCCGCTCATCGGCGGGGCCATGGCTGTGGTGCCGCCGGCCGCCGGTGCTCTCGTCGAGAAGCTCCGCGAAGCGCTCGGCGCTCCGCCGGTCGAAGAAGTCGAAACTCACCGCGGGCACCTCCCCTCGCTCGTGACTGTCTCGTCGGCAGCATCGCCGACGGTCGCGACGAAACCGTTGGCCTGTCTGGCCTTTGGGGGTCGCACCCGGACAAACGCGTGACACTCTCCCCCGGTTACGGGGCCGGACAGCTGATATCGGGCAACGTAGATCGACATGTCCGAGACCTGGGTCACCACTGGAACCCTTCGGGCAGCAGGCGGGCGAGTGCCCGGACGGCCCGGTACTGGAGAGCCTTGATCGCACCCTCGTTCTTGCCCATCGTCTGCGCCGTCTCGGCCACCGAGAAGCCCTGCAGGAAGCGCAGCACGATGCACTCCTGCTGTTCCGGGTTGAGCTGCTTGACCGCGGTCAGTAGAGCGACGTTGGTGATGTGGTCGACCACGGCCGACTCCGGGCTACCTTCCGGGCCACGGTCCTCGCGGTCGGCATCGAGCACGTCGCCGGTGGTCACCTCGAGGCGGTAGCGGCCGGACTTGAAGTGGTCGGCCACCAGGTTGCGGGCGATGGTGACGAGCCACGCACCTAGGTCGCGGCCCTGCCAGGTGAAGCTGCCGATCCGCTTGAGCGCACGCAGGAAGGTGTCCGAGGTGAGGTCCTCGGCGAGCTGGCGGTTGCCGACCCGGAAGTAGACGAACCGGAACACGGTGTCGACGTACCGGTCGTAGATGAGGCCGAACGCCTCGGATTCGCCGGCCTGGGCCCGCTCGACGAGCGCCCACACCTCGGCGGCGGCGTCACCAGGATCGGGACGGGCCGGATATTTGGGTGGCTCGCTCTCGGTGGGCGGTCCGGTGGTGCTCTGGGCCGGCACCACCACGGTGGTCTCGCCCGGTGCCGTGCTCTCCGGCAGCTGGCTGCGCTGACCGGCGGTGGGCTGGGCCGGCATCGACGGACGGCCGGGCACGGCGACCCGGCCACCACCGGGAAGCGGTTTGGCGTTGCCGGTGGGCGGGACCCGCACCCCGGGTGACTCGTTGATATGGCGTCGGTTGCTGGTCCGCTTCGCATCGTCGCCGCGGATGGTGTTGGCGATCATGTCGTCGACCGATCGTCGGAGGGAGGTCAGCCCCTCGGAGATTGCGAGGCGCGCTTGGTACGGGTCCCCGGCGTACACATGACTCACTGCGCCTCCTCAACCCGGCGGGCCCGATCAGACTGCGTATCCGTCCCGCCAGACGTGGATAGGCAGTAATTCCGTGCTTTTTGTGGCACAGCGGCCTCCTCGGGATGAGGGGTGATCACTCATAGCAAAACGGGTGGGGCGG
Organism: Paractinoplanes tereljensis; assembly: GCF_016862435.1. Lineage (GTDB taxonomy): Bacteria > Actinomycetota > Actinomycetes > Mycobacteriales > Micromonosporaceae > Actinoplanes > Actinoplanes tereljensis. The sequence goes on from NZ_BOMY01000044.1 coordinate 102,573, forward strand.
CCCGCGAAACCGCCGACCGACCTCACCCAGGGCTTTGGAGTCCGTTACTCAGGCACGAAGTATCACGGACCCCGAACACACGGAGTCGCACACCGTGTGCGCTGCGCGAAAAGCATACGAAGTGGCGCAGGCAAGACACAAGGAACGTATGCCACGATGGTGGACACCCTCGTGATCGCGACGGACAGGCTGTCCGCCATCGGAATCTCGGCATGTTTGTGCCAGACTCGTCCCTCGTGGAGGACCCCGTTGCCGCCGCCGCCCGACGCCGCCCCGACCACCCCGCGCTGATCACCCCGGGAAGCGCGCTGACCTGGGCCGAGCTCGACGCCCGTGTGGACGCGGCGGCCCGCCGGCTGGTCATGCTGGCCCGGCCCGGCGAGCGGGTCGCGATCGTGCTCGGCAATTCCATCGACTTCGTGGTGACGTACTACGGGGTGTTGCGGGCCGGCCGGGTCGCCGTTCCGCTCAACCCGGGTTACACCGCCGACGAGCTCGATCACGTCATCACCGACTGCCGGGCCGCGGTGGTGGTCGCCGAGGAACAGGCGCGCCCGAAATTGCGGTCGTCGACCCCTCCGTGCGTACCCCCGGACCTGGGAACCGCGACCGGCGATCTGCCGGAGGTGGCCGCGGAAGATCTCGCCGTCCTGCTCTATACCTCGGGGACGAGCGGGCGCCCGAAGGGCGCGATGCTCACCCACGCCGCCCTCGCCGCCAACCATGAGCAGCTCGACGCGATCGAGCCGCCGGTGGTCGGTCCGGACGACGTGGTGCTGCTGGCCATGCCGCTCTTTCACGCTTACGGGTTGAACACCGGGCTCGGCACTGTCGCGCACCATGCCGCCACCGGCGTGCTGATCGACCGCTTCGACCCGGCGGCCTCACTGTCGGTGATTGCCGAACGTGCCGTTACCGTGACGGTCGGCGTGCCGGGCATGTACGCCGCGTGGTCGCGGCAGCCGTCGGTCGGCACCGCGCTCAGCAGCGTGCGCACCGCGGTGTGCGGCGCGGCGCCGCTCACCCCGGCCGAATCGGCCCGCTTCGCCGTGGCGACCGGAAAGACCATCCTGATCGGGTACGGGCTGACCGAGACAGCCCCGGTGCTCACCACCACGGCGGTCAGCGATCGGGGCAAAGCCGGGTCGATCGGGCGTCCGCTGCCCGGCGTCTCGCTGCGCCTGCGCACCTCCGCCGGCGATGTGTTGTGGGAAGACGGCACCGCCTCGGCCGACGAAGACCTGGCCGAGCTCGACCTGGCGATCGAGGACACGGCCGGCACCGACCCCGGTGAGATCGTGGTGCGCGGCGCGAATCTGTTCTCCGGCTACTGGCCGGACGGCACCGGCGGGCCGGACCCGGACGGCTGGTGGCCCACCGGCGACATTGCCTACGCGGACGGCGACGGCGACCTGCGCCTGGTCGACCGGATCGGCGAGTTGATCCTGGTCAACGGCTTCAACGTCTACCCGGCCGAGATCGAGCGGGTGCTCGACGCGCACCCGGCGGTGGCCGAGTCGGCCGTGGTCGGGCTGCCCGACGACGAGGCCGGGCAGCGCCCTCATGCGTACGTCGTCGCCGCCCTCGACCCGGCGCCCACCCCCGCCGAACTGCAGGTCTACTGCGCCGGGCACCTCGCCCGGTTCAAGCTGCCGAGCATCGAACTGGTGCGTGAGCTTCCGCACTCGGCGATCGGCAAGGTCCGCAAGGGGGAGCTATGAGTCGAGTCGTGCTGATCAGCCGGGACGGGTGCCATCTCTGCGATGACGCCGAGACCGTGCTCGACCGCATCCTGCCTGGTCAGTGGGAGCGGGTGGACGTCGACTCGGACGTCGAACTGGAGCGCGACTACGGCGATCGGGTGCCGGTGGTGCTGCTGGACGGCGCCGAGCACGGCTACTGGCGGGTCGAGGAGGCCCGGCTTCTTCGGGATTTGGCGAGACAGCCGGGGGAGCCCCGCATATAGGTTGTTCGCCGTGGCGCGTACTCATCTTGTCTGGGACTGGAACGGCACCCTCCTGGACGACCTCAGCCTGGTGGTTTCCTCGACGAACGAGGCGTTCGCGGCGGTCGGCGGGCGCAGCGTCGACGCCGACGAGCACCGGTCCCGGTTCCGCCGGCCGGTCGCCGAGTTCTACGCCGAGATTCTCGAGCGGGCGGTCGACGAGGAGGAGTTCGGGAAGCTCGACCGGATCTTCCACGACGCCTATCGACTGGGCCTGACCAGCATGGCCCTGGCGGCCGACGCGACGAGCGCGATCCGCGCCTGGCCCGGCTCCCAGTCGCTGCTGTCCATGTGGTTCCACAACGAACTGGTGCCGGCCATCGAGACCTACGGGCTGGCCGGCCTCTTCACCCGGGTGGACGGGCTGCGCACCGAGGTCGGCGGTCACCTCAAGGCCGGTCATCTGGCCGCTCACCTGGACGAACTCGGGATCGCCGGGGACCGGGTGGTGCTGATCGGCGACTCCCTGGACGACGCGGCGGCGGCCGACTCGGTGGGCGGTCAGGCGGTGCTCTACACCGGCGGCTTCACCCACCCTGATCGGCTTCGTGCGTCCGGCCGTCCGGTTGCCGACACCCTGCTCGAAGCGGTAGAGATAGCTCGGTCGCTGAAGTGAGGCGTACTTTTGGGGGAGAGCTCCTCTAGCATGCCTAGTGGATCTTTGTCCACTCGTGGGCCCAAGATCGCGATTTGTGCACGCCTTCACAAGCGCCTACTCTGTGACTTCGAAGAGCCCCGGTACCACAGGCTGTCGAGCCGGGCGTCCAGGGGGCTCGCACCTCAAGGTTCGACACCTCGTCGGCACGGAGTCAGATGAGTCAGCAGCGTCACGGAAGCACGTCCGGCGGCAGCGACCGGGCCAACGCCGTCCCTGCCTTTCCGGATCTTCCGGAGGCGACGATCGCCCGCCTGCCCGAATACCTACGCGCACTGCACAACCTCGGTGAGGGTGGCGCGGACACGATCTCCAGCGAGGGCCTCGCGGCCGCGGCCGGGGTCAACTCGGCCAAGCTCCGCAAGGACCTGTCCCACCTCGGGTCGTACGGCACCCGCGGCGTCGGCTACGACGTCGCCCTGCTGATCGAGCAGATCGAGTACGTCCTCGGCCTCGACCAGCGCCGGGCGGTCTGCCTCGTCGGCGTCGGTAACCTCGGCCACGCGCTGGCCGGTTACGACGGCTTCGCCAGCCGCGGCTTCAAGATCGTCGCGCTGTTCGACGCCGACCCGACCAAGGTCGGCGAGCGCATACACGGTCTGATCGTCCACCACATCGACGAGCTGCCGCAGGTCGCCACCGAGGAGACGATCGCCATCGGGGTCATCGCCACCCCGGCCGGCGCCGCCCAGGCGGTCGCCGACGAACTCGTCGGCGCCGGCGTCACCAGCATCCTCAACTTCGCGCCGTGCGTGCTGTCCGTTCCCGCCAACGTCGACGTGCGCAAGGTCGACCTGGCCATCGAATTGCAGATCCTCTCATTCCACGAACACCGCAAGGCGTCGCTCACCGCGTTGCCGGGCGGCCGTTCCGCCACGGGGGCGGGAAACCAGGAGGCGGTCGGGTCGTGAACCTACTGAGCGTCGGTGCGTCCTATCGCACCGCCGACATCGGCACGCTGGAACGGCTCACCATCGCCGACGGCGAGGTGCAGCAACTGCTGCACAAACTGGTCAGCCAGCCGTACGTCGGTGAGGCCGTCGTCCTGTCCACCTGCAACCGGGTGGAGATCTTCGCGGCGGTCACCGGTTTCCACGGCGGTCTCGGCGACGTCTGCAACGTGCTCTCCGAGGTGTCCGGCATCCCGGCCACCGACCTGGCCGGTCACCTCTACGTGCACTACGACGAGGCGGCGGTGCTGCACTCGTTCCGGGTGTCGGCCGGGCTCGACTCGATGGTCGTCGGCGAGTCGCAGATCCTCGGGCAGCTCCGGGACGCGTACCACGCGGCCACCGAGGCGGACAGCGCCGGCCGGCTGCTGCACGAGTTGATGCAGCAGACGCTGCGGGTCGGCAAGCGGGCGCACTCCGAGACCGGCATCGACAAGGCCGGGCAGAGCGTGGTCACCGCCGCGCTCGAGGTGGCCTCGGCCCAGCTCGGTGACCTCGACGGCAAGTCCGCCCTGGTGATCGGCGCGGGCGCGATGGGTGCCCTGTCGGTGGCCACCCTCACCCGGGCCGGCGTCGGCCCGGTGCGGATCACCAACCGCAGCGCCGAGCGCGCCGACCGGCTGGCCGAGGCGTACGGCGCGGTCGCCGTCCCCTTCGACGAGCTGGACGCGGCCCTTCGCGAGGCCGACCTGGTGATCTCCGCGACCGCGTCGAGCGAGCCGGTGCTCACCCGCTCGCGGCTCGAGCAGGCCGGCTCGCTGGTCGTGCTCGACCTGGCCGTGCCGCGCGACGTCGCCCGCGACGCGACCGACGTGGACGGCGTCACGATCATCGACATCGACAGTGTGGCCGCGTCCCGGCAGGCGATGCCGGCCGCGGCCGACACCGCCGCCGTCGAACAGATCGTCACCGCCGAGGTCGAGCATTTCCTCGGCTGGCTGCGCGGCGCCGACATCGCGCCGACCGTCGCCGCTCTGCGCACCCGCGCCGAGGACGTGATGACCGCCGAACTGCGCAAATTGTGGTCCCGACGGGCGGATTTCACCGAGGAGCAGCGAGCGGATGTTTCCCGTACGCTGCATCGAGTCGTCCAGCAGCTGCTGCACTCGCCTACCGTGCGGGTCCGCCAGCTCGCCGCCGAACCGGGCGGCGACCAATACGCGGCAATGCTTCGTGAGCTGTTCGACCTGGACGTTCCGCACGCCACTCAGGCCGACGCCGTTCCCGAGATCGGAGGTAACCGGTGAGCACCCCCTTGCGGCTCGGCACCCGTGGCAGCGCGCTCGCGCTGGCGCAGTCGCAGCAGACCGCCGACGCGCTGACCGCGGCGACCGGCCGACCGGTCGAGCTCGTCCGGATAGTCACCCCCGGCGACCGTTCCTCCGCGCCGGTGGCCCAGCTCGGCGTGGGTGTGTTCGTCTCCGCGCTGCGTGACGCGCTGCTCGCCAACGAGATCGACTTCGCCGTCCACTCGTACAAGGACCTGCCCACCGCGCCGCACCCGAGCCTGCTCATCGCGGCCGTGCCCCCACGGCAGGACCCCCGCGACGTGCTCATCTCCCGCAGCGACCTAACGCTCGCCGAGCTTCCGCCCGGGTCGGTCATCGGCACCGGGGCGGTGCGCCGAATCGCGCAACTGCACGCTTTGGGCCTAGAGTTGCAGGTCACGCCGATTCGCGGGAACATCGACACCCGGATCGCCCGGGTCCTCGGGCCCGAGGCCGATCTGGACGCCGTGGTCCTTGCCCGGGCCGGGGTGGCTCGTCTCGGCCGCACCGCCGAGATCACCGAAACGCTGGACCCGATGCTCATGCTGCCCGCCCCTGCCCAGGGCGCGCTGGCGGTGGAGTGCCGATCCGGCGATGCAGACCTGGTCGAGCTGCTGGCCGCACTCGACCATGCGCCGTCCCGCTCCGCTGTCGTGGCGGAACGGGCGTTGCTTGCCACGCTCGAGGCCGGGTGCTCCGCCCCGGTCGCGGCACACGCCGAGCTCGCCGAGGGCGAGGAAGGCGACGAGATCTACCTGCGCGGTGCGGTGATCAGCCCGGATGGATCCCGAGCCATCCGCTTGTCGCGCACCGGAACGCCCGCCGACGCGGCGGAGATCGGCAAGGCACTCGCCGCCGATCTCCTCGAGAACGGCGCCGACACCCTATTGGGGAGCACAGAATGACCACCCGCACCGCCCGCAAGCCAGCAGGACGCATTGCGTTCGTCGGGGCCGGCCCCGGCGACCCGGAGCTGCTGACCCGCCGAGCGCACGCTGCGCTCACCGATGCCGACCAGGTGGTCTACGACCGTGGCGTGCCCGACTCGCTGCTCGCGGCGATCAAGTCGGAGGCCAAGGAGGACGCCCAGTTCAGCCCGGCTGAAGGCGCCCCCGGCGACGTCGCCAAGGTGCTGCTGTCCGCGGCCAAGTCCGGTCTGTCCGCCGTGCACCTGGTGGCCGGCGACCCGTTCGGTCACGAGTCGGTCGTCCGGGAGGTGCAGGCGGTCGCTCGCACCGCCGTGCACTTCGAGGTCGTGCCCGGCATCGGCCAGGCCGAGGGTGTCGCCACCTACGCCGGTGTTCCGCTGCCGGCCGTGCGCACCGTCGCCGACGTCGGCGACGTGACCGCCCTCGACTTCGACGCGCTCGCCGCGTCGGCCCGCAAGGGTTCGTTCGCCGTGTCGGTCGACGCCGGTGACCTGGCCGCCGTCCGCGACGGGCTGCTCGCGGCCGGTGTCGAGCCCGGCACCCCGGTCGCGGTGACCGGCGACGGCACCGGCGAGACGCAGTACACCACCACGTCCACGGTCGACAGTTTCGTGGCGGCGGCACTCGGCTTCACCGGCCGCGTGGTGCTGTCGGTCGGCACCGACGTGGCCGAGCGCGACAGTCTGAGCTGGTGGGAGAACCGCCCGCTGTACGGCTGGAAGGTCCTGGTCCCGCGCACCAAGGAGCAGGCCGGCGCGATGAGCGCACGCCTGCGGGCGTACGGCGCGATCCCGTGCGAGGTGCCGACCATCGCGGTCGAGCCGCCGCGCACCCCCGCTCAGATGGAGCGCGCGGTCAAGGGCCTGGTCGACGGCCGGTACGCCTGGGTCGTCTTCACCTCGGTGAACGCGGTCCGCGCGGTCTGGGAGAAGTTCGACGAGCACGGTCTGGACGCCCGTCACTTCGGTGGCGTCAAGATCGCCTGCATCGGCGAGGCCACCGCCGAGGCGGTCCGGTCCTTCGGCATCCAGCCCGAGCTGATCCCGGCCGGTGACCAGTCCAGCGAGGGCCTGCTGGCCGAGTTCTCGCCGCACGACGAGATCCTCGACCCGGTCGGCCGGGTGCTGCTGCCCCGCGCCGACATCGCCACCGAGACGCTCGCGGCCGGGCTCATCGAGCGCGGCTGGGAGGTCGACGACGTGACGGCGTACCGCACGGTGCGGGCCGCCCCGCCGCCGGCCGAGATCCGCGACGCCATCAAGTCGGGTGGCTTCGACGCGGTGCTCTTCACCTCGTCCTCGACCGTCCGCAACCTGGTCGGCATCGCCGGCAAGCCGCACGCCCGCACGGTCGTCGCGGTGATCGGACCGAAGACCGCCGAGACGGCGACCGAGTTCGGCCTGCGGGTCGACGTCCAGCCCCAGCACGCTTCCGTGCCGGACCTGGTCGAGGCGCTCGCGTCGTACGCGATCGAGCTGCGCGAGAAGCTGGCCGCGATGCCGGCCAAGCAGCGCCGCGGCTCCAAGGTCCAGGGACCTACTGCCCTTCGCTTCCGGTAACTCGCTTTTAAGGAGCGCCGATGTCGTCGTTTCCGGACATCCGCCCGCGTCGCCTGCGGCGCACCCCGGCCCTCCGCCGCCTGGTGGAGGAGACCCGGATCGCTCCGTCCGAGCTGGTGCTGCCCCTCTTCGTGAAAGAGGGGCTCACCGAGCCTCGGGCGATCAGCTCGATGCCCGGCATCGTCCAGCACAGCCGCGAGTCGCTGCGCAAGGCCGCGCACGAGGCGGTCAGCGCGGGCGTCGGCGGCCTGATGCTGTACGGCGTGCCCACCGACGACCACAAGGACGAGACCGGTTCGGCCGGTCTCGACCCGGACGGCATTCTCAACGTGGGCATCCGGGACCTGGTGGCCGAGGTGGGCGACGCCACGGTCATCATGAGCGACCTGTGCCTGGACGAGTTCACCTCGCACGGCCACTGCGGCGTGCTGGCGCCGGACGGCTCGGTGGACAACGACGCGACGCTGGCCATCTACGCCGATCTGGGGGTGGCGCAGGCCGCCGCCGGGGCGCACATGGTCGGCACGTCGGGAATGATGGACGGCCAGGTCGGCGTCGTTCGCCGCGGCCTGGACAAGGCGGGTTACCAGGACACGTCGATCCTGGCCTACTCGGCGAAGTACGCGGGCGCGTTCTACGGCCCGTTCCGCGAGGCGGTCCAGTCCAGCCTGCAGGGCGACCGCCGCCAGTACCAACAGGACCCGCCCAACCTGCGCGAAGCCCTGGTCGAGGTCGACCTGGACGTGGCCGAGGGCGCGGACATCGTGATGGTGAAGCCGGCGCTGCCCTACCTGGACGTGATCGCCGCCGTCCGCGACCGGGTCAACGTTCCGGTAGCCGCTTATCAGGTCTCCGGCGAGTACGCGATGGTCGAGGCGGCCGCCGCCAACGGCTGGATCGACCGCGACCGAGCCATCTTCGAGTCGCTGACCTCGATCAAGCGAGCCGGCGCCCAGATCATCCTCACCTACTGGGCCACCGAGGTAGCCCAGAAGCTGCGCTTCTAGGTCACTGCACCGGCTCTAGGCTCTGCACCAGCTGGGCCACGTCGACGCCGTACTCGTACCAGTCTCGGTCGGCCTGGTAGCCCAGTTCGGCGTTGACCTTGAGCATGGACTCGTTGTTGTGCGCGTTCCAGGTCTGCACCTCGCGCAGATCTGGTTCGGCCGACTGGAGCTCGAACAGCATGCGGGCCTTGATCGCCCGGTCGATGCCGTAGCCGCGGTGCGCCCGCACGACGATCGTGTCGTACTGATCGGCGCGTTCCGGGTGCTGGGCCGGCACCACCACCTCGGTCAGGCCGGCCACCACCCCGCTCGACTCGTGGATGGCCAACACGATGTACGGCTTCAGGCCGCGCTTGTGCAGTGTCTCCAGCGAGTCACGCAGCCGCTGCGGGTCGGACGAACGCGGCGCGAGGTCGAGATCTTCATCGTCGTCCTGCGCCTCCAGCTTCGCCTGCGCGTATGCCTCGAGGAGCGCCTCGGGCGGACCGCCCGGGTGGTATTCCACCCGGTAGCCGGTGGCGATGCCGTCGGCCATCTCGTGCAGCGACGGCCAGTCGACCGAGGTCAGGTTGAGGACGCTGCGAGTCTCGACATATTCCCGCTCGAAGCCCAGGGACTCGTAGAACGCGATGGCCGGGGTGCCGCCGATCGCCTCGACGCCGATCGACGAGAAGCCCTCCAGGTAGGCGCGGCGAGCGGCCATGGCGACCAGCTCCCGGCCCAGGCCACGGCGGCGCAGCGACGGCTTGACCATCACCTCGAGCACGCCGATGTCGCCGAGCAGCAGGATGCTGACATGCCCGAAGATCTCGCTCTCCCCCTCGGGGAGGCGATCGTCCTCGGCGACCCAGCTGATCCGGCGCTCGCCGGGCATGGTCTCGGCCAGGTAATCAGCGACCTGGACGTCCTGCCATGGTGGATCGTCGGGGAGATCTGTGGACAGCACCGTGTTAACCGTCTCCACGAGCGATCGGATCTCCCCCGCCGACGCTGACCGGGGATCCCATTCACGCACCCTCACCCGTACAGCTTGCCGTTAACCGGACCAACAGGGAAGTGCTGGGAACGGAAATGTGCGGGGGTCGTCACTGTGCGTTTATGTGCGGCTGCGTTGTCCGTAGTCATTGGCCGCCTCGAAAACCTTCTGGGCGTACGGCTGAACAGCGTTGTACGAGAGAATCGCGTCCCACCACTGCTCCGCCTTGGACAGGTCGCGCCCGCCCTGGCACAGGTAGGTCGCCGCGGTCAGTGACGCATCGTCGATGTCGTTGGGGTCGGCGATCCCGTTGTTGTCGGCGTCCACCTTGTATTGGTTCCAGGTGGTCGGGATGAACTGCAGCGGCCCGACCGCCCGGTCGTAGGTGGTGTCCCCGTCGAGCGTGCCCTGGTCGGAGTCGGCGATCAGCTGCCGCCCACCCTTGCCGTCCAGCGGCAGCCCATAGATCGGCGGCGACACCGACCCGTCCACTCCTAGGACAGCTCCGTTGGCGCTGCCGTGCGCCGACTCGACGCTGGCGATCGCGGCGATCGTGGTCCAGCTCAGGTGGCAGGCCGGCATGGAGCGGGTGAGCACCAGCTCGGCGTAGCCGTAGGCCTGCACCGCCACCACCGGAATGCCGACCTTGGTGCCGATCTGCTGCGCCCAGCCGGCCAACGCGTCGGCCGGGCGGGCGCCGTTCTGCACCGGCTGGACCGGGTCGGTGGTGGCCGGCGGCAGATTGCCCGCCCCTGCCGGGGCCGAACCGGTCGGCAGGCCGGCCGGATAACTCGCGGCCGCCCCCGAGCCAGTCGCATCCAACGGAAATCCGGGCGTCACGCTGGGCGAGGGTGCGGCTTGCAAAGCTTGCGGTACGAGGTAAGCACCGGCCGTCCCGGCCGCACCGAGCAGCAGGAGCGCGATGATCCCCGGCAGCACCAGCCGCCCGCTGGGTCGCTTGGCCCAGTCCGACGTGCTGCGCCCCGCCTTACGCGCAACGAGCACCGGATTGGCGCGCCGAAGCCCTCGCGCCTGCACCGGCACCACCGGCGCAGCGGCGGTCGGCTTGGTTTCGCCCTCGGGGGCGGCGTTGCTCTCCGGCTTGGCCGGGGCTGCCTCGACTGCGGGCTTCTCGCCGACCTCGGCTGGGGGCGCGCTCTCCGTCTTACTCGCGGGAAGAGGGTCGGCCTTGCTCGCGGGAAGAGGGTCGGCCTTGCTCGCGGGAGGCGGGCCGGTCGGGCTCTCCGGAGCGGCGACCTCGCTTGGCGCGGGCTTCTCGGCGGCTTCGGTGGTCGATTTATCCACAATCGGTTCCGGGGCCGCGCCGGAGCTGCCGAGTGGTCCGCCCTGGTGCGGCGCGGCCGCACGCAGCTCAGGTTGCTCCACCGGTTTCTTCCGCCCGTTCGCCACGGCCCGACCCTACCTGCCGACGGCTCGCCGCAAGAGGCCGCGTAGAGGAGGCCGAATCACATTCTGGAGGGTCGGACCGGCTGGGTGCCGTTCTGTCATACAAGAGGCCTACGCTTTGCCAATGCCGCGTTACGAGTTCCGGTGCCGCTCCTGCGGCGACACCTTCGAGGTCAGCCGCCCGATGCGGGAGGCCGCCGCGCCCACCGTCTGCCCCCAGGGTCACGACGACACGGTGAAGCTGCTCTCCGCCGTCGCGGTCACCGGCCGCGGCGGCTCGTCCCCGGCCCCGTCCGCCGGCCCCAGCGGCGGCGGGTGTTGCGGCGGCGGCTGCGGCTGCTGATCTAGTCCCGCAGACCGGGGCCGAGCCGCCGGTCTACTTTTTTGTGTCTCCAGGGGTGCGCCAGCGGCGTGACCTCGGGCCTCTGCGCGCCCGGAACCACCCCTACTCGTGAGTCACTTCGAGTACGCATGGTGATCGTTCGGGTGAGCTACGGTCGCTCGCGGTGTTTGGCGATCGTGAGCGTCGTTACTCTACGGAGTGAGCGTGCGACGTGGAGAGACGCTGCCGCAGGTGACCCGGACGAGTACACCCGAACGGTCGGCCGGAAGTGACCAACTGCGGCGTGACTTGGGTCGATCCATTTCGTTACGTCACGCGTAGTGCATAGCGAGCGTCGATGACTCCGGGCGGGAATTCCTCCCTCCAGGGTCGGTCATGACGTGTAGATCGTTACCGTCCGTTTCTACGATGCACGGTGACAGAGTGATACGGCAGCATGGGACACGACTTCCCAAAGGAGGCGGAGGTTCACCGTGTCGGGACGGACCGAGCTGCCGAGCGGGCTGGTGACCTTTATGTTCACCGACATCGAGGGCTCGACGCGGTTGGCCCGGATGCTCGGAGACGAATACCGCCTCGTTCTCGGCGCGCATCGATCGGTGTTGCGCGCTGCGCTGAGTGACTTCGACGGTGTCGAGCTCTTCACCGAGGGTGACTCTTTCTTCGTGGCATTCCAGGATGCGGGCGCCGCGCTGGCCGCCTCGGTCGAGGCCCAGCGGCGACTGTCCGCACATGACTGGCCGGGCCGCGACGCCATGCCGCGTGTCCGGATGGGCATGCACACCGGGTGGGCCACCCCGGTCGGCGACGAGTACGCGAGCGTCGAGGTGCACCGGGCCGCCCGGGTGGCGGCGGCTGCGCACGGTGGTCAGATTCTCTGTTCGGGTGCCACCGCGCTGTCCGTTCGCACCGACGGCGCTCCCGCACCCACGGTGACGACCACGATGACCAAGCAGCTGGCCGGCGTCGACTTTCTCGATCTCGGGCCGCACCGGCTGCGCGGCTTCGACGACGACGAACGCCTCTTCCAGGTGATCGCGGCCGGACTCGACCGCGACTTTCCCCGCCCGCGCACCCCGGGCAGCCCCAAACACAACCTGCCGGCCGCGCTGAGTTCGTTCGTCGGCCGCCGCACCGAGGCCGCCGACCTGGCCGAGCTGCTCACCAGCAACCGGATAGTCACGATCACCGGACCGGGTGGCGCCGGCAAGACGCGCCTTTCGTTCGCGGTGGGCGAGCGCGTGCTCACGTCGTACCCGCACGGGGTTTGGACGGTTGATGCGGTCAGCGCGGCTACCGGCCTGGCCCCCGCCCTGGCCGCGGCCCTGGGCCTGCGCACCGAGCCGGGCCGGCCGGTTCTGGAGACGCTGCTCGAGCAGTGCGCGGATCGGCGGATGCTGCTTCTCCTGCAGACCTGCGACGCGGCCCCGGCGGCCTGCGCCGGCCTGATCCGGATGCTGCTGGCCGCCTGCCCGCAGATGGACGTGCTGGTCACCGGCCGGGAACCGCTGGGCGTGCACGGCGAGGTGGTGTGGCGGATCCCGCCGATGACCCCGGCCGACGCGTTCACGCTGCTCAGCGAGCGGGCCGCGGCGGCCCGCGGCGGTCGGCCGGGGCCGGTCGAGGAGAGCACCGACCTGGCTCGGGTGGCGTCCCGGCTGGAGGGTTCGCCGCTGGCCGCGGAGCTGGCCGCCGGGCGGCTGCGGATGTTCACGGCCGGGCAGCTCGCGGCCCGGCTGGACGACCCGATCGCCGCGCTCGACCCGGTCTCGGGCGAGATGGGCGAGCGGCACGACAGCATCACGGCCAGCCTGGACTGGTCCTACCGCACGTTGAGCGGTCGCGCCGCCGGTCTGCTGCGGCGCCTCTCGGTCTTTGCCGGCGCGGTCGATCTGTCCGCGGTGGAGTGGTGTGGTCCGGACGCGCTCGGTTCGCTGGCCGAGCTGACCGAGAAATCCCTGATCGATGTCGTGCCCGGCCCGCTCTACCGGATGTCCGAGCAGGTGCGGGCGTATTCGACCCGGCAGCTCTCGGCGGCCGGCGACGAGCACGCGTCCCGGGATCGGCACGTGGCCTGGTCGCTGCACACGCTCGACTCGGTGACCGTGGACACCGACGGCCAGCCGCGCACGGTCTCGCTCACCGAGCTGGCGCCGTTCGTGGCCGAGTGGCGGGCGGCGTTGCGCTGGGCGGCGGCCGAGGGCGATGTGTCCGCCGGGCTGCGTCTGGCCGGCGGGCTCGACCCGTGGTGGCGTGAGCACGGCGGTGCCCGCGAGGGCCGGGACCTGTTGTTCCGCCTCTACCACCGGCTGGACGAGGCCGAGATCGCCCCGGCCGCACTGGCCACCGCGTACCTGACTCATGCCGGGCTGGCCGACGACCGGGACGAGCGGAACCGCTTCCTCGAGCGCGCCGAGCGCATCGCCCGCGATATCGACAACCAGGATCTGCTGGTCCGGGCGTTGGTCGGGGGCCGGCTGACGCTGCTGGAGAACCGGAACTACGACGAGGCCGAGCAGTTCTGCCGCGACGTGATCGGGCAGGCCGACCAGTCCGAGGCGGCGCTGCCGGCCGTGGTGACCCTGGCCGAGTTGCTCTGCCGGCGCGACGCCCTGGACGAGGCGGCTGACCTGCTCGGCGGGGCTCGCCAGTGGGAGGCCAGCCGGCCGGAGGACCGGGGCCGGCGCACCGTGGACTGGCTGCTCGGGATCGTGGCGCTGCGCCGCCGGGACCTGGTGGCCGCGCACGACCACCTGGTGGTGGCGTTGCGGTCGCGACTGCGGCACGGGTTCCGGGGGGCCGCCGCCGACGCGGTCGCGGCGATCGCGGTCCGCTGTGCCCTCGGCGGCGACCCGGGGATGGCGGCCGTGCTGTTCGGCGGGGCCGAGGCGGCGCGCGGTGCTCGGCGTACGCCCATGTTCGGAAGTTTCTGGTCGGCGCAGCAGCTCTGGCTGCGTACCTCCCTCGGCGACGCGGCGTTCGACGCCGCGTACGCCGAGGGGGTTGGTCAAGGTTTTGATCGGATTGTGGCTATGGCCCTGGCCGTCGAGCACCCGGACCTGGAGGACGGTGCCGCCCGTTTCATCGGTTCAGCGCTTCGGCCCTCGTGAGATCGGCCTGGGTGATCCGGAGCCCGCCGAACAGGTGCACGGCCTGGTAGTACGTCCAGGCCAGGCTGTAGCAGGCCGGGCGCACGATGCTGCTGTAGGTGGTGCAGACCCGCTTGAGGTCGGCGTAGAACGTGTTGTCGACCCGGTCCTTGTTGGCCGGGAAGGCGCCCAGGTCCTTGTAGTTGCGGTAGCCGAAGTCGTGATGCCAGCAGGACAGGCTGAAATCGAACCCGAGCGGCTTGTCCGGGCTGGCTGAGCAGTAGTCGGTCGACCAGTCGAAGTTGTAGGACTTCCACGGGTCCCGGTTGAGCCGGGCCGAGTTCCACGCGCTGGTGCTGCTGGCGGTGGGTTGGGTCCAGCCGGCCAGAACGGTGGCTTTGTCGGCGGTGGCAGCGTGGGCAACCCCGGACGGAGCGAGCACGATTCCGAGGCTGAGTATCGCGGCGAGGACGATGCGTCGGACCATACGCGCAGTGTTCGTATCGCTACGATCTGCATACAAGGGTGTCGATCGGCTTTTCCGCCGCCCGCGGCAACCTACCAGCGGGTATTCCTAAACGATCGTTTATATGATGTCCTGAGGGGCGGTCCGGCGCGTGGCCGCTATGGTGTGCGTGTGCGGGACGAGAAATGATCCACTTACCCCTGGTCCGCCAGGGTCCCCTGCGTGCGCTCGCGGTCCGGGTGGCCTTAGCTGTCACGCTCGTCCTGGTCACGGTCACGATCATCTACCTCGACCGAGACGGCTACCGGGACATCAACGAGGACGGCCTGACCCTCCTCGACTGCTTCTACTACGCGGTCGTGTCCCTCTCGACGACCGGCTACGGCGACATCACCCCGTACACCCCCGCAGCGCGGCTGGTGAACATCCTGGCGATCACCCCCGCGCGGGTGCTCTTCCTGATCATCCTGGTCGGCACCACCCTCGAGGTGCTCACCGACCAGTACCGCAACAGCCTGCGGGTCGGCCGGTGGAGGCGAAAGTTGAAGGACCACGTCATCGTCTGCGGCTACGGCACAAAAGGTAGGGCGGCGGTCGCCGCGCTGCTGGAGAACGGCTGGGACAAGGCGCGGATCGTGGTGGTGGAGAGCCGGGAGGACGCGGTTCGGCAGGCCGCCTCGAACGGCCTGGTCGCGGTCGAGGGCAACGCCACCCGCTCGGCGGTCCTCAACGAGGCCGACGTCAAGAACTGCAAGGCCGTCATCATCGCCACCGACAGCGACGAGGCGTCGGTCCTGATCAGCCTCACCGTCCGCCAGCTGACCGCCGGCCAGGTGCGCATCATCGCCGCGGTCCGCGAACAGGAGAACGCCGCCCTGCTCAAGCAGAGCGGCGCCCACCACGTGATCGTCTCCTCGGCCACCGCCGGCCGCCTGCTGGGCCTGACGACAACGGCCCCACCGCTGATCGACGTGGTCGAAGATCTGCTGACCCCCGGCCAGGGGATGGCATTGGCCATGCGCAGCGCCGAACGAGCCGAGGTCGGCCAGAACCCGCGGGAACTGAAGACGCTGGTGGTCGCGCTGATCCGGCGGGGCAAGGTGCTGCCGCTCGGCGGCGACCAGGTGATCACCATCGATACGGGCGACATGCTGGTTTATATCCGCGCCGACGAGAGTGCCGTGGGCGCCGCCATCTGAAGGCGGCCGCTGCCGATCGTGATGTGAAAATTACACAGGGTTGACCCAGCGAGATACTTCGATACATTGTCTCCAAGTGGTCCTGCGTGGGTGCTGGACCCCTGCCGGTACGCATGCGCCGAAGGGGTCGCTACATGACCGAGAACATGGGGGCGGAAATCCTGCAGCTTCCCCGTCCTGAGGACATCTCTTTGGATGGGTGGGAGGAGATCCGTGACTCGCCTCTTGCTCACGCGCTGGAGCGCTGGATCAACCGCGATCCAGACCAATCCGAGAAGTCCCTATCTATCTTTGCGAACGTCACGTAAAGGTAGGCAGATCGGAAGTCCGACATGAGTCCCACCTGAGCGGCGGGTACTGACGCCGTTCGCGATGCTGTATTAGTGGACAGATGCTTCAGCCGGTGGGAACGCACCCTTTGGACGGTTCACGATGCATGACACGTCTGCTGTGGACACCCGAGCTTCCGGCCTGATCGGTGGTCTTGCCGCCCGTCGCCCGAGCTGAGGGCGCCATGGACCTCGGCCAGACTCCGGAGAATCGCTCCGGCGACCTGCCGCCGGGGCGTATTTCCCGAGACCGCATGCCGTACTTCTTCCTCAGCGGCGCCCGTGGCGAGGACGGTGTCTACGTCGCTCGCTTCTTTCAAGATCTGTCTGCGGCTGTCCGGGGCCGGCTGCCCGCCGGCACTCCGGTCGCCGAGGTCGGCTTCCTCGAGCCCGGTGACGACGCAGAACCGCTGCGCTGGCGCGCGGACCCGGAGTCCGCGTTGGCCACCGCGCAGACGTTCATAGCCCTCTGTTCGATGCGGTACTTCCTGTCCAGCCGCTGCGGGCGCGACTGGGGTGCTTTTGCCGAGCGGCTCGACCAGCACGCGGACAGCGCCGACGCGCCGGCCTCCAACCTGATCGCGCTGCGCTGGGCCGACGACGGCCCGCGGGCTCAGCCTCCGATGGTGGGCGGCGCGGAAGTCGTCATGCACGCCACGCCCTACGCGGAGGAGATCCGCGAGCTGGTCAAGATCCGGAGTCATCGCGTCGAGTACGAGGCATTTCTCGACGCCCTGGCCGACCGGATCGTGACTGCTGCTCATCGCTTCCCGCTCCGCCCGGCGGAGCTTGCCCGAATGCGGGCGGCGCTTGACGCGTTCCAGGATCATCCGGCTCGGGGCAGCGGCCCCGGCCGGTCGGCGCGAGTTTCGTTCGCGGTGATCACCGGAACCAAGGAACAGATGAGCGCGGTCCGTTCGAACGTCAACAGCTACGGAAAGCGGCGAGAGGACTGGGCGCCGTATGAGCCCCGGACCAGGCAGCCGGTGATGGACCGGGCCGCCGAGGTCGCGGCCTCACGTCGGCTGCGCTCCGAATCGGTCGCGCTCGATTCGCTGGGCGATCGACTGGCGGCGGCCGGCGAGCATAACGAGATTGTCGTGTTGTTGGTGGATGCCTGGGCCACCCAGCTGAACGAGCTGCGAGCGACCCTGCGGGCGGCGAGTGAACAGGACGACCGCACCGCCGCCGTACTGGTCCCGGTCAACTTCGAGGATCCGGAGACCGAGGCGAACAGCGGCATGCTGCGGGTCGAGGTGCTGTCGGTCTTCCGCGACCGGAGTCGGCGCCATGACCTCATGTTCTATCCCGAGGTGAGCACCGCCGAACGTTTTGACGCCGACTTGGCCGTGGCAATCGTCGAGGCGGAGAACCGCCTTCAGCGCGCGGACGCCGAGGCGGAACGCACGTCCGGCCGATCATCGTCAGGCCGACCGATCCTTGGTGGGCCGTGAAACCATTGACCGATTCAACGATCGCCCAGAAGGAGGCGGCCGTGGACCGTCCAGGCCGTAACGGCCAGATCATCACCTTCTACTCGTACAAGGGTGGGGTCGGGCGAACCATGGCGCTGGCCAATATCGCGTGGATCTTGGCGAGTACCGGCCGCCGAGTCCTCACGGTGGACTGGGATCTTGAGTCCCCGGGCCTGCACCTTTACTTCATGCCGTTCCTGACCGACCGCCGGCTGCGCCAGACACCGGGTGTAGTCGACGCGATCATGGATTATCGGAAGCGAGTCCAGGAGAGCGGGCCGCTGGATCAAGCGACGTTGCACCGGGTGGCCCGGGTGCAGCGCTACGCGATTTCCCTCGAGCGCTACGAGTTCCCCTCCGGGGGCAGCATCGACTTTCTACCCAGCGGCCAGCAGGTTCCTGAGTACTCGAGCACGGTCAGCAACTTTGATTGGTCAGAGTTCTGGGACGGGCTGGATGGCGAGGCCTTCCTCAAGACCTGGGCCGACGACATGCGGGCCAATTACGACGTCACGCTGATCGACAGCCGGACCGGGCTGAGCGACAACGCAGGCATTTGCACTGTGGAGATGCCGGACACCGTGGTCAACTGCTTCACGTTCAACAACCAGAACATCGACGGCGCGGCCGCCGCGGCGCGGGCGATTCTGGAGATGCGCGAGTCGCGCGGAAACCCGGTGCGGATCTTCCCGGTGCCGACCCGGGTGGAGGACGGCGAAGCGGCCAAACTGGACCGGTGGCGCGGCACCGCCCAGCACCGATTCCGCTCGCTGGTCACCGATCTGGGCTATGCCGACCCGGTCAAGTACTGGGGCACCGTCGAGATCCCGTACAAGGTCTTTTACGCCTACGAGGAGTCGCTGGCTACCTTCGGCGATCGGGCGCACCAGGAGAACACGCTTCTTGCCGCCTACCAGCGGCTGGCCGGCGAGCTGATCGGCGAACCATGCGAGTTTGACGGCCCGAGTGACACGATGCGGCGGGGTTGGCTGGCCGAGTTCGAGCAGCGGGGGCCGATCAACCCCGGCCGCTTGGTGATCGGCTACACCCCGCGAGATCGGATCTGGGCCGAGTGGATCCAGTTCCAACTGCGCACGGTGGGCCAGCGCAGCGATCTGCAGGACATCAATGCTCCGAACGCCGTGGCCGTGCTGGCGGACGCCGAGCGAGCCCTGTTGTTGCTCTCCCAGGAGTCGGTCCGGCTACCCGCGGCGCTGGCGTTCTGGGACGCTGCCCGGGCGCGTGACGCGTCTACCTTCAGCCGTTTCCTCATCCCGGTCCGGCTGGATGGCTTCCGACTGCCCTCGCCGTTCGATTCGCGTGAACCCGTTGACATGTTCAACGTCTCCGCTGCGCACGCCCGCGAGGCCGTGCTGAGCCAACTGGACCTGCGCGATGCGGTTCCGGTGCACGAGGTTGCCGCCGGCGGCGGTCCTCGGCCACGGTTCCCGTTCGAGCCGGCGCAGGTGTGGCACACCCCCTCCCGGAACCTGGCCTTCACCGGGCGCGACACGATCCTGGAGGAACTGCGGGAGCGCCTGAACGCCAGTAATGCCGACAACGGCCCGGCCGTACTCCAAGGCATCGGCGGCGTCGGCAAGACGCAGATCGCGATCGAGTATTTACACCGTTTCGCCGCCGACTACGACATCGTCTGGTGGATTTCCGGTGACCAGCCGGGCCTGGTGCCGGCTACCCTCGCGGACCTTGCCGGGGTCCTGGACCTGGAGGTGTCCGGCAGCGTCGACAACCAGAAGGCGGCGGCTCTGGAAGCGCTGCGGTTGGGTAAACCGTCACCGCGGTGGGCAGTCATCTTCGACAACACCGACGATCCGGAGCAACTCCGCGATCTGGTGCCGACGGGCCAGGGTGATGTCATCGTGACCACCCGGGGCGGCGAGTGGTCGCGTGAGGCGTGGACCATCGACGTCAACGTCTTCACTCGCGAGGAGAGCGTCGAGCTGATCAGCCGCCGGGTGCCCGGGATCGACCGGGCCGGTGCCGATCAGATCGCCGAGAAACTGGGTGACCTACCGCTGGCCGTGGAGCAGGCGGCCTCCTGGCTGGCCGCCACCGCGATGAGCCCGGACAGCTATCTCGAGATTCTGGATGAGAACCTGCCACGGATCCTCGAGCTGAAGGCTGGGCCGGATTATCCGCACCCGGCCGCGCAGATCTGGCGGGTTCCGCAGCAGCGGCTGCGAGAGTCCAACCCGGCGGCCGCTCACCTGGTCGAACTCTGTGCGTTCTTCGCACCGGAGCCGATTCCTACGGTGTTGTTGTCCAGCCCCGGCATGGTCGCGGCGCTTGGTCGCGACAACCCGCGCCTCAGAGACCCGCTTCTCTATGGTTCACTTGTTCGGGAGATCACCCGATATGGGCTAGCTCGTCAGGATTCGTCGATTCAGGCACTCAGGATGCACCGTTTGGTCCAGAATGTTATCCGAAGCGACTTGACGACGGAGGTACAGCAGGAGAGGCAGAGGCAAGTGCACGCAATCCTGGCTGCCGAGCGCCGGGGTAACCCGGATGAGAGCAGTAGCTGGCCTGCCTACCAGCGCCTTCTGCCACATCTGGAGCCCACCGGCGCGCTCGATTCGGACGACCCTGACGTTCACAAGCTGATCGTGGACATGGTCCGATCGCTGCGCAGCCGCGGAGACCTGACCGCCAGTCTGGGCTTGGCCGGGCGTGCCTTCGATGGTTGGCTGGAACGGTACGGTGCCGACGACCCGTCCGTGCTGCGGATTCGGTTCGAGTTGGCGAACACCCTGCGAGCCCTCGGCGAACACGAATCCGCCCTGGAGACCGACACCGACGTCCTCGAACGGATGACGCAGGTGTTCGGTGCGAAGCACCCGTACACCCTGATGGCAGCCCGGGGCCGGGCCGGCGACCTGCGCGGCGTCGGCCGGTACGCCGAGGCCCGCGCGCTCGACGAACAGACTCTCGTCGACCTGCAGACCACGATGGGTGGCGAAGACCCCGAGACGCTGAAGGCCGCGAACAACCTCGCCACTTCGCTACGCCTTACGGGTGACTTCAACGGCGCCGTGCGGACCAGTGAAGAGGTTGTCGAGCGTCGTCGCCGGGTGACCGGGCCGGAGGACTACTACACCCTCCTGTACAGCATTCTGTATGGCCGCGACCAGCGCGAAATCGGTGATCTGGCGCGTTCGCGCGAGACCCTGGAAACCGCTGTCGGCGCCTGCCTGCGAGCCCTCGGTGACCGCCACGAGTTGACCCTGCTGGCCCGCAAGAACCTCGCCGTCACGCTACGCCGTCTCGGGCTCATCGAGGAGGCCAAAGGCCTCAGCATCAGCGTTCGGGACGCTTTCGAGGAGACCGTCGGTCAGCGGCATCCGCACACGCTGGCGGCCGGTCTTGAAGTGGCCTGTGCGTTGTCGGCGGCCGGCGACAACGCCGGTGCCGGCGTCGCCGCCGGGGACGTGCTCGCGCGCTATCGGCAACGGCAGAGCGCCAACCACCCCTTCACCCTGGCCGCTCAGAACGATCTCGCGATCTTCCTGTTGCGTGACGGCCGGACCGAGGAGGCCCGCGGGCCCCTCGACGAGGCCGCCGCGGGTTTCGCCGAGGCGCTTGGTGAGGAGCACCCCTACACGCTGCTCTGCAGCAGCAACCGAGCCAACGCGATGTTCGCCATGGGTGAGATCGAGGCAGCTCGGACAATCGATGAGAACAACTACACACGGTTGCGGTCTCTGCTCAGTGCCGGTCACCCCGCCGTCATTGCAGCTGCCGCCAACCTTGTCGCCACCCGACTGGCGGCCGGTGATCAGGAAAGTGCCGAGAAGCTGCGCGAGGACGCCTTGCGTACCTGCCTCGATCGGCTCGGCAGCGACCACCCACATACGGCGTCGCTGCGCGACGGCGCCCGGATCAACAGCGACATCGAGCCTTCCGAGACATGACCTACCCGCACCGGCGGGAGCGGTTTGACGGTGGCGCTAATCTGTTCCGGTTGCGAGCCGGGATCTACAAAGGGGTACGAAGTTGAGGTCGTCGGCGGAGCCGCAGATCGACGGGAGTATCCCTAACATCATCGATGTTCCCTGGTCAAAGCTCATGACGGAGGGGTCCGATGCGCTGGGTCACGCACTGCGGCGGCGGCGTGAGACCGACGCCGAGCGTCCTGGAGTCGTTGCCTTGGCCGAGCAGATCAGCCTTTTCAACAACTTCATGTAACCGGTTCGGGTGGCAGCCCTGCCTCAAGTCGCGTCAGGGGTTTCGGTTGAGGTCCTTCGTTCTGCGGCACCCGGGGTGACCGCTCCGGCCGCGGTGCCCTTTCGTCACCTGTTGCTGAAGGTGCACAGCAGGTGCAACCTCGCTTGCCGCTACTGCTATGTGTACGAACACGTTGATCAGTCCTGGCGCGACCGCCCCAAGGTGATGGCGCACGAGGTTATCGATGTAGCCGCACGCCGGTTTGCCGAACACGCAGTGACTTGGGATCTTCCGCGGGTGGCCGTCACCTTTCACGGCGGCGAACCGCTCCTGGCCGGTCCGGACGTGCTGGAGTACGCGATCGGGGCGATGCGGGACGCCATGCCGGCCGGGGTGGCCGTGCGGTTCACTGTGCAGACCAATGGCATCCTGCTCACCGAACCGATCCTCGACCTGTTCCGCCGCCACCAGGTTCGAGTCGGGGTGAGCCTCGACGGCGGCCGCCAGGCGAACGACCGCGAACGCCGGTTCGCGAACGGACGAGGGAGTTACCACCAGGTCGCGGCAGGCCTGGCGGCGTTACGGGCCGAGAAATACCGGCACCTCTACGGGGGTCTGCTGTGCACCGTGGATGTGCGCAACGACCCCGTCGAGGTGTACGAGGACCTGCTCGCCTTCGCCCCGCCCCGCATTGATCTGCTGTTGCCGCACGGTAACTGGACCCAGCCGCCGCCGGCGCGTATCCCCGGCGACCCGCGGACTCCGTACGCCGACTGGCTGATCCCGATCTTCGATCGCTGGTACGACGCGCCGCGTCGGGAGACCGATATCCGGTTGTTCAGCGCGATCATGTCGCTCCTGCTGGGTGGTCCGAGCGACACCGAATCGGTCGGCCTGACCCCGATCGACTTCGTGATCGTGGAGACCGACGGAGCAATCGAGCAGGGTGACGCCCTCAAGACCGCAGCCGAGGGCGAAGCGGCGACCGGATGCAACGTCCTGGATCACCGATTCGATGACATCCTCGGGCTTCCCGGCATCCGGGCCCGCCAGACCGGCCTCGCCGGCCTGGGCGCGACCTGCCGGGCCTGCCCGCTGGTCCAGGTCTGCGGCGGTGGCCACTACGCCCACCGGTACGAGGCGACTTCCGGCTTCACGAATCCATCGGTCTACTGCGCCGACCTGCAGCGACTCATCCGGCACATCCACGGCCGGATGAGCGAGGACCTGCACCGGCTGACCGCCGACACCTCGACGGGGACCAATTCGTGAATGTCCGCCCGCACGGGCTCACCAGGGCGCAGTTCGCCGACATCGCTGCCGGCGGCGGCGATGCCCAAGCGCTGACCGGGCTGGCCGAGGCGCAGGTGAGCAAGCGCCTGCTGCTGCTGAGGGAGGTGCGCCGGGTTACCGGGCTGGGAGACGAGCCGGCCTGGGCGCTGCTGGATGCCGTGATGGACGACAACCCCCCGGCGGGGGTACTGGCGAACCTCGGCGGTCCGTTCACCGACCTGTGGGCGACCCGCCTGCTGCGGCGTCCGGGCGGGAAACCTACGCCGGTTGAGCGCCGGTACCTGGCCGGCCTCGCGGCGGCGGTGGCGGTCGTCGCGCAGAAGCCCTTCGAACTGTGGCTGGACTCGGCGGACGGCGGCGTGTTTCTTCCTGGGCTGGGCCGATTTGACGGTGGTGCCTGGGCGAACGGGAAAGTCCTGATCAGTTACGACGGCGAGACACTGGGAACGGACGGACCACAGGCGCGTTGGACACCGTGTCGTTCGGCCGCTGAGGGTGTACTGATCGACGATCTGGACCCGAACCGGGACTGCTTCGGTAAGCCGGTAACCGATCGATTGCCGGAGGCCGAAGCCGCCGCGCTCGCGGACCTCTGCCGGTCCGCCTTGCGTCTGATCGATGAAGATTATTCCGGTTACGCGCCCACTGTCCGGGCCTGTTTTCGGGTGCTGATTCCGCTGGTCGAGCCGGCCGCCGGGTCGGTAAGTGTGTCGCATCAGAATGCGTTCGGGGCGATCGCCACCTCCGGTCCGACCGACGCGGCCCAGTTGGCGCTCACGTTGCTGCACGAGTCCGCGCACCTCAAGTTGTATGCCCTCCTGGACCTCGTGGATCTGGTCCAGCCGGGATGTGACGAACTTTTCCACGCACCCTGGCGCAGCGATCCGCGTCCGCCAGGTGCCCTCCTGCAGGGTGCATATGCGCATGCCGCGGTCGCCGGCTTCTGGCGTGTCCGGCGTCATCGGATTACCGGTCCGGCCGCCCGAGCGGCCGAGTTCGAGTACGCACTGTGGCGTGATCACGCCCGCCGGGCCGTCGAGACCCTGTCCCGCCCCGGCGTCCTGACCGAGCTCGGCGTGGACTTCGTCGCCAATCTTGCCGGTTGCCTGGATGGCTGGCCGGACGACATCCGGCCGGACATCCGGGCCGGAGTGACGGCCAGCGCAACGGTCACCGACGTGGAATGGCGGCTGCGCAATCATGAACTCACCGACTCCGGTGCCCGTGAATTGGCCGGTGCCTACGCCGAGAATCGGCCGTGCCCACCGCTCCCGGCCCCGCGAGTGACCGCCGGTCTGATCGGTGCGGCCGCGATGGCGAACGAACAGGCTCGGGCACTCCGCCAGGCGGCCATCGCTGCGGAAACCGCCGAGGAGCCGCCAACCGTCGCCGACCTGGACGAGCGACTGCTGGCCGACCCGGGTGACGCATCGGCCTGGGCGCTGCTCGCCCTCGCCCTCACCGGTGCCGCTGCGCAGACCGTCAGGGAACGGCCTGAGCTGGTCCGCACCCTGGCCGCGACGGGGATCCGGCCCTCGGCCGCCGCGGCCTGGCTCTCCCCGCGTTTCGCGGCGGCGGAGGACAGCGTCTGACGTGTACGCCGGTGGCTAGGGCTGCGCCGGGTCGATGTCGCAGTTGAGCCGGGTCCGGGTGCGGACCGCGACGGAGTTGGGGTGATCGGGGCCGAGGACGCGATGCGACCGGACCAGGATGCTCCGGGTCATTTCGTCAGCCTGAGCTGTCTCGCCGAGCGTCCGCAGACTGATCGCCAGGTTGTTCTCGGCCGCCAGGGTGTCCGGATGATTCTGGCCCAGAGCCTCGTTGATCGGCTCGCGCAGGCCCCTGTTCACGGCCAGCGCGCCGCCGTGATCGTTCAGGTCGTACATCACGTTGGCCAGGTTGATTCGGCAGGCCAGGGTGTATGGGTGGTCCGGGCCGAGGGTTGCAGTGAAGCGTTCGACGACTCGCTCGGCCAACGGCAGAGCGGCTGAGTATTCGCCCAGTCGGCGTAGGAAGATCGCGACGTTGTTCTCGCAGGACAGCGTGAACGGATGGTCCTCGCCGACCTTGTCCCGGTAACCACTGAGGGCAGCCTCGCCGGTCTCCCGGGCTTCCACGTGATTGTTCAGCGCCGACTGGTCACAGGCCAGATCATTGCGGCAGGCGAGCGTCTCCAGGTGGCTCGGGCCGAGCTTGCGTTCGTGCCGGATCAGGGTCTGGGCAGTCAGCGCGTGTGCGGCGGTCAGCGACCCGGCCTTGCGCAGAGTGACCGCCAGGGTCCGGGCCAGCCGGAGCGATTCCGGGTGGCTCTCGCCCAGGTCCTCGGTGGCAATTTCCAGCGCGTGTGCGAGTACGTCCCGCGCCTCGTCGAAGTGGCCGAGGTCGCGCAGGTCGCGGCCGACCGCCGCCATCGCCTGCAGGGTGACCGGGTGCCGTTCGCCGAAGACCCGGCGCCGGATCTGGTAGCACTCCTGGTCGAGTTCGGCGGCGGCGGTCAGGTCGCCGACCAGCGAGAGCGAGAGCGCGAGATTGTTCATCGCGTGGGTGGTCCGGAGATGCTCGTCACCGAGCACCCGCCGAGACCGATCCAACGCCTGTTCGCTCAGGTCCCGGGCCTCCGCGTACCGTCCCTGCACCCGTAGATCTGCGGCCAGCGAGGAGACCGCCATGATCGTGTACGGGATGTTCGGCCCGAGGAGCTCGGTCAGTTGTTGGTGCACGTCGGTATCGGCCGCGTAGGCGTCCTCGTAGCGGGCGAGAGATCGCGTCGTGTTCGCCAGATGGAGGCGCAGTGACAGGGTGGTCACGTCGTCCGGCTCGCCGTGTGTCAGCCGCCAGCTGTTCAGCGCCGCGTCGCCCAGCTCCTGACTGCTCTGGTAGTCGCCGGCTTTCCAGAGGTAGCGCACCGTGTCGATGACCAGCTGGCGTACCGACTGGGTTGCTGAACCGAGCGCGCCGGACCGCTCCAGGTGCTGGTGCAGACGGCGATAGGTCGGCCAGTGGGTCGGGCGGTCCGGGTCCTTCGGATTGAGCGCGCCCAGCACCTCGTGGACGTGCTGGCGGTTGATCTCTCGCTCGGCCGGCGGCAGCCCATCCTGGATCACGGCCTGGACCAGACGGTGCAACTGGATGGTGGACTGGCCGGTGTCCAACCGGGCCAGCGCGTAGCGGCCGATCTCCTGGATCAGGCGGCCCTGCATCAGCGGTTCACTGAGCAGGGGGTCCAGCGGAAGCAGGATGTCGATGAAGCGCTCGTTGTAGAAGAACGACGTCGGGATCGGCTCCGCGGCAAAGAAGGCGCAGATCTCCAGCAGCTTGGCCGCGGCCGGCATGTGTTCCCGGATCCGCTCGAGGGACAGCCGCCACGTGGCGGCGACCGGGCGCTCGTATCCCGTCGGTGGGCTCCCACTCAGCATCTGCGGCAGTTGGGTGTCAAGCAGACCTTGGTACGTCCGCACCGACATGGCGGTGGCCGCCAGCCAGGCGCCCGCCTGTTCGACTGCCAATGGCAGATCGCCCAGTCGCTCGGCCAGCGACTCGGCCTCCTCGTCGGACATCGTCGGCACCCGCCGGTGCAGCAGCGCGACACTCTCCGGCCGGCTGAACAGGCCCACCTCCACGGTGGTCGCGTGCCCGCCCCAGGTGAGGTTCCGCGAGGTCAGGAGCACGTGGCCGGGTCCCTGTGGCAGGTACGGCTCGATCTCCGCCGGGTCGTCGACGTTGTCGAAGATGAGCAACCAACGCCGGTACGGGATACCCCGGCGCAGCGCGTCCAGCACTCCCTTCCAGGCCTCGCCGACGTTCTCCGCGTTCGGCAGGTCGAGCAACTGGGCCAGATCTGCCATCGACTGCCGGACGTCGCTGGGGCGCTCGGCCGAGATCCACCAGACGATGTCGTAGTTGGCGGCGAACCGGTGGGCGTACTCCAGCGCCACCTGGGTCTTGCCTACGCCGCCGAGGCCATACAGAGCTTGCGGGGTCACCACCGTGACGTCGGCGGCGAGCCGGTCGCGTAACACCTCGAGGAGCTGCCCGCGACCGGTGAAGGTCGCATTGCGCTGCGGCACGTCCCACACCGGCGGCTGGCTGGCCGGGAACCGGATCGCGGCCTGGGTGGCTTCCCGCCGGTCGCTGTCGCTCTGTGGAAGATCATCGAAGACCGCCCGAAGCGCCTGCCGGGCTCGGTCCTCGGTGAGGTTCATCAGGTCGACCTCGGGCACCCGGGCCAGGAATGGCGACGGCAGCGGCGAGGCGTCGAGCCGGATCGGTACGAGCATGCTGCCGCTTGGCTCTTTTTCGATGATCGTGCGCCACAGCGATGCCGCGTTCGGCGATTCCACGTAGTCGCGGGAGAGCAGGACCAGCACCCGGGCCGCCGGGTCCAGCCAGGACTCCAGCGCCGGATCCGAGCCGTGCACCGGCCCGCCCAGGTCGATCTCGCGGAGCGTCACCCGGAGGCCGGCGGAGTCCAACTCGCCGGCGATCCAGTCGGTCCAGACCCGGTTGACCGAGGCGTAACTGATCAGTACGTCGTTGCCGAGAACCAGCTTCTGCCGTTCGAACTGGGCCAACCGCCGCCGGCGTTCCCGCTCGTCCAGCGCCGGGATCTCGGTCACCTCGCCGTTGGTCAGCCGGCCCGCGAGCCGTTCGAACGACGACAACAGCGAATACTCCTGACGGGAGCGCTCGCCGAACACCGCGAGGATCTCCTCGTACGCGAAGAAGGGTTTGTAGGGAATTTCGACATCACCCCAGTAGGCATCGATGTCGTCGGGACTCAGATCCAGGTGCCCGGAGAACCGATGCCGGGCATGGTCCCGGCCGGCCTCCAGTTTGAACTGCTCGCCGGCCTCGACTCGCATCGGCACCGGCAGGATCCGAACGGGGTTCTCAGTTCGCTGCTGCCGAATCGCGTTTGCCACCGAGGCGGCCCCGTCGATGCTCTGGTCGTTGAGCGTGAAGCAGTTGATCACCGTGTCCGGCATGAAGATCGTGCAAATGCCGGCCGAGTCGCTCAGCCCGGTGCGGCTGTCGATCAGGATGAAGTCGTACTCCTGGTGCATGCTGTCGCGCAGGGCGCTCAGGAACTCCATCCCGTTGAGCCGCTGGTAGAAGTTGCTCCAGTCGAACCCGCTCACGCGCTGGGAGTAAGCCGCGTCCTGGACGCCGGCCGGCAGCAGATCGAGCGTGCCGATACCGGGGAACCGCGCCGTGAGCGACACCGCCTCGCGTTCCACGTCGGCGTAACGCCGGTACCAGTGGGGGTCGTCGGCTGACGTGTGCGGGTCGACCACCGCCGTGGCGAAATCGCGCAGCAGATCGATCACCCCGCGGGAGTGGCGCAGCTTGGGGTCGGCGAGGAACGGCCGGAAGTACGAGTGCAGGCCGGGTGACTCGAGGTCCCAGTCGACCGCGAGCACGCGCTTGCCGTTGGCCGCGAGGATCCAGGCGACGTTCGCCAGCGCCATGGTGCGGCCAGTGCCGCCCTTGAAGGAGTAGAACGTGATGATTTGACCGCGGTTCGGGATGGCGTCGGTCATGTGCGTTCTCCTTCGAGGGTCCGGATCACGGGCCTTGCAGGATCGGTCGGCCGACCGGTTGGCCGGCCGGCCGGTGGTAGGCGTGATGGGTGATCAACGCTTCGTTGCGTGCGCGTTCGAGGACCACTCGCAGGTCCTCGCCGAACGCGCCGTGGCTGATGATGCTCATGCGGAACATCACCGCCGGTAGTTCGCCGAGCCGTCGGTCCAGGATTTGCCGAAGCTGCCAGGCCAGCTCGTCGTGCCGATCCTGGGTCTGCCGGTCGGTTGCGCCGGCGGGCACCATCACCGCGGGTGGCGGCGTGCCGGTCGCCGGCTCGCCGCTGCCGTAGAGCTGCAGTGCATTGCGCTGTTCGTCAAGGTGGACCGCCCAGAGGTCGATCAGCATGATGACCACCTGCCCGCCCAGCCCGGCCTCGGTGATTGCTTGAGGCAGCGCTGCGCCGTCGGTGACGACCGTGGTGAAGTGCAGCTCCTCGGCGATCTGCTGGGCGAAGGCGACCAGCGGGAGCAACAGCTCCGGGCGGTACGGCATCCAGGCCGTCGGTGTGCTGCCGTAGTACTGCGCGTCGCGACCGGCGGCCGTGGCATCGGCGGCGGTCGGAGCGACAACCACGAATCGGACGGTCTGGCCGTTCGACCCAGCGGGGTACGTCGGCGGGGTCGGGACCAGGACCGCGGGGTGCGGATCGCTCGGTGGTTGCTGCTCGGCCTCCGGAGCCGAACCACTGCTCAGGTCCATCGTGGCTGGTGGAGCCGCGGTGACCGTGACCAGCGCGTCCTCGTTCGCCGGGGCGGGCCGCGGGCTGGGGATCGTCAATTCCGGTGCAATGTGCGCGGATTGCCCGAAGGCGCTGGTCACCCGCTGGAACTCCGGGGGCGAGGGCATCGGGGGCACGTGTCCGGACTCGGCGACCCGGACGATCTGCCGGGCCAGGCTGTCGATGAAGTCGACGTAATCGGCGTGATAACGGCCCAATCTGATCATCTGCCGCAGGCCCTTGTCGGCGTACGCCAGCGGCAGCATTTCGTGTTTGTACTGCAGTTCCTCGATGATGGCGGGCAGGGTGAGCGGGGGAATCCACAGCAGCGGCAGCAGTGCGGCCGGTGGGTTGCCGCCCGGATTCGCGTGTTGGGCGAGGCGGTCGGCGAAGACCGTCCACTCCCGGCCGCACGCGTCGCTGCGCAGGTAGCGCGGCGAGATCAGGGCGATGAAGGTGCCGGCCCGAGCCAGGTCGGTCATCAACTGCCGGGACCAGGTGGTGCCGAATTCCATGCTGTGCGTATCGAGGAAGCCGACCTCGGTCCCGGGCGGCAGTCCGGCATGGTCACGGACGTCGTTGCAGAGATCCTGATAGAACCGCTTGGTGGTCTCGGCGTCGTCGCCGCGCGCATAGCTGAGGAAGAAGTAGCATCGCTGAGAGCGGTCGGGGCGATCGTCGTGATGCAACCGGCCCCTCCCGCCTGCACGATGCTGATAGTGGCCGAGAAGACTGCAGACAGTGGAGCTTCAGCCGGTCCATACACAGGTCACTGCCAGTACGAAGCCGCGTGCGCACAGTATATATTGCGGCGCACGGCATCCGGGATGAAGAAATAGACGCCTGCCGTTGTCCTAGCGATGCCGGCGGAACCATTTCCCGGCGTAAGCCACTGTCTCCGGCACGGGCAGAAGCCGAGCGCCGGCCGCACCGACGGCTCCTCTCGCGACCTGGCCGGTTTCCCGCTCAAGATCCACGCCGAGCTGAGTGAAGTCGCTCGCGTCCAACCTGGTCCCGAGATATGTCACCCATTCGCGCCCGTTCTCGGTGTACATCGCGCATGAGTTCGGTTGCCTGGGCAGCGAACCCGGTAGCCGGTACTCCGCGAGGTGAAACGCGGTGCACCTGTCGTACCCGACGCCTAGGAGCAACGTGTGCCCGCCGGCTGCTTCGATGGCCGCCAGCGGTGAGTTCTCGCCGAGTTCACTGTCCAGGTCATGCCGGGCCGTCAGCTCGGCCGCCCGGGCGCCGACGGCTGCGAACGAGACCTGTGGGTGACCGCTGCGATGTGCGCCGGGCCAGGTTCGTACGGTCTCGGCGATCAGGCCCATCGCCCGGCAATCGCTCAAGGCCGGATCGTACGGCGGCAAATGCTCCCGGATCTGGGGCCACCAGCTATCGGGCACCGACGGGTCGCCCCACCGTGACGGGTCGCGGTTGGTCGGCGTCTGGGCCGGCACGACCAGGGTGCCGGCCGGGGTCAGGACGTCCAGGAGCGCCTCGACCACGGCGACGGCTCCCCCCACCACGTAACCGAGGGAGCGCAGCGAGCTGTTCAACAACAGCACGCCGCCGGGCGATACACCGATCGCCCGGAGGTCGTCGCGCAGCATCGAGCCGGTGACCAGCACCTTCGGCGGCACGGCCCTAGACGATGGTCCAGGTGTCGGCGGCGTTGAGGAGGTCGTCGAGCATCTCGTCGGGGGTGCCGGTTACCTGGGCCTTGGCGTCTTCCAGCTGCTTCTGGACCAGCTGGTCGTAGGTCGGGCGAATGACGTTCCGGAACACGCCGATCGGGGTGGTGTTCAGGTCGGAACCCGACAGTCGGGACAGGGCGAACGCGTACGCCGGGTCGTCGACCGTGGCGTCGTGGGTCACCGGGGACTCGCCGTCGAGAGCGGCCGATTCGCGCACCGAGAGGCCGAAGGCGCCCGCCGGGTGGACCACCGAGAACTGCTGCTCGCTGCCGAAGGTGATCGGCTTGCCCTGCTCCAGGCGGATCAGGTGGTCGTCGCGGGTGGACGAGTCCTTGATCAGCTCGAAGGCGCCGTCGTTGAAGATGTTGCAGTTCTGGTAGATCTCGACGAACGCGCTGCCCTCGTGTTCGGCCGCCGCGCGCAGCACCGACTGCAGGTGTTTGGCGTCCGAGTCGATGGTGCGGGCGACGAACGATGCCTCGGCGCCCAGTGCCAGCGACAGCGGGTTGAACGGCGAGTCGGCGGACCCGGCCGGCGTCGACTTCGTGATCTTGCCGAGCTCCGACGTGGGAGAGTACTGACCCTTGGTCAGGCCGTAGATCCGGTTGTTGAACAGCAGGATCTTCAGGTTGACGTTGCGCCGCAGGGCGTGGATCAGGTGGTTGCCGCCGATCGAGAGCGCGTCGCCGTCGCCGGTGACCACCCAGACGCTCAGGTCGGGGCGGGACGCCGAGAGGCCGGTGGCGATCGCCGGGGCGCGGCCGTGGATCGAGTGCATCCCGTAGGTGTTCATGTAATACGGGAAGCGTGACGAGCAGCCGATGCCGGAGATGAACACGGTCTTCTCGCGCGGGATGCCCAGCTCGGGCATGAACCGCTGCATGGCGGCGAGGATCGAGTAGTCACCGCAGCCGGGGCACCAGCGGACTTCCTGGTCGGACTTGAAGTCCTTGGCGGTGAGCTTCAGTTCCACCGTCGGGCTAGCCATTCTTGACCACGTCCTCGAGCATGCTTTCCAGCGTCGCGGCGGTGAACGGCAGGCCGCTGATCTGGTTGAACGGAACCGCGTCGACCAGGTACTTCGCCCGGATCACGTGAGCCAGCTGGCCCAGGTTCATCTCCGGGATGATGACCTTGTCGTACGCCTTGAGCACCTCGCCGAGGTTGGCCGGCAGCGGTGCCATGTGCCGCAGGTGGGCCTGGGCGATCGGCAGCCCACGCTGCCGCAGGGCCCGGCAGGCCGCGCCGATCGGGCCGTACGTCGAGCCCCAGCCGAGGACCAGGACGCGGGCGTTCTCGTCGTCGTCCTCGACCTCGATGTCGGGCACCTCGATGGCCTCGATCCGGGCGGCCCGGGTGCGTACCATGAACTCGTGGTTGGCCGGGTCGTACGAGATGTCGCCGGTCTTGTCGGCCTTCTCCAGGCCGCCGATGCGGTGCTCGAGACCCGGCGTGCCGGGAATGGCCCAGGGGCGGGCCAGGGTCGACGGGTCCCGCAGGTAGGGCAGGAAGCGGCCGTCCTCGCCGTTGGGCTCGGTGGCGTACTCCACGGTCAGGTCGGGAAGGTCGTCCGGCGACGGGAGCAGCCACGGCTCGGAGCCGTTGGCCACGTAGTTGTCGGAGAGCAGGATGACCGGCGTGCGGTAGGTCAGCGCGATCCGGGCCGCCTCGATCGCCGCGTGGAAGCAGTCGGACGGCGACTTGGGGGCGATCACCGCGAGCGGTGCCTCGCCGTGCCGCCCGTACAGCGCCATGTTGAGGTCGGCCTGCTCGGTCTTGGTCGGCAGACCGGTGGACGGCCCGGCCCGCTGCACGTCGACGATCACCAGCGGCAGCTCGAGCGCGATGGCCAGCGAGATGGTCTCGCCCTTGAGCGCCACGCCGGGGCCGGAGGTGGTGGTGACCCCGAGGGCACCGCCGTACGAGGCGCCCAGTGCCGCGCCGATCGCCGCGATCTCGTCCTCGGCCTGCATCGTGGTGATGCCGAACTTCTTGTGCTTGGACAGCTCGTGCAGGATGTCCGAGGCCGGGGTGATCGGGTAGGCGCCGAGGAACACCGGCAGCTTGGACCGGACGCCGGCGGCCACCAGCCCGAGCGCGAGCGCCTGGTTGCCGGTGATGTTGCGGTAGGTGCCCGGCCGCATCTTGGCCGGCTTCACCTCATATCGGATCGCGAAGTCTTCGGTGGTCTCGCCGAAGTTCCAACCGGCCTGGAAGGCCGCCTTGTTGGCGGCGACCAGGTCGGGACGCTTGGCGAACTTGCGCTCGAGGAACCGCAGGGTCGACTCGAACGGGCGCGAGTACATCCAGCTGAGCAGGCCGAGCGCGAACATGTTCTTGGCGCGTTCGGCGTCCTTCTTCGAGACGCCGAGGTCGGACAGCGCGCCGACGGTCATCGAGGTCAGCGCGACCGGGTGCACGGCGTAGCCGTCGAGCGACCCGTCGTCGAGCGGGCTGGCGGCATAGCCGACCTTGGCCAGGTTGCGCTTGGTGAACTCGTCGGTGTTGACGATGATGTCGGCGCCGGCCGGCAGGTCGGAGAGGTTGGCCTTGAGCGCGGCGGGGTTCATCGCGACAAGCACGTTGGGCGAGTCGCCCGGCGTGAGGATGTCGTAGTCCGCGAAGTGCACCTGGAAGCTCGACACCCCGGGCAGGGTGCCGGCTGGTGCGCGGATCTCGGCCGGGAAGTTCGGCAACGTCGAGATGTCGTTGCCGAGCTGCGCGGTCTCGGACGTGAACCGGTCACCCGTCAGCTGCATGCCGTCGCCAGAGTCGCCCGCGAACCGGATTACCACCCGGTCCAGCTGTTCGACCCGTTTCGCTCCAGCGGCCACGTTTCCAACCTCCAAGGGGGCGCCGGCCATGCGAGAAAGCACATCGATGGGCCGGCCCGCAGTTGTCACTTCCAGCCTACGTCGGCGCTCCTTACCAGCGGTCGCAAGCCGTTGACCACAGTAGCCAGGCAAGGCATGCCCGTTCCAGAAGAGTCCACCATGCGGCGGGTCGAGCTTGTCACTCGGTCAACTAGGCTGTCGTGGTGGACGGATATCTAGGTTCGTACGCCACGCTCGGGCTGGTCATCGGGGCCGGCGTGCTCGTTTTCGTGGGCGCCTTCGGGGCCAACCGGCTGCTTCGGCCGGCCAACCCGGCGGAGCCGCCCGGCAAGTACATCGCGTACGAAAGCGGCATCGATCCGGTCGGTGGTGACTGGGCGCAGGTCCAGATCCGTTACTACGTATATGCGTACCTTTATGTGCTTTTCGCCGTTGAAGCCGTTTTTCTCTTCCCGTGGGCGGTCGTGTTCGACCGGCCCGGGTTCGGCACCGCCACCGTCACCGAGATGGCGATCTTCGTCGCCGTGCTCGCGCTGGGCATCCTCTACGCCTGGCGTAAGAAGATCCTGACCTGGACCTGATTTATCGGACGGGGTGGCGGGCTCGCGAGCTTGAAGCGGACATGCCAACATCGTCCGCATGGGTCAGCTTCTCCTGTTCATCGTCGTCGCCTTGGTGGTGGCTGCAATCGTCTTCGGTGTGACCGTGATGATGAGCGGAGGCGACTCCGGATTGACACCCATCGAACCCGATGGCAGCGCTGTGCCGCTCCCGACCGACCGACCGCTCGGCGAGGACGACATCGCCGGCACCAAGTTCGACACCACCTTCCGTGGCTACCGGATGTCGCAGGTCGACCAGGCGCTGCAGCGGGCCGCCTACGACATCGGCTACAAGGGTGAGCTGATCAGCGTGCTGGAGGCCGAGGTGACGGCCCTGCGTGACGGTCGCATCGCCGATGCCGACGCGCTCCGCCGGGCCCGCGAGGCCGCGGTGGCAGCGGTCCCGCCCGCGGCGGCCGGCAGCCCGGTGATCGAGCTCGACGTGGTCAAGCCGGACGAGCCGGTCCTCCCGGAGCCGGAGCCCGCGAAGTCCGAACCGGCAGCGGAGCCGCGTTGAGCGGCCCCGACGACGGCCTGGCGGACGCCGCCAGCCCGGGAACCGGCGAGGTGACCGCCACGGTCATCGTCAACGCACCGGCCGCCCGGGTCTTCGCCGCCTTCCTGAACTGGGAGAAGCAGTCCGCCTGGATCCCGTTCACCAAGGTCCGGGTGGTCGAGGGCGACGGCGGCGAGGGCAGCCTGGTCGAGGCGATCACCGCGATCGGTCCCGCGTCGCTGCGCGACGAGATTCGGGTGGTCAAGGTCAACGCGCCGTACGAGGTGCGGGTCGTGCACTGCGGCAAGGTGCTGCGCGGTCCGGGCGCGATGCGCTGCACGGCCATGTCCGGTGACCGCACCCAGGTGGTCCTGCACGAGTGGTTCCACCTGCCGGCCGGCGCCGTCGGGAAGGTCGCCTGGCCGGTGCTCTGGCCCGGCTCGAAGCTGAGCTTCACCGCCGCCCTGCGGAAGTTCGGCCGCCTGGTCGAGCAGGGCAAGTTGCCCTAGCAAAACTGTCAGAGGGTGGCCCTACCGTGGTCGCCATGACAGACGAAATCGGCCTGGTTGTCGGCGCGGACGGCCATGCCCGCTGCTTCTGGGGCGGCAGCACCCCCGACTACGTGGGCTATCACGACACCGAGTGGGGCCGGCCGCTGCGCGGCGACGACGCGCTCTTCGAGCGGATGAGCCTCGAGGCGTTCCAGTCCGGCCTCTCCTGGATCACCATCCTGCGCAAACGTCCGGCGTTCCGGCTCGCGTTCGACGGCTTCCAGATCGACAAGGTGGCCGCCTACTCCGAGGCCGACGCCGTCCGCCTGATGGCCGACGCGGGCATCGTCCGCAACCGGATGAAGGTCGACGCCACCATGCACAACGCCCGGGTCGCCGCCGACCTGGAGGGTGGGCTGTCCGAGCTGCTGTGGTCCTTCGCCCCGGTGCCGCGGCCGCCCCGGCCGGCCACCCGGTCCGACGTGCCGGCCACCACGCCGGAGTCGATCGCCCTGGCCAAGGCGCTCAAGAAACGCGGCTTCAAGTTCGTCGGCCCCACCACGGCCTACGCGTTGATGCAGGCCACGGGCATGGTTGACGACCATCTGGCGGGCTGCTGGGTTGCTCCGATCCACGCGTGATGAGATTGAGCGCATGGCGCAGTGGGCGGTGATCATTCCGGCGGAGCAGTGGGCGACCGAGCGACTTTTCCACAACGAGGTCGTGACGGTGGCGGGCGCGTCGGGTGCGGTGGCACCCGACGACGAGGTGCTGCTGATCGCCGACGACCACGTGGTGGCCCTGGGCCGGGCCGCCAAGACCGAGGGCGACGATCTCACCCTGACCTACCTGCGGCGGCAGTTCGACGCTCCACTGCCCGCTGAGGGCCTCGGCGGGGCCCGTCCGGTGGAGGTCGAGCCCGAGGCGTTCCGCCGCCTGGCCGCCCGGTTGCGCGGCGAGAGCACGGCCGGCCTGCCGACCTGGCTGGTCAGCGTCGCGATGCCGATCGAGGCCGCCACCCCGGCCGACGCGGTCCGGCAGTTCTGGTCGCACGTGCGCGAGCTGGGCCCGGCCGAGCTACCGACCTACGTCTGGCCCACCGGCGACGAGCTGTCCATGCTCGCCTTCGTGCTGGGCGCCGAGGCCAACCAAGACCCGGAAGAAGACGAAGACGAATAGGCCACGGCCCCGCAGCGAGGCTGCAGGGCCGTGGCGCACGACGCCGGCGAGTCGGGCGAGGAACAACCGGCGCCGCGCATTCGGGGGGCCTCCGGCGTGAGCCGGGGTGACCTACTGCGGGATCAACCGCCCAGGCTGGTGGCGGCGGCCGCGATGGTCGACGCGAAGTAGCTGACCTGGGTGTAAACGCCCGGCTTGTTCGGGCGGGCGCAACCGTCGCCCCAGCTCACGATGCCGACCTGCACCAGGCCGCTGGCGCCGGTGCGGAACATCGGGCCACCGGAGTCGCCCTGGCAGGTGTCGACGCCACCGGCGGTGAAGCCGGCGCAGATCTCGTTGCTCGCGATGATCTCGCCGTTGTACATCGAGGAGGAGTTGCAGGTGGCGTCGCTGACGAACGGCACGGTCGCCTTCAGCAGGTAACGCTGCTGGCTGCCGCCCTCGGTCGCGGCGCCCCAGCCGGCGATCGTGAAGTTGCCGGTGTCGTACGTCGAGGACGTGTTGAGCGGCAGCGTGGCCAGGCCGGTCACCGGGCTGGCCAGGCGGATCAGCGCCCAGTCCTTGCCGCTGCCGTTGTAGCCGGGGGCCCGGTAGACGTAGTTCGACTTCCGGGTGATCTTGCTGGTGGAGTTGAGGTCGACCACGCCGAGGGTGGCGGTGATCGAGGTGTTCGTGCCGGTCGAGCCGACGCAGTGCGCCGCCGTCAGCACGATCGTCGAGCTGTACAGGGCGCCACCGCAGCCCATCGACAGCCGCACCATGAACGGGAACTCACCCTGCGTCGCCCGGGTGCCGCCGACGACGTTCGTGGTGGGAACCACCGCGTCGCCGTTACCCGTCGGAGCCGCCGAGGCGGGGGACGCGGTCGCGCCCATCGCCGCCGCGGTAAGCACGGCAACC
Source organism: Paractinoplanes tereljensis (assembly GCF_016862435.1). GTDB lineage: Bacteria > Actinomycetota > Actinomycetes > Mycobacteriales > Micromonosporaceae > Actinoplanes > Actinoplanes tereljensis. The sequence continues at coordinate 140,208 of NZ_BOMY01000044.1, forward strand.
GCCGTGCCCACCAGAATCCGCCACCTGACCATGTAGGTCCTCCCAAGGGGAATGCACGTCCGGTAGGACGCGTCGGGAGGAGCCTATGAATAGATGCCCGTAAATGTGACGATCCCAAAACCGTCATAACACTTGTATCAACGACCGTCGAAGCTAGGTTTCTGCTTGGCCAGGAAGGAGGCGACGGCGGCCTTGTGGTCGGCCGTCGCGCCGCAGATCGCCTGGGCCTGGGCCTCGGCCGCGAGGGCGTCGGACAGCGTGCCGGCGTCGCCGATGGACAGCTCCCGCTTGATCGCGCCGTAGGCCACCGTGGGACCGGCGGCGAGCCGCGCGGCCAGCGCCTGCGCCGTGGTCAGAACCTGCTCGTCGTCGTCCAGAAGCTGGGAGAGCAGGCCGATCTCGTACGCCCGCTGGGCCCGCACCGGCTCGGCCAGCAGCAGCAGCTCGACCGCCCGGGCGTGCCCGACGATCCGCGGCAGCGACCAGGAAACCCCGCTGTCGCCGGCCAGGCCGACGTTGGCGAACGCCATCAGGAAGCCGGTCGACGGCCCGCCGATCCGGAAGTCGGCCAGCAGCGACAGTGATGCCCCGGCGCCCGCCGCCATCCCGCGCACCGCAGCCACCACCGGTTTCGGCATGCTGGACAGCCGCTGCGCGATCGGGTTGTAGTGCGTCCGCACGGTGTCCAGGTCGGTGTGGCCCGACTCCAGCAGCTCGGCGTGCTCACGCAGGTCCTGCCCGACACAGAAGCCGCGGCCCGCGCCGGCCAGCACGATCGCCCGGCAGCTGCGGTCGGTCTCCAGCGCGGCGAGGGTGTCCCGCAGTGCCACCTTGAGGTCGACGTCGAGGGCGTTCATCGCGTCGGGCCGGTTGAGCGTGAGGGTGACGACCGCGTCAGTGCGGTCGACGAGCAGCGAGTCCGTCATGTATCCGAGAATCCCACACGGCTGCCCCTACCGGCCGATTGCAGGCAGCGTTCCACGTAGCGGTCGGCGGCCGGTCGCAGCCGGGCCGAGTGCCGGTCGAAGAAGCCGGCCGCGCTCGCCCCGGGCCAGCGCGGCGGCAGCAGCGACGGGGGCAGTTGGGGGTCGCGGAACAGGAACGAGCGCCAGGCGTGCACCAGCCGGAACCGGGCCGCGTACGCCTCCTCGTCGCTGCTGCGGGTGTTCACCGCGATGACCACCGGACGCAGGTCGGAAACGAACGCCTCGTAGGAGCGGGCGAGCTCGGACAGGTCCCAGGCCCGGCCGACCACCTCGGCGGCCCCGGGCGAGCCGGCCGCGTGGGCCGCGCTGAACCGTTCGTAGCCGATTCCGGCGTCGACCAGGACGGTGTCGACCTCCTCGGCGGCCCGCGGAGCGACCCAGGCATGATCACCGAGTGATCCGTAGCCGAGGAACGCCAGCCGGTTGGCCTCCCGCTTCGGCAATGGGCCGTGCAGCAGGACGAGATCGAACCGTCCGTCCCATCCGTTCCGGCCGGTTCGGTAGATCCGGGCCGCCGCCTCGTCCAACCGGCGTGCGGCCTTCGGGGTGAGCAGATAGCCCGGTCCGGAGACCAGTCGCAGGGGATGCAGCCAGCCTTGGCGGACCATCCGGGACACCGCGGTGCGGACCGCGGGCGGGGCGATGCCGAGCGGCGCAAGCAGTCTGACCAGGGCGGCAACCGGCGCGCGCCCGCCTCGGGGGCGGAGATAGTCGCCGTACAGGTCGAAGAGTGCCGACCGCGCCTGCATGACCGCACATTGTGACAGCCCAAAAGGCGATATGCTAGACGCTGTCACATCCGCGCGGGCTGGGTTTGGGTTCGCCGGTGTTCATCAGGGAAAATGTTTGATCGGCACGGTGGGCCGGGTCGCGTCAGCACGCGAAATGGCCCTCGGCCGCCGGTCGGATATACGAGTTAGCACGGCACGTGGGGCTGAGCACGTGACGTTGAGTAGTGGCTGTGGGGTAACCCACCGACACCCTGATGTGGGTCTGAGGGGAGACGAAATGGCGGCGATGAAGCCGCGGACGGGCGATGGTCCGCTGGAGGTCACCAAGGAGGGACGAGGCATCGTCATGCGCGTCCCGCTGGAAGGTGGTGGCCGTCTCGTCGTTGAGATGACTCCGGACGAGGCCAACGCGCTGGGTGACGCGTTGAAGTCGATCGCCGGCTGACGTTTCACGCGAGCCCGCCGGTACGGTACCGCCCGTACCGGCGGGCTTTCCACGTCTTCGAGAAAGGTCACGCTCTCGTGTTTCCGATCAGGCTGACCGACCATCTCGACGACGACCGAACGTGGGTCGTACCGATCGCCGTCTCGGGCCCACTGTCGCACGACGGAGGCGAACTGGCGGCCGAAATCGCCGCGCTGGCCGACGGCATGGAAAAAGCTGGAGAAATCCGGATATTTCCGAGGCCACTCCGCCGGCCGGCGAAGGTGTTGCTGGTCGGTATCGGCGCTGGTGACGACGCCGGCTGGCGAGCCGCCGGCGCGGCGGTGAGCCGCGCGGCCGAGGACGACGAGCCGTTGCAGGTCATCGACGCCCCAACCGAGGTGCGGGCCCTGGCCGAGGGCCTCTGGCTGGGCGGCTATCGCTACCGCGACGGCCGCGAGGAGCCCCGATCGGCTCCGGTCGACCTGGTGGTCACCGACCCCGATGAGTACGCAGCGGGCCTGGCCCGAGCACAGGTCACGGCCCGGGCCGTCTGGCTCGCGCGCGACCTCGGCAACACCCCGTCCTCGCTCAAGAACCCGGACTGGCTGGCCGAGGAGATCGTCGGCGCGGCCGCGAAGCGTACGGATGTCACCGTCCGCGTCCGCAGCGGCGCCGAGCTGGAGCGTTTCGGTGGCCTGCGCGCCGTCGGCGGCGCCTCGGTGTTCCCGCCCTGCCTGGTCGAGCTGAGCCGGCACCCGGCCGGCGCCACCAAGCACGTGGTGCTGATCGGCAAGGGCATCACGTTCGACTCCGGCGGCATCTCGATCAAGACCCGGCCCGGCATGAAGACCATGAAGATCGACATGGCCGGTGCGGCCGCGGTGGCGGCGGCCACGCTGGGCGCGTCCGACCTGGACCTTCCGGTACGGGTGACGGCACTGCTCCCGCTGGCCGAGAACGCGGTCGGGGCGGACGCCTACCGGCCCGGTGACGTGATCACCCACTACGACGGCACCACCAGCGAGTCCACCAACTCCGACGCCGAAGGGCGGCTGGTGCTGGCCGACGCGCTCGGTTACGCGGTCGCCGAGCTGGACCCCGACGTGATCATCGACCTGGCCACCCTGACCGGGGCCAGCGTGATCGCGCTGGGCACTCACCTCGCCGCCCTGTTCAGCCACGACGACGAACTGGCCGGGGCGCTCACCGCGGCCGGGGCGAGCGCCGGCGAGGCGATGTGGCGGATGCCGCTGCCCGACGACTACCGCGAATACCTGCGCTCCGAGATCGCCGACCGGCACAGTTCGCCCACCCAGGGCGCCGGTGCCGTGGTCGCCGCGCTCTACCTGCGCGAGTTCCTCGGCGACAAGGTCTCGGCCTGGGCTCATCTCGACATGGCCGCGCCGAGCTGGGCCGACGAGACCGAGCTCGACCTGACCCGGGGCGCCACCGGATGGGGTGCCCGCACCCTGCTGCGTTACCTGGAGACGGTCAGCGCTTCACCGCGGTGAGCAGGCCGGCCCCGGACGGGATCACCGCCGGGATCCACTCCTCCGACTCGCGCACGATCCGCACCGTCTCGCGGATGGTCAGTGTGTCCACGTCCCGGGCGGCCGGGTCACTGATCCGGCCGCCGGCCATCGCGCCGTTGACCACCAGCACCCCGCCCGGGCGCAGCAGCCGCAGGGCCGCCTCCGCGCAGGCGGTGAACTCGGTGGCGTCGGCGTCGACGAAGACCAGGTCGTACACGCCGTCGGCGAGCCGGGGCAGGACGTCGAGGGCCCGGCCGGTGATGATCCGGGTGCGGGACGGGGCGAAACCGGCCTCCACGAAGATCCGCCGGGCGATCCGCTGGTGCTCGTTCTCCACGTCGATGGTGGTGAGCACGCCGTCCGTCCGCATCCCGCGGAGCAGCCAGATGCCGCTGACCCCGGCGCCGGTGCCGATCTCCACCACCGCCTTGGCGTTGCCCGCGGCCGCCAGCAGGCGCAGCACCGACCCGGCGGCCGGGGTGACGCTGTCCAGGCCGAGCTCGTGAGCCAGGCTGCGGGCGGTCTGCAGCACCACGTCCTCGCTGGCGTACGCCTCGGCGAAGTCCTGCGCAGCGGAATGGTGCGGCTGAGGACGAATTGACGGGACGATGACGACCTCCGGGCGGCGGAGACGTGCGGAACTCGCGCACATCGGATATGAGAGTAGAGCGACGCTCTTCGTGGCCGCACCGGGCGGTCGATGGGATAAACAGGCCGGGGCCGAGTGGTGTCGAGGATCCGTGTCATTCTGGAGGGGGAGCCGGGCTCCTGAGGGATGTTGAGGGAGGCACCGACGTGACCGACGGCTGGAACGCGCGCTCCGCTCCGCCGCCTGCCGCAGGTCAGGGCCCATCGCCTTGGTGGTCCGACGCGCTGGCCGATCCGTGGCGTGATCCGTACGCTCCGGCGCACGTGGTGGTGCCGACCGCGCGGGAGAGCACCGGTCCTGCCCCCGAGGCGGTCGTCGACCCCGACGCGCCCCGCCGCTCGCTCGCTCCGGTCCTGCTGATCTGCCTGGTCACCGCCCTGCTGGCGGGTGGTCTGGGCGGCACCCTGGGCTTCGTCTTCGCGGTGCGCGGTGGCCTGGCCAACGGCACCGGCAGCCAGCTCGGTTCGGCCGGGCAGGACGCACCGGCCGCCGCCAACCGGGCCCCCGAGTCGAACGCCGGCATCGTCAAGAAGGTGCTGCCGAGCGTCGTCACGGTCCGGGTCACCGGCGCGATCGGCTCCGGCTTCATCGTCTCCGACGACGGTTACGTGATCACCAACGACCACGTGGTCGAAGGCGCCGACGACAAGACCATGTCGGTGTCGTTCAGCGACGGCTCGACCGCCGCGGCCAAGCTGGTCGGCCGTGATCCGGAGTCCGACATCGCCGTGATCAAGGTCGCAAAGTCCAACGTCACCCCGGTCGCGCTCGGCGACTCGGACGCGATCGCGGTCGGCGACCCGGTGTTCGCCTTCGGCTCGCCGCTGGCCCTGGTCAATACCGTGACCTCGGGCATCGTGAGCGCGCTGGACCGCACCATCCAGGCCGGCGACCCGGGCGGCACCACGCGCTATTACGCGGCCATCCAGACCGACGCCGCGGTCAACCAGGGCAACTCCGGCGGCCCGCTGGTCAACGCGGCCGGCCAGGTCGTCGGGGTCAACTCGGTGATCCGCTCGGTGAGCGGCACCGAGACCGAGGCCGGCAACATCGGCCTGGCCTTCGCGATCCCGATCAACCAGGCCAAGCGGATCGCCGGCGACATCATCGACCACGGCAAGGCCCGCCGAACGGTGATCGGCGCCGAGGTGGCCACCGGCACCAACACCGGGGGCGGCGCCCGGCTGCGGTCGGTCGACCCGGCTGGTCCGGCCGGCGCGGCCGGTCTCAAGGCCGGTGACGTGGTCACCAAGCTCGACAACCATCCGCTCGAGGACGGCACCGACCTGATCGCCCTGGTCCGTAAGTACGCCCCGGGCGCGGTGGTCCCGGTGGAGTACCGCCGGGGCACCAAGACCCAGAGTGCCTCTGTGACACTCGCCGCCGACTCCAACTGATCACCCGGCGGGGGTGTGGATCCATAGTGAGCGTGCGTAGGCTGGCAGCCGGGAAACTCAGAGAGGCCGCCTCATGTTCGAAAATCTGAACTGGTGGGAGATCGGCGCGCTGCTGATGCTGGCGCTGCTGATCTTCGGTGAGCGTCTGCCCAAGGTGATCGGCGACGGCCTGCGCATGCTGCGTGGCCTGCGCGCCATGGCGCAAAATGCCACCACCGACCTGAACCGGGAGCTCGGCACCGACCTCCAGCTTCAGGACCTGCACCCCAAGGCGTTCATTCGCAAGCACATCCTCAGCGAGGAAGAGGAGGCGTCGCTCCGCAAGCCGCTGCAGGGCCTCTTCGACGATGTGAAGAACGACCTGACCGGCGTGAAGAACGACCTCTCCGAGGTGGCCGCGGCGGCCGACATCAAGAAGCCCGCCACTCCGGCCGCGTCCAGCGCGGTGGAGAAGCGGGCTCCCGGGTTCGACCTCGACGCGACCTAGCCCTTACGGGCGGTCACCAGCAGGCCCAGCGGCTTGCCGACCAGTGAGTCCCGCCGCACGGCCAGCCGGTCGGCCACCCCGTCCAGCGCCTTCGCCGCCGGTGCCGACGGGTCGGCCAGCACGATCGGGTTGCCGGCGTCGCCGGCCTCGCGCACTCGGGTGTCCAGCGGGATCTGCCCGAGCAGCGGCACCGAGGCACCCACGGTCTTGGTCAGCGAGTCGGCCACGGCCTGACCACCGCCGCTGCCGAAGACCTCCATCCGAGAGCCGTCCGGCAACTCCAGCCAGGACATGTTCTCCACGACGCCGACCAGGCGCTGGTGGGTCTGCAGCGCGATCGCGCCGGCCCGCTCGGCCACCTCGGCGGCGGCCTCCTGCGGGGTGGTGACGACCAGGATCTCGGCGTTCGGCAGTAGCTGGGCCAGCGAGATGGCCACGTCGCCGGTGCCCGGCGGCAGGTCGAGCAGCAGTACGTCCAGGTCGCCCCAGTAGACGTCGGCCAGGAACTGCTGCAGCGCCCGGTGCAGCATCGGCCCGCGCCACACCACTGCCGCGTTACCGGCGGTGAACATGCCGATCGAGATCACCTTCACGCCGTGTGACTGTGGCGGCATGATCATTTCTTCGACACGGGTGGGCCGGCCCTCCACGCCCAGCATCCGCGGGACCGAGTGACCGTAGATGTCCGCGTCGACCACGCCGACCGCCAGACCGCGCTTGGCCAGGGCCGCCGCCAGGTTCACGGTGACACTCGACTTGCCGACCCCGCCCTTGCCGCTGGCCACCGCGTACACCCTCGTGCGGGAGCCGGGCTGGGCAAACGGAATGACCGGTTCGGCGGTCGCGGAACCACCGCGCAGCGTGGTTTGCAGCGCTTTGCGCTGCTCTTCCGACATCACCCCGAAGTCGACCGACACCGTGGTGATCCCGGGGATCTTGGTAAGCGCGGCGGTGATGTCGTTGTTGAGCTTGTCGCGCAGCGGGCAGCCGGCCACGGTGAGGAGCAACTCGACCTTGACGGTGCCGTCGGCGACGGTGAAGCCCTTGACCATGCCGAGGTCGGTGATCGGGCGGCGGATCTCGGGGTCGTCGACGGTCGCGAGTGCGGTCTGAATCGCGTCCTCGAGCGTCGGTGCAGGAGCGGACATGTCGTCGATGCTACTGCTCAGTCAGGACCGCTCCGCTCCCCACTCCTTGCGATCCTCCTCCCACTCCGAGCGGGCCCGCTTCTCCCGTCGGTGGGCGGCTTCGTCCAGCTCATCGGCCAGCCGGGCGAGTTCGTTGCGGAGGAAGTCGCGGGTGGCCACCTCACCCAGCGCGATGCGCAGCGAGGCGATCTCCCGGGCCAGGTATTCGGTGTCGGCCTTCTGCATCGCGGCCCGGCGCCGGTCTTCCTCCATGGTCAGGCGGTCCCGGTCGGCCTGCCGGTTCTGCGCGAGCAGGATCAGCGGCGCGGCATAGGAGGCCTGCAAAGACAAGATCAAAGTCAGAAACGTGAAGGTGTACGGGTCGAACTGCAGCTTCGCCGGGGCCAGAATGTTCCACAGGAACCAGGCCGCGATCACCAGCGTCATCCACACGATGAACTGGGCAGTTCCCATGTACCGGGCGATGTTCTCCGACCACTGCCCGAACGACTCCGGGTTGAACCGGGGCAACCGCACCCGGCCCGGCTCCACCGGTTGATCGAGCCGGTCCCGGCGCGGCTCGGCGCTCATAGCTGCACCCCGTCCTCGGCCTCGGCGTCCGCGGCGTCCCGGTCCCGCCAGTCGCGCGGCAGCGAGTGGTCGAGCACGTCGTCGACCGTCACCGCACCGAGCAGCCGGTGCGTGTTGTCCACCACCGGCATGGCCACCAGGTCGTACGTCGCCATCCGCTTGGTTATCTCGCCCAGCGAGATAGTCGGTCGCAGCGGTTCCAGGTCGTTGTCGACGATGCCGCCGAGGATCGACGCGGGCGGTTCGCGCAGCAGCCGCTGAAAGTGCACCATGCCCAGGTACTTACCCGTGGGAGTGGCCGACGGCGCCCGCGCCACGAAAACCTGGGCGGCCACCACCGGGGACAGCTCCGGCTCGCGGATGCGGGCTAGCGCCTCGGCCACCGTCGCGTCCGGCGTCATGATCACCGGCTCCGAGGTCATCACCGCGCCGGCCGTGTTCGGCTGGTAGCTCATCAACTGCCGGACCGGGGCGGCCTCCTCCGGTTCCATCAGGTCGAGCAACACGGTCTGTTCCGTCTTGGGCAGCTCGGCGAGCAGGTCGGCGGCGTCGTCCGGGTCCATCCGCTCGAGCACGTCGGCGGCCCGCTCCCGGTCCAGCCGGGACAGGATCTCGACCTGGTCGTGCTCGGGCAACTCCTCCAGCACGTCGGCCAGCTTGCGGTCGCTCAGCGCCGCCGCCACCTCGTTGCGCCGGGCGTCCGGCAGGTCCTGCAGGGCGTTCGCCATGTCGGCCGGGCGCATCGGTTCCAGCAGGGCCAGCAGGTTGGAGGTGCCCTGGGTGTCGGTCGGGCCGAACAGGTTGCGGACCCGCTCGAACTCGGCCTGGAAGACATGCCCGCGCCGGGCCAGCCGCCCGGTGTGCTCGCGGACGGCGACCCGGGTGACCAGCCATTCGTTGTTCCGGTTCAGGTCCATGCCGATGTCCACCACGTTGCCCGGGGTGCCGTGCCCGTCGCCGGTCTCCGGCATCACCGTGACCCGGCGGTCCAGCAGTTCCTCGACCACAAGCAGTTCGTTCGGCCGCTTCTCGAATCGGCGCAGGTTGAGCGTGCCGGTGCTGAGCACGACCGCCTCGGAGTCCATCGAGATGACCCGGCCGATCGGCAGGAAGATGCGCCGGCGCAGCGCCATCTCGGCGACCAGCCCCACCACCTGCGGTGGCCGGTTGGTGGTGCGCAGCCGGACCACGGCGTCCCGGACGCGGCCGACCCGATCGCCGTTGGGGTCGAAAACACCCAGGCCGGCGAGCCGGGCCAGATAAACCCTCGTCCCCATGGTCACAGGCCCAGCCTAGGTTAGGGTCCGGACATGTCCACCTTGGCGTACGAGATCGTCGACGTGTTCACTGATCGCCCATTCGCCGGAAACCCGCTGGCTGTGGTCTATGGCGCCGATGATCTGGCCGGTGACCAGATGCACGCCCTGGCCCGGGAGTTCAACCTTTCGGAGACGGTCTTCGTTCTCCCGCCCACCCAGCCGGGTGCCACCTACCGGGCCCGGATCTTCACCCCCGAGTCGGAGCTGCCGTTCGCCGGTCACCCCAGCGTCGGTGCGGCGGTCACCTCGATGCGACGTGGCGATTTCCCGGCCGGGAAGGTCGTGCAGGAGTGCGGCGCCGGGCTGCTCTCGATCGACGTGCGGGAATCCGGGACGGCCACGCTGACCGGCGGCGAGCCGACGCTCGGCGAGCCGCAGGACGCGGCCCCGCTGCTCGCGATGGCCGGCCTCGCGGGGGACGCGCTGGCTGCCCCACGTTCCGCCGGGTGCGGCTTGAGCTGGCTTTTCGTTCCGGTACGCCGTGAGCAGTTGGCGTCCGTACGCCTCGAATTGGCCGCGGCCGAACGCCTGGCCGTCACCGATGTCTGTTTTTTCGCCTGGTCGCCGGAGTCACGCGAAGCGCACTCCCGGGTCCTGATCGCGGGCAGCGCGGTGCCCGAGGACCCGGCGACCGGTTCGGCCGCCCTCGGCCTCGGCGTGTGGCTGGTCGCCACCGGCTGGCTCCCGCCGGACGGCACCACCGACTACCGGATCCACCAGGGTTACGAGATGAAGCGCCCGTCCCTGCTGGAGTGCACGGTCACCGCGGTCGACGGCCGCGCCGTCGCGGCCACCGTGACCGGCCACGTCTGCCCGATCGCCCGCGGCGAGATCGCGGTCCCGCCCTTCGTCGGTTAGGGCTTCCGCACCCGGTGCAACCGGAACGGGCGGCGCGTCTCGTTCCGGGCCGGCGTCTCCCGCGGGGTGTCGGCGCCCGAATCGGCCGGCAGGTTGGGCGCGGTGACCGGGACGTCCGGCTCGGACGGGGTCAGGCGGACCACGGCGCAGCCCGCGGCGGCCCAGCGGGTGACCAACTCGCCGAACGTGCCGGTGGCGTTGAGCCGCTTCTGCGCCAGTTGCGGCGCGATCGTCTCCCACTCCTCGGAGCCCGGCGCCAGGCGGGTCACCGTCATGTCGCTGACCACGATCAGGCCGCCGGTGTCGCCGCGCAGGCGCACCGTCGCCGTCGCCGCCTCGGCCAGGCCCGGCGCGGACTGCTCGCCGGGCCCGGTCACCAGGATCAGCGACCCCTCCAGCGGCATGCACCAGAGCCCGAGCGCCGGCCCGTCTCCCACCGAGACCCAGGCCAGCGCCGCCTTCTTGAGTGCCTCTTCCAAGACCGCTGACGTCACCGCGACAGGTTACTTCGTCGCCATCGCCGTCGGGGCGGGCTGGAGCGTGTCGATCAGGCTGACCACCTCGGTCAGCGATCGCACGGTCCGCCCGGCGAAGTTGGTGTCCGCGTCGAACACCAGGTGATTCGCCAGGTCCGGCGCGGCCAGCCGGACCGGCGTCATGCCGACCGCGGCGGCGCCGGTCAGCTCATGGCTGCCGCCATCGCCGACATAAAGACATTCGGCGGGAAGAACATCAAGCTCATCGCAGGCCGCCAGGTAGATCTGCGGGTCCGGCTTGCAGACCCCGAGGCGTACGGAATAGATCTTGGCGTCGAGCAGTGGGGCGACCGGCATGCTCGGCAGGAAGGCCGGCAGTTCGTGCGTGCAGTCGCTGATCACCGCGGTGGCCAGGCCGCGCCGGCGGATCGCGGTCAGCGCGCTCACCGCGTCGTACCGCAGGCGGGTGTCGGCCTTCAGCGCGCTGATCCGGGCCGGGACACCGGCTCGCACCTGGGCCGGTCGGGGGCGGCCGCCCGCCTGCTCGATGACCCACCGTAGGGTGGCTTCCGCGTTGCCGTACCGGCCCCGGGCCCGCGCCCGGAAGGTGCGGTCGAGCACGCCGAGCACCGCTTCCGGATCGACGCCGAGGGAGCGGGCGATCTCGGCGTGCTGGGGTCCGCGCTGGACCGCGCGGGTCAGCGTGCCAAAAAAGTCAAACACGACCGCACGGTATGCGGGCATGGTAAATCAGCCTCCCGGGCATCGGATGGTCAAAAAGGGTCAGGACACCGCGGTGACTGTAGTCGCGGCGTCACTCTCCGCTCAATAGCGATAGATGAATGTGCTGAACAACTCTGCAAGAAGCGACGGCCGGGGATGAATGCGCGCTCACCGCGCGTTCTGACCGCGTTGTCCCTGGTCGTAGCGGTTCTGGCGGTCTCCTCGTCGGCTCCGCTCATCGCCTTCGCGGCAGCCCCTGCCATCGCCATCGCGTTCTGGCGCAACGGGCTGGCCGCGGTCGTGCTGACTCCGGTCACGCTCGGCCCCCGCCGCCGGGAGTTGCGCGGCGCCACCCGCCGCGCGGTGACCTTCGGCCTGCTGGCCGGGGTGGCCCTGGCCGCGCACTTCGTCACCTGGATGCCGAGCGTCCAGCTGGGCTCGGTGGCGACGGCGACGGCGCTGGTGGCCACCCAGCCGGTGTGGCAGGGCCTGATCGCCCTCGGGCAGGGTCGCCGGCCGTCGACCGCCGGTTGGCTCGGCATCGGGCTGGCGGTGGCCGGTGCGGTCTGGGCCACCGGCGCGGACGTGGGCGTCTCCCGGCAGGCGGTGCTGGCCGACGTGCTGGCCCTGCTCGGCGGGATGGCGGCCGCGGTCTACACGGCGCTCGGCGAGCAGGCCCGGGCCACGTTGAGCACCACGACGTACACCTGGATCTGTTACGGCACCTGCGCGGCCCTGCTCCTGCTGGTCTGCGTGATCGCGGGCATCGACCTGACCGGTTACGACACCTCGACCTGGGCCGCCATCCTGGCGCTGGTGGTGGGGGCCCAACTGTTGGGCCACTCGATGTTCAACTACGCCCTGCACCACACCTCGGCCACCACGGTGAGCGTCCTGATCCTTCTCGAAGTCCCCGGTGCGGCCCTGCTGGCCTGGCTGTGGCTGGGCCAGCAACCCCGGGGCGCCGCCCTGCCGGGCCTGGCCCTGCTCCTGGCCGGCGTGTTCGTCGTCATCCTCGGCGCCGCCCGTTCTCCGGCCGTTTTGTCCGGTACGGCGGGTCGCTCGTTGAACTGACGGGCCCGCTGGTTGGCGGCGGCCACCGGGGCGGGGTAGAGAAGGGGCATGCAATGCATCGCGATCGATTCCGGATCTGGCCGGGCCTGGTGCTCGGGATCGCTCTCGTGATCGGCGGGTGCGGCGATCCCGGCGACGGCGAGGTCGTCGACGCGCCGGGTCTCACCGGTGGCTGGGCCACCGCCGGGTGCGGGGTGGCGCGCACCCCCGAGCACGTCACGGTCGGCGGGGTCGTGATGCCGACCACACCGCCCAGGCTGGAATCCGTGATGAACCGGATCGAGCAGGTCGGCCGCACCCAGTTCCCGGACAGCTACGCCGGCCTCGAGGTCGAGCAGGAACTGGTGCGGGCCGTGGTCTACCGGGTGCCGTCGGCCGAGTTCGACGACTTCATCCGCAAGACCGCCGAGGACGCATGCATCCTCGTGCGGGACGCCGCGCACTCCGCGGTCAGCCTGGCCGTCTGGCACGACCGGGTGGTCGCCGACCTGCCGTTCTGGAGCCACCAGGGAGTCCCCATCGTCAGCATCGGGGCCCGGCACGACGGCACCGCCGTGGAGATCGGCACCCGAGATGTCACCAAGGCCCGCACCGCCCTGCTGGGCCGCTACGGCAGCCGGGCGCCGCTGATGTTCGTCTCGGCCGACCCGGTTCGCCCGCTACCGTCCCCGACCAGCCGGATTGCGCCGCCACCCGGTTCGTGACGGGTCATCGGTCAGGAGAAATTGCCGCCGGCCACGGCGTAGATCACGATGGCCGCGACGCCCAGTCCGACCAGCGCGGTCACGATCCAGCCGACGATGATGCCGGCCAGAGCCATGCCGGCACCGCCCGAACCGTCGCGGGCGATGCGCTTGCGGGCCACGTGCCCGAGGATCGCGCCGACGATGCCGAGAATCGCCCCGAAGCCGTAGAAGCACAGGCCCAGCACGGCCGCGCACGACACCACCAGCGACGCGATGGCCAGGCCCTCGGTCTGCTGCGGCGGCGGATATCCGTACGGATTGACCGGCGGCGGTAGATACGGCGCGGGCGCGGGCTGCTGGTAGTAGCCGGCCGGCGCGTACGGGTCCGGCGCCGGCGGCGTGTACGGGTCCGGCGGCGGGGGATTCGAGCCGGGCGGCTGGTAGGGCTGATAGGGGTCGGTCATCGTGGCCTCCGTGCGACTGGTGCGGAGGTCACTGTAAACAAGCAGGTCTCGTACGTCGCGCGTGCGCCACGGGGGTGCGATGTTTGCCCTGACTCAACGGACGGGGCAGGATCGCTCGCATGGTCTTCGACGCCCGCTCCAGCAGCGGAAGCCGTTCCCGGCGCGACGCCACCCGCCCCTCGGCGGGCCGGCGGCCGCGCACCGGCGCTACCGAGAGTTCCGAGTCGCCGGCGGCGACCGAGGCCGGCGAACCGGATGAAGCACCGGTGACGCTGCGGCTCGACGGGAAGGTCGCGCTGGTCACCGGCGCTGGCAGTCCCGACGGCATCGGCTATGCGACGGCCCGGCGGCTGCGCGACATCGGAGCCCGGGTCGCGATCGTGTCGACCACCCGGCGCATCCACGAGCGGGCCGCCGAGCTGGGCGTCACCGGGTTCGTGGCTGATCTGACCGACGAGGCCGAGGTGGGTGCGCTCGCCGACGCGATCACCGACCAGCTCGGTGACGTCGAGGTGCTTGTCAACAACGCGGGCCTGGCCAGCCGGGCCTCGCCCGAGGTGCTGCGCCCGGTGTCGCAGCTCACCTACGACGAGTGGAAGGCGGAGATCGACCGGAACCTCAGCACCGCGTTCCTGTGCAGCCGCGCCTTCCAGGGCGCGATGGCCGAGGGCGGCTGGGGCCGGATCGTGAACCTCGCGGCCACCGCCGGGGCGATCAACGCGCTGCCGACCGAGGCCGCGTACGCGGCGGCGAAGGCCGGCGTGGTCGGGCTGACCCGGGCCCTCGCGATGGAGCTGGTCGCCGACGGCGTCAACGTCAACTGCGTCGCCCCGGGCACGATCTACACGGCGGCGTCCACGGTGACGGAAATCAAACAAGGCTTGGGTACGCCGATCGGCCGTCCCGGAACACCGGACGAGGTCGCCGCCGCGATCGCGTTCCTCTGCTCGCCGGCCGCCTCGTACATCACCGGCCAGATGCTCGTCGTGGACGGCGGCAACAGCGTGCGGGAGGCGGAGTTCCGCTGACGATCCTTGAGGGCCGGTGAATTGACCCGGCCCTCACCTGCGGATCAGTACGTGGTGGTCGCGCCGTTGCCGACCGCCACGGCGATGATGATCACGTAGCCGATGCACACCAGCACACCGAGCCCGGTGAAGATGTAGCCCAGCCAGAGACCGGCCGTGGCCAGGCCTTCGCCCTGCTCACCGGTCTGCCGGATCTGCTTCTTGGCCAGGTGACCGAGGACGATCGCGGCCGGCGAGAAGACGAACGCGAACACCAGCGCCAGGATCGCGAGCGTGTTGGTGCTGGCGACCGGGACGTAGACCGGCTGACCGTACGGTCCGGGCTGACCGTAGCCACCCGGCTGGCCGTAGGGGCCGGGCTGCTGGCCATAGGCGTTCGGCGGCGGCCCGTAAGCGTTCGGCTGCGCGTAGGGATCCGGCTGGCCTTGCTGGTAGGGCTGGCCGCTCGTCGGGGGCGGCGGGTAACCGGGCTGACCACTGACCGGCGGCTCGGGCGGAGCGTTGTACGGAGTGGTGGGATCGGCCGGCTGCCCGTACGGCTGCGAGGGCTGATATGGGTCCGGCGCACCGCCGGACGGGGGGTATGTCATGAGGACCTCTCCATCGTTTCCCGGCACCGTACTAGGACCGGTGTCGGATCGGAGGCCGGGTCGCAGCGTTCGTGTGTCTCAGATCCGTCAAGACAGCCTGGTCAGATTGCCCACCGCGCGCTCGACGGCCAGGCATCGATCCTCGACGTAGTCGATGCCCGCCTCCTCGGCGAGCCGCCGGCCCTCGGCCGAGACGATGCCGCTCTGCAGCCACACCGCCGGCGCTTTGATGGCGATGGCCTGCCGAACCACCGCGACCGCGTCCCGCGCCGGCCGGAACACGTCGACCAGGTCGATCGGCTCGTCGATATCGGCCAGCGTCGGAACCGCCTTCACCCCGAAGACCTCGTCGGCGAACGGGTTGACCGGGATGATCCGCCAGCCGTGCCGAAGCATCTGCCGAGGCACGGTGTGCGCCGCCTTGAACGGGTCACGCGAGGCACCCACCACGGCGATGACGCGGGCTTCAGCCAGGATCTGCTGTGCATCCCTCATGCCATCGACTGTAGCCATCCCGGCGGCGCCCTCCGCGGCGCCCAGCGGCGTCCCTCGCGGCGCTCACAGCAGCGTCAGCTGGCGGGGTGGGACGGCGGCGCGCTCGCCCGGATCTTCGCCGACGTCGCGGATCTGGACCGGGTCGGGGCGGTGCAGGCCGTGCCGGCGGGCCGCCAGCCGGACCCGGGCGCCGATCTCGGCCTGATAGGTCTTCGGGAGGTAGGAACCGGAGCCGTAGAGATCGCGATAGCGCGGGGCCAACTCGGGGTGGGTGCGGGTGAGCCACGAGGCGAACCACTCCCGGGCGCCCGGGCGCAGGTGCAGCGGGATCGGCGTGACGCTGGTGGCACCGGCCGCGGCGATGGCGGCCACCGTCTGTTCGATGGACTCGTCGGTGTCGGTCAGCCCGGGCAGGATCGGTGCCATCAGCACGCCGACCGGGAAACCGGCATCGGTGAGCCGTCGCACCACCTCGAGCCGCCGTCGCGGGCTCGGCGTGCCGGACTCGACCGCCCGCCACACCGTCTCTTCGACGAACCCGACCGAGACCGCGAGCCCGACCCGGGTCACCTCGGCCGCCTGTTTGAGCAGCTCGAGGTCGCGCAGGATGAGCGTGCCCTTGGTGAGGATCGAGAACGGGTTGGCGTGGTCGCGCAGGGCGGCCAGGATTTCCGGCATCAGCCGATAGCGGCCCTCGGCGCGCTGGTAGACGTCGACATTGGTGCCCATCGCGATGGCGGCACCCGACCAGGGCGGCGCGGCCAGCTCCCGGCGGATCAGCTCGCCCGCGTTCACCTTGACAACGATCTTGGTGTCGAAGTCGTGGCCGGCGTCCAGGTCGAGGTAGGTGTGCGTGTTGCGGGCGAAGCAGTTGTGGCTGACCACGCCGTCGGCGATGAAGTCGCCGGTGCCGGTGGAGATGTCGAACAGCGGCAGGGTGAGCCCGAGCTCCTCGATGTCGGCCACCGCCAGCTCGCGGTTGCTGCGCACGCCGACCCCGGAGGCGTCGAGCGGCGCGCCGGCCGCGCCGGTGAGGTGCCGGAAGCGCAGCGCCGCCCACAGGTCGCGGTCGATCTCGACGGTGGCCGAGCCGCCGGGCCGGGTGCGGACCGGGGCCCGGCTGGGCAGGCCGAGCTGGGTGAGCGAGTCGACCACCCGGCGCAGGAACAGCTGGTCGCCGCTGGTGAAGGTGATCGCGAGCCGGTCGGCGTGGCCGGTGGAGCCGAACGCGCCGGCCAGGAAGCCCCGGAGCCAGCCGCCGTTGGGCTGCTCGGGCCAGCGCAGCGCCTCGTGCAGCGGGATGTCTTCCAGGTAGGTGTCGGCGCGCACCCAGGCGTCGCCCTCCCGGGCCGCGCGACCGCCGGCGGCGTCTCCCCGCACCAGGCCGCACAGGAAGCCGGCCTGGTAGTCGGGGGACTCCTTGGGCGGCTCGGCGAAGTGGCCGACCCCGAACATCAGGTCGCCGACGGCGAGGGCCGGCAGATGCGGCTCGGCCGGGCTGACGTGCCGCCAGCCGCGGTCGGTGAGAAACCGGTGATCGCCGCTGGCGACCAGCCGGGTGCCGTCGGCCAGGGTGACCCGGAAGGCCGGTTTCCGCGTCTCCCAGTGGTCGAGGACGGTGGTGGGCACGTAGCGCCGGCAGGCGCCGGCGCCCATCGTGCCCATGATCGCGTCACCGGTGCGCAGCTCGGCGAGGGGGCGGGTGGTGCCGTCGGCCATCAGGATCGGGGTTTCCCCGGCCAGGCAGTAGGAGCACGAGTGCGAGCAGCCGCGGTAGGGATTGACTGTCCACTCGAAGGGCACCCGCGACTGACCCGGAACCCGGTTGATCAGGCTCTTCGCCTGGATCTCGTAGAAGGTCATCCCGGCGAAGCCGGGGGTGTCGAAGGTGCGGACGGTGGCGCCGGGCAGCGCCAGCGGCAGGGGTGGAGCCGCCGGCGCTGCCCTGTCAAGGAGCGAGTCGCCGTCGTGGGGAGCCGACAGGTTGGACCATCGCATGGCGAGAATTCGAACACATGTTCGATCTCGTTGTCCACCCGATGCGCGGCGTGTTCTGGAAAGAAAAACGGCCCGCGGACCGATGCGGTCCGCGGGCCAGAGTTGCCGCGTCAGTGACTGTGTGCTGCGAGCTGCTTGCGCACGTCGTCCATGTCGAGCTTCTCGACCTGCTCGATCAGGTTCTCCAGGGCGGACTCGGGGAGAGCGCCCGGCTGGGAGAAGACGATGACGCCGTCGCGGACGGCCATGATCGTCGGGATCGAGCGGATGTCGAACTTCGCGGCCAGCTCCTGCTGGGCCTCGGTGTCGACCTTGCCGAAGGTGATTTCCTGGTGCTTCTCCGAGGACCGCTCGTACGTCGGCGCGAATCGGACACATGGGCCGCACCAGCTGGCCCAGAAGTCGACCAGGACGATGCCGTCCTTGCCGGTGACCTCGTCGAAGTTCTCTGCGGTCAGCGCAACCGTCGCCATGATGTCTCCGTCCACGGGAAAATTGGCTTGCGTGCGATGAAACCCATCGTCCCCTAGTGCCATTCCCGTCCGTGGGCTAGCGACACGTGTCCTGCGGCACGATTTCCGAACGCGGTGTTGACCCTAGACCACGTATCGTAACGATAAGTAGGGAGAGCGCTCTCAGTTCTCAAACAAGTTGTGACGTCCGTTTTGCCACTAGAAACCGCGACATCGCATCCCGGGCTGGACCCCTACCTTGCTTGCCTGGTCAGACGCGTGACCGAAGGTAATAGTAAAGAATCTTAAATGTGATCTGGGTCACATCCGAAAGTCCTTCACATCGATACGCACGGTAAGGCAGACTCTGGCCCTACAGAGCGTGGGCGGCGGGTGCCGGGGAGGGCCCCGCCGCTCATTGCGTCCCACCCCAGATCGGTACGGTAACCGGCCATGACTGCGGGTGAGGACGAGATCGAAGTTGGCGTGGGCCCCTGGGTGGGCGAGTTGCCGACGGACCCGCGATACGACCCCGAGTTGCTTGCCGAGGGTGACCGCCGCAATGTGGTGGATCGCTATCGGTACTGGCGACGTGAGGCGGTCGTGGCCGATCTCGACGAGCGCCGGCACGGTTTCCACGTCGCGATCGAGAACTGGCAGCACGACTTCAACATCGGCACCGTGGTGCGCAACGCCAACGCGTTCCTCGCCGCCGAGGTGCACATCGTCGGCCTGCGCAAGTGGAACCGGCGCGGCGCCATGGTCACCGATCGCTACCAGCACGTGCGGCACCACCCGACGATCGAGGAGTTCGTGGCCTGGGCGGCCGGCGAGGGCCTGCCGGTGATCGGGATCGACAACCTGCCCGGCTCGCGGCCGATGGAGACCACCACGCTGCCCCGCCGCTGCGTGCTGCTGTTCGGCCAGGAGGGCCCCGGGCTCTCGGGGCCGGCCCGGGCCGCCTGCGGCGAGCTCTTCTCGATCGCGCAGTACGGCTCGACCCGCTCGATCAACGCGGGTGTGGCCAGTGGGATCGCCATGCACGCCTGGGTCCGGGCACACGGGGGACCCCCGCCCGAGTGAATCCGCCGGATGCATCCGGGTTCTGCCGATTCGCTTGACGAGGGGCGCGCCGGACCGCACGGTAAGTGGGTGGGTGTCACGGTGAGTTGCCCCAGGTGCGGTGCGCAGGTCCGGAAGCCGGACCTGATGCACAGTGACTGGCGTTGCGACAACTGCGGCGATGTCCCGCCGTTCCACGTAGCCGAGCACATCAGCACCGAGATCGTGGACAGCATGCTGGGCCGCCCCGCACCCGACCGGGTGCCGTTCTGGTGCCCGTGGCCGCTCCCGTCCGGGTGGATGGTGACCGGCGTCGGCTGGGCCGGTGACGACCGCCGTGGCGTGCGCGCCAGCGCGGTCTCCTGCAGCGGCCCCGAGCCGTTCGAAGGCGGGCCGGCCGATGTGGTCCTGATCGCCGAACATCCGGGCGTGGGCCTGGGAACCAGGTTCGCCGGCATCCCCGGCATCGACCCGGGATATCTGATCGCCGAGGCGTTGGCCGACCCCAGTGGACACCATGGTCCACACGCCAAGATCAAGGCGGCTGGGCACCCCACTCCACTGTGGTGCGTCAAGTCCCCAGAAGATCGAAGCGCCTACGTGAGTGAGGCCAAAGGAATGTGGCTCTATGCGGTAGCGTGGCCGGCAAGCGCGGGTTACTTCCTCGCGGAGCATGTCGTTCTGCACGACCTCTGCGATGGGGTGCCGCCCGAGCTCGTGTACGGAGCGCCGTCGCCGTACCTGCATGGAAGGGCCTAAAAACGGGCTTTGACCTGCGGGTTCGGTATCGGCTTTTCGGTCACATTGTTCACACCGAGCGACGAAGCTGATACCGTCAGTACTGCCGCGGCGCTGACCGTCACCCGCACCTACAGGAGAAGGCCCGCCATGATCAAGAAGGTTCTAACCTGGCTTGGTATCGCGTTCTTGATCTTTTTCATTGCCTTCAATCCGAACTCGGCAGCGGACGTCTTCTCCTCCCTCGGAGGGACGATCGCCGATATTGCCCGGGGCTTCGGCCAGTTCTTCACCAACCTCGTCGCTTAGCATCGCTACATGGGTGGTCCTGCTGAGCCGAACGAGCCTCGAGGCGAGGGTGCTGGGCGCCCTCGAGACGAGGACGACGAGAACTTCGGATACACAGACTCGGCGTATGTAGATCCCGAGTACGACCGACGAAGGCGTCCCTATTCGGACGGTCCGGGCTTCTCGCCCGACGCCGGTTACTCCCCTGACGCCGGCTATTCGCCGGACGCCGGCTACGGCGACGCGGGGGAGTACGAACCGCCCGTCATCACCGAGGAGGATCTAGCCGGCCTCGGTCCCGAGGGCGGTGGCGGCCCACGCCGGGTGCTGCCGCTCGAGGACGAGCCGACCACTCTGGTCGCTCGCTACCTCTTCCCCACCGAGCGCTACCGCGGTGAGTGGAAGCGGCACTGGATCCATCTCTCCACCCCGCTCGGCATCGGTGCCGGCGCGACCCTCCTGTTGGGCTACCTGGCCGGCTTCCTGACCCGGCAGAACGTCGACGGCCTGGTCACCGTGGCCGTCCTCATCTGGCTCGGCGTGATCGGCTGGGTGGCGTGGAAGGTCTTCGACTGGTACTTCGATCGCTTCATCCTGACCAACAAACGGGTGATGGTGGTCAACGGCATCATCACCCGGCGGGTGGCCATGATGCCGCTCCTTCGGGTGACCGACATGAAATATGAGCAGTCCGCGCTCGGCCGGATGCTCAGTTACGGCACGTTCGTGCTCGAGTCGGCCGGCCAGGACCAGGCGCTCCGCGAGGTCAAGCACCTGCCCAACCCCAACGAGCTCTACCTGAGAGTCGTCGAGGAGATGTACGAACCGCAGGCCGTGGAGGCCCGCCTCGGCAAGGACGGCGACGGCGACGACGCCTGATCTGAGCCCTGTGACGAAGGGATCTCCGCTCCGCCCGGTCGCGCCTTGTGCGCGGCCGGTAGCGTTTTCGAGTGACCAGAATCGACCTGCACTGCCATTCGACCGCCAGCGACGGCACTCTCACCCCCGCGCAACTGGTCACCGCGGGAGCCGCCGCCGGTCTCGACGTCATGGCGATCACCGACCACGACACCACCGGCGGCTGGGCCGAGGCGGCCGCGGCGCGACCCGAGGGGCTGACCCTGGTGCGCGGGGCCGAGCTGTCCTGCCGCTGGTTCGGCGGCGAGGACTATCCGATCGCCCTGCACCTGCTCGCCTATCTCTTCGACCCGGCTGAGCCACGGTTGTCGGCCGACCTCGCCACCCTGCGCAACGACCGCGAGCAGCGGGCCGAGCAGATCGTGTCGAAACTGCGCGCCGACGGGGTGCCGATCACCTGGGAAGAGGTCCACGGCTACGCGGCCGGCGGTTCGGTCGGGCGGCCGCACATCGCCCAGGCTCTGATCCGGGCCGGCCTGGTCGGGACCACCAACGAGGCCTTCGCCTCCCGCTGGCTGGGCGCGCGATACTTCGTACCCAAGTCTGATCTTGATGTTTTTGAGGGTGTGCGTGCGGTCCGGGAGGCCGGTGGAGTGGCGGTCTTCGCGCATCCGCGGGCGACCGTGCGCGGGCGGGTGGTGCCCGATCAGCTGGTGGCCGATCTCGCCGACGCCGGCCTCTTCGGACTGGAGGCCGACCACGAGGACCATTCGCCCGAGGAACGGGCGCACGTCCGGGCTCTGGCCGAGGACCTCGGCCTGGTGGTCACCGGATCATCCGATTTTCACGGTACGCACAAGACGGTCAAGCTGGGTGCCTTCACGACCGCCCCCGAGGCGTACGAGAAGATCGCGTCGGCCGCGACCGGAGTGCCGGTCCTGGGGTGACCCTCGACGCACCGGCCTGCGCGAGGGGACCCCGCACCCCTACCTTGTGCGGGTGAATCTCAAGTTTCTCGGCGAGGTCTACGTGACCCTCCTGGTCATCGTCGACCCGCCCGGCATGGTCCCGGTGTTCCTGGCCCTGACCGGGACGATGCCACCCCGGCAGCGGATGAAGGCCGGCACCCAGGCCGTGTTGCTCGCCCTCGGGGTGATCGTCGGGTTCGCGGTGGCCGGCCAGACGCTGCTCGACTACCTGCACGTCCAGCTGCCGGCGCTGCAGGGCGCCGGTGGTCTGCTGCTCGTCCTGGTCGCGCTGCAGCTGCTCACCGGCAAGGCCGACGAGACCGAACAGCAGGGCGGCACCACCAACGTGGCGCTGGTGCCGATCGGCACGCCGCTGCTCGCCGGTCCCGGCGCGATCGTGGCCACCATGCTGTTCGTACGCCGGGCCGACGGCCTCGCCGAGTACGCCGTGATCGGCCTCGGCATCCTGCTGGTGATGCTCACCGTGTGGCTGGTCCTGCGCTTCTCCGGCGGGATCGTCAAGCTGCTGCGGCCGGCCGGTATCGAGGTGCTGACCCGGATCGCCGGCCTCCTGCTGGCCGCCATCGCCGTGCAGCTGATCGCCGACGCGGTGGACGCTTTCGTGGAGCTCTACACCGCGGCGTACAGCGGCTGAGATTCTTGTCGGAGGGTGCTGGCAGGATTACCGGGTGGCCTCCACCCGATCCCGCAACGCGGTGCCCGAACAGCTCGGCTTCGACGGCATGCCCGAGCGGCTGTTCGTCTGCACACCGAGCAAGCTGGGCGCCTACGCCGACTGCCCCCGCCGGTATCGATATTCCTACGTCGACCGCCCTACCCCGCCCAAGGGCCCGCCCTGGGCGCACAACTCGATGGGCGCGAGCGTCCACACGGCGCTGAAGAATTGGTATGCGTTGCCGCTCGACCGACGGGCCCCCGGCGCGCTGCCGACCCTGCTCAAGTCGACCTGGGTGCGCGAGGGTTACCGCGACGTCGACCAGGAGCGGGCCGTCTACGAGGCCGCGTTGCGCTGGCTGGAGACCTACGTGGCGACCCTCGACCCGCAGGACGAGCCGCTCGGCGTCGAGCGGGTGGTGGCCACCAAGACGGCGGTGCTGGCCTTCAACGGCCGCGCCGACCGGATCGACTCCCGCGCCGGCGCCGACGGCGCCGAGGCGGTCATCGTCGACTACAAGACCGGCCGCTCGGGCCTGGACGCCGACGACGCCCGCGGATCACAGGCCCTCGCCCTGTACGCCTACGCGGCACAGCGTGTCTTCCGCCGTCCCTGCCACCGGGTCGAACTGCACCACCTGCCGACCGGCACGGTGGCGGTCCACGAGCACACCGAGGAGTCGCTGGCCCGTCAGGTCAGCCGGGCCGAGAACACCGCGCGCGACATCATGGCGGCCGAGAAGGCGGTGGCGGCCGGGTCCGACCCCGACGTCGAGTTCCCCACCAACCCGGGCGCACTGTGCAGCTGGTGCGACTTCCGCCGCAGCTGCCCGGCCGGCCTCGAGGCGGTCGAGAAGAGCCCGTGGACGGCGGTCGAACACCTGAGCACCTGAGCCGTAGGGATCAGGGAGCGCGGGTCGCGGCGGCTCGGGCCAGGGCGGCCTCGCGGATCGGGGTGACCCGCAGGCTGCGGAGGCTGCGCGGGAGCGTGGCCAGCACGGTCGACAGCAGGAAGCGCAGGCCGCGGGCCGAGAGGTCGGCGGTCAGGTCGGTCGTGGGCCAGCCCAGGCCGCCGTAGAGGCGACGGGCCCACGGCGGGAGCATGGCCATCGCGGTGGCGGCTATCCCGAAGTAGGCCCAGCGGGTGGGGCCCAGGGTCAGACCCAGGCGGAAGGCGCGGCCACCCCAGTTCTCCGGGACCGACGGCACGGTGAGGAAGAGCGCCGTCTCGACGCTCTCCTTGGTCAGGGACAGCCGGGGCAGCATGTCGTCGTAGTACGCGGACACCTCGGCGGCGGTGGCGGGCACCGTGGCCGGGTCGAGGCCCATCAGCTCGGCGGCCTTGAGCTGCTCGGTGTAATAGCTGTCGATCTCGGCGGGGCTGAGCGGGACGCCGGCCCGGACCGCGGTGGTCAGGAACGACTCGACCTCGGTCACGTGCACCCAGCGCAGCAGGTCGGGCTCGTCGATCCGGAACTGCTCGCCGGTGCGCGGGTCGACCGCGGTCATCCGGGCGTGCATGCGGCGCACCCGGAGCGCGACCGCCTCGACCTCGGCGGTGGTGCCCCAGACGACCGTGCCCACGTAAGCGGAGGTGCGGGTCAGCCGGCCCCACGGGTCGGCGCGGTAGCGCGAGTTCTGCGCCACGGCCGCGACCGCGCGTGGGTGCAGCGCCTGAAGGTACAGCGAGCGGAGTCCGCCCAGCAGGAGAATCGGTTCCGAATGCAGTCTCCAGGTGACCGAGCCCGGTCCGAACAGCCCGACGTCCCCAATCATGGGATCCAGACTGCCACGGAATCCGACGAAACTTGAACTCGTTCAGAAACGGCCCCCGACGGGGTTTTTCCTGCGGATTCAGTCGGAGTCGCGGCGACTCTGGCAGGTTGGGCAGAGACCCCAGAAGGTCACCTCGGCCTCGTCGATCTCGAAGCCGTGCCCCTCGCCGGGGTTCAGGCAGGGCCGCTCGCCGACGGCACAGTCCACGTCGGCGATGGTGCCGCAGCCGCGGCAGACGATGTGGTGGTGGTTGTCGCCGACCCGGGCCTCGAAGCGGGCCGGGCTGCCGGCCGGCTCCAGGCGCCGGGCCAGACCGGCCCGGGAAAGGGCTCCGAGTACGTCGTAGACGGCCTGGGTGGAGACCGAGTCGAGGCGGCCGCGAACCCGGCGGGCGATGTCGTCCACCTCCAGGTGGCCGCCCTCGGTCAGCACGTCCAGAACGGCGAGGCGCGGCTTGGTGACTCGCAGGCCGTGATCACGCAGCAACTCCTCGCCGGTGGACATTTGTCCATGACAACACGGTTCCCCGGAAACCCCAACACATAAGGTCATCGGGGCAGCCGGTGAACCGGATCGCGCGGACGGGCGTAAGCGCACACAGCGGATGCTTGCGCCGTCAGATACTTCTAAGCTGGCGGTCTGTTCATGATCGAGGAGGCGTCTTGTTCGACCAGGTAAACGGCCTGCCGGTGCACGCGTTGGTGCTGCATGCGGCGGTCATCTTCGTTCCGCTGCTGGCACTGGGCGCCATCGTCTATGCGCTGGTCGGCAAGTGGCGGCCGAAGATCGAGTGGGCGGTCGTGCTGCTCGCGGTGGCCGCACCGGCCTCCACGTTCGTCGCCAAGGAGTCCGGCGAGAAGCTCTACGACCGGTTGCTCGGCCTTGGCCTGTCCGGCAAGGGCAAGGAGCTCCTCGACGAACACATGAGCTTCGGCTCGAAGACCTTCCTGTTCTCGCTGGCGCTCGGCGTGGTCAGCCTCGTCCTGGTCTTCCTGACCCGCCGGGGCGGCCTACCCAAGATCGCCGAGTGGGCCTTGGCCGCGGTCGTGGTCATCCTGGCCGGGCTGTCCGCCTACTACGTCTTCCGCACCGGCGACTCGGGCGCGACCGCCGTGTGGGGCCAGTACTGACAAACGCTGACCGCCCGGCCCGTCACGCGGGCCGGGCCGTCACCGCGGGCCAGGCCGTTACCGCGGGCCAGGCCGTTACCGCAGGCTGGGCCGTCACCGCGGGCCAGGCCGTTTTCGCGGGCTGGGCCGTCACCGTGGGCCAGGCCGTCACGGCAGGCCGGGCCGTTACCGCAGGCCGGGCCGTCGCCGCGGGCTGGGCCGTTACGGCATGCCGGGCCGTTATCGCTGGCCGAGCCGCGCGAAGCGCGGCGGGCCGTCAGAACAGGGCTCGGGCGCAGAGCAGGCACATCAGGATCACCGCGATCGCGCCCGCGACCAGGCCCACGCCGTAGGTGACCGTCCGGGCCGAGCCCTCGGCGTCGTCCAGGGCGTCCATGTCCTGCCCCGGTAGGGCGCGCGGCGGGGGCGGCTGAGCGATCGTCGGCGGGCGCCACGCGGCCGGTGGTGGGTCTGCCCGGGGCGGACCCGGGTAGTTGTCGGCGGGCGTGCGCCTCGGCGCGGCGGCCGGGGGCGGGGCAGGCTGGACGGACGACGGGTCGGGGCGCTGCCAGTACGCGTCGTCGTCCGGGACGCCGGTGGGGGAGCTCACGTTCACCGACGGTACAACCGGAGGGGGAAGACGGTTGCAGCGGCGCGGCTTAGGCTCATAGCCGTGGACATTCTGGATGAGCCAGAGCGCGACAGCGACGCCGAACGTGAGGTCGACTTCGAGTCGGAGGAGGCCGCCATCCTCCCCGACCAGACGCGCGACGACACCGGAGTCGGCTGGGGCGAGCGCAGCGACGACAACGACGAACGCCTGCTGGAGGACCGCCCGCCGCACTGGGGCTGATCCGACCGGCTTCGAAAACCGACCCCGGACGAGGGGCGCGCCCTAGTTCTGGGCGGCAGGGCCGTGTGGCGGCCTCGTGGGGCTGGCCGCGGCCAGGCGGCAGGCATGTCTGGGCCGGGCGACGGCCTATCGCGGAGCCGGCCCAGCTCTCGGCCGTGCCGGCCCAGCTCTCGGCCGTGCCGGCCCAGCTCTCGGCCGGGCCGGCCCAGGCCTCGGCGGTGCCGGATCAGGCCTTAGCCGGGTCGGATCAACCTTCGGCCGGGTCGGATCAGGCCTTAGCCGGGTCGGATCAACCTTCGGCCGGGTCGGATCAGGCCTTAGCCGGGCCGGATCAGCCTTCGGCCGGGCGGGATCAGGGCCTTAGCCGGGTCGGATCAGGATGGCGAAGCCGTCGCCAGGTGTGGATGCTGCCCGCTCGGCCTCGGGTCGGGAGAGGGCGAGCAGCAGGCTGCCGGTCGTTGGGTCGCTGGCCCCGCTGACTGCCAGGACCAAGGCGGACGTCGCCACCGGGCCGCCGTCGCTGTCTCCGCCAACGCGGAGCAGGTCGACTCGGTTGCCGGGGCGCACGAGGCTCAACCCGGCTGGATCGGCCAGCCGGATCGGCACACCCACGCTGCCGGCCGGCACCGAAGTGCCGCCCAAGGCGGCAGCGGAGCCTGAGCCCGCGTCTAGGCCCGAGCCCGAGCCCGAGCCTGAACCCGTGGCCGAGCCTGATCCCGAGCCCGAGCCTGAGCCTGTGGCCGAGTCTGAGCCTGTGGCCGAGCCTGCGGTGGAGTCTGCGCCGGCGGAGGTGGGTGGGTTGCCCCTCGGGGGCGCCGCGGTCGCGCTTGAACGCGGGGGATCGGCCGCGACGCCGGCCCGAGGGTCCGCGCAGGAGCGCGGAGGTGACCACGACACCGCGGCGGCGGTGACCAGCAGAGCCGCGACTGCTGCGAGGCGTAGCAGTGTGCCGCGGGCCGGCCGGTGCCAGCGCACGGGATCGAGGCGCCCGTCGCCGCTGTCGCGGCTGGCGGTCCCGTGTGCCTTGGGCGGAGCAGACTCATACCGGGCCGTGCGTGGCCTGCCCATGTCCGTGCCCTCCCTCGCCGAGGCGCCGTGGTCGCTGGCGCCGGAACGGACGTTAGGCCGGGTGGAAGATCGCTCGCTGCCGCCCTGTGGACAACCCCGAACTGTGGATAACTCCCGCAGCGCCGCCGATGTTGGTATGCGGCCGGCCGGGTCGAGGGCTGGGCACGCAGACGCGCCCGCCAGAGTGCGGGCCGGCACGCGAGCAAGCGCGCCAGGCCCGCCCCCGCCGTGCACGCGAACAAGCGCGCTGGGCACGCCAGCTGGGCACGCGAACTAGCGCGCTGGGC
>NZ_BOMY01000045.1 GCF_016862435.1 Paractinoplanes tereljensis
ACGCCAGCTGGGCACGCGAACTAGCGCGCTGGGTACGCCAGCTGGGCACGCGAACTAGCGCGCCGGGTCCGTCAGCTGGGCAGGCGACAAGCGCGATGGGCCCGCCCCCGCTGGGCGCGCGAACAAGCGCGCCAGGCCTCCAGGCCTGGCGCGCTTGTGGTTCGGAGATCAGGAGGCGGACGTGGCCTTCGCGCTGCCCGAGGAGCCGGACGACGACGAACCGGACGACGAGGACGCGGACGAGCCGGATGCCGACGAGCCGGAGGAAGATGAGCCGGACGACGACGATGAACCGGACGACGACGATGACCCGGACGACGAGGAATCGGACGAGGTCGACGACGTGGACGCGTCGGACTTCTTGCCGGCGTCGCTGCCGTTCGTGCCGGGCTTTTCGGCGCTCACGCCGCCGGCGCGGGAGTCGTTACGGTAGAAACCCGAGCCCTTGAAGACGATGCCCACCGAGTTGAAGACCTTGCGCAGCTTGCCGGTGCAGTTCGGGCACTCGGTCAGGGCCGGGTCGGAGAACGACTGGACCGCCTCGAGCTGGTGACCGCACTCGGTGCAGGCGTACTGATAAGTGGGCACGGCTCCTCCGGAAACTGTCGGCTGCTGGCACTCGCCAACTCCGAGTGCCAATGTTGCGCCATCGGAGGTCATTTCGTCCACTCGGTGGCCCGGCTGAGCCCTACGACACCATGCGGCGTGATGACGGCGTCCACGGGGCGGTCGTGCGGTTCGGCCGGCACCTCGTCGACCAACTCGCCGTCGTGCAGCAGCGCAATTACCAGTGTCCGGCCGGCGGGAATTCGGGCCAGGGCGCGGTCGTAGGAGCCGCCGCCCCGCCCCAGGCGCATGCCCCGGCGGTCCACCGCCAGGCCGGGCACCAGGATCAGGCCGGCCGTGGTTATCGCGTCCGGGCCCAGGCGGGGGCCGGTCGGTTCGCGCAGGCCGCGCGGGCCGGGTGCGAGCGACGACGGGCCAGTGTAGGCGACCCAGTCCAGGTCATTGTCGGGCAGCAGGACCGGGAGCAGGACACGGGCGTAGGCGGCCAGAACGGCGGGCAGGTCGGCCCCGCCGGGCTCCGTGCCGACCGGGACGTACGCGGCAATCGTCGGCAGACGGCCGGGCGGTGCGACCTGCGGGTCGGCGGGGGAGGAAGGCCGAACAGGGGTCGGGTCCTCACGCTGGGTGACGGGCGAGTGCTCACGCCGTACGAAAGCGAGAATTTGACCTTGAAGTTGGGTGTTTGCCGTCTGGCGGTCGGAAGGGGTCAGGTGGCGCCGGGCGGTAATCAAGCGATTGCGTAGCGCGATCTTGGCTGCTGGAGATCCTTCTACGCCACCGGTTAAATCGGGCATGCAACACCCCCTTTCGAAAAGCGGCAAACGGTGCACACTATGTCAGCATCGCTCCAAAGAGGGCCATTCTCGGGAGGATGCGTGACGTTACGTGGCCGGCTCACCACCGCGTTCCTGGTGGTCGTGTTCGGTCCGGTCCTGCTCGGGTCCATCTTTGTCGCCCTGACCGTCGCTACGGTCAGTCAGGACCGCACGTCGGAACGGCTCGATCATGCCGTGACCACGGTCCGCACCGGCATCGGGGCGATCTGCCGGCAGCTCCAGGCCGCCGCCGACGCGGTTGCCGTGGTGCCCGCCGCCGACCGCGAGGCCGTCGCCCGCCAGCTGGTCATCCGTGGTCTGGCCAGTGACATTCAGATCGGTCCGGCGGCCGGCGCGGACTGCGCGGCACCCGCCGGACAGCCGGCCACCGCGATCGTCGCCACCGCCACCGCCGGCTCGGTCACGATCACCGCGACCCAGGCCGTCGACGGCGACTTTCTGGCCCGGCTCGCCGCCACCAGCGGCGCCGGCATTGCCTTCGGCGTCCGGCACGCGCCGGAAAGCCGCACGCTCAGCGCGGGGCCGGGCCAACCGCTGCCGCTCACGCTGACCGTGCCCAAGAGCAACCCCACGTTCCTGTACGCCGTCCTGCTCGCCGTCGTTCTCGCGGCCGGCGCGGCGGCGGTGGTGGTGGCGCGCTGGCTGGCCACCTCCACCACCCGCCCGCTGGGTGATCTCGCCCACGCCGCCGACCAGGTGGCCGGCGGTGATCTGGACACCCGGGTGCCGATCGTGCGGCCGGACGAGCTGGGCCGGCTCGCCGCCACCTTCAACCGGATGACCCGCGAGCTGAAGGCGTACGTGCAGGCGCTCACCGCCAGCCGCGACCAGCTGCGCGGACACCTGGCGATCCTCGGCGAGACGCTGTCCAGCACCCACGACGTCGACCGGATCCTGCAGGTGATCCTGCGGACCGCGCTCGCCGCCACTGGCGCCCGGGCCGGCCTGGTGCTGCTGCTCGACCCGGTCCGTGGGCAGCTCGTGCCGCGCTGCGCGGTCGGGCTCACCGGCAGCTGGGACGTGCCCGAGGACGACCTGCCCAACCTGCGGCTGCCGGTCGGGCCGGGGGTTCTCGGCGGGGTGGCCGCGGCCGGCGAGGCCCGCCGCGGGCCGGGTGAGGTGGGGTCGATCGAGCCGCCCTGCCGCACCTACGTGGCGGTGCCGATCCGGGCGCCGCTGGTCGAGGACCCGTTCACCCAGACCGAGCCGGAGCCGGCCACGCTCGGCGTGCTCGCCCTCTACGACCGGGTCGGTGGTGACCACTTCGACGACGCCGACCTGCGTACCCTGCGCACCTTCGCCGGGCAGGCCGGGATTGCCGTGCACAACGTCCGGGTACACGAGGAGGCCCAGCGGTTGTCCCTCACCGACCCGCTCACCGGCCTGTGGAATTACCGTTACCTGCAGGAGTCGTTGCGCCGGGAGGTGGAACGGGCCAGCCGCTTCGGCCGGATGCTCGCCGTACTCGTGCTGGACCTTGATCATTTCAAGGAGGTCAACGACACGTACGGGCACGCGGCCGGGGACGTGGTGCTCGGCGAGTTCGCCCGGCGCATCCGCATCGGGCTGCGGGAGGTGGACGTGGCATTCCGCCAGGGCGGGGAGGAGTTCGTGGTGCTGTTGCCGGAGACCGACGCGTACGGCGGGGCGATCGTGGCCGAGCGTCTGGGCGCGGCGGTGCGGGAGCGACCGGTGCTGGTCGAGACCCGCGGCCCCATCTCGATCACGGTCTCCATCGGGGTCGCCGTCTTCCCCGAGCACGGCGCCGACGCGCGGCGGGTGCTGGACGCCGCCGATGACGCTCTGTATGCGGCCAAGAACGCTGGGCGGGACACCTATCGGCTCGCCACACTGGCCACCGGCGTACCCGAAGTTATTTTTGATCCCACCACTACCACGACCGGTGGGCCGCAGCCTCCGCGCCAGGCGCGCGGCCGATAGTCTCGCGGAATATCCCGGGCACGATCTGAGCGAAGGGTGCGGTGACCTCGATGACCACGAACGCGCATGCGACCGGCCGCCGGGCGGTCAAGGCGGTCATTCCCGCGGCCGGTCTGGCCACCAGGTTCCTACCGGCCACCAAGGCCGTGCCGAAGGAACTGCTGCCGGTCGTCGACCGGCCGGTCCTGCAGTACATCGTGGAGGAGGCGGCCGCGGCCGGCATCACCGACGTGCTGCTCGTCACCGGCCGTGGCAAGACGTCCATGGTGGACCACTTCGACCGCCGCCCCGACATCGAGCAGCGGCTCGAGGAGAAGGGCGACCTCAAGCGGCTCGCCGCGGTGCGCCGCACCAGCGAGCTCGCCGATATCTACACCTGCCGCCAGGGTGAGCCGCTGGGCCTCGGCCACGCGGTCGGCACCGCGGCCTCGCACGTCGGCGACAACGCGTTCGCGGTGCTGCTCGGCGACGAGTTCGTCGAACAGGACAAGCCGCTGCTGCCGGCCATGCTCGACCTGCAGGCGCGTACCGGGGGCATTGTTCTTGCTTTTATGGAAGTGAAGCCGGAGGAGACGTCGCGCTACGGCATCGCCTCGGTGGCGCCGTCCGACCTCGGCGAGGACATCGTGCAGGTGACCGGCCTGGTCGAGAAGCCCTCCCCGGAGGAAGCGCCGAGCAACCTGGCCGTCCTCGGCCGCTACATCCTGCCGGCGTCGATCTTCGAGGCGATCGACAACACCAAGCCCGGCAACGGCGGCGAGATCCAGCTCACCGACGCGATGTTCCAGCTCCTGCAGGACGGGGTGCCGGTGCACGGCATCATCTACCGCGGCCACCGGTACGACACCGGCATGCCACTGGGCTACCTGCAAGCCGTGGTTCAGCTGGCCAGCGAGCGGGCGGACATCGGTGAGGAGTTCCGGACCTGGCTGGCCGCCTTCGTCGCCGGAGGTTCTTCGGTCGCCGGCGGTAAGAAGGGATGACGGCGACGGCCGATGCCGAGGCGGCCGCCAACGAGCTGATGCCTCTCGCCGAATACCTGGGCAGCGTGCTGCGCAGGTTGCGGGCGCTGCCTCCGCTCGACCTCGACCTCACCCAGGCGCACGGCAACACGCTGGCCGCCGACGTGCTCGCCCCACATCCGTACCCGGCCTTCGACCAGGCCGCCATCGACGGGTACGCGGCACGCTGGGAAGACCTCGCGTCGGCGGGCCGGGTCGGCTCGCACCCGTCCTTCGGCAAGCACGAGGGCGGGCCGCGGCCGGTCCGGCTCAACGTGGTCGGCGATCTCGGCGCGGCCAGCTGGCGCCCGGTCCGGGTCACCCCGGGCACCTGCTTCTCGGTGGCGGCCGGGTCGCCGCTGCCGATCGGCGCCGACGTGGTCGTGCCGGTGCACTGGACCGACCAGGGCATGGCCGCCGTGGAGATCCTGCACGCCCCCAAGCGCGGTTCCGGGGTCCGGCGC
This sequence comes from Paractinoplanes tereljensis, assembly GCF_016862435.1. Classification (GTDB taxonomy): domain Bacteria; phylum Actinomycetota; class Actinomycetes; order Mycobacteriales; family Micromonosporaceae; genus Actinoplanes; species Actinoplanes tereljensis. Next base: position 4,810 of record NZ_BOMY01000045.1, read on the forward strand.
ACCGGCGAGGAGCTGGCCGCCGGCCAGGTGCTGGCCGGCCCCGGCACCTACGTCACCCCGGCCATGGTGGCCACCTTCGCCGCGTCCGGCATCGGGCACGTGCTGGTCCGGCCCAGCCCGCGGGTGGTCGTGGTGGCCACCGGCGACGAACTGGTCGACGTGGGCCGGCCCAGCCAGCCCGGCCAGGTCGTCGACGCCAACTCGCACGCGCTAACCGCCGCCGCGGTCGAGGCCGGCGCCCTCGCCTACCGGATCGGCATCTGCGATGACGACCCGGAAGGCCTGCGCGGCCTGCTCGAGGACCAGACGCTGCGGGCCGATCTGATCATCACCACCGGGGGTACGGGTACCGGCCCCGGCGACATGCTGCGCCGCGTGCTGTCCCGTCGCGACCCCGGCCGTGGCGTCGTCGAGTTCACCGACGTCGCCCTCTGCCCCGGCGCCACCCTCGGCTTCGGCACCGTCGGCGGCGAGGAGGTGCCGGTCGTCTGCCTGCCCGGCGAACCCGGCGCCGCCCTGATCGGCTTCGAGGTGCTGGCCCGCCCGGTCATCCAGCTGCTGGCCGGCGCCGAGCCGGTGTTCCGGCACAGCGTCAAGGCGCACCTGCTGGAGACCGTCTCCTCGCCCGGCGGCCTGCGCGAGTTCCGTCCCGCACACGTGGCCGAGCGGCGCGGCGGGGGTCACACCGTGCAGCCACTCGCCGGTGGGCCTTACACTCTCTCCGGCCTGGCCGAGGCGAACGGACTGCTCGTTCTCGGCGAGCGGGTCACCACGGCGGCGGCCGGCTCGACCGTGGACGTGTTGTTGCTCGACCGGAGGCGATGAATGCTGGGGTCCGTGCCCGGATGGCCCGCCGTCCTGGCGGATGGTGCCGTCCTGCTGCGACCCTACAAACGGAGCGACGCCCGCGCCTGGTCGTCGGTGCGGATCGCCAACCAGAAGTGGCTCGCCCCCTGGGAATCAGCCCCGCCCGGGCCGTGGGCCGAGATGAACTCGACCCGCGCGTACGGCTACGTCTACCAGGACATGAAACGGGCGGCCCGGCGCGGCGACAGCATGCCGTTCGCCGTCTGCTTCCAGGACGAACTGGTAGGGCACCTCAACCTGGGCAACATCGTGCGGCGGGCGTTCAGCTCGGCGTACGCCGGTTACTGGGTCGACTCCCGGGTCGCCGGCCGGGGCGTCATCCCGACCGCGCTCGCGCTCGCCGTCGACCACGCCTTCGGGGCCGGTGGCCTGCACCGCATCGAGGTGAACATCCGCCCGGAAAATGTGCCGTCCCGGCGCGTGGTGGAGAAGCTCGGCTTCCGCGAAGAGGCGTACCACCAGCGCTACATGCACATCGACGGCGGCTGGCGCGATCATCTTGGATACGCCCTGACCAGCGAGGAAGTGTCGGCCGAAGGCGGCCTGCTGGCCCGCTGGCGACGCGTACGCGCCTGACTCGCCGATCTTCACAGCGTGACGCGCCCGGCGCGGCGCGCGCATTTCCGCAGCTCGCGCCCGTAGCCTCGGTTAATTGGGTCTTGCGGTCCGCCGCTGGGGAAGTGTAAAGCGGGCCGCCCGAAGCTGACGGGAGGGGTGAGGGTGCCGACCTCGGTGCTCCTCGCCGTCCTCGCCGCGGCCGGCTTGCTCGCTCTCGCACCGGCACTCGTCCGCCGGTACGACGCCACCGAGCGCCTGGCCGCGGAGCGGGCGTCGTCGACGGCGCGGGTGCTGCAGCGCCGCCGCCGTCGCCGCACCGTGCCCGGACGCCGACCGATAAACCCCAGCCGGGCGGTAACGGTTACGGTCCTGCCCGCACCGGCCTCCACCGAAAAACCCCAGCGCCGCCTGCGCCTGGTCACCGGCAAGCGCCCCGCGCGCCGCCCACCACCACGCCGGCACACCCCCGCCGTGGTCCGCCGGCGCCGCGTTTTCGCGGCGCTTCTCCTTCTCAACGTGATCGAGCTGGTCGGCGTCATCGCCGTCGGCCCCGGTTTCTGGATCGGGTTCGCGGTCACCGGCTCGCTGCTCGGCCTGTACCTGGTGCACTTGCGCAACCGGGCGATCACCGACCGCCGGCGGCGACGCCTGGAGGCGCGGGAGGCCGCCTGGCTGGCCGCCCGGCAGGCGGAGGTCCGTCGGGAGCAGGCCAGGCGGGCCGCCGCACGCCGCGAGGCACAACGACGCCTGGCGGCCCAGAAGGAAGCGGTACGGCGAGCAGCGATGGGCCTGGACCGCGACCCGTCGGACCTGCCCGCCACCGGCTCGGTCTCCTACCGCCGAGTGGGCGGCCTGCGGGGCCGGGCGTACGAGGCGGGCGGCCGACACCACACGGCGTGAGTCGGGTGGGTCGGTTCGCGGCCGGGCCCGCCGACCTGTTAACCTTGCTGCGGTTCGCCGGACGATGTCCGACGGCTGTAGTTGGGGCTGTGGCGCAGTCTGGTAGCGCACCTCGTTCGCATCGAGGGGGTCTGGGGTTCAAATCCCCACAGCTCCACAAACTTTGACGCTCCCTGTCCGCAAAATGCGCGGACAGGGAGCGTTTGTCATTTCTGCTCCGGGGGCCGAGCCCCCGGAAGCCCCGCGATCTGGTGGTCGCGCTTGGTGGGGTGGTCGCGCTTGGTGGGGTGGTCGCGCTTGGTGGGGTGGTCGCGCTTGGTGGGGTGGTCGCGCTTGGCGTTCAGGACTCTCGGTTGAAGAGGCGCTTGGCCCAGAGGTAGCCGGTCAGGGCGATTGCTGCGCACCAGGTCAGGGCTATCCAGGCGCTGTTGTTGATGGGGGTGCCCATCAGTAGGCCTCGGACCGTCTCGATTATCGGGGTGAAGGGCTGGTACTCGGCGAACCAGCGGATTGCGGTCGGCATGGAGTCGGTGGGGACGAAGCCGCTGCCCAGGAACGGGAGCAGGATCAAGGGGAGCGGGGCGTTGCTGGCTCCCTCTACCGTCTTGCTGGCCAGGCCCAGGGCTACGCACAGCCAGACGAAGGCGAAGGCCACTGCTACCAGGAAGCCGGCCGTGGCCAGCCACTCCAGCGGGTTGGCCGTGGGGCGGAAGCCGACCAGCAGGGCCACGCCGGTCACCACCGTTACGGCGAAGATTGCCTGAAGCACGCTGCCCAGTACGTGGCCGGTCAGCACCGAGACTCGGGCTATGTGCATGGTTCGGAAGCGGGCGATGATGCCCTCGGTCATGTCCATTGCCACCGAGATCGCGGTGCCCTGGACGGTGGACATCACCGTCATCAGGATGATCGCTGGGGCCACATAATTCGCGTACGCGGCTCGGCCTCCGCCGCCTGGTAGGCCGGCGCCCAGGGTGCCGCCCAGGATGTAGACGAACAGCAGCAGGAAGACGACCGGCATCGCGATCAGCGTGATGGTCATCGACGGGTAGCGGAGCATGCGCTTGAGGTTGCGGCGCAGCATCGTGGCCGAGTCGTGGATCGGGTGGAGGCGTGGGAGCGCTTGGGTGCTCATCGGGTGGCCACCTTCTGATCGGTGAGGGCTAGGAAGACGTCGTCGAGGTCGGGGGTGTGCACGGACAGCTCGTCGACCACGATGGCCTGGGCGTCCAGCCGGTCGATCAGGGTCTTCAGGGCGTGCAGGCTGCCGTCGCTGGGCACCCGCAGAGCTAGCGCGTCAGTGTCGCGGGAGGCGTCGCCCAGCACGCTCAAGGCCGCGTCCAGGCGTTCGGGGTCGGCGAAGCGCAGGCGGACGTGGCCGCCGGGGATACGGCGCTTCAGCTCCTCGGCGGTTCCCTCGGCGATCACCCGGCCCTGGCCGAGGACCGCGATCCGGTCGGCGAGTTCGTCGGCCTCGTCCAGGTACTGGGTGGTGAGGAGGATGGTTACGCCGTCGGCCACCAGGTCGCGGACGATCTGCCACATGTCGCGGCGGCCGCGCGGGTCGAGGCCGGTGGTCGGCTCGTCGAGGAAGATCACCTGAGGGCTGCCGACCAGGGTCATCGCCAGGTCGAGCCGGCGCTGCATGCCGCCGGAGTAGGTGGACGCCGGCTTCTTCGCCGCGTCGGTCAGGTCGAACTGCTCCAGCAGCCGGCCGGTGCGCTTCCGGCCCTCGGCCTTGCTGAGCTGGTGCAGGTCGGCCATCAACCGCAGGTTCTCCGCGCCGGTGAGGAGTTTGTCGACCGCGGAGAACTGGCCGGTGACGCCGATCGCGGCGCGCACCGCGTCCGGTTCGCGGGCGACGTCGTGCCCGGCGACCCGCACGTCGCCGGCGTCGGCACTGAGCAATGTGGACAGAATTTTTACGGTGGTGGTCTTTCCGGCGCCGTTCGCGCCGAGCAGCGCGAAGACCGTGCCGCCGGGCACATTCAGATCAAGACCATCGAGTACGACCTGATCGCCGAAGGACTTCCGTAGGCCGGTAACAGTGATCATGGGGGGTCTCCCTGGGTCAGGAACGGTGGATGGCGATGTCGCCGTAGCCGGTGCGGCCGCGGACCTCGACGGTGCTGGCGGTCTCGTCGGGCCGGGTGGTGTTTTCCAACTGGTTGAGCACGTTGCCGAAGCCGGTGTTCAGTTCGAGCCAGGCGGCGGTGCCCGCGGCGATGCCGACGTCCAGGCCGCCGGCCGCGGTGGCGAGCGTGATCGCGCCGCGGATCACCTCGCCGAGGCGGATGTTGCCGTTGGACGTCTTCGCGTCGACGCCGGCGCCGGCCCGGTCGACCTCGATGTTGCCGTTGGAGTTGCGGACCCGGACGTCGCCGGTGGCGGCGTCGATGAGGGTGTCGCCGTTGGCGTTCTTGACCGCCACGGTGCCGGTGACCTCGCCGACCTGGATCTTGCCGGAGCCGGTGGAGATGTCGGCGTCGCCGGTGACGGCGTCGATGGTGACGTGCCCGTACCCGGTGTGCAGGCGCAGCGGGCCGGTTCGTTCGAGCAGGATGTTGCCGGTGGTCTTGATCTTGCTGTCACCGAGTCGGCCGGTGGTGCGTACCTCGCCCATCTGCAGGTGGGCGTCCAGCCGGGAACCGGCCGGCAGTTCGATGGTCACCTCGACCGCCCGGGTCTTCTTGGAGAAGTCGAAGAGGCGTTTCGGGCCGGTGACCTGCAGCGTGCCGTTGCTGTAGTCGACCCGGGTCTCGCGGGCCGCCTGGACGTCGGACTCGTCGGATTCGTGGCTGGGACGGACCTCGACGACGGTGTCGGTGCGGTCGCTCGCGGCGATTCGCACGTTGCCGACGGCGTAGTCGAGCGTCACGGAGATCGGTTCGGGCGTCTCGAATTTAGGCATGGTGGTCCCCACTTCACGGGTCGGGTTGGCGTTTAAGCAGGTGGGAGGGGTTAGTGCACCCAGCCGCTGAAGCTCTGCGAGGTGCGCTTGGTGGTCTCGCGCGGCTCGGGCCGCGCGGCGGGGTCGGCCTGCTGCAGGCCGGCGGTGGCCGCCCGGACCAGCCAGGCGTTGACCGAGCGGCCCTGCCGGGCCGCGGCGTCCTCGATCGCGGTCTTGAGCTGTTCGGGCATGCGGACGTTGATGCGGGCGGCCGGGCCGTCGTCCGGGAAGGTGTCGGCCGGGGCCGGCTCGGCCGGGCGGTCGATCGGCTCGGTGGTCGGCACGGTCACCACGAATTCCGGGTCGCGGCCGCGCAGGCGCACCTCGACCGAGCCGGGGACCAGGTCCTGGGTGATCTCGTCGGCGGCGGCCGACAGCGCGTCCAGCAGGGTCATCCGGATCGCCGACTCGAGCGGGCCGGTCAGGCGCTCGACCAGCGCACGCGACTCCTCGCCGCCGGCTTCGGCCAGCGTGGCGAACTCGCGGCCGAGGTTGTTCACATACGAGGTCAAGTCCATGGCACTACTATGGCACCGCGATGGCACACACGCAAGCCAATCTGGCACCTCTTTGGCACCATGTCGTTCGACTCTGCTGTGACCAGGGGATATGCCGGGACCATCGAGGTGATGGAGGTGCACCATGACACGAACATCGGTGGTCACCGGATCGGCTTCCGGCATTGGCAAGGCCACCAAAGAGCTGTTGGAGAGCCGCGGCGAGCGGGTCATCGGAGTTGATCTGCACGACGCCGACATCGAGGTCGATCTGACCACCGCCGCGGGGCGGGTCGCCCTCGTCGAGGAGGTCCGGCGGCTCAGCGGCGGGGTCGTCGACGCGGTCTACGCGGTCGCCGGCCTGGCGCTGCCGGTGCCGGCCACGGTCGCGGTCAACTACTTCGGGGCGGTCGCGACGCTCGCCGGCCTGCGTCCGTTCCTGCTGGCCTCGGCCGCGCCGCGGGCCGTCGTCGTGTCGTCGATGGCGGCACTGCACCCGGTCGACGACGAGCTTGTCGCGTTGCTGACGGCGGGGGACGAGGCGGCGGCGATCGAGCGCGCCGAGGTGCTGGCCAAGGAACCAGAGACGGTCGGGTCGTTGATCTACAGCTCCAGCAAGCGGGCGCTCTCCCGCTGGGTGCGACGGGAGGCGCCGGCGGCCGACTGGGCGGGTGCGTCCATTCCGCTCAACGCGGTGGGTCCGGGGATCATCGTCACGCCGATGACGGCCGAGATGATCTCGACCGAGGAGAAGACGGCGGCGCTGCTCGAGTTGGTGCCGATGCCGCTCAACGGGGTCGCCCAGCCGGGGTCGGTGGCCGGCCTGCTGGCCTGGCTCGGCAGCGCCGAGAACACGCATCTGTGCGGCCAGGTGATCTACGTCGACGGCGGCAGCGACGCCGTCATCCGGGGTGACTCCGTCTGGTGAAGGGCGTGCGGGGGCCGGGCGGGGCCGCATCGATCGCGGTCCGGCCCCCGCATCTTCCCGTCAGGAGGCGGAGGGTGAGGGGCTTTCGGAGGGGCTCTCGGAAGGGCTTTCCGAGGTGGACGGGCTGGGTGACGGGCTGCCGGACGGCGGCGGGCCGCTCGGCGGGGGACCGCCGGGGCCGCCGGGACCGCCCGGACCACCCATGCCGCCGTCGGGGGCGCCCACCGCGGTGTCGGAGAGATCCATGCCGATCGAGAAGCAGGCCGACCAGCCGCGGCCCTGGCGCTGCGGGGACAGCAGCATCTGGTCGCCGACCGTGTTGAAGATGCCGTCGGTGGCGTTTGTGGTGTCCGGGGTGCCCTTGGCGGCGTACGGTTCGGTGGCCAGGAACGCCGCGTTGAATTCCTCGGAGAAGAACAACTGCGAGGTGAACTCGTACGGGTTCCCGTCGGTCCCGGTGGTTCGGACCTTGAGGTGGATGTGCACCGTACGGCCCTGGTACCAACCCGGAAGAACGGTGATGAAGCGGGCCACGCCTCGGCTGTTGGTGAGCTGGTAGCCGCGCAGGAAGGTCTTGCCCACCGAGTTGTTGGCGGCCTCGTCGGAGTAGACGCCCGCGGCGTCGCAGTGCCAGATGTCCACCTGAGCGCCGGCCAGCGGGGCGCAGACGCCCTCGGTGATCTGCAGGATGCTCAGGTCGAGCGTGAGTTTGGTGCCGGCTGAGACCGAGCCGTCCGAGGTGTCGATGCGGATGTCGGACCGGTTCAGGCCCTCGTCCACGAAGTAGGGGCCCTCGGTCATCTCGGGCTTGGCGACACAGTCGATCGTCGTGGTCGCGGGGCGGCCGGCGGCCTGGGCAGTGGTGGCGCCCGCGGCCACGGCTAAGCCGGCCCCGGTGGCCAGGCCCAGGGTGACCAAAGCCTGACGGCGGCTGAGCAGCCGGCCGACGGGTTCGTCGTCGTCGTGCATCAGATCTCCTCTGTGGATGTGCAGGGAATCCGGCCGACGGTATGTATCGATACTTTGAAATGTCTAAATGGAAGCTGTCCATGAGCTGTGGGCGGCTGTGACCGGGGTCACTTTCCCGGGCGGCAACTTTCCGGGGCGGCAACGACCACCCCCATGCAGAGCCGTCCCCCTTGGAAGGAATCCCCCGTTGCGCAGGAAAATCGTATTCGCGGCCGGCATCACGACCGTCGTGGTCGGGCTCGGCAGCCTGGCCTCCGTGTCGTTCGCCGACGCCGACTCAGCCACCGACGCCGGCTTCTCCGACAACTTCGAGGACGGCGACACCGCCGGCTGGAGCAAGTCGGGCGGCACCTGGTCGGTGGTCAGTGACGGGTCGAAGGTGCTGAAGCAGACCAAGACCGGCGCGACCCTGGCCCGGCAGTTCGCCGGACTGACCGACTGGGCCGACTACACGGTGCAGGCGCGGGTCGAGCCGCTGTCGGTCGCCGCCGACGGGTACGCCGCGATCGTGGCCCGGTCGACCAGCGCGACAAGCTTCTACCGGCTGGCCGTGACCGGCACCAACAAGGTGCGGCTGGAATCGGTGAAGTCGGGCACCGCCACGGTGCTGAGCGAGGCGGCACTCACGGTGACCGCCGGCACGACGTACACCCTGGGTCTCTCGGTGAATGGCAGCACGCTGAGCGGGTCGGTCAACGGGGCCTCGGTGGTCACGGCGTCGGCCACCGCTTTCGCCAAGGGGCGGATCGGGCTTCAGACGTACGGTGCAAGTGCGCAGTTTGATGATGTGAGCGTGACCGTCGGCAGTACCTCGACCCCGACGTCATCCCCCACCACAAGCCCGACCGCAAGCCCCAGCGGGAGCTTCGAGAGCAGCCCGATCGGGTTCGGGGCCGGCACCACCGGTGGCGCCGGCGGCACGACCGTGCAGATCACCTCGCTGGCGCAGCTGGTTGCGGAAGCCGCCTCGGACGGGCCGAAGGTTCTGCAGCTCTCCACGGTCATTCAGGGCGGCGGCGATGACCAGGTCGTCGTCTCGTCGGACAAGACGATCGTGGGTGTCACGGCCAACGCGGGCCTGACCGGCGGTGGTTTCTTCATCAAGAAGGCCAGCAACGTCATCATCCGCAATCTGAAGATCTCGTTCGCGCAGGCGCCCACCGACCTGATCGCGGCCCAGGTGTCCGACCACATCTGGATCGATCACAACGAGCTGTTCAACGACACCAGCCACGACAAGGACTTCTACGACGGCATGGTGGACCTGACGCACGCCACCGACTTCGTCACGGTCTCCTGGAACTACCTGCACGACCACTTCAAGGGCTCGCTGGTCGGGCACAGCGACAGCAACGCCGCCGAGGACACCGGGCACCTGCGGGTCACCTACAGCCACAACTGGTTCGACAACGTCGCGTCCCGGCTGCCGCGGCTGCGGTTCGGCACCGCGCACCTCTACAACAACCTGTTCACCAACGCCGCCACCAGCGGCATCCACTGCCTGATGTCGGCGCAGTGCCTGGTGCAGAACAACGTGTTCGTCAACGTGAAGCTGCCGGTCTGGACCACCGAGGACTCCGACGAGGACGGCTTCGCGGTGATCAGCGGCAACGACTTCGGTGGCGAGGCGCCGGTCATCACCCAGACCGGGACGTTCGCCACGCCGCCGTACGCGTTCCCGCTCGGCGCCACAGCCGACGTCTCCGCCCTGGTCAAGGCGGGCGTCGGCACCGGCAAGATCTGAGCATGAAAAAGGGGGCGCAATCCGCGCCCCCTTTTTCAACGGATTAGAGGCCCAGCAGGCCCAGCAGCGCCAGGATCTGGTTCAGCAGCGCCACGATGTCGGTCAGCGCACCGGCGCCGTCCAGCAGGCCGGCCACCGCGCACAGCAGGTTGCCGAGCAGGTTGCCCGGGCCGGAGTTGGCGGTGATGTCGAGGACCACGGTGTTCAGGTGGACATGCAGGCCCAGCAGGTCCAGGTCCAGCGGGCCGAGCACCAGGTGCAGGATGTTGCACGCGGCCAGGGTGCTCACGTCGCCGTTGCTGCCGGTGGGCAGCTGGAGCGGCAGGGTGACCGGGGTGTCGGTCTCACCGGCGGTGGTGCCGTCGGCGTTGGTCAGGACGCTGTGCAGAACGCCGGTGGCGACGATCGTGTCGTCCTGAACGGCGAACTCGCTCGGGGTGAACGAGCCGGTCACCGTGCCGACCGCGCCGGTCGCGTCGGTGAACGTGCCGTCCACCGTGGACACCAGGGTGCCGGCCGGGTCGTCGACGGCGGCGTTCGCCGGGGCGGCCGCGACGGCGGTCATGGTGACGGCAAGCGTACCGGCCATCAGTAGCTTGCTGATCATGCTTCCCACGCGCATGTGGATCTCCCTGTTCGGAATGGCGGTTCCTGTCGCCCCCATCCCTGCCCGGCTGACCGCATCGAAAACGACCGATGTATAGGCCGCATTTTCGGAGTATGAAATATCCGTATTGGTCGGATTGTTTAGGTTGCGTCGGCCCAGGTCAGGGCGCCGTGCTTACTCAGTAAGACCCGATTCGCTACTTTTGGGTGGTATCTCTTGAGCGAAGCCTCGGAGGTGTCCCATGCAAGCTCACACGCCCGACAACGAAATCGACCGTCTCTCCGCTCTCTACGCGCTCGACATCCTGGACAGCGCCCCGGAGCAGGACTTCGACGACATCGTGCAGCTCGCCTCGAACGTGTGCGGGACACCGATGTCCCTGGTCACGCTCGTCGACACGGACCGGCAATGGTTCAAGGCGCGGGTCGGCACCGATCTCACCGAGACGTCCCGCGACCTCTCGTTCTGCGCCCACGCGATCCTCGGCCGGGACCTGCTGGTGGTGCCGGACGCGACCAAGGACGCCCGGTTCGCCGACAACCCGTCGGTCGACATGGACGGCGGCATCCGCTTCTACGCCGGGGCGCCACTGGTCACCACTGACGGATTCGCGCTCGGCACGCTGTGCGTGATCGACAACTCGCCGCGCAGCCTCGACATCGAGCAGCTGCAGGCGCTGCGGGCGCTGGCCCGGCAGGTCACCTCACAGATGGAGCTGCGCCGGCACGCGATCGCGCTGGCCAACACCACGGCCCGGCTGCAGGAGCTGGAACGGCGCAAGGACGACCTGGCCTGGCTGGTCGGCGGGGACCTGCGGGCACCGCTGCGGCTGATCTCCGGCTATCTGGAGAAGCTGGGCACCACCGGACGCCACGACGCCGAGATGGCCGAGCTGGTCGGCCGGGCCACCGCCGGGCACATCCGGGGCTTTCTCGACCTGCTGCACCATCTGAACAGCATGGCCGACGCCGGCTTCGGCAGCGAGAGTCTGCACATGCGCGAGTGTGACCTGACCCGGGTCACCCAGCGGGCGGTCGAGGCGGTGCGGCCGATCGCGGCGACCAAACACATCTGGATCCTCAACCAGGCCGGCGGCCCGGCACTGCCGATCATCGCCGATCCGGTGCGCCTCGAGCAGGTGCTCACCCATCTGCTGTTCGCCGCGGTGAAGTACACCCATCCCGGCGGCCGGGTCCGGGTCGGCACCGAGATCGAGTCGGGCCCGACCGTCCGCCTCGACGACATGGACATGCCCGACGGACTGCGACCCGAACTGTTCCCGCACCTGTACTACGGCACGATCGCCAACCCGTCGGACGCCGCCGGGCCGGACCGTGGCCTCGCGGTGGCGAAGAAGATCCTGGACGCGCATCACGCCACGGTGGCGCTCTCCGACCGGCCCGGCGACGGCACCTCGTTGCACGTGGTCTTCCCGTTCGCGCAGTCGCAGGTGCACGACCAGTTCAGCGAACTGGTGGCGGCCTGACGACGTCACCGGCCCGCACCCGCCCGGCTGCAGTTCGGTCGGGTGCGGACCGGCGCGCTCACCCGGTGTAGACCGGGCCGGAGCCGCCACCCGGGGGCGAGCCGGCTGACGGAAGTTCCACGTCATCCAGTGCTGTCGACTGGACGGGAATGGCGGGCAGGTCGAGCATCTCCGAGCGCTGCGCCAGGCCGGCCCGGTGCAGCTTGTGCCAGCGGAGCCGGCCACCGGTCATCGCGGTGGTGAACGACTGCATCAGCACCAGGTACATCAGCTGGCGGTAGGCGAACTGCTGCAGCGGCAGCCGCCACAGCGGTTTCATCGACTCCCGGTCGAAGCGGAACGCGACCGCCGCGGTGAACAGCTGGAGCGTCAGCATCCCGCACCAGGCCACCAGGGTCTCCTGGAGCTCCCAGAAGACCAGGCCGTAAAGCAGCATGATGTCGACGACCGGGGCGAGCATCGGCAGCGCCACCCCGAACAGCGCCAGGAACGGCAGCCCGACCCGGCCGAAGCGCCCGGACGGACCGGAGTCGCGCAGCGCCCGGCGGTGCTTCCACATCGCCTGCATGGTGCCGTAGCTCCAGCGGTAGCGCTGCCGGTACAACTGCTCCAACGTGGTCGGTGCCTCGGTCCAGGCCTTGGCCCGCTCCTCGTAGACGACCCGCCAGCCGGCCCGGCAGAGCGCCATGGTGACGTCGGTGTCCTCGGCCAGGGTCTCGTCGCTGACCCCGCCGACCTGGGCGAGCGCTTCCCGGCGGAAGGCACCGATCGCGCCCGGCACGGTCGGCATGCAGTTGAGCACCTCGTAGAGGCGACGGTCCAGGTTGAAGCCGATCACGTACTCGATGTGCTGCCAGGCGGCGACCATCTTCTCCCGGTTGCCGACCTTGACGTTGCCGGCGACCGCGCCCACGGTCGGGTCGGCGAACGCCTGCACCAGCATCCGGATCGAGTCCTTCTCGAAGATCGTGTCGCCGTCGACGGTGACGATCAGGTCGTGCCGGGCCAGCGCGATGCCGGTGTTCAGCGCGTTCGACTTGCCGCCGTTGGGCACCCGCACCACGCGGACGTTGGGCAGCCCCATCCGCTCCACGATGGACGCCGTGCCGTCGGTCGACCCGTCGTCGACCACGACCACCTCGATCACCGGATAGTCGCCGCCGGCCAGCGAACGCACCGCGGCCTCGATGCCCTCCTTCTCGTTGTAGGCGGGCACGATCACCGACACCGGGTCGGTCACCGGTGGACCCCAGCTCCAGCCGGGCTTGCGGCGCTGCCGGGCGTGCCGGCTGGCGAGCACCAGGAGCAGGAGGGTACGTCCGATGGTGAGCAATCCGACCACCAGGAACAGCCCGGCGATGAACCAGACCAGCCCGTCCGCCGTCCGTACCGTCCAGATCACCGCGGCGCCGCGCCAAACGTCCGTGCGGGCCGCGGACGGGTTTTCCGGCAGCGCCGGAACCGCCTTCTTGCTCTCCGCGATGCTCTGGTTCAGGCCCTCGGTCACCGTGGTGAAGCGGTAGCCGCGCTCCTTCATCTGCGGGATGAACTTGCGCAGCGCGGCCAGCGTCTGCGAGCGGTCGCCGCCGGCGTCATGGAACAGGATGACCGCCGACGAGTCGCCGGCCGGGGTCGCGTTGCGCACGATCTGGCGTACGCCCGGCAGCTGCCAGTCCTCGCTGTCCAGGTCGTTGACGACGACCAGATAACCCTGCTTGCCGGCCTCCTTGACCAGCTTCCAGTTCGCCTCGTCGATCGCGTTGGCCTTCGACGAGTACGGGAAGCGGGCCAGGTTGGTGCGCACCCCGGTGGCGCGGGCGATCACGACCTGGGTCTGGGACAGCTCGAGCGTGCGCCGCCAGGGCGCCACCCGTTGGAGGTTGGGGTGGGTGAAGGTGTGCAGGCCCAGCTCGTTGCCCTCGTTGGTGATCCTCTTGGTGAGCTCGGGATGCCGGGACACCTCGGAGCCGACCACGAAGAACGTGCCGTGCGCGTCGTTCTCCTTCAGCACCTCGAGGATCTTCGGGGTCCAGGTCGGGTCGGGCCCGTCGTCGAAGGTGAGCGCGATGGTGCGTTCCGGCATCCGGCTGCTGCTCTCCTGGCCGCCGGTGGTGTTGATGATCGGCCCGCCTCCGCGGATCGCCAGCGGCACGCCGTCCTGGTCGCCGACCTCTTCCTCGATGTGGTCGCTCTTGAACTCGGCGTTGATGTAGGCCTGCACGACCAGGACACCGACGAAGAGAACGAGCAGCAGCGAGGCGAGGATGACGCGGGGTTTCGGCAGCAGACGGCGACGAACCGGGCCACGGGCCCGGCCGCGGGAGCGGGCCGGGCTCACGCCGAGGCCTCGGGCGCGGGGCTGGTGCTGGGTTCCGGGGTGCCGGACCTGGTCTCGACCGGGGCGGCGGCCTCGATCTGGATGAGCTCGGCCGCCTTGGTCTGGATGGGCTCAGCCGCCTTGGTCCGGACGGGCTCGGCTGCCGTGGTCTCCACCGACGCGGTCGGCTCCACCGGCTCGGCCACCGTCGTCTCGGAAGGTTCGGTGGGTTCGGCCGGCGGCGCGGGCGGAGCGGCCGAGCCGCCGCCCTGGCCGCCGGTGCCGGTCGTCGGCGGGACCGGCGGCAGCGGCTCCACCGGCGTCGGGGTGCTGGGGTCGGTGGTGACCGGCCCGGAAGACGGAACCGTGGTCGACTCGGTGGGCTTGGTGGTGGTCACCGTCGGCTTCGGCGTGGCCGTCTTCTTCGTCGCGGTCGGCTTGGCGGGCTTCGTCGTGATCCTGGTGGATTCGAGACGGGGTCCGGTGGTGCGGGGCGGACTGGTGCGGCGCGGCAGCGCGTCCGTGACGAACAGGGCGGTCGCCGTGTGGCTGGGAGTCGGCGCCGGGGTGGGACTCGGGGTCACCGCCTTGGTGTCGTCGGCGGCCTCGGGTTCGAGGCCGGGTAGCGGCAGCACGGCGCTGGACCGGACCGGCCCACCGGCCAGGCTCACGCTGATCAGGCCGCCGTAGAGCATGACCAGCACGCCAAAGGCGTACGCGAGGCGCCGCAGCAGCCGGCTGCGGCGTCCGGTGCTGTCCACGAACACCGGCGCCGGCGCCGCCACGGAGATCACCTCGGTGTCGGGAATGTCGGCCACGGCGAATTGCGGGTTTTCTGGCTCCTGCGAAGTCACGCGGCGAGCTTAGGAACATCCACGGCGATCTTGTGGATAGTCACCCGGCTGAGTGACGGATGATCGCCACCATTAAATCAACCGAAATGATGAGTGTCGCCGTTTGACCAGATGGGGCCCCATGTGTGCCACCGCTGAATTGATCGCCCTGAGCAGCAAGGTAATGGCGCTCTCGAGGAGGTTACGCCAATTATCCGAACGTTTTCCTGTCGTATCAGCGACAACTCAGCCGACAATTTCGCGAAAGTAATTCGCGGGGCGATAGATCCGTTTGATTGGTAATAATACCTTATGTCCGATGTGGCGATCTGCCTTGATCGAAATTTGAAGTTCAGCAGGCCACCCGTTGTGTCCGACATCGGAGGTCGTTAAGCTTCATCTTGCGCGCCCCTATCGCCCGCTTCCCCCGTGGCAGGCGATCGGGGCGCGCCCTATTTTTCGGTGTCTGTGCCTAGATCCAGCGCCCGCCCAGCCACATCCGAGACGACCAGCTGTCGTACGTCATCAGCTGCGCCACGAAGATCGGATGGAAGTAGGCAAAACACAGTGCGACCAGGATGACGTAGGCGCCTGCCACCACCGTCCCGATCAACTGCCGGTCCGATCTGCCCTTGCCCGACACGATCCCGTCGGGTGGCGTCATGATCGCCCCGAGGACGTAGACGACGGCCAGGATGAGGAACGGCAGCGCCGGCAGCAGGTAGAACGAGAACATCGTGCGGCCGTCCTTGACCGCGTAGTAGAACCACGGCAGCATCCCGGCCACCACCGGCACCAGGATCGCCCAGGCCCGCCAGTCGCGGCGCGCGATGCCGAACCAGACCAGCGCGAACAGGGCCGGCAGGAACGACCACCACAGCACCGGCGTGCCCAGCAGCAGGATCTCCCGGGCGCAGCTGGGCGCCCCGCAGTTGCCGCTGTTGTTCCAGTAGAACGCGACCGGCCGGCCCAGCAGCAGCCACTGCCACGGCCAGGACTGGTAGACGTGCCGCTCGGTGAGGCCGCTGTGGAACTTGTAGGCCTCCTGGTGGTAGTGGACCAGGTTGAGCAGGGCACCCAGGATCGGCGGCTCGCTCAGGCCGTTCGCGTCGCGGTAGTGCCGGAAGTAGCCGGTGTTGGTGACGAACCAGCCGGTCCAGGTGGCCAGGTAGAAGATGATGCTCAGCGCGAAGCTGAGGATCAGCCAGCCCAGGTCGCCGAAGACGCCGGCCAGGAACGGCCCGCGGATGCCGGCCGACTTGCGGGCCTGCACCCGCCACGCCCACGCCAGGACGGCGAAGAACGGCGCGAAGAACAGCGCACTCCATTTCACGCCGCAGGCCAGGCCGAACAGGGCACCGGAGGCGAGCAGCCACCACGGCACGATCCGGGGGACCGAGGGGGTGGTGCTCGGGTCGTAGCCGTTCTCCAGCGCGCGTAGCAGCCGGCGCCGGTAATGATCACGGTCGAGGACCATGGCGGCGAACGAGAGCAGCACGAACAGACCCAGGAAGATGTCCAGCAGCGACGTGCGTGACAGCACCAGCTGGAAGCCGTCCAGCGCCATCAGCAGGCCGGCCGTGCCGGCCAGCAGCACCGAGTGGAACATCCGGTAGGCGATCCGGATCAGGACCAGGATCATCAGGGTGCCGGCCACGGCGGCGGTGAAGCGCCAGCCGAGCTCGTTGTTGCCGAAGATCTTCTCGCCGATGGCGATCAGCCACTTGCCCAGCGGCGGGTGAACGACGTACGCCGGGCCGTTGGTCTTCTCGTCCCACTCGACGCCGTGCTGGAGCATGTCCCAGGCGTCGGTCGGGTAGTAGACCTCGTCGAAGATGTAGCCCTTCGGGCTGCTCAGGCCCTGGAAACGCAGGATCCCGGCGATCACCACCACCAGGGCGGTCACCAGCCACGAGTGCGGGTTCAGCCAGTTTTCCAGGGTCGCGAGGCGGCGGCGGACGACGTCGGGAACGCCGCGCACACCGGTGGGCTCCACGGCCGCGGGCGGCTCCGGAGTGAGGTCTGTCTCAGCTGTCGCCGTCGTCACTCCGCGATCCTAGGACGTACGGCTGAGAAGCGAAGTCCTGGCATGTGATGGACTTTTCGGCGTGGCAGTCAACGAGAAGGGCCGGGTCGTCCTCGTGGGCGCCCCGCTGGGCAACATCGGCGACGCGTCGTCAAGGCTGCGTGAGGTGCTGTCGACCGCGGACGTGATCGCGGCCGAGGACACCCGCCGGCTGGCCCGGCTGGCGCGTGATCTGGGCGTGACGGTCGCCGGGCGGGTGGTGTCCTACTTCGAAGGCAACGACGAACGGCGTACCCCCGAATTGGTGGCGGCCCTGGCCGGCGGCGCGGTCGTCGCGGTGGTCACCGACGGTGGCATGCCGAGCGTCTCCGACCCCGGTTATCGGCTGGTGCGCGCGGCGCTGGACGCCGGCTTCCCGGTCACCGCGGCGCCCGGACCGAGTGCGGTGACCACCGCCCTGGCGCTCTCCGGTCTGCCCAGCGACCGCTTCGTCTTCGAGGGCTTCCTGCCGCGGACCGGCTCGCACCGCCGGTCCCGCCTGCGCGAACTCGCCGCCGAACCACGCACCCTGGTCCTCTTCGAGGCCCCGCACCGGATCGCGAGCGCGCTGGCCGATCTGGTGACGACGTTCGGCGCCGAGCGCGAGGCCGCCGTCTGCCGGGAGCTGACCAAGACCTACGAGGAGATCCGCCGGGGCTCGCTCGCCGAGCTGGCCGCCTGGGCGGCCGAGGGCGACCCGCGCGGCGAGATCACCGTGGTGGTGGCCGGCGCGCCGGCCGGTCCGAAGGAACGTCCTTCGGACGAAGAGCTGCGCGAGGCGGTGGCGGGCCGGGAAACCGGTGGCGCGTCCCGCCGGGACGCGATTCAGGCCGTCGCCGACGAGTACGGCCTGAAGAAGCGCGACGTCTACGGCCTGGTGCACCAGGCCCACTGAGCGATCAGTACGCGCCGATCAGGAAACCGAGCAGCAGCAGTACCGGCCCGGCCAGGCTGGCCAGCAAGGCTCCTCGTCGGGCTCGTCCGGTCTCCAGCCGGCGAGCGTGCGTCACCCCGGCGATCGCGTACCCGCACAGCAGCACCAGCCCGAACCCGAGCAGCCAGCGCAACTGCAGCAGCGGGCTGGTGTCGCCCAGGTAGGCGCGCGGGCTGTCCGGGCTGACCATCCGGGCCGGGTTGACCGTGCCCGGCACCCGCTGACCGGGGCCGACCCCGAGCAACGTCACCTTGCTGATCGTGAAAGCGCCGTCGGCCGACGCGAACCGGCCGGTGCAGTGCTGGGTGACGCCGGAGCTGGTGCAATGCGTGGTGGTCGCGTACCCGCGGTCGCCGTGTCCCATGGCCAGCCAGAACGGTTCGGCACTGACCCAGCCGAAGAACGCGGCCAGCAGGCCGAGCGCGATCAGCGAGGCGAGCGCGGCCACCGGTGGCTGACGGCGGGACGACGGCCGGCCACCGCGGCGGCCCGCGGCGTGCGCCGGCTTGTCGGCCGGCAGCGGCTCGGTGAGTTGCTTCTCGTGGTCGGCCTGCCAGAACGGCGAGTTCTCGAGTCGTTCGAGGCGGGCGTCGACCTCCGGCACCCCGGTCGCCAGGGGGAGCGGCGGGAGCGGCTCGGCGGGCCGGTCCACGCCGCCGCGGCGGCTCTGCCGGCCGAGCCCGGGGATCGGGCCCCGCTCGGCCGGGGCGCTGGGCTCGAGCGGGACGGTCGGGCGGTTCCGGGCGCTCGGCTCGGGCAGCACCATCACGTCCGGCTCGGCGTCCGGGTCGGGCAGCACGCCGAGTTCGGCCTTCATCTCGGCGACGACCTCGGGCGCGGTTTGCGGCTCCGGCTTCTCCGGGACCTCTTCCGGAGCGGTCTCGGCTTCTTTGACGTCCGCGGCCACGGTCGCGGCCGTGTGCTTCGCGGTGTGCCCGGACGGCGGCCGGAGCGGGTCGTAGCGGTGCGCGTCGGCCTCGTCGTGGTGGCGTTCCACCACCGGCGGCTCGGCGAGCTGTACGGCGACGTCACGGGCGCCGGCGGCGTGCCCCTCGGCGGCCTCGCCGGCCCGTTCGACCGGGGCCGGCGGCAGCAGGGTGCCGGTGCCGCCCTGAAGTGCGCCCTCGGCGGCCTGGTGTTGTGCGGTCCGGCGGCGGGGGTTTCGCTGGCCGGTGGGCGGGTCGGTGGCGGTGCGTTCCGTCGCTCCACGCCACCAGGAGGTGCCGGGGTCGGAGAACGACCACGGGTTTCCCTCGTTGGAGGGCTTTTCCCCAGGCTGCGGCGTTTCTCCAATCACGGTCCCATTGGACTACGCGGCGGTCCCACGATCCCGCATTAACAGCGCGTGTCACGATTTATACGTATATCGCTTCGGGCACAGTCGAATCCCGTCGCGGCTGTCCGGCAGTCCTCACTACTCTTATGAACCATGAGTCACGTTCTCGCCGCGGTTGCCTGGCCTTACGCCAACGGCCCGCGCCACATCGGTCATGTCTCCGGCTTCGGGGTGCCCTCCGACGTTTTCAGCCGGTACATGCGGATGGCTGGTCACGACGTACTCATGGTCTCCGGCACCGACGAGCACGGCACCCCGATCCAGGTGCAGGCCGACGCCGAAGGTGTGACCGCTCGTGAGCTCGCCGACCGCTACAACCGGGTGATCGTCGAAGACCTGCACGGCCTCGGGCTGACCTACGACCTGTTCACCCGCACCACCACGCGCAACCACTACGCCGTGGTGCAGGAGCTGTTCGCGGTGCTGCACCGCAACGGCTACATCGTCGCGCGCACCACGCTCGGCGCCCGGTCGCCGTCCACCGGCCGCACCCTGCCCGACCGCTACATCGAGGGCACCTGCCCGATCTGCGGTTACGGCAGCGCCCGCGGCGACCAGTGCGACAACTGTGGCAACCAGCTCGACCCGGAGCAGCTGATCAACCCGCGGTCGAAGATCAACGGCGAGGTGCCGGAGTTCGTCGAGACCGAGCACTTCTTCCTCGACCTGCCCGCCTTCGCCGAGGCCATCGGCCGCTGGCTCGACCAGCGGGAAAATTGGCGGCCCAACGTCCTGAAGTTCTCCCGCAACCTGCTCGACGACCTCCACCCCCGGGCGATCACCCGAGACCTGGAGTGGGGCGTGCCGATCCCGTTGGACGGCTGGCGCGACCGCACCGACAAGCGCATCTACGTCTGGTTCGACGCGGTGATCGGTTACCTGTCCGCCTCGATCGAGTGGGCCCGCCGGTCCGGCGACCCGGAGGCCTGGCGGCAGTGGTGGTCGACCGACGGCCTGGGCAAGGACTCGCAGTCGTACTACTTCATGGGCAAGGACAACATCGTCTTCCACTCGGTGATCTGGCCGGCGCTGCTGCTGGGTTACTCGGGTGAGGGCAACAAGGGCGGCGAGCCGGGCGACCTCGGCAAGCTCAACCTGCCCACCGAGGTGGTCTCCAGCGAATACCTGACGATGGAGGGCAAGAAGTTCTCCTCGTCCCGCAAGGTGGTCATCTTCGTGCGTGACTTCCTGGCGCGCTACGACGCCGACGCCCTGCGCTACTTCATCGCGGCGGCCGGTCCGGAGTCCACCGACACCGACTTCACCTGGGCCGAGTTCGTCCGGCGCAACAACGACGAGCTGGTCGCCGGCTGGGGCAACCTGGTCAACCGCTCGATCTCGCTGGCCGCCAAGAACTTCGGCGCCATCCCGGCGGCGGGCGAGCTGACCGACGAAGATCAAACCCTTCTGGCGTACGCCAAGGAGGGCTTCACCACGGTCGGCGAGCTGATCGGCAAGCATCGGCAGAAGGCGGCGATCGGCGAGGCGATGCGGGTGGTCGCCGAGGCCAACAAATACCTTTCAGACCAGGCGCCGTGGAAGCTCAAATCCGACGAGGACAAGCCGCGTCAGGCCACCGTCCTGCACGTGGCGCTGCAGGTGGTCAGCGACGCCAACACGCTGCTGACGCCGTTCCTGCCGCATTCCGCGCAGAAGGTGTTCGAGCTGCTCGGCGGCGCCGGCGTGCACGCCCCGATGCCGCGCATCGAGGAGGTCGACGACCTCGACGGCGGCCCCGGTTACCCGGTGCTGACCGGCGACTACACGGTCGGCGCCAAGTGGGAGTCGGTCCCGCTGGTCGCGGGCACCCCCCTGGCCGCCCCCAAGCCGGTCTTCCGCAAGCTCGAGCCGTCAGTGATCGAAGAGGAACTGGCCCGCCTGGAGGGCTGATCTACAGCGCATACGGGATGTCGGCTATGTGGTGGTCCACGAGTTCGTGGACCGGGGCCCAGGTCTCGTAGACGCCTCGTTCGTAGCAGCGGGCGCCCGTCGCCGCCAGGTTGTCGCCGTCCGGGCGGACCAGGCGGAGGCGGGCCCAGCTCTCGTCGCGTTGCAGCACCCAGCAGGGCGCGTTGCGCCACAGGGCCTGCTCGGCGCGGCGGCTCAGGGTGGTCACCGGGTAGCGGGCGGCGCGGGTCAGCGCCCGCACCCGGAACTCCTCGGGCGGGTCGGCGACCGCTTCGTACTCTTTGTCCTTGATCCGGCCGACCAGCTTCGCCGAGCCGGGCGACGTGCACGGCACGTACTCCCGGTCGGGGGTCACGCCGGGCAGGTTGTCCAGCAGGTGCCGCCAGCGCGGGCCGGCCAGCCGCAGCCAGCCGTGCTGCTCCGGCTGATAGGTGTAGAGGATGATCTCCTCGCCACCCGGGACGTACGCGATGAGCTGCGCGTTCGCCGGTATCGGCAGGTCGGCGAAGCCAGCCGTGACGTATTCCGGGATGAGGTCGTCGGTGCTCGGGCTGAAGCCGGTGCCGAGCACCATGGCGCCGACCCGGGAGTGCGCCGGCAACAGCGCCAGGCCGGGCTGCGCCGGTCCGGCCGGCACCTCGTAGTCGACCGGATCCACGGCCCGCCAGCGCAGTGCGTACGCCACCTCGGTGGCCTCGCCCGCGCCGTCGGTGGCCAGCATCGACAGCTCGGCCGGGTCGTGCAGGTGGGCGATGTCGCAGGACCGATAGCAGAAGCCGTACGGCAACCAGCCGCCCAGGTGGCCGGCCACCTGCGCGGGGGAGAGAACCTTGGTCATCCGGGTGCCGCGGCTGATCGCCGCGGTGGCCCGGATGCGGCGCAGGAGCGGGTCGTCCCGGTAGGCCGCGGACTGACTCATCCGCTGCACCTGGGCCCAGCCGAGATCGCGGCGCAGCGGCGCCGACAGGGGCGGCTCGAGAGGATCAGCGCTGACCGCGCTGTCTTCGCCGGTCAAGGTCACGGGGCGGAAGTTAAGCGACAACAATGGATATCAGGTGAACAAAAGGTGGCGTGCGGGCGTAAGTGCACAATGTCTCACATGCCTTCGACACCGTCCCAGTCCCGGAAAGACAGGGAAGCGCGCCGGCGCGGGGAGTTCCCGGCCGCACCCGAGCCACTGTCCGTTCCGGTCTTCGACAGCCACACCCACCTGGACCTGACGATTCAGGAGGCCGGTGTGCCCGGCGGGGAGGCCGGCGACCCGATCGAGGCACTGATCGACGCCGCCGCCAAGTCCGGAATCGATCGGCTCGTACAGGTCGGCGTGGACGTGCCGTCATCCCGCTGGGGAGCCGACCTGGCGGCCCGGCACGAGTCGGTTCTGGCCGCCGTCGCGATTCACCCGAACGAGGCGCCCCGGCTGTCCGACCTGGACGAGGCGCTGCGCGAGATCGAGGCCCTGGCCGCCCAGCCCCGGGTGCGCGGAATCGGCGAGACCGGCCTCGACACGTTCCGCACCGGTGACGACGGCCGGGCAGCGCAGGAGGAGAGCTTCCGGGGGCACATCGCGATCGCCAAGCGGTACGGCAAGGCGCTGATCATCCACGACCGGGACGCGCACCGCGACGTGCTGCGCGTGCTCGACGAGGAGGGTGCCCCCGACACGGTGGTGCTGCACTGCTTCTCCGGCGACCCGGATTTCGCGGCCCAGTGCGTCCTGCGCGGTTACCACCTGAGCTTCGCCGGCACGGTCACCTTCGCCAACGCCGGTGGCCTGCGGGCGGCCGCCGAGATCACCCCGGCCGACCAGATCATGGTGGAGACCGACGCGCCCTACCTGACCCCGGTGCCGCACCGCGGCCGGCCCAACGCCTCCTACCTGATCCCGCTGACCGTGCGCGCCCTGGCAGAGGCCCGCGGCGAGGACGTGGACGCCCTGTGCGCGGCCATCTCGGCCAACGGCGAGCGGGTCTTCGGCCCCTGGCGCTAGTCGATCACCCAGGCTTTGACGCCGAGTTGTTCGCCGAGGTCACGCACGGTCTCGGCGAACGACGCGGGCGCCGCGTTCAGTGGTCCCCGGGACACGAACCGGACCGCCCAGCCGTTTTTGGGGGCCACGTTGAAGATGCGGTGCACCACCCGGCTGCCGCGCGGGTCGGGTTCCACCGAGGTGACCCCGCGGTACCACCACTCGCCCTGCCGGCTCACCGACCGGGCCGCCCGGTCGACGGTCACCGTGATCCGGCTGCCCCGGTCGGTGATCACGAACTCGTCGCCGGTCACTCCGTCCGGCCGCACGGCCAGCAGGACTTCCGCCACCCGCTCGGGCGGCGCCTCGACCACGGCCGTGAGCTTGAGCAACTCGGTCATCACTGCTTTCTACCCCGTCGCGTCCAGCCGTTCCGCGTACGCCCGTAGGCTCTTTCCTCATGGCTGACGCACTTCTCGGCCCGGCGGAGATCCGGGAGCTCGCGGCGCGCCTCGGCGTGGCCCCGACCAAGAAGCTAGGCCAGAACTTCCTGCACGACCCGAACACCATTCGCCGCATCGTGGCCGCGGCCGGGCTGCGCCCCGACGACGTGGCCCTGGAGGTCGGTCCCGGCCTCGGCTCGCTCACCCTCGGCCTGGTCGGCGCGGTCGCCCATGTGCACGCCGTGGAGATCGACCCGAAGCTGGCCGAGGCGCTGCCGTCGACCGTCACCGCCCCCAACCTGACCGTGCACCCGGCCGACGCGATGCGGGTCCGGGCGGCCGACTTCGACCCGGCGCCGACCATGCTGGTCGCCAACCTGCCCTACAACGTCGCGGTGCCGGTCGTGCTGACCCTGCTGGCCGAACTCCCCACGCTGCGCGGGGGCCTGGTGATGGTGCAGAAAGAGGTGGCCGACCGGCTCACCGCCGGTCCGGGTTCCAAGGTGTACGGCGTGCCGTCGGTGAAGCTGGCCTGGTACGCCGACGCGAAACCGGCCGGCAAGGTGCCCCCGGCCGTGTTCTGGCCGGTGCCCAACGTGGATTCCGGACTCGTCTCGTTCAGCCGGCGTCGTCCACCGGCGGGAGACATCGATAGATCTGATGTTTTCGCGGTGGTGGACGCGGCCTTCGCCCAGCGGCGCAAGACCCTGCGGGCAGCCCTGGCAGGTTGGGCCGGAAGCCCGGATCGAGCCGAGAAAGTGCTGGTAGCGGCCGGGATAAGCCCGCAGGAACGCGGCGAGATGCTGACCGTCGAGCAGTTCACGGCGATAGCGGCCGCGGCCAAACTGTCAGCCGTCGGCGGTAAGCTCAGCGCGTCCGACAGACAGCCCGAGGAGGTGGACTCATGACAGCAGAAGTCCGCTACCGGTGGGCCGGTGACTCTGATGAGGTGCTGCGTTTGAGCAAGCCGTTCGCCATCGAGTTGCCGATCCGGGAGCTCCTCCCGTGACGGAGGCGTGGGGGCCGGACGATGACGAGCCACGGCGGCACCATGGGCCGGTTCGGGTTCGGGTGCCTGCGAAGATCAATATGCACCTCGCCGTGGGGCCGCTGCGGGCCGACGGCTATCACGAGCTGAACACCGTCTATCACGCGATCAGCCTGTTCGACGAGCTGACCGCGCGGGCGGGGGACACGCTCGCGCTGACCATGGAGGGTGAGGGCGCCGGCACACTCGCGCTCGACGAGACCAACCTGATCATTCGGGCCGCCCGGGCGCTCGCCGCCCGGGCCCGGGTGCCGGCCCACGCTCGGCTGCACCTGCGTAAGACCATTCCACTCGCGGCCGGACTGGCCGGGGGCAGTGCCGACGCGGCCGCCACCCTGCTTGCCTGTGACCTGTTGTGGGGCACCGGCATGTCCCGGGAAGAGCTGGCCGAGGTCGGCGCGACGCTCGGCTCCGACGTGCCGTTCCTGCTGCACGGCGGCACCGCGCTGGGCACCGGGCACGGTGAGTCGGTCAGCCCGATCCTGGCCCGGCCGACCACCTGGCACTGGGTGGTGGCGCTGGCCGACGGCGGGCTGTCGACGCCGGAGGTCTACGGCAAGCTCGACGCGCTGCGGGACAGCCCGTTCCCGCCCAAGGCGCTGTCCGACGCCGACGACCTGATGTCCGCGCTGCGCCAGCGTGATCCGGCGGTGCTCGGTGCCGCCCTCGGCAACGACCTGCAGCCGGCCGCGATCGCGCTGCGCCCGGCGCTGTCCGAGGTGCTCGAGGCCGGGCGGGAGGCGGGCGCGCTCGCGAGTCTGGTGTCCGGTTCCGGGCCGACCTGCGTCTTTCTCGCCGCCGACGCCAAGGACGCCGAGCGGATCGCCGCCGCGCTCGACGCGGCCGGTGTGTGCCGGGAGGCGGTCACCGCGCGCGGGCCGATGCCGGGCGCGCGGGTAACCTAGTCCGCATCGTGGCGAACATCATCAACCTGGACCGGGTCAACAAGGGTTACGGCGCTGCCGGTCAGCTGCTCACCGACGTCTCACTGGGGCTCGACGACGATGCCCGGGTCGGCATCGTCGGTCTCAACGGCGCCGGTAAGTCCACCCTCCTGCGGATGCTCGAGAAAAGCGAGGAACCCGACTCCGGTCGCGTCACCCACCGCCGTGACCTGCGGGTCGCCGCGCTTCCGCAAAACCTGATCCTGGCCGGCGACGCCACCGTGCGCGACGTCGTGCTCGGCACCGGCTGGCTGGCCGAGGGCATGGGCGCCGAGCACGAGTGGGCCGGTGACGCCGGCGTCCGGGAGATCCTGGACGGGCTCGGCATGGGCCACCTCGGGCTGGAGACGCCGGTCGGGCCGATGTCCGGTGGCGAGCGCCGCCGGGTCGCGCTGGCCGCGCTGCTGGTGCGCGAGAGCGACCTGCTGATCCTCGACGAGCCCACCAACCACCTCGACGTGGCCGGGGTCGACTGGCTCGCCCGCTACCTGCTGACCCGGCGTGGTTCGCTGGTCGTGGTCACCCACGATCGCTGGTTCCTCGACGCGGTCTGCACCGCCACCTGGGAAGTCGTCGACGAGCAGGTGCACGCGTACGAGGGTGGTTACGCGGCCTGGATCCTGTCCCGCGCCGAGCGGCAGCGGGTCGCCGCCGCCGTCGAGTCGCGCCGGCAAAATCTGCTGCGCAAGGAGATCGCCTGGCTGCGCCGCGGTCCGCCGGCTCGCACCTCCAAGCCGCAGTTCCGGATCGACGCGGCCAACGCGCTGATCGCCGACGTGCCGCCGGTCCGCGACAACGTCAGCCTGCAACGGCTGGCCGTCACCCGGCTCGGCAAGCAGGTCTACGACCTGGAAAACGTCACCCTCACCGCCGGCACCAAGCCGATCCTGAACGAGCTCACCTGGCAGGTCGGGCCGGGCGATCGGATCGCGATCCTGGGCGCCAACGGGGCCGGCAAGACCACCCTGCTGCGCCTGCTGGCCGGGGTCACCAAGCCGGACGGCGGCCGCCTGGTCACCGGTTCCACGGTGCGGGCCGCGTTCCTCTCCCAGGAACTCCGGGAGCTGCCCGGCGAGCTGCGCCTGCTGGAAGCGGTCGAGGAGGTCGCGAAGCGGGTCAAGCTCGGCGACCGGGAGCTGTCCGCGGGGCAGCTGGCCGAGGTGTTCGGCTTCACCGACAAGCGGATCTGGACGCCGGTGAGCGACCTGTCCGGTGGTGAGCGCCGGCGCCTGCAGATGCTGCGGCTGCTCGCGACCGAACCCAACGTGCTGCTGCTCGACGAGCCGACAAACGACCTGGACACCGACACCCTGGCCGCGCTGGAAGACCTGCTCGACTCCTGGCCGGGCACGATGGTCGTCGCCAGCCACGACCGTTACCTGGTCGAACGGGTGACCGACACGGCGTACGGCATGTTCGGTGACGGGCGGCTGGTGCACCTGCCGGGCGGCATCGACGAATACCTGAAGCGATCGGCCGGGCGCGTTCTGCTCGGCGTACCGGAAACGCAGGCGCAAGCGGCGCCGAGCGGGAGTGGCCTCTCCGCGGGTGAGGCCCGGCAGGCTCGCAAAGATCTTGCTCGGCTCGAGCGTCAGCTCGTGAAGCTCGATGAGAAGGTCCTCAAGATCAACGAGTCGCTGGCCGCGCACGGAGCCGACTACTCGAAGCTGGTTGATCTGGAAGCCCAGCTCAAGGCCACCCAAGAGGAGCGCGGTCAGGTCGAGGAAGCCTGGCTCGAACTGGCCGAGCAGGTGCCCGAATGAGGCTTGTTCGCGACCAACCTTGAGTGGCAATTGCGCAGGTAGACCCGATTGGTCTGGGCCGTCGCGAACAAGCCTCATTGGTGATCCGGGGGGTGTGGCTGCGCTGCCGATCGTGATACGCGAGAATCGGGGGCGCACAACACCTGATATTGGAGACGGACACCATGGCGCACAATCCGGTCAACCACCCGCTGCGGCCGATGTACCGAGTGCTCGGCTTTGTCGCCGGCGCCTACCTCGTCGTGTTCGGGATCGTGGGCCTGATCCAGACGTCCGGCGACGACTTCACCGGCAAGTCCCCTGACCTCGTGCTCGGGCAGGGCGGCAACCTGCTCCTGTCGATCATCTCGTTGGCCGTCGGCGTGATCGTTCTGATCATCACCGCCATCGGCCGCAACCTCGACACCGTCGGCGACCAATATCTGGGCTACGGCCTGCTGGTGCTGGGCACTTACGGCCTGGCCTTCAGCCGCACCGACGCCAACGTGTTCGGGCAGGACATCGCGACCGTGATCGTCACCTACATCGTCGGGCTCGCGCTCATCACGGTCAGCCTCTACAGCAAGGTCGCGCCCGCCGCGCAGGCCGGTGCGCCCCGACAGGTAAGGGAGGGCCGAACGGCCTGATGGCGCACTACCCCCTCAATCACCACCTGCGTCAGACGTATCGCTTTCTGGTCGGCCTGGCCGGCTTGTACGCCACCCTCTTCGGGGCCATCGGCCTCGCCACCACCTGGGGAGACGAGTTCTTCCACCGGGGCTCCGACTGGGTGCTCGGGCTGCGGACCAACCCCGCCGCGGCCTGGCTCTACACGATCGTAGGTGTCCTGCTGCTGCTCGCCGTGCTGCTCGGCGGCAACGTCTATCACCAGGTCACGCTGGTTCTCGGCTGGGGCCTGTGCGGGCTGGCCCTGCTGGTCATGGCGTTCATCCAGACCGACGCCAACGTCCTGAACGTGTCGATGATCAACGTGATCGTGACCATCATCCTCGGACTGGTCGCGCTCGTTGGTGGTCTCTACGGAAAAGTGGGCAGCAGCTAGCGCGTTTTGCGCGTCAGCAGTGCCGGTTTCGGTTCGAGATGGGACAGGCCGTTCCACGCCAGGTTTACCAGGTGGGCGGCCACCATCTCCTTCTTCGGCTTGCGCGCCTCGCGCCACCACTGGCCGACCAGCGCCACCATGCCGACCAGCGCCTGCGAATAGAGCTCGGCGAACTTCGGGTCGAGGCCGCGGCTCTTGAACTCGCCACCCAGGATGTGTTCCACCTGGTGTGCCACGTCGTTCATCACGCTGGAGAAGTTGCCGGCCGGGGAGAGCACCGGGGACTCGCGCACCAGCACCTGGAAGCCGTGCGGCTCGTCCTCGATGTAGTCGAGCAGGGCCAGCGCCGCCTGCTCCAGCAGCTCGCGCGGATGACCGGCGGTGAGCGCCGTGGCGATCCGGTCCAGCAGGGAGCGAACCTCGCGGTCGACCACCACCGCGTACAGCCCTTCCTTGCCTCCGAAGTGCTCGTAGACCACCGGTTTGGAGACCTTGGCCCGGGACGCGACCTCTTCCACGCTCGTCGCGTCGAAGCCCCGCTCGGCGAACAACTGCCGCCCGATCGCGATCAGCTGTTCCCGCCGCTGCGCCGCCGACATGCGGACCCTGGGTGGGGTCGCCGCCGGCCGCTGTCGCCGTGCACGAGTTTGGTCGCCGTTGCTGTCGCCTGACTCGGTCACCCGGCCATCCTGCCAGGTCTGATCGATCGATCGTGTCCCGCGCCCGGGCCTGTGTCGAAGTGGGGACCGTGCTGCGGCGTGGCCCAGCCGCCGTCTGGCCGCACGGCGCGAACACCCAGATACAACACCGGTATCCGGGCGCCCGCGCCGCGCACCCAGACGACACCTGGACCTCGCCTCGCTTCGGCCCCCACTTCGACACAGGCCCTGGTCACGCCTTGATCATCTTCGCGGCCAAGCGCTCGCGGTTCGGCCACTTCACACCCCAGGCCGCGCCGGTCTTCTCGAAGATCCAAATGAGCCGGGCCGAGCTGTCGAGCTGCCCGCGCAGCACGCCGTGCCGGGCGCACGTCGGGTCGGCGTGGTGCAGGTTGTGCCAGGACTCGCCGAACGAGATGATCGCGAGCGGCCAGAAGTTCGAGGCCTTGTCGCCGTTGCGCACCTCGAACGGGCGCTCGCCGTACACATGGCAGACCGAGTTGATCGACCAGGTCACGTGGTGCAGCAGGCCGATGCGGACGATGCCGGCCCAGAAGAACGCGGTCAGCGCGCCGGTCCAGGACCAGCTCACCAGGCCGCCGATCAGGGCCGGGCCGAGCGTCGAGAAGAGCACGATGGCCGGGAACAGGTTGTCGATCAGCCGGATGTCCTTGTCCTCCAACAGGTCCGGGGCGAAGCGCGCCCGGTTCGACCGCTCGCGGCTGAACATCCAGCCCAGGTGCGCGTGCCAGAGGCCCTTGGTGAGTGCCCAGTAGCCGGTGCCGTAGCGCCACGGCGAGTGCGGGTCGCCCTCCTGGTCACTGAACATGTGGTGCCGCCGGTGGTCGGCCACCCACTGGATGATCTCGCCCTCGATGGCCACCGAACCGGCCAGCGCGAGCGCGATCCGCAGCCAGCGCTTGGCTTTGAACGAGCCGTGCGTGAAGTACCGGTGGAAGCCGACCGTGATGCCGAGGCCGGACACCACGTAGAAGACCGCGGCGATCGCGATGTCGGTCCAGGAGAGCCAGCCGCCCCAGGCGATCGGGACCGCGACCAGGACCGCCAGGAACGGGACGATCACGAACGCGTACAGGGCGAGGAGGACGCCGCGGGCCTGCGGTCCCTCGGTCAGCGGCTTGGGGCCGGTGGTCGTCGGGGTGGCCTCGACGGCGAAAGTCATGACACCTCACACGGAGATCAACTACTTACGGCTACGTCACCGTAACTTACGCCACCGTAGCTGCCGCGGGAATCGGGTCCAGGAGAATCGGGCACGACGGCAGACTTACCACCCCGCATCCAAACGTTCTAACGTACGTACGTCGGTATGTGCGAGAGGGTGACGATTTGATGCGGGACGAATCGTTGGCGGCGGATCCCCGCCGGGACGAGGCGCGACGGCTACGGGCCGATCCGGGGCTGTCGCTCTCGGAGTTGATGAAGCACTTTCGGGTCGGCAGCGCCACCCTGACCGACTGGCTGCGGGGAATCGATCCGCCGCACTGGACTCGGCGTCCTAACGCCAAGGACGATCTGCGACAGCAAGCGGTCGAACTTCGCGGCGAGGGCTGGTCGGTGAAGGATCTTGCCGAGCGGTTGGGCGTCGCCAAGTCCACGGCATGGTCGTGGGTGCGGCATATTCCGTTGGATCCGGATGCCGAGCGGGCGCGGGCGAAACAGGCACATGCCGCGCTCATGGCTGCCGGCCGGTGGGACGCCCTGCGGGCCGAGCGTGATCGCCGCGAGGCGGAGGAGCGCTCCCGGGCGGTCGCCGAGCTTGGCGACATCACCCAACGGGATGTATTTCTCGGTGGCGCGTTGATCTACATGTGCGAGGGAGCCAAGTCGAAGCCGTGGCGGAGGCTCGATCGGATGAAGTTCATCAACAATGATCCTCGGCTGCACCAGCTCTTCCTGCGCTTCCTGGCGGCCCATGGCCGAAGCGCCGATACCTTGCGTTATCGGGTGCACATCCATGAGACCGCCGCCGCGGCCGAGGCCGGCGACTGGTGGGCGGCTCGGCTCGGGGTGCCGCGTGAGCTTTTCGAACGTCCGACGATCAAGCGGCACAACCCGGCCACGCGTAGGGTCAACACGGGCGCGGACTACCACGGTTGCCTGGTCATCACGGTGCCTCGGTCACGCGAGCTCTACTGGAGGGTGGAGGGTGTGATGGATGCCTTGACCGGCCTGGGATAGTGGTTTCCTAGGTCGCAGAGGCGGGCGCTAGGCTGGCCTACGAACCAGTCGGCTGTGGTGTAATTGGCAACACAGAGGTCTTTGGATCCTCTATTTCAGGTTCGAGTCCTGGCAGCCGAGCCATCTTGTGGTAAAAGCCGATGTCCGGTGTGGCGACGTGACGACTTACCTTCGCCGCCGGTTCGAACAATGGAGTTGCCGCGTGAGCCGTACCGTCGTCGTCCTTGCCGCCGGGGAGGGGAAGCGGATGAAGTCCGCTACCCCCAAGGTGTTGCACTCGCTGCTCGGGCGCACGCTGCTGGGGCACGTGCTGGTCGCGGCCTCGTCGGCCGCCGCCGAGCGGACGATCGTGGTGGTCGGGCACCAGGCTGAGCAGGTCGGCGCGCACCTCGCCGAGATCGCGCCGGAGGCCGTGCCGGTGCTGCAGGCCGAGCAGAACGGCACCGGGCACGCCGTGCGGATCGCGCTCGACGCGGTGCCGGACGTGTCCGGCACGGTGGTGGTGCTCAGCGGGGACGCGCCGCTGCTGCGGGCCGAGACGGTCACCGCGCTGATCGAGGCGCACGAGTCGGGCCGGCATGCCGCGACCGTGCTGGCGGCCGTGGTGGACGACCCGACCGGCCTCGGCCGGATCGTCCGGGACACCGACGGCGGCCTGGCCCGGATCGTCGAGGAGCGGGACGCGTCGGCCGACGTGCGGGCGATCCGCGAGATCAACGGCGGGATCTACGCGTTCGACGGAGCCCGGTTGCGGGAGGCGCTGGGCAAGCTCTCCACCGACAACGACCAGGGCGAGGAATACCTGACCGACGTGTTCGGCCTGCTCGTCGAGGTGGGCAGCGCGGTCGGCGTGTTCGTCGCGCCGGACGCCCAGGAGACGCTCGGGGCCAACGACCGGGCCCAGCTCGCGGGTCTGCGGGCGATGCTGCGCGACCGGGTCAACACGGCCTGGATGCGGTCCGGGGTCGCGATCCTCGATCCGGCCACCACCTGGATCGACGTGACCGTGCAGCTCGAGCCGGACGCGGTGATCGACCAGAACTCCCAGCTGCAGGGTGGGACGACGGTGGCGACGGGCGCGGTGATCGGCCCGGACACGACGCTGATCGACACCACGGTCGGGGCCGGTGCGACGGTGTTGCGCACCCACTCGATCGGTGCCCAGATCGGTCCGGCGGCGACCGTGGGCCCGTTCTCGTTCCTGCGGCCGGGCACCCGGCTGGGCCGCAAGTCGAAGGTGGGCGGCTTCGTCGAGACCAAGAACGCCGAGCTGGGCGAAGGCGCCAAGGTCCCCCATCTGTCGTATGTGGGGGACGCGACCATCGGCCCCAAGTCCAACATCGGCGCCGGCACGATCTTCGCGAACTACGACGGCGTCAACAAGCACCACACCACGGTGGGCGAGGCCGCGTTCGTCGGCTCGGACACCGTACTGATCGCCCCGGTCGAGATCGGCCCGGGCGCCTACGTCGCGGCCGGCAGCGCCATCCAGAAAGAGGTCCCCGCGGGCAACCTCGGGGTGACCCGGGCGCCGCAGCGCAACGTGGAGGGCTGGACGGCCCGGCGCCGGGCCGGCACGGTGTCGGCCGAGGCGGCCGAGCGGGCTGCCGCTGATCAGAAGGTCGAGTAGCGTTCCGAGGGGTGAGGCATCCCACCCGCCGGGCTCGGCGCGTGGCCAGACGATGGCCTCGGGTGATACTTCAGGTGACTAACCCCTCGATCCAACGGGAGCAGCGAGCCGATGGGCAGCATCGTCGCGGAGAACCGTAAGAGCCTGATGCTTTTCTCCGGCCGGGGGTTCCCCGAGCTGGCTGAGGAGATCGGCCAGGTGCTGGGCGTGGCGCCGACTCCGTCCGACTCGTACGAGTTCGCGAACGGCGAGATCTTCGTCCGCTTCAAGGACTCGGTCCGCGGTTCCGACGCGTTCGTCGTGCAGTCGATGACCGAGGGCGTGAACCGGTGGGTGATGGAGACGCTGATCATGATCGACGCGCTGAAGCGTGGATCAGCCAAGCGGATCACCGTGGTCCTGCCGTTCTATCCCTATTCGCGCCAGGACAAGAAGCACCGCGGCCGGGAGCCGATCTCCGCCCGCCTGGTCGCCGACCTGCTGAAGACCGCCGGGGCCAACCGCATCCTCACGGTTGACCTGCACACCGCTCAGATCCAGGGCTTCTTCGACGGCCCGGTCGACCATCTGTTCGCGATGGACATCCTGGCCGAGCACGTGGTCAAGAAGTTCGCCGGCCGGCCGATGACCGTGGTGGCGCCCGACTCCGGCCGGGTGCGGGTGGCCGAGCGGTGGACCGATCGGCTGGGCGGCTGTCCGCTGGCGTTCATCCACAAGACCCGTGACCCGCTGAAGCCCAACCAGGTGGTGGCCAACCGGGTGGTCGGCGAGGTCGAGGGCCGGGTGTGCCTGATCGTCGACGACATGATCGACACCGGCGGCACCATCACCAAGGCCGCCGACATCCTGTTCGACGAGGGTGCGGCCGACGTCATCGTGGCCTCGACGCACGCCCTGCTGTCCGACCCGGCGACCGAGCGGCTGAAGAACAGCCGGATCAGTGAGCTGGTGGTGTGCAACACGCTGCCGCTGCCGCCGGAGAAGCGGCTCGACAAGATCACCGTGCTGTCGATCGCCCCGTTGCTGGCCCGGGCCATTCGCGAGGTGTTCGACGACGGCTCGGTGACCACCCTGTTCGGTGGTCTCAGCTGATTTTCAGCAGGTGCCGCTTTTCGTTCGCGCTGCGGGGCTCGCAAAACCGGCTCACTCCTCGCGCTCACGGCGTGCCCCGATTTCGGCGTGCACCAGGACGGCAGGTAAGCTAGTGCGGTTGCCACGGCGAGGGTGCCCCGCGGTCTGCTGAGGTTCGCAGCCGCTCGGAGGCACCGTGATCGACGCGGTGCTCCGGGCCTGTGCCCAGCGCGCCCCCTTGCCCGGCAGCGCCGCACGCCGCACTGCCGGACGTAACGCCCGCCGACTTACGACGCAGCCCGATCGAAGAGTTTCAGGAGTTTCCCCGTGTCCGAGGTAAAGATCAGCGCAGAGCCCCGCACCGAGTTCGGCAAGGGTGGTGCCCGCCGCACGCGCCGGGCCGGTTTGGTGCCCGCCGTGCTTTACGGTCACGGCGAGGCTCCCCAGCACATCGCCCTGCCCGCCCGCGAGTTCGCGGCTGCCATCCGGCACGGCGGACTCAACCAGGTCTTCACGATCGACATCAACGGCGCGTCGGGCACCACGCTCGCGCTCCCCAAGGCCATCCAGCGTGACCCGATCAAGGACACGTACGAGCACATCGACCTGATCATCGTCAAGCGTGGCGAGAAGGTCCAGGTTGACGTCCCGGTGACGCTGGTCGGCGAGGCCGCCCGCAACACCCTGGTCGTCAGCGAGTCGACCACGCTCGCCATCGTGGCCGAGGCCATGCACCTGCCGAACGGCTTCGAGGTCTCGATCGAGGGACTCGAGGCGGGTTCGCAGATCACCGCCGGCGACGTGACCCTGCCGACCGGCAGCGAGCTGGCCGTCGAGCCTGACTTCGTGCTCGCGATCATCTCGCAGGCACAGAGTGCCGAGCAGCTCGAGGGTGGCGACGCCGCCGAGGGTGCGGGCGAGTCGGCCGAGGCTTCGACCGAGGCGTAAGTCACCGCGCGGCGGTTTCATAGCAGTGCTCAGGGAAAGTGCCGGACCGGCACTTTCCCTGACGTGTATGCGGAGGTTGAAGAGTGGGCGACGACTCCACCTGGCTGATCGTCGGGCTGGGCAACCCCGGCAAGGAGTACGCCGGTAACCGGCACAACGTGGGCTTCATGGTGGCTGACCTGCTCGCCTCCCGGGTGGGTGCGAAGTTCGGCCGGCCGAAGCGCGTGCACGCCGAAGTTGCCGAGGGCCGACTAGGTTTCGGGGGCCCCAAGCTCGTACTGATCAAGCCGCTGACTTTTATGAACCTGTCCGGTGCGCCGGTGGTTGCGCTGGCTCAGTTCTTCAAGGTGCCGGTAGAGAACGTGATCGCCGTGCATGATGAGCTGGACGTGCCGTTCGGGCAGGTGCGAGCCAAGCGGGGCGGCGGTGAAGGCGGCCACAACGGGTTGCGTTCGATGTCGAAGTCGCTGTCGAGCAAGGAGTACGCACGAGTCCGTTTCGGGATCGGGCGCCCGCCCGGCCGGCAGGATCCGGCCGATTACGTGCTGTCCGACTTCAGCGGCACCGAGCGGAAAGAGCTGGATTTCCTCGTCGACCGGGCGGCGGACGTCGTCGAGGCGGTCGTTCTCGAGGGCGTCGAGTGGGCGCAGAACAAATACCACGGCGGTTGATCTGGCGGGGTCGAAACGGATGGATCTTTTGACTGGTTTTGTCCGTCTCGTAATCCCGTGACGCTGGCCGCTGTCCGAGCGTTGGTCACACGTACGCACCGCTCGGTGCGGCCGGCCGGCGCGGCGGGGGGAGGTACGGGGTGCAGGAGCAGGAGTCGGTGATGACCGAGCCGACCGTTCTCCTGTCGGAGGTCCGTCTGGGCGCGGTTGGCACACCGCCGGCGAACTACGGTCCGCGGCCGCACCGGTCGGTGAACCGCAAGACCACGGTTCGCAACGCGAAGATCCCGGCGCCGGTGGTGCCGCTGAGCCCGCCGCCCGCGGGAGCTGCCCGGCGCCCGAGGCCGCGGCCGGACAACGCTCCGCCGCTGGCCGCGCAGGGTTCGGCCGAACGGAACCGGGCGACCGACCGACTCGACAGCGACCGGCCCAACCGGTCGGCGGCGGTTCGCCCGCCGGTCCGGCCGTTCGTGCGGATGCGTGGCCGGCACGCGGCGATGTCCCGCCGGCAGCGCTGGGAACGCCGTTACGTGCGGACGCTGGTGCTGGCCGACCTGGTGGCCGGCACGGTGGCGGGTGCGGTGACGTTCGGGGTGCGCTTCGGCGACGATGTCACGGCGTACAACCGGAACTACATGATTCTTTCGGCTCTTCTGCCGGTATTGCTGCTGGCGGTGCTCGCGGTCTCCCGGGCGTACGAGCGGCGTTTCCTGTTCGTCGGGACGGACGAGTATCAGCGCGTGTTCCGGGGCGGGGTCGGCTTGATCGCGGGGGCGGCGCTCGTCTCGTACGCCCTCGATCTGGATCTTGCGCGAGGCTATGTCCTCGCCGCTCTGCCCACCGCGATCTGCACCTCGGTGGTTTTGCGTTTCGCCCTGCGTAAGCGGTTGCACCTGGCCCGCGCCCGCGGCGAGAGCCTGCGCCGGGTGATGCTGGCCGGGCACGAGCTGGCGGTGATCGGGATGGCCCGGCAGCTGCGCCGGGAGCGTTATCACGGCCTGGAGGTGGTGGGCGCGTGCCTGCCGACCGGGCATGACGGCGAGGGCATGACCGGGCTGACCGTGTGCGGCACGTTCGACGACGTGGCGAGCGCGGTGGAGCGCGCCGACGCGGACACCGTGGTGGTGCTCAGCTGCCCGGAGCTGGACGGTACGGCGTTGCGCCGGCTGGCCTGGCGGCTCGAGCGCGACGAGGTCGACCTGGTGGTGGCGAGCTCGCTGGTGGACGTGGCGGGCGCCCGCACCACGATCCGGCCGTTCGACGGCCTGCCCATGCTGCACGTCGAGCACCCCCGGCTGCACGGCGGATCGCGGCTGGTCAAGGACATGTTCGACCGGATCGGCGCGGTGCTGCTGCTGGCCGGCTTCGGTCCGCTGCTGCTCGCGGTCGCACTGTGTGTGCGGTTGACATCGAGAGGGCCGGTACTCTTTCGTCAGGTACGGGTCGGCCGCGACGGCCGCTCGTTCCGCATTTTCAAGTTCCGGAGTATGTACGTGGACGCCGAGGCCCGGCTGGCCGAGCTGCGGCACCTCAACGAGCACGACGGTGTGCTCTTCAAAATCCGTGACGATCCGCGGGTCACCCGGGTGGGCCGCTGGTTGCGCCGGTTCTCGCTGGACGAGCTGCCGCAGTTGCTGAACGTGCTGCTCGGCCAGATGTCACTGGTCGGACCCCGGCCTCCGCTGCCGGCGGAGGTGGCCGTCTACGCCGGAGATGTGCGGCGCCGCTTGGCCGTCAAACCTGGCATGACGGGCCTTTGGCAGGTTTCCGGACGATCGGACCTGCCATGGGAGGAAGCCGTCCGCTTGGACCTGCGCTATGTGGAGAACTGGTCGCTCAGCTTGGACTTGGTGATCCTTTTGCGGACGATGACCGCCGTGGTGCGCTCGTCGGGGGCGTACTGACCGTGAGGAGCCCGAGGCAATGACAGAGACGTCGGAGCGCATCACCAGTCAGCGGGAAGGCGAGCCCAGCGGGACGCCGCCGGTCATCGACTCGGCCTTCGCCCGCTGGCTCGCCGACCGGGCCGGGCAGGTGCTGCTGCAGGTCCGCGACGAGATGGGGTACGCGGACGGCCAGGCGCTCAAGACCGCCGGTGACCGGGCCGCGCACGACCTGCTGCGGGCCGAGCTGGCCCGCTGGCGGCCGGCCGACGCGGTGCTCTCCGAGGAGGACGACCACTCCCGGATCGCCTGGCAGGACGGCGAACCCGCAAGCGTCCGCCCGGAGCGCCTCGGCTCGAACCGGGTGTGGATCGTCGACCCGCTCGACGGCACCCGCGAGTTCTCCGAACAGGGCCGCACCGACTGGGCCGTGCACGTCGCTCTCTGGAGTTCCGACTCGGCCAACGCGAGCCATCTGGCCGCCGGCGCGGTCGCGATGCCGGCCCAGCACCGCACCATCGCCACCGACCACGCGCCGGCATATCCACCGATGCCGATCGATGGTGGACCGGGCGGATCGATCAGGATCGCTGCGAGTCGCACCCGTCCGCCGGCCTTCGTGACCGCTCTGGCCGAAGAAATCGGGGCCGAGTTGGTGCCCATGGGATCGGCCGGAGTGAAGATCGCCGCGGTGATAAACGGCGAGGCAGATGCCTATGTGCACGCCGGCGGGCAGTACGAGTGGGACTCCGCCGCACCGGTCGCTGTGGCTTTGGCCACCGGGCTGCACGCTAGCCGAATCGACGGTTCTGCGCTGAAATACAACGAGGCCGATCCTAAGCTGCCGGACCTTGTGGTCTGCCGGAAGGACCTCGCGCCGCGGCTGCTTGCAGCGTTGCAACGTCACCTTCCGTAACAACGACCGTAAGTAACCCCCCGGAAAGGTCGGGAAACACCGATGAGTCAGCCGAAGCCGTACCGCGTCTCACATCTGGATGCTCTCGAAGCCGAGAGCATTTTTGTGATGCGCGAGGTGATGGCCGAGTTCGAGCGCCCGGTTCTGCTGTTCTCCGGGGGCAAGGACTCGATCGTGATGCTGCGGCTGGCCGAGAAGGCGTTCACCCCGGCGCGCGTCCCGTTCCCGGTCATGCACATCGACACCGGGCACAACTTCCCCGAGGTGCTGGATTACCGCGACTCCCGGGTCGCGACGCTCGGCCTCAACCTCGTGGTGGCCAGCGTGCAGGAAGCGATCGACACCGGCCTGGTCCGCGAGTTGCCGGACGGCACCCGCAACCGCATCCAAACTCCGGTGCTGCTGGCCGCGGTGGAGAAATACCGTTTCGACGCGCTGTTCGGTGGCGCCCGCCGGGACGAGGAGAAGGCCCGCGCGAAGGAGCGGATGTTCTCCTTCCGGGACGACTTCGGCCAGTGGGACCCGAAGAACCAGCGCCCGGAGCTGTGGGCGCTGTACAACGGCAAG
Source organism: Paractinoplanes tereljensis (assembly GCF_016862435.1). Lineage (GTDB taxonomy): Bacteria > Actinomycetota > Actinomycetes > Mycobacteriales > Micromonosporaceae > Actinoplanes > Actinoplanes tereljensis. The sequence continues at coordinate 43,465 of NZ_BOMY01000045.1, forward strand.
CACCACCCGGGGGAGTCGATCCGGGTGTTCCCGCTGTCCAACTGGACCGAGCTGGACGTCTGGCACTACATCGCCCGGGAGAAGATCCCGCTGCCGTCGATCTACTACGCGCACGACCGCGAGGTGGTCGAGCGCGACGGCATGTTCTACGCGGTCAACGAGTTCATCCGGCTGCGCGACGGGGAGACCTCGTCGGTGCGCCGGGTCCGGTACCGCACGGTCGGTGACGCCTCCCAGACCGCCGCGGTGCTGTCCGAGGCCGACACGGTGGAAAAGGTGATCGACGAGGTCGCCGCGACCCGGATCACCGAGCGTGGAGCCACCCGCGGCGACGACAAGGTCTCCGAGGCCGCGATGGAAGACCGCAAGCGAGAGGGTTACTTCTGATGAGCCAGGCAGTCCTGGAGGCCGAGAGTGCACCGGCGCAGCGCATGGACCTGCTCAGGTTCGCCACGGCGGGCAGCGTCGACGACGGCAAGTCGACCCTGATCGGGCGCCTGCTCTTCGACACCAAGTCGATCTTTGTCGACCAGCTCGACGCGGTCGAGGCGGTCAGCGCCGCCCGCGGCGACGAGTACACCAACCTGGCGCTGCTCACCGACGGCCTGCGGGCCGAGCGGGAGCAGGGCATCACGATCGACGTGGCCTACCGCTACTTCGCCACCCCGCGGCGCAAGTTCATCATCGCCGACACCCCCGGGCACATTCAGTACACCCGGAACATGGTCACCGGTGCCTCCACCGCCGACCTGGCGCTGATCCTGGTCGACGCCCGCAAGGGCCTGGTCGAGCAGTCCCGCCGGCACGCCTTCCTGACCTCGTTGCTGCGCGTTCCGCACCTCGTGCTCTGCATCAACAAGATGGACCTGGTCGACTGGGACAAGGACACCTACGACAAGATCGCCGACGAGTTCACCTCGTTCGCGGCCAAGCTCGAGATCACCGACCTGACGATCATCCCGGTCTCCGCGCTCAACGGCGACAACATCGCCTCCCGCTCGGAGAACAGCCCGTGGTACGAGGGCCCGTCGCTGCTGCACCACCTGGAGCACGTGCACATCGCCTCCGACCGCAACCTGGTCGACGTGCGCTTCCCGGTGCAGTACGTGATCCGTCCACAGTCCACCACGGTCACCGACTACCGCGGTTACGCCGGCCAGGTCGCCTCGGGTGTGCTCAAGCCCGGCGACGAGGTGATGGTTCTGCCGTCCGGCCTGCACAGCACCATCGCCGGCATCGACACCGCGGACGGCCCGGTCACCGAGGCGTTCCCGCCCATGTCGGTCACCGTGCGGCTCACCGACGAGATCGACATCTCCCGCGGTGACATGATCTGCCGGCCGCACAACGCGCCGGCCGTGGCCCAGGACATCGAGGCCATGATCTGCTGGATGGACGAGACCGCCCCGCTGCGGGTCGGCGCCAAGTACGCCATCAAGCACACCACCCGTACGGCCCGGACGGTCATCCGCGGTCTGCAGTACCGCCTCGACGTGAACACGCTGCACCGCGACGAGAACGCCGGCGAACTCGGTCTCAACGAGATCGGCCGGGTCAAGCTGCGCACCACCGTGCCGCTGCTCGCCGACGAGTACCGCCGCAACCGCACCACCGGCGGCTTCATCCTGATCGACGAGGGCACCAACCGCACGGTCGGCGCCGGCATGATCATCGAGGCCCAGTAGAGGGCTGCAGGGTCGCCCAGACCACCTTTCCGGTGCTGGTGGGCAACGCTCCCCAGGCATCGGCCGAGGCCGTCACCAAGCGCAGGCCCCGCCCCCGCTCGTCCAACGGACGGCCGGGGCGGGGCCGCACTGGTTTCCGCATCCGCGGCAGGGTGGCCGCGCCGTCCGACACGGTCAGGTGAATTCCGGCGGCCCGGCGGCTCACCGACACGGTGATCGCGGTCCGGGCGTGCTCGACCGCGTTGGTCACCAGCTCCGAGATCACCAGCCGGGCCGGGTGCAGCAACTCCGGCAACTCCCAGGCCAGGCAGGCTTCGCCGATCAGGTTACGAGCAAGGCTCGGCGACTCCGGTTCGGGCTCGAGCGTCAACGTCTTCCGCTCGTCGAGCGGGAGCCGCCCGGCGATCGCCACCCGGGCCTGGCGCAGCCGTGCGTACACCGGTAGGTGGCCGCGTGTCCCGAGGTGCTGCATCCGGTCGGCCAGCGGCAGGTCGGGTGGGATGCACAGCGCCAGCTGCACCAGCGGCTGCAGGGCCGCCGCCGACTGCTGGGCGGCCAGCCAGGTCGTCGCGCTGCTGCAGGGCCGATCGTCCAGGTCGGACAGGTCGACGATCAGGGCCTCGGGATGCGCGGACAGACAGTGGGTCAGCGCTGTCGAGGTGACCTGCCGCAGCGGCCGCTCCCAGGAACCACGCACCGACATCAGGGCCACCGCCGCGTCGAGGTCACCCTCCACGGACACCGACCATTCCTCGACGGGTCGACATGCTGCGCTCACAGGCATGATGCCACGGTAATCGCGAGCCGAGATTCACTGGCGGTCGCTTAGCTCCCCCGGGTGATCGGCCTTAAGTACTGCAACGTTGTAACGTGCAAAGCCGTGCCGGCTCGATTGAAGGACGTCGCCTCTCGGGCCGGCGTGTCGATCAAAACGGTGTCCAACGTCGTCAATGGCTACGTGCACGTCGCCCCGGAGACCCGGGCCAAGGTTCAGGCCGCGATCGACGCGCTGGGTTACGTGCCCAACCCCACGGCGCGCCGGCTGCGGGGTGGCGGCACCGGGGTGATCGCGCTGGCGGTTCCCGAGCTGCGTTCGCCGTACTTCGCCGAGTTGGCCGGGTTGATCGTGCGGGCCGCCGAGCCGCGCGGCTGGACCGTCCTGATCGAACAGACCGACGGCCGGGCCGAGCGGGAACGCGATCTGGTCTCGGGCCTGCGCCGGCACTCCATCGACGGGCTCATCCTCAGCCCGGCCGGGCTCGACGCCACCGAGGTCCTGACCGGCGGATTGCCGACCGTGCTGCTCGGTGAGCGGATGTGGGACGGCCCGGCCGATCACGTGGCGGTCGACGGTGCCGCGGCCGCCGCCGACGCCACCCGGCATCTGCTGCGCCTCGGCCGCTGGCGGATCGCGGCGATCGGCGCGCCGGACCGGCCGACCGCGGTCACTCGGACCCAGCGGCTCGCCGGATTTCGCGCCGCGATGGCCGGCTCCGGCCTGGCGGTGGATCCGCGGCTGGTGGTGCCGGTGTCCGGAATGCACCGCGCCGACGGCGCCGCCGCGATGGCGCGGCTGCTGGACCAGGTCGAGCAGCCACCGGACGCGATCTTCTGCTTCACCGACCCGCTGGCGCTCGGCGCCATCCGCACCTGCGCGGACCGGGGCCTCGACGTGCCCGGGGATGTTGCGGTGATCGGTTTCGACGGGATCGAGGAGGGGCGTTACAGCACTCCGTCGCTGAGCACGATCGCCCCGAACACCGGCCGGATCGCCCAGTTCGCCGTCGACCTGCTGGCCGAGCGGCTCGGCGGCGGAGTGTCCGCCGCCGTGCCGCCCCGCGCGATCTGTGTGGAGCACCGCCTGCTGGCCCGGGAGAGCACCCTGGGCCGACTGCGCTAGATCCGGGTGGCGCCCGGTCCGGCGGTCGCGATCCAGCTGGTGGGCGCGGTGAACGCGGCCTTCGCGTAGGCCGCGTCGACGGTCGCGACCGTCTGGTCGGCCCGGTCGGCGTCGATCAGTGCGAGCACGCAGCCGCCGAAGCCGCCGCCGGTCATCCGGGCGCCGTACGCGCCGGCCGCCAGCGCCGCCTCGACCGCGATGTCGACCTGCGGGACGGTGATCTCGAAGTCGTCCCGCATCGAGGCGTGCGACGCGGTCAGCAGCGGCCCGATGTCCCGGGTGCGCCCGGCCCGCAGCAACTCGACGGTGTCGAGCACCCGCTGGTCCTCGGTGACGATGTGCCGCACCCGGCGGCGCATCACCTCGTCGTCGAGCTTGCCGAGCGCGTCTTCCAGGTCGTCAAGCGTCACGTCACGCAGCGCGGGGACGCCGAGGATCTGCGCCGCCTCCTCGCAGGACTTGCGCCGGGCGCCGTACTCCCCGTCGACGTGCTGGTGCGGGGCGTTGCTGTTGATCACCAGGATGGCCAGGCCCTCGGCGGCCAGGTCGAACGGGATCTGGTCGATCTCGTACGTCCGGCAGTCGAGGAACAGCGCGCGACCCTCCTGGCACCGGATCGACGCGGACTGGTCGAGGATGCCGGTGGGCGCGCCGACGTAGACGTTCTCGGCCCGCTGGGCCAGCGCCGGGCGCCGCTCCAGCGGCACGTCCAGCCCGCCCAGGTCGATCAGCGCGGTGAGCACCGACGACTCGAGCGCCGCCGACGAGGACAGGCCGGAGCCGAGTGGCACGTCGGAGTCGATGGCGATGCGGGCGCCGGGCACGTCGAAGCCGGCGTCCTGCAGCGACCAGACGATGCCGGCCACGTAACCGGCCCAGCCGGTCACCGCGCCCGGCTCGGTGACCCCGAACGAGACCGGCTCGTCGGCGAAGGTGGAGCAGACCGTCCACTCGCCGGCCGGCGCCGGGCCGACCGCGGCGACGGTGCGCTGCGGCAGGGCGAAGGGCAGAACGTAGCCCTCGTTGTAGTCGGTGTGCTCGCCGATCAGGTTGACCCGGCCGGGCGCGGCCCAGAGGCCTTCCGGGTCGGTGCCGAACTGCTGCCGGAAGACGTCGGCGGCGCTCATGCGACGTGCGAGCGGTAGAACGTCCACGCGTCGGCGATCATCGCCTGCAGGGTGTTCTTCTCCGGCACCCAGCCCAGCTCGGCGCGGGCCTTGGCCGAGGAGGCGACCAGGGTGGCCGGGTCGCCCTCGCGGCGGGGCGCCATCTCGGCCGGCAGCTCCGCGCCGGTGACCTCGCGGGCCACCTCGACGACCTCGCGGTTGGAGAAGCCGTTGCCGTTGCCCAGGTTGTAGATGCGGTGCTCGCCCGGGGTGGCCGCGTCCAGCGCGAGCAGGTGGGCCCGGGCCAGGTCTTCGACGTGGATGTAGTCGCGCACGCAGGTGCCGTCGGCGGTCGGGTAGTCGTCGCCGAACAGCTGGAGCTTGGCCCGCTTGCCCGCGGCCACCTGCAGGGCGATCGGGATCAGGTGGGTCTCGGGGTCGTGCCGCTCGCCGATCTCGTAGCCGTCGCGGATGTAGGCGCCGGCCACGTTGAAGTAGCGCAGCGAGACCGCGGCCAGCTTGTGTGCGTACGTCTCCGAGGTCAGCGCGTGGTCGAAGGTCAGCTTGGTGGCGCCGTAGGTGTTGGTGGGCGCCTTCGCGGCCGACTCGGTGATCGGCAGCTCGACCGGGTTGCCGTAGACCGCGGCGGTGGACGAGAAGATGAACCGCGGCACCCGGGCGGCCCGCACCGCGTCCAGCAGGGCCAGGGATTTCACCACGTTGTCGTGCCAGTACAGTTCCGGCTTGGTCATCGACTCACCGGCCGCGATCAGGCCGGCGAAGTGCAGCACCGCGTCGAAGCCGGAGTCGGGGGTGAGCACGTCGGCCGCGTCGCGGATGTCCTTCTCCACGAAGGTGGCGTCGGGTGCGACGGCTTCGCGGAAGCCGGTGACGAGGCTGTCGAGGACGGTGACCTCGTGTCCCGCGTCGAGCAGCAGTCGGCTGGTGACGCTGCCGACGTAGCCGGCACCCCCGGTGACGAGCAATTTCACGACGTGTAACCCCTCAGTCGGCACTTTTCGACAAGTCTAGGCCGGTCATGAGTTTCCGCCATGACCGATCACAAGTCAACATAGTCGAACAGCCGATGGGGGTTAGTTCGCCCGCAGGTAGAGGCTCACCACCTTGGGAGCGATCTGCAGCCGGACGGCGAAACGGGCGAACGCCTGGGTGCGGTTGACGCCGTTCTTGTCGGGCTTGTCGTTGGCGAGCACCCACTTGGTGATCTGCGTCCGCTCGTGCGGTGCCGTGATCGCGGCCCAGCAGTCGCTCACCATCTGATCGACCAGGGCACTGGTGAGCATCATGAACTTGTCGCCCAGCGAGTCGTCGCGCACGACGCAGCCGACCAGACTCGGTGACGGGTCGGTGCCGGTGCCCTCCTGCTGCACCGAGACGGTCAGTTTGCCGTGTGCGGCCGGGTAGTCGACTGTGGTCCGCTGCACCCGGACCGCGTCGTTCTGCACCACCTCGAGCTTGACCTTCCAGTGCGTGGTCCAGGCCTTGGTCAGGGTCACGGCGTGCACCGTCGGGATCGTCGATTTGTCGCGGGCGGCGGCGACGGTGACCGGCGGATCCTCGGACGGCGCGGAGGGCGGCGCGGAGGGCGGCGCGGAAGATGGCGGGGCGGACGGTGTGGCCGATGTCGCAATGGTGACGCTCGTCGAATCAGTCGGACTATCGCAGCCAGCAAGTGTCACGCACGCCACCGCAACGATGCTGACCAGCACTTTCCCTGTCGAACGCATGATTTCCTCCCCGTTTTGCCGAGCCGGCCATCGAGTATTGCATTGTGATCAATCAATGTGTTTGATAGGTCGCGCACTATGTATTCACGGGGGAAGGCCCACAAGTGAAAAGACGAATAGCGGCGTACGCCGCTGCCCTCGGCCTGGCCATTTCCGGCCTGGTCGGTCTGGCGACACCGGCCCTGGCCGCGCCCAGCTGTTACGAGCAGTCCTGCAACAACACCGCGGTGGCCGGCACGAACTGCACGTCCGGGGCGTACGGCATCGACGGCTTCAAGGTCGTCGACGGCACCACCACCCTGCAGACGGTCGACCTCTGGTACAGCCCGACCTGCCACGCCTTCTGGGGTGAGTACAACCAGAAGGACGCCGGCGGCGTCGACCTCGCCCTGATGGGCATCTCCGCGTACGGGGGCATCGGTTACTCCCGCGCGCTCGACACCTACGACGGCTTCAACGGGCCCGGCGTCTGGACCACCAAGTTGTACAACTCCATGCAGTCGGTCAAGTTCTGCTGGACCCAGCAGGGCATGGGCGGCGATGGCGGCGACAGCCAGACCGCCATCGGCGGCTGCACCAGGTGGCGATGACCATGAAGATGCTCGCTCTGACCACCGTCGCCACGCTGGCGACCATCGGATTCGCGGCGCCGGCCCAGGCCGAGGTGCCGCACCCCGGAGGCGTCGCCGCGCCGGACACCGCGCTCGGTAAGGACTGGAAGTCCTCATCGGACGTCGTCGTCACCGGGGCCGGCGACGCCGACGGTTACCACCTCTACATCGCCCGGGAGAAGGACGCGTTCGGCTGGCGGACGCTGGCCACGCTGAAGTCGAGCGCGATCGACGTCGGCCCGTGGGGCGGTTCGGTCTGTGTGACCGGCTCCGGCCGGTACGCGGTGGCGATCTTCGCGCCCAAGAAGGCCGCCAACGACCCGGCGCTGATGATGGCCGGCGCTCTCGCGGCGGTCGTCGACACCACCACCGGCAGGGCGAAGACGGTCGCGGCCGGCCTCCAGTTCACCTACTTCAACCCGGCCTGCGGCCCCGGCGACAAGGTCCTGCTGACCCGCGCCACCGGGAACGACACCCAGGCCGGCCGGCGCACCGACCTGCTCACCGTCGACGCGGCGGCCGGCAAGGTGGTGCAGACCCGGCACATCGAGGGCCAGCTCAGCACTCCGGCGCCGGCGCCGGACGGCGACTACGGCATCGCCGGCGGCCGGTTGGTCAAGGTGGGCGCCGACGGCAAGCTCACCGCACTGGCCAAACCACAGGGCATTCCGTACGCCGTACGGGCGGCCAGGAGTGGCGCGATCGACGTCGTCTCGGTGACCGGTGCCGAGTCGGTGGCCGAGCGGTTCGCGAACGGCCGGTTCACCACCACCGGTTCCGGCCCGCGCAACCAGCTCGACCTGTTCGGCCTGCAGGGCGGTCGCAACGCCTTGGTCGGCACGGTGAACCGGCGCGGCGCCATCCCGGCCGACCTGCCCTCGATCGCCTCGGCCGAACGGGTCGACGCGATCTCCGGCGCCGGGCACCTGGTGGTCCACGCGACGGTCAGCCGGCAGACGTCGCAGGCCGCCGCGGAACCGCTGGTCGCCGCCAGCCCGGACGAGGCCGGCCAGGTGACCATCAAGCAGAGCACGGTGGCCGGGCGGGCCGAGTCCACCGCCACGGTCGACACCGACCGCGCGGCGCCGACGCTCGACGTCGACCTGGACCTGATGTCGCCGGTGCAGACGGTCACCACCTTCGCCGAGGGCCAGGACCCGGACCAGCCGAAGTGCGCGGTCCCGCGTAACGACCCGACGATCCAGCCGCTGCAGCCCAGCCCCGATCAGGTGGAGTGGGCCGTCGACCGGGCGGTTCGTGGCACGCTGGACATCACCCGGCCGGACAACTATCTGAAGTCGCGCACCCCGTCCTACTCGCCGCAGGGGATGTTCCCGCTCGAGGTGATCAAGGACGGTTACGCAAGTGTCCCGGCCCAGGTCGAGCTGGCCGTCCTGGCCCAGGAGACCAACCTCTCCCAGGCGTCCTGGCACGCGGTGCCCGGCGACACCGGAAACCCGCTGATCTCGGCGTACTACGGCAGTTACGACCCGAACGTCATCGACTACGAGAAGTCCGACTGCGGGTACGGCATCGGCCAGGTCACCACCGGCATGGCCGACGGCGACACGGTCTACTCGATCGACGAGCAGATCGCGATCTCGGTGGACTACGCGGCCAACATCGCGGCCAGCGTCAACATCCTGATCGACAAGTGGAACCAGCTGCACGACGAGCCGAACGGGCTCACCTCGTCGGTCAACAACAACGACCCGCAGTACATCGAGAACTGGTTCCTCGCGCTGTGGGCGTACAACTCGGGTCTGCACCGGTACGCCGATCGCAACACCGACCCGGACGCGAACGGCTACTACGGTCTGGGCTGGCTGAACAACCCGGCGAACCCGGACTACAAGCCGGGCCGGGACGGCTTCATGCGGCAGACCACGGCAGACGCCGAGACGCCGAGCAAGTGGAGTTACCCCGAGCGGATCATGGGGTGGGTCGAGACGCCGCAGCGCAAGGGCACCCCGGCCAAGAACGCGTACCTCTACCCCGCCTTCGGGGCCAAGGCCGGCACCTTCCACCGGGAGTCCGACGACGGCGACTGGAGCAAGCTCACCCTGCCCAGCCAGTGGACGTTCTGCTCGGCCGACTTCGGCTGCTCGCAGGCGGCCAACGGCTGCCCGGCGGTGAACAGCTCGTGCTGGTGGCACGGCCACGCGGACTTCGCGAACTGCGACGACCAGATGTGCGCCACGGAGAACGTGAAGTACTTCCGGGACGATCCGGAGCCGGGCGTGCAGCGGGTCTACGAGCGGGACTGCGAGACCTTCGACCCGAGCAAGGTGGCGAACCGGGACTCCAGCAAGTCGATCAACATGGTCTACACGCTGAACGACACCTCGCTCTACAACCTGGGGTGCTCGATCCCGTCCGGCACCCTGGGCGGCAAGTTCGTGCTGCGCGGCGGCCGGCCGGCCGGGCAGGACGGCGCCCCCTACGCCCAGTACGACCTGCACCAGCTCGGGGCCGGCTACAACGGACACATCTGGTTCACCCACGGTGCCTCCGGTGACGCGCTGACCAAGCACAAGGTGGTCGGCGCGTGGACTCCGGAACTGCCGCTGGGTGCCGGGCAGGCGCAGTTGTACTCGGTGGTGGCGCACCAGCCGAGCCACGGTGCGACCGCGCAGCACGCCGCCTACCTGATCCAGGGCGGGTCCCGCTCCGACCTGACCGGCTATGTCACCTGCAGCGTTCCGCAGGACCGGACCGGTGACGACAAGGGCAAGGACCACTGGGTCAACCTGGGCAGCTATCTGATGGGCCGGGGAGCTCAGGTCCTGCTGAGCAACGAGGGTGCCGGGTCGTCCGAGGACGTCGGGTACGACGCGATGGCGTTCATCCCGCAGAACGCCCCCGGCGCCACCTGCAACACCGCCTACTGATCCCGGCAAGGCACTGACCGGCGCCGCGTCCGATCTTCGGGCGCGGCGCCGGACCGTGTTCGCCACTCCTCGGTAACTCCTGACAGAATGGCCGCTATGTCAGACGCCGCCTACCGCCCACGGGTCCTTTCGGGTATCCAGCCGACCGCCGACTCGTTCCATCTCGGCAACTACCTGGGCGCGGTTCGCAACTGGGTGGCGATGCAGGAGACCCACGACGCGTACTACTGCGTTGTCGACCTGCACGCGATCACTATGGGACATGACCCGATCGCGCTGCGCAATCGCACCCGGATCTCGGCGGCCCAGCTGCTCGCACTCGGCCTCGACCCGGAGCGCTGCACGCTCTTCGTGCAGTCGCACGTGCCCGAGCACGCCCAGCTCGGCTGGGTGCTGAGCTGCATCACCGGCTTCGGCGAGGCCGGCCGCATGGTCCAGTTCAAGGACAAGTCGGCCAAGGCCGCCGACACCACCACGGTCGGGCTGTTCACCTACCCGATCCTGCAGGCCGCCGACATCCTGCTCTACCAGGCCGACCAGGTGCCGGTGGGGGAAGACCAGCGGCAGCACCTCGAGCTGACCCGCGACCTGGCCCAGCGGTTCAACACCCGGTTCGGCCCGACCTTCACGATGCCCGCGCCGTACATCCTGCGCGATACCGCGAAGATCACCGACCTGCAGGACCCGACGGCCAAGATGAGCAAGTCGGCCTCGTCGCCGAACGGCATCATCGAGCTGCTGGAAGAGCCGGCCCGGTCGGCCAAGAAGATCAAGTCGGCGGTCACCGACACCGGCCGGGAGATCCTCTACGACGAGGAGAACAAGCCCGGCGTCAGCAACCTGCTGACCATCTACGCGGCGCTGACCATGCGGACCATAGACGAACTGCTCGAGCACTACGACGGCAAGGGCTACGGCGACCTGAAGAAAGACCTGGCCGAGGTCGTCGTCGAGTTCGTGAAACCGGTGCAGGAACGCACCCGGGCCTATCTGGAGGACCCCGGCTATCTCGACAAGGTGCTCGCCATCGGGGCCGAGAAAGCCCGCTCGGTCGCCTCGGTGACGCTGTCGACGGCGTACCAGAACATTGGTTTCCTCAGCCCGGCCCGCGAGCTCTGAGCGGCGGTGGCCGCCGCATCGACGACGCGGATCGGGGTCGCGATCGACATCCCCGAGCCGTGGGGTGAGCAGTTGACCGTCCGCCGGGCCGAGGCCGGTGACCCGCAGGCGGCCTACACGCCGGCGCACGTCACGCTGCTCGGTCCCACCGAGATCGCCACCGACGCGCTCGGGGCCGTGGAACGACACCTGGAGAAGGTGGCGGCCGCGCAGCAGCCGTTCACCATCCACCTGCGCGGCACCGGCACGTTCCGGCCGATAACCGAGGTGGTCTTCGTGGCGCTCGCGGTCGGGATCAGCGAGTGCGAACTGCTGGCCGAGGCGATCACCTCGTCGGACGACGTGGAGCGGGGATCCCGGTTCCCCTACCACCCGCATGTCACGGTCGCCCAGGACGTGCCGCCCGAGCAGCTGGACGCGGTTTTCGAGGACCTCGGCGACTTCTCGGCGAAGTTCCACGTGGCCTCGTTCACCCTGTTCACGCACGGTGGCGAGGGTCCCTGGCGGAGACGCCGCGATTTCCCTCTGGGTGTCTGAGTTTCCGACCGCGTGATTTCGGTTACCGTGCGCCCGTGAACCCGATCGACCGGGCGTACGACGCCGCCGAGGCGCAGATCCTGCGTTGGCGCCACCGGTCTCGGTATTTCGATCACCTCAGCCGGGCGCTGCTGCGGTTCTGGGACGTGCAGGGCGGCCGGCTCGCGGCCGCCATCGCGTACTACGGGTTCTTCGCGATCTTCGCCCTGCTCCTGATCGGGTACTCGATCTTCGGCATCCTGCTGACCAGCAACGTCGAGCTGCTCAACATCGTCACCGAGTTCCTCGCGCAGAACCTGCCGTTCCTCGACATCCAGGCGATCCTGGCCAGCGGCCGGACGGTCGGCATCGTCGGCATCCTGGGCCTGACCTTCACCGGCATCGGTTGGGTCGAGTCGATCCGCTCCTCCCAGCGGTTGATCTGGCAGATCCCCGAGCAGCCCGGTTACATCGGCGTGCGGCAGGCGCTCGACCTGCTCGTCCTGATCGGCCTGATCCTCCTGCTGGCCCTCTCCCAGGTGGCCGTCTACGGCCTGGAGAAGGTGCTGGACTGGCTGGCCGACGGGTTCGTGCAGTCGACGGTGAGCTGGCTGCTCACCATCGCGGTCAACATGATCCTGGCCGCGGCCCTGCTGGCCGCGGTGCCCCGGTTGCGGATGACGGTGCGCCGGATCGCGCCGCCGGTGATCCAGGTCGGCCTCGGCATCACGCTGCTCAACACGGTGGGCAAATCATTCGTCGGCCTGGTGACCCGGAACCCGGCCTACGGACTGGTCGGTTCGGCCGTCGGCGTGCTGGTCTACCTGTACGTCTTCAACCAGTTGCTGCTGTTCGGAGCGGCCTGGGCGGCGACCAGTCCGCACGGTCGCGTGGTCGACCTTTCAGCTGACGATAAAAATGCCCCGGTGGGGCAAAATACCTGGATTCGGCACAGCCGCCCGGAATGATGTGCCCGTGGGCACTCTCGTGACGCTTGACCTGCCGGCTGATTCGCCGGTGGCCGACCTTCCCTGGGTCATCACGATCGGATCGCTGGGCGACGAGGAGGACTGGGAACCCATCGTCTGCGGTCCCTACGAACGGGCGCACGCCCTCTCCCTCGCCCAGGCCGTGGTGGCCGACGAGGACCTGATGGCAGTGGTCGAGCCGTTGCTGCCCCGGGCCGACGCCGAGGCGATCCGGGACGAGATCGAATTGGCCCGGGCCGCGGCCGAGGCACCGTCGGCCGAGGCCGACGAAGACCAAGAGGATTACCAGACCCGACGGGTACGCCCGGGGCGGGCACCCAGCGAGGCCGAGGTGCGCGAGGGGTGGGCCCGGATCGCCGCCCGCCTAGCGACGGTCCAGTAACGCCCGGACCCCGGCCATGTAGGTCGCCCGATCCGGCGAGCCGGTCAGCAGCCGCTGCAGCGCGAAGCCGGGCATGAGCGAGTAGAACGCCGACGTGACCCCCTCGATGTCGGTGTCGGCGGGCAGTTCGCCGTCCTCGACGAGGTGCTCGACCACGGTCTGGAAGCCCCGCCGCATCCCGGTGTAGCGCTCCCGGACGATCTCGCCGATCGCCGGGTCGAGCGTGGCCTCGGCCCAGATCTGCAGGGCGATCGGCAGGCTGCCGCCCGGGCCGATCTGTTCGTCGACGACGTCGAGGATCCGCTCGAGCGACTCGATCATCGGCAACCGCTCCTCGGCGATGGCCTCGATGTGCCGCTGGATGCCGCCCGCCACGGTCCCGGCGATAGCGTTGATGATCTCGTTCTTCGACTTGAAGTAGCGGTAGACCGCGCCCACCGACAGGCCGGCCTCCTGGATCAGGTCCTGCATCGAGGTGTTGTGCAGACCCTTGCTCAGGAAACAGGTGCGGGCCGCGGCCAGGATCTGCTCGCGGCGGGCGGTGAGATGCTCCTCGGAGACGCGTGGCATGCTCCCACTATAAAACGAACGCTCGCTTTTAAAGGGTGACGATATGGTGATCACGCGGCGCTGGGCACTGTTCCTGATCGCGGTCGGCGTCTGGACCTGGGTGATCTGGCCCCGCTTCGGTGTCGCCATCTACCAGGACGACCGGTCGTTCGCCGACGGGAGCCCCACCTCGTTCCTCGTGGTGCACGCCGTGCTGATCGCCGCGTCGCTCGCCGTCGGCAGCACCGTGGGCGTGCTCGGGGTGCTCGCGTGGCGTCGCCGGCCGGCCGAAAAATCCGCGGCCGAGGCCGCCGTCGGGCCGAAAGATTAACGGCACGTTACGCAATGTTCGGTCAATTCGCGCTTAGATCCACCTAAACCGGCGTTCAAGATGATCGCCGGTTGCGGCGAGATAACGGTGCGCCAACAGTCCGGCGCAAACCACCGCTGCTGTTCTGGCCTGCGGCTACGCTCCCCAACTTGAAGACTCACCGACGGGTGTCGGTGTGCATTGGAAGGAGGGCGTCTTGCGCCCAGTACGTGGGAAGCGGATCCTTGCGATTCTCGCGGCCGGTGGGCTTGCCCTCACCGCCGCCGCCTGTGGTGACGCCCCGGAAGACACTCCCAGCGCGAGCTCCACGAGCGCCGCTGCCGCATACAAGGCTTGCATGGTCACCGACACCGGCGGCATCGACGACAAGTCGTTCAACGCTTCCGCGTGGGCCGGTCTGCAGGCTGCGAAGACGCAGGCCAGCAACGTCGACCCGAAGTACGTGGCGTCCAGCGCCGAGGCCGACTACGAGCCCAACCTGCGCGGCTTCGTGACCCAGAAGTGCAACTTCATCCTCTCGGTCGGCGGCCTCATGGGCACCGCCACCCAGAAGGTGTCGGACGCGGAGAAGAGCTCGCAGTTCGCCATCGTGGACAGCAGCAGCACCGGCTCCAACGTCTACCCGATGCAGTTCGCCACCCACCAGGCCTCGTTCCTCGCCGGCTACCTGGCCGCGGGTTACTCGAAGTCGGGCAAGGTCGCCACGTTCGGCGGCCTGAAGATCCCGCCGGTCACCATCTTCATGGACGGTTTCGCCGACGGCGTCGCCTACTACAACAAGGTGAAGAGCAAGAACGTCACCGTGCTGGGCTGGGACAAGACCAAGCAGGCCGGCAGCTTCACCGACGACTTCGCCAGCGCGGCCAAGGGCAAGGCGCTCGCCAACACGTTCGTCTCGCAGGGCGCCGACGTCATCCTCCCGGTCGCCGGCGGCACCGGCCTCGGTGCGGCCGAGGTCGCCCAGGCCTCCAGCGGCAAGGTCTCGGTCATCTGGGTCGACCAGGACGGCTGCAAGAGCGCGGCGCAGTACTGCGGCGTCTTCCTGACCACGGTCGTCAAGAACATCGAGGACGCGGTGGAGAAGGCGGTCGTCGCCGGCGCCACCGGTACGCCGCTCGCCCCGTCCCCGGGTTACCTGGGCACGCTGGAGAACAACGGCGTCGAGCTGGCTCCGTACAACGAGTTCGACAGCAAGGTCGACGCGGGCCTCAAGTCCGAGGTCGAGAAGCTGAAGGCCGACATCATCGCGGGCACCGTCAAGGTCGAGTCGGCCAACGCCCCGAAGTAATCAGGTAGGTAACATCTGGCCGCCGCCGGTTGCGAATTCTTCTCGCAGCCGCGCGGCGGTTCCCATGAGGTCAGGCCGAGGTCAGGAGATTCCGCTGAGACTCGAATTGCGCGGCATCACCAAGCGCTTCGGCGACCTGGTGGCCAACGACCACATCGACATCACCGTCGAGCCCGGCGAGGTGCATGCCCTGCTGGGCGAGAACGGCGCCGGCAAGTCGACGCTGATGAACCAGTTGTACGGCCTGCTGCCGCCCGACGAGGGCGAGATCCTGGTGAACGGCGAGGCCAAGGTCTTCAAAAGCCCCCGAGACGCGATCGCGGCCGGCATCGGCATGGTCCACCAGCACTTCATGCTGGTGCCCGTCTTCACCGTGGCGGAAAACATCGCGCTCGGCGCCGAGGAGATCCGCGGCGGTCCGCTCGGCATCCTCGACCGCCGCCGCAACCGCCGCGACGTGCTGGCGACCTCCACGAAATACGGCCTGCCGGTCGACCCGGACGCCCTGGTGGAAGACCTGCCGGTCGGCGCGCAGCAGCGGGTCGAGATCGTCAAGGCGCTGACCCGCGACGTCGACCTGCTCATCCTGGACGAGCCGACCGCGGTGCTCACCCCGCAGGAGACCGACGAGCTGCTCGCGGTCATGCGCAGCCTCGCCGAGACCGGCAAGTCCATCGTCTTCATCACCCACAAGCTGCGCGAGGTCAAGGCGGTCGCCGACCGGATCACCGTGATCCGCCGCGGCCGCACCGTCGCCACCGCCGCACCGGACACCTCCGAGGACGAGCTGGCCGCGCTGATGGTCGGCCGCGAGGTGAGCCTCGAGGTCAGCAAGACCCCGGCCGAGCCGGGCCGCGAGGTCCTCAAGATCAGTGGCCTGGTGGTCGACGACGACCGGGGCGTGCGCGCGGTCGACGGGGTCGACCTGACCGTCCGGGCCGGTGAGGTGCTCGGTATCGCGGGCGTGCAGGGCAACGGGCAGACCGAGCTGGTCGAGGCGATCGTCGGGCTGCGGGCGATCCGGACCGGCGTCGTGGAGCTCGACAACGAGAGCCTGGCCGGCATGAGCACCAAGAAGATCCTCCGGTCCGGGGTCGGTTACATCCCCGAGGACCGCAGCCTCGACGGGGTGGTCAAGGAGTTCTCGGTCGCCGAGAACCTGGTCCTCGACATGTACGACCGGCCGCCGTTCGGCAACGCGTTCAAGCTCAACCCCAAGGCGATCAACGAGTCGGCCGCCGAGCGGGTCACCCAGTTCGACATCCGCACCTCGTCCGCGTCGGCGACGGTCGGCACCCTCTCCGGCGGCAACCAGCAGAAGGTCGTGGTGGCCCGGGAGATGTCCCGGCCGCTGCGCCTGATGATCGCCAGCCAGCCCACCCGCGGCGTGGACGTCGGCTCGATCGAGTTCATCCACAGCCAGATCATTCACGAACGCGACAACGGCACCGCCGTACTCGTGGTGTCCAGCGAGTTGGACGAGGTGGTCGGCCTGGCCGACCGGATCGCGGTGATGTACCGCGGCCGGATTCTCGCCACCGTCTCGCCCGACATGCCCCGCGAGGAGATCGGTCTGCTGATGGCCGGCATCACCGGTGCGGAACCGGCCGGGGAAGAGGAAGCAGAGTGACCACCGAAGTAGAGGCGCCGCCCCCCGCCAAGGAGTCGTCCCCGAAAGAAGACGGCTTCCTCACTCTCTTCCTGAAGAACCTCTGGTCGGCCAACACCGTCACGGTCACGGTCCTGTCGATCTTCCTGGCGCTGGTCGTCGGGGCCGTGCTGATGGTGGTCTCCGACTCCGAGGTGCTGGCGAAGTTCGCCTACTTCACCTCCCGGCCCAGCGACGCGCTGCAGGCGAGCTGGGACCTGATCAGCGGTGCCTATGCCGACCTGTTCAAGGGCGCCTTCTTCGACCCGGCCTCGTTCTCGGCCTGGTTCGACGGCACCGGCACCTGGCAGGCCGCGTTCGGCCCGGTGTCCGAGACCCTCACCTACGCCACCCCGCTGGTCTTCACCGGCCTGGCGGTGGCGATCGCCTTCCGCGGCGGCCTGTTCAACATCGGTGGCCAGGGCCAGGCGGTGATGGGCTGCGTGTTCGGTGGCGTGGCCGGCTTCGCGTTCCACCTGCCGCCGGGCCTGCACCTGATCGTGGCCCTGCTGTTCGGCCTGATCGGCGGCGCGCTCTGGGGCTTCATCCCCGGCTTCCTCAAGGCCCGCACCGGTGCCCACGAGGTCATCACCAGCATCATGCTCAACTACACGGCCACCCTGTTCCTGGGCTGGCTTATCCTGCAGAGCGGTGTGCAGGACCCGGAGCGCAGCGACGCGATCAGCAAGACCATCGCGACCACGGCCGAGCTGCCGGCGCTGCCCGCCCCGCTGCGGGTGCACCTGGGCATCGTGCTCGCGGTGGTCGCCACGGCCGCGGTGGCCTGGCTGATCAACCGGTCCTCGTTCGGCTTCGAGCTGCGCGCGGTGGGCGTGAACCCGCCGGCCGCCAAGACGGCCGGCATGAGCGTCGCCCGGACGTACACCCTCCTGATGGTGGTCGCCGGTGGCCTGGCCGGCCTCGGCGGCGCCACCCAGGTGCTCGGCACCGCCGACAAGCTGACCGCCCAGGTGGCCGGCAACATCGGCTTCGACGGCCTGCTTGTCGCGCTGCTGGGCCGGAACAAACCGTGGGGCACGCTGTTCGCGGCGATCCTCTACGGCGCGTTGCGGGCCGGCGGCAACCTGATGCAGGTCGACATCGGCATCTCGCTCGAACTGGTCACCGTGCTGCAGGCGCTGATCGTCATCTTCATCGCCGCACCCGCCATGGTGAAGGCGATCTTCCAGCTCCGCGCCGCCCGTTCCGCACGGCTCGGCGCCTCGATGTCGAAGGGCTGGTGAGCCAGGTGTCGACGGCAACAGTCGAAGACCTGACGGGGGTCGACGCACCCGACCGGTTCTGGAACCGGGAGCGCCGGCTCGGCGCCGGTGTCACCATCATCGGCCTGGTGGCCGCGTTCATCTTCGGCCCGCTGGCCGAGTCCAAGACCGCCCGCTTCACGCTCAGCACCGACGCGACCGGCGCCGCCCTGTCGATCAACGGGCAGCTCGGCACGATCCTGTTCGGGCTGATCGCGGTGGTGCTCGGCGTGGTCATGCTGACCGGCCGGGCCAAGCGCTGGCAGACCCTGCTGCTCTGCCTGGGCATCGCCGCGTTCGTGCTGTCGTTCCTGTGCTGGCAGGTGGCCGGCAAGTTCATGCCGCTTGTCGACACGCTCAGCGGCAGCGTCGAATACGCCCTGCCGCTCGTCCTGGGCGCGCTGGCCGGCGTGCTCGGCGAGCGCTCCGGCGTGGTCAACGTGGCGATCGAGGGCCAGTTCCTGATGGGCGCGTTCGGCGCGGCCCTGGTCGGCACGCTCGCCACCAGCGTCTGGGCCGGTCTGATCAGCGCCATGATCGGCGGCCTGATCATCGCCGCGATGCTGGCCGTGCTGGCCATCAAGTTCCTGGTCGACCAGGTCGTGGTCGGCACCGTGCTCAACCTGTTCGCGCTCGGCATCACCGGCTTCCTCTACGAGCGGCTGATGCAGCCCAACGCGCTGAAGTACAACCAGCCGCCGCAGCTGCCGCGCTGGGAGATCCCGGGCCTGGCCGACATCCCGGTCCTGGGGCCGGTGCTGTTCCACACCAACGTGCTGGTCTGGATCGCCCTGATCCTGGTGTTCGTCATCCACTTCGCGCTCAAGGGCACCCGGTGGGGCCTGCGCACCCGGGCGGTCGGCGAGCACCCCACGGCGGCCGACACGGTCGGTGTCCGGGTGCGCGGCCTGCGCTACCTCAACGTGATGGTCGGCGGTCTGATCGCCGGGGCCGGCGGGGCGTACTTCACGCTGGTGTCCACCGGTGCCTTCAACAAGAACATGACCGCGGGCGCCGGCTTCATCGCGCTGGCCGCCCTGATCTTCGGCCGGTGGACGCCGTTCGGTGCCCTCGGCGCGGCCCTGTTCTTCGGCTTCGCGCAGAAACTGGCCTACTTCCTGAGCGTGGCCGGCAGCCCGGTGCCCAACCAGTTCCTCAACATGCTTCCGTACATCGCCACCATCGTGGCCGTGGCCGGTCTCGTCGGCCGGGTCCGGGCGCCGGCCGCCGACGGTGTGCCATACGTGAAGAGCTGACCGGCTCACCTGGCAGAATTCGCGGTATGGAGATCGACTGGGCTGGACTGCGGGCCGCCGCCATCGAGGCGATGCGGCACGCGTACGCGCCCTACTCCGACTTTCCGGTCGGGGTGGCGGCGCTGGTGGACGACGGCCGGATCGTCGTCGGGTGCAACGTGGAGAACGCGTCCTACGGCGTCGGGCTCTGCGCCGAGTGCGGGCTGGTCAGCTCGCTGCACGCGACCGGCGGCGGGCGGCTGGTGGCGGTCTCCTGCGTGGATGCCAACGGCGACCCGCTGATGCCGTGCGGGCGCTGCCGGCAGCTGCTGTTCGAGCACGGCGGCGCGGAGTGCCTGGTCGAGCACCAGAGCGGGCCGCTGAAGATGAGCGAGCTGCTGCCGCACGCGTTCGGGCCGGACGACCTGGAGAAGGTCAACGGGCCGGCCGCCGGCCACGAGGTGCCGACCGCCCTGGCCAAGTGGCGCGGGCGCGGCACCGTGTTCGTGCACCCCGACCTGGCCGGCGGCGAGACCGTCTGGACCGGTTACTGGGAGCGGTCCGCGGGCAGCCCCGACGAGAGCGATGCCACCAAGGGCGTGCTCGAGGAGGGTCCGAACTTCCCCACCACCGCGGCCGCGGTCGGGTGGGGCCGGGTCCGCACGCCACGGATCGTGGTGGTGGACGCCGACGGCGGCCTGGCCTGGGCCGGCGAGGGCGATCCGCCGGACGGCATCCCCGCCCGGTGGCAGGAGGAAAAATGAGCTTCGCAGCCGTGGACATCATCCGGGCCAAGCGGGACGGCCAGGTGTTGTCGGACGAGCAGATCGACTGGGTGGTCGACGCCTACACCAAGGGTGTGGTCGCCGACGAGCAGATGTCGGCGCTGGCCATGGCGATCCTGCTGCGTGGCATGACGCCGGCCGAGATCGCCCGGTGGACCGCCGCGATGATCGCCAGCGGCGAACGGCTGGACCTGTCCAGCGTGACCCGGCCGACCGCCGACAAGCACTCCACCGGCGGCGTCGGCGACAAGATCACGCTGCCGCTGACCCCGCTCGTGGCGGCCTGCGGCGCGGCCGTGCCGCAGCTCTCCGGCCGCGGCCTGGGGCACACCGGCGGCACCCTCGACAAGCTCGAGTCGATCGCCGGGTGGCAGGCGTCGATCAGCAACGACGCGTTCAAGCGGCAGCTGCAGGACGTCGGCGCGGTGATCTGCGCGGCCGGGGACGGCCTGGCGCCGGCCGACCGCAAGCTCTACGCCCTGCGCGACGTCACCGGCACCGTCGAGGCCATCCCGCTGATCGCCAGCTCGATCATGAGCAAGAAGATCGCCGAGGGGACCGGCGCGCTGGTGCTGGACGTCAAGGTCGGCTCCGGCGCCTTCATGAAGGACCTGACCACCGCTCGCGAGCTGGCCAGCACCATGGTGCGGCTCGGCAAGGACAGCGGGGTCAACACGATCGCGCTGCTCACCGACATGAACACCCCGCTCGGCCTAGCCGTCGGCAACGCCAACGAGGTGGCCGAGTCGGTGGAGGTGCTGGCCGGCGGTGGCCCGGCCGACGTGGTCGAGCTGACCCTGGCGCTGGCCCAGGAGATGCTGGCCGCGGCCGGCCTGGACGCCGACCCGGCCAAGGTGCTGGAGAGCGGCGCGGCCATGGACACCTGGCGGCGGATGATCCAGGCGCAGGGCGGCGACCCGGACGCGACGTTACCGGTGGCCCGGGAGACCGAGGTGCTGCGGGCGGCGGCCGACGGCGTGGTGACGGCCGTCGACGCGTACGGGATCGGGGTGGCCGCCTGGCGCCTCGGAGCCGGCCGGGCCCGCAAGGAAGACCCGGTCAGCTTCGGCGCCGGGGTGCAGCTCAAGGTGCGGCCGGGAGACCGGGTGAAGGCCGGTGACGTGCTGCTCGAGCTGCGTACCGATGACGGCAGCCGGATCGCCGCAGCGCGTGCCGACGCGGCCGCGGCCGTCACCGTCGGAGAGGTCGCGCCCGCCCTTACCCCGTTGGTACTCGACCGAATAGCCTGACGCACCATGACGAAGGCCGCACCCGACCCGCGCGCGGTCCGCGAGGCCAGCCTCGACGAGATCGAGCGGCTGGGCCTGCCGCTGCCACCGCCCGGCTTCCCGCTGATCTGGGAGCCGGGCGACAGCATCGAGCTGCGCCCGACCATCGACATCGAGGCGCGCTGCGCGGTGCTGCACGTGGTCGTGGCGCGATGCTTCGGGATGCCCACCGAGATCGCGATGGGCTGGCTGCTCGGCTCGCACCTGGTCGATCTGGTGACGCCGCCGGAGTGGCAGTTCGTGATCGGCGCCAAGGGCGATCACCGGTCGTTCGTGCTGCACCACGACGCGGTCTTCGCGCTGGCCTGGTTGCTGGGCCTCAGCCGGCACCTGGATCCGACCGCCCCACCGGAAGACCGGCTGATGTCCCAGATGCCCGATCTTCCGGCTGGTGAGACATTCGGTAGCTGGCGATCTAGGTCACTGATGTCGCCGCGCGACCCGGTCGAGGCGGCCGTCCTGCTCGACCTCTACTACTGCCTGGACTGGGCGTTCCAGGAGGCCGAGCGGCTCGGCGCGGACCTGCCGGGGGAGATCGGCAGCAACGCGATCGGCCAGCGCCGGTGGGCGCTGGAGTGGGCCATCGTCTTCCAGGGCCCGTACCACGACAAACCCGCCGAATGGGAAGAAGTGGATCTTTCTGTATAAGAGCTTCAAATTCCGAATGTCGTAGCTCGGTGGTGGGTGACGGACCGCAGCTCCCGCCGGGGCCGGGCCGGGGCCCAGCTACGCCGGCCCTGGCCCTTCATTCTGCGTGAGTGGGGAAAACCGCGGGTGGTAGGCCGTCACGTGGACCGCGGCCGTAACCGTCACGTCCGTCGTGGGCAGGTCGGCCACCGGGACGTGACGGGCACTCGGTGTCATGCCGATCAGCGTGCGCGCCTCCGCCGCGGTCAGGCGAAGCTCGCGCTCATGGGCCTTGGCGGAGTCGGCGGTGAAGTGCTCGTCGAGCGCCTCCCGCACCCGGGCCTCCTTGTCCGGGTCGACCCGGATCAGGCCGTGCGCGGCGATCAGCTCGCGCAGGTGGTCCGGCGCCGGGGTCACCACCAGCAGCACCCCGTCGGCGCGCAGGATGCGGTGGAACTCGGCGCCGTTGCGGGGCGCGAACACGTTGAGGATCAGCCCGGCCGACCCGTCGGCCACCGGGAGCGGACGCCACAGGTCGGCCAGGACGGCGGCGGCCCGGGGGTGGGCCCGGGCGGCGCGGCGCAGCGCCGGCTTCGAGACATCCAGGCCGAGACCGGCCGCGGCGGGCGCCGCGTCCAGGACCCGGGCCAGGTAACTGCCGGTGCCAACCCCGGCATCAACCACCAAACCATCCGACGCGTACGGCGTGAGAGCCTCGCCGATGAAGTCGTAGTGCCCGGCGGTGAGGAAGTCGGCCCGGTCGGCCACCATCTCGGCGGTGTCCCCGGAATGCGGCAGCCGGCCCGCGCTGAGATCCGCGTACCCCTGCTTGGCCATGTCGAAGTTGTGGCCGCGCGGGCAGTGCAAGGACCGCTCGGCCCGGCTCAGCGGCTGTTCGCAGATCGGGCATCGGAGGTACGGCAATGCTCCGTCGATCATTCCGTCCCGCCCTCTAGGCTTCTCTGATGGCCGCCATCGCACATTCCGACATCGTCAAGGCACCGAAGGCGCTGCTGCACGACCACCTCGACGGTGGCCTGCGGCCCGCGACCATCCTCGAACTGGCCGAGGAGATCGGGCACCCGCTCCCGGCCGGCGACCCGGAGGCGTTGGGTGCCTGGTTCGCCGCGGCCGCCGATTCGGGCTCCCTGGAACGCTACCTGGAGACGTTCGCGCACACGGTGGCGGTGATGCAGACCGAGGAGAGCCTGCACCGGGTGGCCAAGGAATGCGCGCTCGACCTGGCCGCCGACGGGGTGGTCTACGCCGAGGTGCGCTACGCCCCCGAGCAGCACCTGGAACGCGACCTGACGCTGGATCAGGTGGTCGAGGCGGTAAATGCCGGCTTTGTCGCGGGGGGTCAGGAAGCGGCGGCCCTGGGCCGGCCGATCCGGGTCGGGGTGCTGCTGACCGCGATGCGGCACGCGGCCCGCTCGCAGGAGATCGCCGAGCTGTCCGTGCGCTACCGCGACGCGGGCGTGGTCGGCTTCGACATCGCCGGGGCCGAGGCCGGTTTCCCGCCCACCCGGCACCTGGACGCCTTCGAATACCTCCAGCGGGAAAACTTCCACTTCACCATCCACGCCGGCGAGGCCTTCGGTCTGCCGTCGATCTGGCAGGCGATCCAGTGGTGCGGTGCCGACCGGCTGGGGCACGGGGTCCGGCTGGTGGACGACATCTCCGGCGACGGGGTGCTCGGGCGCCTGGCGGCATATGTGCGAGACAAGCGGATTCCGCTGGAACTGTGCCCTTCGTCCAATGTGCAGACCGGGGCGGCCGCGTCGATCGCCGAGCATCCGATCGGGCTGCTGCACGATCTGCGGTTCCGGGTCACCGTCAACACCGACAACCGGTTGATGAGCGGCACCTCGATGTCCCGGGAGATGGCCCTGCTCAGCGAGGCTTTCGGGTGGGGCTGGGCGGAACTGCAGTGGTTGACCATCAACGCCATGAAGTCGGCGTTCATCCCGTACGACGAACGGCTCGCGATCATCAATGAAGTGATCAAGCCGGCGTACGCCAAGCTGCTGGGTTGAGTGCCACCTGGCAAATGGAACCCGACCTATGGCTCACGGCTGTACCGGTTCGGCGAGGTCCCTCATCCGTTCGGTCAGAATGGTCCCTACAAACACTGCAAAATCGGGCATCTCACCTTGCTCTGCGGGCCCGACCGCGACATCGTTCCTCCTGCCGCGATCCACTACGATCGGGCCCGGCCAGCCAGCGACACCCCCGCGTTGCGCTGATCGGCATGAGTGACACTGAGAGACCCTTGCAAATACAGGCAGTCATATCGAACCGGCGATGTCCAACTCCGACGGAGCAACATCGCGTCACACAACCGGTCCGTGTCCGCCTGCTCTTTCTCTTTGACACTCGTCGTGATGGAATCTCGGGGGCCCGACGCGGTAGTCGGCCGTGTGCGGTGTTCCGGCGACCCGAAAGCCGGGCCCGAATCAGGAGGACGGTGACGTGAGCAAGCGCCCCAAGACGGCGACCGGCGTCATGTCGCGTCTCCGTCGGCCGGCCGATCGGCTGCGAGATCTGCCGATCTGGTCGAAGCTCGGCCTCATCATGTTGGTGCCTACCCTGGCGACGATCATCGTCGGCGTCAGCGGTCTGGTGGACCACATCGATACGGCGAGTAACGCGGAGCGCGCTCGAAACCTATCGGTGCTGTCGGAGGCCGCCGGTGGCCTTGTCGATCGCCTGCAGAACGAACGTGCCTACGGCGTCATCATCACCACGAGCCCGCGGCAGAGCACGATCCGTGACGTGGCCCTGAAGGCCTACAACGGCGAGCACGCCCAGGTCGACCAGGCCAAGGTTCCGTACTCCCAGCAGAAGGCCGCGCTGGACGACGTGCCGAGCAAGGTGAGCACGCTGTTGCTGCGGCTGGACCGCAACCTCGAGGACCTCCCGTCCAAGCGCAGCCAGATCGCCAACGGCAAGCTGGGTGTCGACGACGTCGAGGACACCTACGGCAAGCTGATCGACGACCTGCTCTCGGTTCGTGACGTCTCGGCCCAGCTGGCCAGCGACACCGAGCTGAGCGACCACCTGCGTACGGTGGCGGCGGTCGCCCGGGCCAAGGACTACATCTCCCAGCAGCGCGACGTCGGCCACGAGGTGCTCGGCGCCGGCGACTTCAACGCCACGCTGCGGCAGGACTTCCTGCTGACCGACGCCGGCTTCAAGCTCTCCCAGGCGACGGTCAAGTCGGTTGGTACCGATGCCGAGGTGCAGCTCTTCGACCGCACGGCCAACGTGACGGACGGTCGCGCCGCGACCAACCTGACCGGTCAGCTCCGCGCGCTGCAGGGTGCCAACACCAAGAACATCCCGTTCGACTCCCAGCAATGGGAAGCGGCGATGATCGGCTACAACAACCTGTTCCGGCAGGTGGAGCAGAAGCTCGACGCCGACATCGTGGTCGAGGCCACCGGCATCCGTAACGACGTCAACCGGCGAGTCTTCATCGAGACCAGCGTGCTGCTCGCGATGCTGCTGCTCGCGATCCTGTTCGCCTGGCTCGTCGCCCGGTCGATGGCCCGCTCACTGCGCGAGCTTCGACAGGGTGCGCTCTCGGTCGCCCAGTTCGGTCTGCCGCACGCGGTTTCCCGGCTGCGCGACCCGGCGCTGGCCACCTCGCTCACCCCGGCCCAGGTGGCCGACCAGATCGCCGAACCACTACCGGTGCGAAGCCGGGACGAGTTCGGGCAGGTGACCGAGGCGTTCAACGCGGTTCACCTCGAGGCGGTGCGCACCGCGGCCGAGCAGGCCGCACTGCGCTCCTCCGTCGCGACGATGTTCGTCAACCTGGCCCGCCGTTCGCAGATCCTGGTCGACCGGCTCATCGGTCACCTCGACCGGCTGGAGCGCGGCGAGGAAGACCCGGACCGCCTGGCCGAGCTCTTCCAGCTCGACCACCTGGCCACCCGGATGCGTCGTAACGACGAGAACCTCCTGGTTCTCGCCGGTGCCGACTCGACCCGTGTGCAGCGCGAGCCGGCCGCCCTGATCGACGTGCTCCGCGCCGCGCAGTCCGAGGTGGAGCACTACACCCGCATCGAGTTCGGCATGATCGACCGGGACATCGAGGTGGCGGCGCACGCCGTCAACGACATGGTCCACCTGGTCGCCGAGCTCTTCGACAACGCGACCGCGTTCTCCCCGCCCAACTCGACGGTCACCGTCGAGGCGCGGCGGCTGGGCGACAGCGCGATTCTCTCGGTCGAGGACCGTGGCATCGGCATCAGCCGGGAACAGCTGCGCGACCTGAACGAGCGGCTCGCCAACCCGCCGATGGTGGACGTGGCCGTCTCCCGCATGATGGGCCTGGTCGTGGTCGCCCGGCTGGCGAACCGGCACGGCGTCAAGGTCGAGCTGCGGCCCGCCGACTCCGAGCGTGGCACGGTGGCCGAGGTTGGCCTGCCGCTGCCGGTGCTGTCCGGCAGTCACCTCGCCGGCGGTCGTCCGGTGCAGGCCGGCGGCTACGAGAGCCTGCAGCAGGGTGGCCGTCCCGGCATGCCCGAGCCGCTGGCTCTGGAGAGCGGCCGCGGCGGTTACCCCGGTGGCCGTCCGTTCGACCCGAACCCGCCGATGTCCAACGGTGGCATGCTCGGCACCGGTGCCGGCCGGGGCGTTCCCGCCTGGTCCGACCTCACCGGCGCGCCCGGCGGCTCCAACGGCTCCAACGGTTTCGGCACCAACGGTTCGTCAAACGGCAACGGCAATGGCAACGGCGGCGGGTCGAACGGCTTCTACGGCCCGCGCAGCAACGAGATGATCCCGCCGCTGCCGTCGGGTCCGATGGGCCAGCCGTCCAGCGGTGCCCCGCAGGGCTTCGCGGGCCCCGACGGCCTGCCGCAGCGCCGCAACGGCGACCAGTTCCAGCCGGGCAACGACGGCTACGGCCCGTCGATCCCGCGGCAGCTGCCGTCCAACCCGGAGAACCAGGGCCGGGGCGGATTCGTCCCGCCGGTGTCGGCTCCTCCGCTGCCGCCGGTCTCGGCTCCGCCGATGCCGTACGGTGGTCGGCCCACCTCGGTGCCGCCGGCCAACGAGCCGCCGGTCTCCAGCCCTCCGGCCAACCCGCCGGTCTGGCCGCCGGTCGCGCCTGAGCGTGACCCGAACGCCGCACCGCACGTTCCGGAGAGCCTCGCCGCGGCGCTCGACATGACCGCCGAGATCCCGCGCTACCGGCCCGAGCGCTCCGACCCGCAGGTCGAGCGCCCGACCAACCCGCAGACCGCGCCGATCCCGTCGTCCGCGCCGCCGGCTCGCCCGGTGTCCGCGACCCCGGTGTCCGCGACGCCCACCTCGGGCAGCCCGCAGGCGGAAGCCCAGCAACGGGCGGCCCGAGCGGCTCACGAGGCGGCGGCGGCCCAGGCCGCCGAGGCGCAGGCCACGGCTGCTCAGCAGATCGCGGCGGCCCAGGCGGCGGCCCGTCAGCGGGACAGCAACCAGGGCCAGTTCGCCGACGAGACGATGGAGCTGCCGATCTTCCGCGAGCTCGAGTCCGCGTGGTTCACCACAACCACGCCGTCTCGGCCGGATGGCAAGCCCAACGGCGCCGACGACCCGGTCACCGCACAGCGGATCTCGACCGGGGAACCCACCCGGTCGGTGCCGCAGCAGGCTGCTTCGCCCGAATCGCGAGACCTCGATCCGGCGCCGGTGGGCGTTGGCGCGGTGAGCGGCTACGGTTCGAACGGCAACGGCTCCAATGGCTCCAACGGCAGTGTGGCGGGCAACCCGTGGCGCACCGCTGCCGACGAGGGCTGGTCGGCCGCCCGCGCGGCCGCCGAGCACTCGATCGATACCACCACCACGGCAGGGCTGCCCAAGCGCACACCGATGGCGCAGCTCGTCCCCGGCGGTGTCGACCGCGGCGGAGATCCCGCCCAGAAGCGCACGCCCGAGGGGGTTCGCGGTCTTCTCTCCGCTTACCACCGCGGTGTGCAGCGCGGTCGCACCAAGGAACAATCGACCAACCCGGAGGAGACTCCGGGAGGGCAGCAGTCCTCGCAGGCTGGCAAGGAGCATGAGGCATGACATCTACGCAGGATCTCGGTTGGCTTCTGGCCAACTTCGCCGACCGCGTGCCCGGAGTAGCACATGCGATCGCGGTCTCCGCCGATGGTCTGCTCCTGGCAGCCTCGCGGGACCTACCGCGTGACCGTGCCGACCAGCTGGCGGCCATCGCCTCCGGCCTGGTCAGCCTCACTCAGGGCGCCGCTCGGTGCTTCGAGGGTGGTGCAGTGCTGCAGACGGTCGTCGAGATGGACAACGGGTTCCTCTTCCTGATGTCGATCTCCGACGGTTCGTCGTTCGCGGTGCTCGCGGCACGCAGCTGCGACGTCGGCCAGGTGGGCTACGAGATGGCCCTTCTCGTCGACCGTGTCGGTGAGGCCCTCACCCCCGCGCCGCGTTCCGCGGCCGGGGTCCTCGGCTGAAAGGGCAGCCAGCCGGTGCTGCCGGCACTGTCCAAAACGCTGACAACACGAGACACTTCTAGGGTTCGAGGAAGGGGTGAGCGGTGACGATGCCAGAGCGCGATGAGCCGACCGGCGCGTTGGTCAGGCCGTACGCCGTGACCCGCGGTCGGACCCGACCGAAGCTTGAGATAGCGCTGGAAGCGCTGGTCGAGACAACCGTCCGCGGACGTTCTGGAATGATCCGCGGCGGGCAGGGTGGAAGCGAGCATCAGTACATCGCGGCTATGTGCGACGGCGGCCGTGTGCAGTCGCTCGCCGAAATCGCCGCACGCATGCAACTGCCGCTCGGTGTGGCTCGGGTAATCGTCGCGGACATGGCCACTGATGGCCTGGTCGCGGTGTACGAGCCCACCTCGCTGGACGACGAGACCGACGCGGTAGGCACGGAACTGCTGGAAAGGGTGCTGAGTGGACTTCGCAGGCTCTGACATGTCGCACCGTCCCGCTGCTGGGGGACGCGTTACATCGGCGAAGATTGTCATCGCCGGTGGGTTCGGCGTCGGCAAAACGACGCTGGTCGGGTCGGTCTCGGAGATCACCCCGCTGACCACCGAGGCGATCATGACCTCGGCTGGTGTGGGTGTCGACGACAACCGGCAGGTGCCCGGGAAGATGACGACCACCGTCGCCATGGACTTCGGCCGCATCAGCATCGACCGTGACCTCATCCTGTACCTGTTCGGAACACCTGGCCAGACGCGGTTCTGGTTCATGTGGGACGAGCTGGTGCGAGGCGCGATCGGTGCCGTGGTCATGGTCGATACGCGCCGGCTGGCCGACTGCTTCGCCGCCATCGACTTCTTCGAGCATCGCCGCCTTCCCTACCTGGTGGCGATCAACTGCTTCGACGGCATGCAGTACCACAACGCGCAGGACGTGCGAGACGCGCTGGCGATCTCGAGCGACGTGCCCGTGGTGAGCTGCGATGCCCGCAACCGCGAGTCGACGAAGAACGTCCTCATCTCGCTTGTCGAGTATGTGTTGACGATGCGTCGCACCCGCGCAGTCGCTCCGGCATAGCGGGTGATCTCTGTCCGCGGAAAGCGCGGACCGAGGTCACTATGCCTATGTCTTCTCCGGGGGCCGAGCCCCCGGAGACCCCGCGTTGCGGTGGTTGCGGCATGCGTGGTTGTTGCGGTCAGAGCGGTCACTTAGCGTGAGCGGTCTTTGACTTAGTGGAAGCCCCGTTCCGATGGGTCGGAGCGGGGCTTCTGCGTGCTTACGTTCGGATCAGTGGGGCCAGGGCGTCCAGGTCGGCGATCGTCAGCTCCGGGGTGTACGGGTCGGGGTCGCTGCGCCGGGCCGCGGCGTCCGGGTAGGCCGTGTTGGTCACCAGGACCGGGCGCATGCCCGCTCGGCGGGCGCCGTCGTGTTCCCGGCTGCCGCCGTCGCCCACGTACCAGCACTCGGCCGCCGATACCCCTAGACGGGCACTCACAGCGGCGTAGAGGCGCTGATCGGGCTTCCGGCACCCCTCTTGCCAGGAGAAGACCGGAGCGTCGATCCTCGGCGCGTAGGGGGTCTCCGGCCAGGACTCGCAGAGCTCGCTCGAGCAGTCGCTGATCAGGCCGAGGCGATAACCGTCCGCGCGTAACCGGTCGAGCAGGTCGAGCACCCCGGCGCGGGGCGGCCGCACCCGGACGCCGCCGGCCAGCTGAGCGGACACCGCGGCGTCGAGGTCGGCCTCGTCCGGGTCGGCGCCACACTCCGTGGCGATCCGGCGCAGCGTGGCGCGCGTGTCGCCGTAACGGCCGGTGATCCGGTCCGGGAAGCTGGCGCCCATCGCCTGCCAGAAGCGGTCGGCCGGGATCGCCAGCGCGGCCGCGGTGGCGGTGAACGACTCGCGGCGACCGGCCTCGGCGGCCGGGTCGGTCAGGGTGCCGAAGAAGTCGAAGACGATGGCGCGCACCCTCGCATGATCTCAAAACCGGTAGCGTCGGGCGCCATGCGCGACTTTCTCGGGATCGACGATGTCCATGAACTGATCCCCGGGCTCGGTGCGGTGGACCTGACCCGGCTGGCCGGTGGCACCAAGAAGGGCGTCTATCGGGTCCGCCTCGGCGACGGCGGCACGGTGATCCTGTACCGGTGGGCGGCGGAGGAGAACTACTGGCCGCCGGTCGGCACGGTGCCGGACGACCCGTTCACCGGGGAGGCCGGGATCGCCGAGTTCGCGGCTAATCACGCGGCACTGCGGGACGCCGGGGTTCGCGTACCGGAACTGCTGCGGCTGGACCACGACGGCGCTTTCGCCCTGGTCGAGGATGCCGGTGCGGAGTCGCTGGAGCGACTCATGGAAAGAGATCCGGCCGCGGCGGCCGCGCCGCTGGCCGAGCTCGGCGCGGCCCTACGCCGGATGCATGCCGGCGTGACCGCGCACTACGGACCGCCCACCCCGGCGGCCGGGCCGCAGCGGCCGGCCGAGGACATGGTGGTGGACCGGGCGCTCGGTCATCTCGCGGCGGTGGCGGACCAGGACGTCCGCCTGACGGCGGAGCGGGACCGGATCGAGGACCATCTGCGCGGGTTGCGCGCGGCGGTGCCTCCCCGCCGGGAGTACGCGTTGGTGCACGGCGAACTCGGACCGGACCATGTGCTGGTGAACCCGGCCGGCGAGCCCGTGATGATCGACTTCGAGGGGCTGATCCGGTTCGACGCGGAGTGGGACCACGCGTGGATCGAGATGCGGTTCGGCGCCGACTATCCGCGCCTCGACCCGGGGCCGCTGGATCCGGCGAGGTTCGCGCTCTACTCGTACGCCCAGGTGTTGTCCCTCATCGAGGGGCCGTTGCGGATCGCCGGCACCGACTTCCCGGACCGGCAGTGGATGCTCGACCTGGCCGGCTGGAACATCACCAAGGCACTCGCCGCGCTGTAGTCCCGGCGGGAAAGATGGTGGCATGACGAAGCTGACGGGATCGCAGGTCGCGGCCGAAGGGCTGACCGGCTGGGCGCATCTGTACAACGGCTTGCACACCCGGGTCCGCAGCGGCAGTTTCGCTGCCGGCCTGGCCCTGGTCGACGCGATCGGCGCGGCCGCCGAGGAGATGGACCACCACCCCGACCTGGACCTCCGCTACTCCCATGTGGACGTGCGGCTCACCAGTCATGACACCGGCGGGATCACCGCGCGGGACATCCGGCTCGCCCGCACCATCTCGGGCCTGGTCGCCGAAGCCGGGCTGAGCCAGTCGTTCGGCGGCCTGACCTGGCTCGAACTGGGCCTGGACAGCCCCGACCACGCCGAGGTGGCGCCGTTCTGGGAAGCCGTCATGGGCCTGGAGCACCGCAAGGGCGACTATGACGAGGAGGTCGCCGACCCCTCGGGCGTGCTGCCGACCATCTGGTTCCAGCAGTCCGGCCGCGAGGAGCCCCGGCAGCGCTGGCACCCCGACCTGTGGGTCGACCCGTCCGAGGTCCAGCCGCGAATCGACGCGGCGGTGGCGGCCGGCGGCAAGCTGGAGAGCGACGCCGAGGCACCGAGCTTCTGGGTGCTGGCCGACCCGCAGGGCAACCGGGTCTGCCTCTGCACCTGGCAGGACCGCCGCGGCTGAGCATGGCAAAGGCGGCCGCGCCGGCGGCCGCCTTTGAAGGGTCTAGCGGGAGCTGTAGTTGGCGTTGTCGTTCGTGTTGTTGTTGTTCGTGTTGTTGCGGTAGTCGTCGGGGCCTTCGCGGTCGCGGGTGAAGTCCCAGCCGCCGGCCGACTCACGGCCCGGGCGGCCGCCCATCGCGAAACCGCCGATCTCCTGCCCGCGACGCCAGCCGCGGAAGTAGCCGGTGGTGTGCGCCGCGATGCTGGCCGCGTCGCGGACGATGCGCAGCGGGCGCTCGTCCCGCAGCGGTGAGCCGGGCACCAGGTTGGCCTGCGGGACCCGCTTGGGCAGGCCCGCGGACGTCTCGGCGGCGATCTCGGGGGTGGCGGCGCGCTCGGCGGCCCGCCAGCCGCTGTCGTTCGGGTTGGCCCAGTCCATCTCGGGCGACTGCTCGGTGTGGCCGGTGAACCAGGCCGACCGCGCGGCCGCGAAGATCAGCAGGTCACCGTCGCTGCCGTCGGACGAGACCGGCGGCGTGGTGCTGCGGTCCAGCGCGGTCACCGTCATGCCGGTGCTCATCGAGCCGTTGGTCATCGACCCGTTGGTCATCGCGCCGTTGGCCATCGAGCCGTTGCTGGTTCCGTTGCGGCGGTTGGCGAGACGGCGCGCCTCGCCCTCGACCAGCCGGAGCGAGGGCGGGTCAGCGAGCGCCGTCAGGTCAGCGACGGTCGTGTCGAGGCTGTTGCCGAGCTGCGGCTCCACCAGGCGCAGGGCCGGCGGCTCCTTCGGCATGTCCTGCCACGGCGGCTTGACCCGGCCGTTGTCGGCGGGCGGTGCGCTGATCGACCCGGTCGACGCGGCGAGATCTTCGCCGCTCGGGTTCATCAGCGGCCAGTTGGCGCGGGAGCCGGGCTCGGCCGGCTCAGCGCGCGGGGTCGGCATCGGCAGCGACGAGTAGTCGGTGGCGCTGCCGGCGGCCGGGGTCGAGCGGGCCGGGCGCGGCGGGATGACCGTGCGCTGCCGCTCGGCCCGAACGCTGTTGATCGCCGCGTTGGTCAGGGTGGCCTGGAACGGCTGGCCGCTGTCGGCCGGCGAGACCGAGGCCGGCGGCAACGAACCGCTCGAGTAGGTGGTGGACGGCAGCGAGCCGGTCGAGAACGACGCGGGGGGCGCCGACGGCGCCGAGGCAGGCGTGATCGGGCTGCGCGCACCGGTTCCGAACG
>NZ_BOMY01000046.1 GCF_016862435.1 Paractinoplanes tereljensis
GAACGACGCGGCCGGGGCCGACGGCACCGAGGTGGGCGCGATCGGGTTGCGTGAGCCGGGCACCGGGCGCGAACCCGGGGTGATCGGCGTCATGCCGGGCGGAGGCGGCGGCACCGAGACCGGGCGGTTGCCCGGGACCGGAGCGCGATTGGGGAACGCGGCCGCGGCGGCCGGTGCGGCCGGCGGCGGGGTGACCGGGCGCGGCGCCAGCGGCGGCGGCGCCACCGGGTCGGGCGCGACCGGCGGGGCGTTCATCGGGTGCGGGATGACCGGGCCGTTGCCGGTGCCGGTGGGCTCCCGGCGGTTGCGCCGGTTGGTGCGGGAGTCTGGGACTGCCTGCAGCGGGGCCTCGGCGCGGCGGCGGGTGGTGCCGGCGGCGGTGCTGCTGCGGGCGGCGATGGTGCCGATGAGCGAGGAGCAGGCGGAGTCGCAGGCGTGGACCGCGGCGATGGCCTTGCGGACCGTCTCGGCGGCGGCGGGCGCGAGCGACTTGTTGACCCCACCGCGGCGCGGCGACTCGCTGATCGCCACGTGCAGCGCGGTGACCGCCGCGATGATCTCGTCGTCGGTGCCGACCCCGGCCCGGATCAGCTCGGCGGCGACCTGCTCGGCCACCCGCTCGGAGTCGCCCTGGCCGGTGAGCCGGCCCGGCTCGGGCAGTGCGTCGAGCACGGCGAGGGCCAGCGGGTGGGACGGGTCGGGGTAGGCCCGGAGGGCGGCGGGGTAGAGCTCGCGGAGAACCTCACGCAGCGCCACGGCGGTGGCGGCCCGGCCGCCGAGCAGGGCCACGTGGGCGGCCAGGACCGGCTTGTAGCTGACCAGCTCGCGCGGGGCGGGCTGGGTGACCGCGGCGATGGCGCCGGCCTGCAGTGCCCGGGCGAGGCCGACGGCCCGGCGGGCGGCCGGCGGGGCCTGCATCTCCTCGACGGAGTCGTCGTCGGCGAAACGCTCGGCGAAGTCGTCGGTGGTGTCGTCGTCGGTCACGACCAGCGGACGGCCGGCGGCGATGAGCAGCGACGTCACCAGGTGGTCATCGCTGTCGGCAGCGACCGCGGCGTCGGTGAATCCACTCGTTCGTTCCACGAGCAGCATGCCCAGATCGGCGTAGCCGTCCGGATCGTCGCTGATCACGTGAATCCCGAGCAACCGACCTGCGTCGTCCACCACGGCGATGGTCAGCTGCGCAGCCGAGGCCGAGCGCACCGTTTCATCAGCCGACGCGAGACCGCAGTACACGCGCACGAGCGCCACAGCGACGTCCTCCTCCCCGGTGAGACTTGTTCGCGACCTACCTTGAGTCACGGGGCCGCCGCGAACAAGTCCCATTGCATTTTGGCCAAGCACTGATGGTCCCTGTTTAGGGGTCAGTCGCGCCAGTCCACAGCGGCAGAGATCTTGCCGATTACCGAGCGCCATCCGAGACTTGCCTGTTGTGCCCCGATTTTCTTCAACCGGCGGCGACCGAAGAACCCGCTCATGCCACCGTTTTCCGTCGACCGGAGGGACTCGTCGAGGTCATCCAGCGGCGAGCCGGGCGACAGGGCGAGGATGACCGGCTTGAGCCGCAGCGCATAACCCAGGTCGCGGGCCACCTCGCCGGCCGTGATGAGCAGCGGAAGGTCCCAGCTGTCGTGCCCGCCGCGCAGGTTTTCCACCACGAGGTCAAGCTCGTAGCGGTCGTCCGCCTGCGGGTCGATGTCGGTCGACTGTACCTGCTCGGCCAGGGTGGCCCAGCTGTCGAGCTGTGCGAGGTCGTGCGGAGCACCCGAACGAATGAAGGAGACCAGCGACTCGGGGGTCTTGAACGCGAGGAGCCGGCCCTTGTGGCTGAGGAACATCGGCACGTCCTCGTCGGCGGCCGCGTCCTCCTCCTTCTCGTCCTCAAAATCTTCTGGGTCGGGCTCGTCGGCCGCCGCCTTGGCGTCCTCGTCCACGGCCTGGTCGACCTCGCCCTCGGCGAGCAGCGCCTGGAACTCCTCGTCGACGATGACTTCTTCCTCGTCATCCTCGGCCGCTCGGCGCTCGCGGGCGTCGAACGGGTCCTCCTCCTCGACATCCATCTCGGTGGGGGTCAACTCGGAGGATTTCCGGAAGGCCCGGAGGGTGAGGCCGACGCCGCCGGGCAGCGCGATCTCCACCGGCTCGATCCGGACCTCGTCCCACAGGTCCTGCCCGGAGAGGCCCACTGCGGACGTCTCGGACTCGTCGGACTGGCTGGCCACGGTGACCTCCGGGATGATTCGGACGGTTGGACGGTGATTCTGCCGACACACCCTAATGGGCGAGCCTGAGGGATAGCAGACCGCCCTTAGAAACCCTTCGGGTGCCAGACCGTCTTGGTCTCCAGGAAGGCGGTCATCGGGGCCAGACCAGGGTCGTTGGTGAAGTCGGTGCGGCCGGCCCGCCGGACCCGCTTGAGCGTGCCGGCGGCGGCCTGCTCCAGTTCAACGGCGAGAGTGGGGTCGTCGACACCGGTGAGGTCGAGTCCGTTTACGTCGTCGTGCGAGGCGAGCCAGGGCGCGATCTCGGCGGCGTGTCCGGTCAGGATGTTGACCACGCCGCCGGGCACGTCGGAGGTGGCCAGCACCTCGGCCAGGGTGACCGCCACCTGCGGGCCGCCGGTGACGACGACCACGGTGTTGCCGGTGACGACGGCCGGAGCGACGACGCTCACCAGGCCGAGCAGGGTGGGCGGCGCGATCACACCGACCACTCCGGTGGGCTCGGGCGACGACAGGTTGAAGAACGGCCCGGCCACCGGGTTGGCGTTGCCGGCGACCTGGGCGATCTTGTCGGACCAGCCCGCGTACCAAACCAGGCGGTCCACCGCGGCGTTCACCTCGTCGCCGGCGGTGCCGAGCGCCTTGAACTCGGCCCGGCGGGACTCGACCATCTCGGCGATCCGGTAGACGACCTGGCCGCGGTTGTAGGCGGTGGCGCCGGCCCACTTCGGCTGGGCCTTGCGGGCCGCGACGACCGCGTCCCGCGCGTCCTTGCGGGAGGCGAGGGCCACGTTGTCGCCGTCCACGAGATAGGTCCGTCCTGACTCGCTGCGCGGGAAAGCCCCGCCGATGTACAGCTTGAAGGTTTTGCGCACCGACAGGCGAGGCGCGGAAGACTTAGGCAAGGTACGCCTCCAGGCCGTGCCGGCCGCCTTCGCGACCGTAACCGGACTCCTTGTAGCCGCCGAACGGCGACGTCGGGTCGAACTTGTTGAACGTGTTGGCCCAGACCACGCCGGCCCGCAGCTTGTCGGCCACGGCCAGGATCCGGGAGCCTTTCTCCGACCAGATGCCGGCGGACAGGCCGTACGGCGTGTTGTTGGCCTTTTCGATCGCCTCGTCGGGGGTCCGGAAGGTCAGCACCGACAGGACCGGACCGAAGATCTCCTCGCGGGCGATGCGATGCGCCTGGGTCACGCCGGTGAAGATCGTCGGGGCGAACCAGAAGCCGCGGTCGGGCAGCGAACACTCCGGCGACCAGCGTTCCGCGCCTTCTGAACTACCAATTTCCGACAATTCAGTAATTCTCGCCAACTGGGCGGCCGAGTTGATCGCGCCGACGTCGGTGTTCTTGTCGAGCGGGTCGCCGACCCGCAGCGTGGCCATCCGCCGCTTGAGCGAGTCGAGCAGCTCCTCGGCGATCGACTCCTGCACCAGCAGGCGCGATCCGGCGCAGCACACGTGACCCTGGTTGAAGAAGATGCCGTTGACGATGCCCTCGACCGCCTGGTCGATAGGCGCGTCGTCGAAGACGATGTTGGCGGCCTTGCCGCCCAGCTCCAGGGTCAGGCGTTTGCCGGTGCCGGCCACCGACCGGGCGATCTGCCGGCCCACCTCGGTCGAGCCGGTGAAGGCGACCTTGTCGACGTCGGGGTGCTCGACCAGGTAGCGGCCGGTGTCGCCGGCGCCGGTCACGATGTTGACCACGCCCGGCGGCAGCCCGGCCTGGCGGCAGACGTCGGCGAAGAACAGCGCCGAGAGTGGGGTGGTCTCGGCCGGCTTCAGCACCACCGTGTTGCCCGCGGCCAGCGCCGGGGCGATCTTCCAGGCCAGCATGAGCAGCGGGAAGTTCCACGGGATGACCTGGCCGGCCACGCCGAGTGGCTTGGGGTCGGAGCCGAAGCCGGCGTACGCCAGCTTGTCGGCCCAGCCCGCGTAGTAGAAGAAATGCGCGGCGACCAGCGGCAGGTCGACGTCGCGCGACTCCTTGATCGGCTTGCCGTTGTCGAGCGACTCGAGGACGGCCAGCTCGCGGGAGCGCTCCTGGATGATCCGGGCGATCCGGAACAGGTATTTGGCCCGCTCGGAACCGGGCAGGGCGGACCACGTCTCGAAGGCGCGGCGCGCGGCGGCCACCGCGCGGTCGACGTCTTCCGGGCCGGCCAGGGCGACCTCGGCGAGCACCTCCTCGTCGGCCGGGTTGACCGTCTTGAAGGTGGACTTGGCCTCTTCAAACAAACCGTCGATGAACAGGCCGTAGGAGGGCGCGATCTGGACGACCGACCGCGACTCGGGTGCTGGGGCGTATTCGAACAAATTGATCAGTCCAGCGTGAAGTAGTCGGGGCCGGCGTAGTGGCCGGTGGTGAGCTTGGTGCGCTGCATGAGCAGGTCGTTGAGCAGCGACGAGGCGCCGAACCGGAACCAGTCGGGGCTCAGCCAGTCGTCGCCGACCGTCTCGTTGATCAGCACCAGGTATTTCATCGCGTCCTTGGTGGTGCGGATGCCGCCGGCCGGCTTGACCCCGATCTGCCGGCCGGCGCGGGCCCGGAAGTCGCGCACCGCCTCCAGCATGACCAGCGTGACCGGGAGGGTGGCGGCCACCGGAACCTTGCCGGTGGAGGTCTTGATGAAGTCGGCCCCGGCCAGCATCGCCAGCCAGGACGCGCGCCGGACGTTGTCGTACGTGCCGAGCTCGCCGGTCTCCAGGATGACCTTGAGGTGGGCCGAGCCGCACGCCTCCTTGACCGCGACGATCTCGTCGAAGACCTTGGTGTAGTCGCCGGCCAGGAACGCGCCCCGGCTGATCACCATGTCGATCTCGTCGGCGCCGCCGGCCACCGCGTCGCGGGTGTCGGCGAGCTTCACGTCCAGCGGTGCCTGCCCGGACGGGAAGGCGGTGGCGACGCTGGCCAGGTGCACGCCGGAGCCCTTCAACACCTCGAACGCCACCGGAACCATGGCCGGGTAGACGCAGATCGCGGCGACCGGTGGGCAGGTCGGGTCGGCCGGGTCGGGGCGCAGGGCCTTGGCCGAGAGCGCGCGGACCTTGCCGGGCGTGTCGGCACCCTCGAGCGTGGTGAGGTCGACCATCCGGATCGCCAGGTCGATCGCCTGGGCCTTGGCGGTCGTCTTCACCGATCGGGTGGCCAGCGCGGCCGCCCTGGCCTCGACCCCCACCTTGTCGACCCCGGGCAATCCGTGCAGGAGGGAGCGCAGGTCCGACATCACTGTCGCAGTCATGAAAGGGATTCTACGCGGCTGATTAACAGTTGATCTTGATGGACCGGTAGGTTGATCGCCGTGGACGTACTCGTTGTAGATCACCCGCTGGCCCAGACCCGGCTCACCGCCATGCGTAACGCGGAAACCGACTCCGGCGTCTTCCGTGCCTCGCTGCACGAGCTCACGACCATGGTGGTCTACGAAGCGGCCCGTTCCTTCGCCGTCGAGCAGTACCCGATCAACACCCCGGTCGCGCCGACCGAGGGCACTCGGCTGGCCAACCCGCCGCTGATCGTCCCGGTGCTGCGGGCCGGCCTCGGCATGGCCGACTCCGCGCTCGCGCTGCTGCCCGAGTCGTCGATGGGCTTCGTCGGCCTGGCCCGCGACGAGAAGACGTTCGAGCCCCGGGCGTACATGGAATCGCTGCCCGGCGACCTGTCCGGGCAGCCGGTGCTGGTGCTCGACCCGATGCTGGCCACCGGCGGCTCGCTGCTGCACTGCTGCAAGCTGCTCGTCGACCGCGGCTGTACCGACGTGATCATCTGCTGCGTGCTGGCCGCCCCCGAGGGCATCGAGCGCCTGGCCAACAGCGGCCTGCCGCTGCGCCTGGTCACCGCCTCGATCGACCAGGGCCTGAATGACAAGGCCTACATCGTCCCGGGCCTCGGCGACGCCGGCGACCGCCAGTTCGGCGGGATGCGGCGCTTCTAGAGGGTCGTATACGACCAGCTGAGTGCCTTGCCGTTGGCGAACGGCATGACCCCGTGGAAGACAGCGGGGGAGTCGGCGAAGACCAGCGGCAGGAAGTGCCGGTCGGACTCCCACATCGGGATGTTTCCGGCCAGCACGTCGGCGATCGGCATCCAGTGCAGGCTGCCCTCGTCGTTCGAGGTCAGCGGGGTGCCGGAAAAAGCGGCGATCCGGAACAGGAAGCCGAACCAGTTCCCGCCGTCCTTGCCGAAGCCCGGCCAGGAGATCGTGCCGGCGAAATCGAGCGCCGAACATTCCAGGCCGGCCTCCTCGCGGATCTCCCGGCGCATGCAGGTGGCCACGTCCTCGCCGGGCTCGACCTTGCCGCCGAGCCCGTTGTAGTAGCCGAAGTGGATGTCGTCCGGCCGGGCGTCCCGCCGGATCATCAGGATGTCCTTCTGATCGGCGGAGAAGACGTACCCGAGGGTGGCGAGGGTGGCCTGCACCGTCAGCGCGCCAGCAGGGCGAAGAGGGCTTCCCAGCGATCGACGATGCTGTCCGGGGAGAACTTCTTGACCGACTGCTGGCCGGCCTCGCCCAGGCGTACGCGCAGATCTTTGTCTTTGATCAGTCTTTCCAGGGCGGCCGCCATGCCGGGAACGTTGCCGGGCGTCACCACCAGACCGCCGCTGACCTCGTCGTGGATCAGCTCGCGGATGCCCGGCGCGCAGTCGAAGGCCACCGTGGGCAGGCCGTACGCCATCGCCTCCATCACCGCGATCGGGAAACCCTCCTCGCGCGACGGAAGTGCGTAGATCGATGCCGCGCTCAGCGCGGCATCGATGTTCTCGGTCTGACCCTGGAAGATCTGGGTGTCGTCCAGGCCCAGCTCGCCGGCCTGCCGGCGCAGCGCTTCCTCGTCCGGGCCGGACCCGAAGACCTTCAGCCGCCAGTCCGGGTAGTGCGGACCGACCAGCGCCCACGCCTCCAGGAGCATGTCGATGCCCTTGTCGTGGGAGAGCCGGCGCAGCGTGACGACGGTCTTCTCGTCCAGCGTGGGCAGCGTCGCCGGCGTGGTCATCAGCGGGTTGGGCATGGCGCCGACGTTCGTCATCCCGGCTCGCGCCCAGGAATCCGCGTCGGCGTCGGTGAGGGCCAGGTGGATGTCCAGGTCCTCGTAGTAGATCCGGGCCCGGTTGTAGCGGCTGCTGTTCTTGCTGGCCTCGAACGACTCGTGCGACATGCCGATGGTGATCAGCCCGGTGGTGTCGGCCTTGGCCACCCACTCGCCCGCCCAGACCTGGGCGGCGATCACCACGCCGCCCGGCTGCGCCTGGCGGAACATCTCGGTCAGCCGGCGCGCGCCCTCGGCCTGCTGCCGCGCCCGGCTGCGCCGGCGCAGCGGCCGGGACAGACCCTTCTTCAGCCGCGGCAGGTGGTGGTCATGCAGGGTGACGATTTCGTACGGCTTGTCAGAGCCGTAATCACGCGGGACCGACGCCGGTTCCACCCCGATCAGCCGCACCCGGTGGCCCCGTGCGGAGAACAGCCCGGACACGTCATGCGCCCACTGCTGGAGCCCGCCGAGCTCGTCGACGGCGTTGGTGACGATGAAGATGTCCCGGGGCTCAGCCACGGCGTGCTCCCTGGGTTCCCGAGGTGAAGAAGCGGTCGACCACGGCCTTGGCGGCGTTGCCGTTGTCGTACTCGCCGAACCGGGCCACGAAGGCGCGGTGACGTTCGGCGTACCGCTCCTTCAGCGCGTCCAGGTCGGTGAGCGCGGCGAACAGCTCGTCGCCGGTGCGGGTCAGCGGGCCGGGCGCGACCTCGGCCAGGTCG
The DNA here is from genome assembly GCF_016862435.1 of Paractinoplanes tereljensis. Lineage (GTDB taxonomy): Bacteria > Actinomycetota > Actinomycetes > Mycobacteriales > Micromonosporaceae > Actinoplanes > Actinoplanes tereljensis. The sequence goes on from NZ_BOMY01000046.1 coordinate 7,976, forward strand.
AAGTAGGACCCCCGGCTGCTGCCGACGTAGTCGTCGTAGTCCGGCACGTGGAAGATCAGCGGCCGGTCCAGCAGGGCGTAGTCGAACATCAGCGACGAGTAGTCGGTGATCACGGCGTCGGCGATCTGCATGAGCGGGGTCACGTCGTGCACGTTGGCCACGTTGCGCACCGAGTGGGCGTAGGCCGGCGGCAGCGCGAACGAGACCAGGTAGTGCGGGCGGACCAGCAGCACGTACTTGTCGCCGAACCGCTCGACGAACTCGTCCAGGTCGAACGGCAGCTCCAGGCCGGTCTTGATCTGGTCGGGCCGGAAGGTCGGCGCGTACAGCAGGACCTTGCGGTCGTCGGTCAGCTTGAGCTGCTTGCGCAGGGCGGCGACCTCGTCCGGGTTGTCCTGCCGGATCAGCACGTCGTTGCGCGGATAGCCCACCCGCATCAGCTCGGCGTGCACCCGCATGCCCTTGGTGAGGGTGCGGGCGTCGTGCTCGGTGCGGGCCAGGAAGACGTCGAACCGGTCGATCGCGCTCTGCAGCTTGTCCTGCTGACCGGACGTCTGCGCCTTGATCTGCGCCTCGTCGAAGCCCATCCGCTTGAACGCCGAGCCGTGCCAGGTCTGGATGTAGGTGGTGCCGGCCCGCTTGCGCAGGTCGTGCGGGAAGCCCTGATTGTCCACCCAGTACCGGGCCCGGCCGAGCTCGCGCAGGTACGCGTACGACTGGCGGCGGACCAGCTTGACGTCGGGCGGGAAGCCGTTGGGGTGCTCGCCCGCGTATGCCCAGACCGCCCGGAACGGCGCCCCGGAGCGCTTGAGCTCCTCGTAGATGGCCCGCGGGCTGTCCGAGTACTGCTTGCCCATGTGGCTCTCGAAGACGACCGTCTTCCGGCTGATCGGCATCCGCGAGAAGACGTTGTCGTACCAGGCCAGCTTGGTGTTCCGCTTGTCCAGCCGCTCCCGCAGGTCGCGGCGCACGGTGCCGGCCTTGCCCCAGAGCCGGGCGCCGAGCGGCTGCGACCGCAGCTTGCTGATGGCGTCGCCGCCGGCCTTGGCACCCTTGCCCTCGGCGGCCAGCCGCAGCGCGATGTTGCCCTTGTCGGTGCGGTAGGCCTCCAGCCGGTCGGCGACCAGCCGGGACAGCACCGGCTTGACCGGCAGGCTCAGCTCGTCGATCAGCTCCGGGGCGGCGAACAGGTTGACATCCACGGTCTCGCCGGCCGCCTTGACCCGCAGCACGAACGAGTAGATCGGGTCGACGAAGCCGATCGGCCGCGGCGCCTGGGCCGGCGTGACGGTCGCGGTCCAGGTCAGGGTCGTGCCGGCCGGCTCGATCGCGGCCTTCACGGTGAACTGCCGCCGGCGGTTGCCCCGGGCCCAGGTGACCAGGGAGGCCTTCGGTTTCTGCAGCCGGCCGAGCGGGTCGGTGACGACCCCGCTCAGGGTGACCGCGCCACCGTCCCGGCGTACCGCGGTGAGGGTGCTGCCGAGGTTGAGCTTCGACAGCGGGAGGTCCTGGAAGCCGAGCTCGGTGACGTCGAGCACCTCGCGGCCGAGCGGGTCGTCGAGGTGCCGGTCGCACCAGAAGATCCGGCCGTCGCGCACCACCAGGGTGGTGGTCAGGCGGCCGCGGTTCTCCTTGCCGGTCAGGTAGTCGTGGGCGGTGGCGACGCCCTCGGCGTCACCCTCCCGGACCATGTACGCGGCGATCGCGGGCAGCGGTTTCGCCTGCTTGAACGCCTCCGGGCCGATGCCGTTGACGTACGGCCGGGCGATGTCGAGCATCTGCTGCTGGGTGGCCTCGGGCAGCTCGGCGAAGCCGGTCAGGTGGGTGCGCAGGTCGTTCTCGATGAACCGGATGTCCTTCTGCAGCCGCAGCTCGGGGGTGCCGTAGCGGGCGATCAGGGCATCGATCTTCTGGGTGACCGCGATCCGGTCGGTGAGGTTGCGGACGTCCCGGGCCCGGTTGGTGATCGAGAGCGTGGCCGCGCCCCGCTCGACCATCCAGTTGTAGACCCGCTGCGGGATGATCGCGATCTTCTTGGCGGTCAGGTAGGCGTGCGCCGAGAAGACGTTGTCCTCGTAGTAGCGGTCCTCCAGGAAGACCAGGTTCTCCCGCTTGAGGAAGTCGTGCCGGTAGAGCTTGTTGGTGGAGAGCACGTCGTAGAGCAGCTCGGGCTCGTCGCGCAGCGATTCGTAGACGACCTTGTCCTTGACCAGCCACGGCATCCAGGAGGTTTCCTTGCCGGTGGCCACGTCGATCCGCACGCAGCGGCCGATGACCATGTCGGCGTCGGATTCCTCGGCCATCGACACCAGATTGCGGCAGGCGTGCCGGTCGAGGGTGTCGTCGCTGTCCAGGAACATGATGTAGCGGCCGCGGGCCTGTGCGACGCCGGCGTTGCGCGGTGCGCCGCAGTGCCCCGAGTTGGCCGGCAACCGGATGAACTTGACGTCGTCCGGGTGCTGTGCGGCGAGGCGCTCCATGACCCGCGGGGTGTCGTCGGTGCTGTGGTCGTCGACGACGATGACCTCGCGGCTGCGCAGCGATTGATCGAGCACCGACTGCACCGCGGTCTCGATCCGCGCTGCGTCGTTGTAGACGATGACCACAACCGTGACGTCTGGCCGGGGGTGGGACGAGGTCACGGAGACGTGTCCTTTCGGAGAGGGCCGCGGCGGCAGCATCATAGGTTAAAGCTGTGTGTCCTTAAAAATTACCTGTGTGCGGTAGCGGTCGCCCGTCTGGCCGAGGGCGGGCTCCGTCACGTCCGCTAACCTCGTCTGCGAACCGGGATCGATCGAAAGGGACATTTCGTGAAGGTGCTCATCGCCGGCGGTGCGGGATTCATCGGGAGCACGGTCGCGTCGTGCCTGATCGATGCCGGACACCAGCCGGTAATCCTCGACAATCTGGTCACCGGGCGCCGGGAGTTCTGCGAGGGTCGTCCGTTCTACGAGGGTGACATCGCCGACCCGGCCATCCTCGACCGGATCTTCGACGAGCACCCGGACATCGAGTCGGTCGTGCACTGCGCGGCGCTGATCGTGGTGCCCGATTCGGTGGCCCACCCGATCCATTACTACCGCGAAAACGTGGCGAAGACCCTCGAGCTGGTCGACCACCTGATCGCCAAGGGTGTCACCCGGCTCGTGTTCAGCTCTTCGGCCTCGATCTACGAGCCGAACGACGAGTTCAGTGTCGACGAGAGCTCGGCCCTCGCGGCCCAAAGCCCGTACGCCCGGACCAAGCTCGTCGTCGAGCAGATGCTCACCGACGTCACCGCGGCCACCCCGCTGCGGGTGCTCTCGCTGCGTTACTTCAACCCGATCGGGTCCGACCCGAAGATGCGGACCGGCCTGCAGGTCCCGGCGCCCAGCCACGCGCTCGGCAAGCTGATCGAGGCGCACCGCGAGGGTGTCCCCTTCAACATCACCGGAGTCGACTACCCGACACGGGATGGTTCCGGCATTCGGGACTATGTGCACGTCTGGGACCTGGCCGGCGCGCACCTGCGAGCCCTCGAGGTCTTCGACAGCCTGTTCGCCGAGAGCAACTACAGCGTGATCAACCTGGGCACCGGCACCGGCACCACGGTCCGGGAGTTCGTCGACGCGTTCAACGAGGTCGTCGACGAGCCGGTGGCCGTGGCCGAGGCCCCGCGCCGTCCCGGTGACCAGGCCGGCGCCTACACCCGCAGCACCCGCGCGGCCGACCTGCTGGACTGGCGGGCCGAGCACACCGTGGTCGAGGGCATCCGGGACACGCTCACCTGGTTCAGCCAGCGCGACAAGATCCTCGGGTAACTGAGAAAACGAGCGGATGGTCTTTCGACCCGACCTGGCGATCGTGGTGCGTGACTCGGGCCACTATCGTTGCGTCACATGACCTCCATTCCGCTGGCCGAGGAACTCCTCCTCCTCGCCTACGACGACCGGACCGGCAAGGCGACCGGTTCCCGCATCGGGCTCGACCTCGGCATGGCTGCGGCTGTGCTGGTCGATCTGGCCCTGGTGGGGCGGGTTGCCTACGTCGACGGCTTCCTGAAGGCGGTTGACCCGACCCCGATCGGTGACCCCATCGCCGACGCGGTGCTGGCCAAGGTCGCCGAGGACGAGCCGCACACGCCAGCTCAGTGGCTGCAGCGGCTTCGCCACCGCCTGCGCACCCGCGTCCTCGAGGACCTGGTGTCCCGCGGCGTGATCCAGGACGTGGACGAGACCCAGATGGGCGTCATCCACGTGCACCGCTACCCGACCACCGATCACGCCTTCGAGGCCGAGATCCGGGGCCGGCTCGCCCAGGCGCTGATCACCGAGAGCATCTGTGACGAGCGCACGGCCGCGCTCGCCACCCTGCTCAGCGTCACCCGGATGGAGCCGGCGCTGCGGCTTCCGCCCGAGGAGGTGGAGCGGGCCCACGCCCGCCTCGAGCAGATCGCGGCGGGCGCCGGCTTCTCCGGCTCGGCCAACCTGGAGGACTCGATCGTCCGCCCGGCGGTGGCCCTGGTGGTCGCCACCCTCGGCAAGGCCATCTCGGTCTCCCTGGGCGCTCCCAAGCCCGCCTAGACGCCCAGTGCCGCCGCCGTCTCGTCGCGCAGGGTGCGCAGGGCGGCGGCCGCCCGGGCCCGAGCGGCCGGCACGTCGCCGTCGGTCACCGGCTCGACCACCTCGAGGTACGCCTTGAGCTTCGGCTCGGTGCCGGACGGCCGGATCACCACACGGACCGCGGCGGTCCGGAAGGTCAGCACGTCGTTGTCCGGCAGCAGGTCGTTCACCCCGGTCAGCGGCGCACCCAGCAGGGTGACCGGCGGGTTCGACCGGGCCCGGCCCATCGCCACGCCGATCTCGGCCAGGTCGTCGACCCGCACCGACAGCTGGTCGGTGGCGTGCACCCCGAACTCGGCGGCCAGTTCGTCCAACCGGTCGGCGAGAGTCCGGTTCTCCGCGAGAAGACCAGCGGCCAACTCGGCCACGGTCAGCGCCGCGGTGATCCCGTCCTTGTCCCGCACCAGCGCCGGGGCAACGCAGTAGCCGAGCGCCTCCTCGTAGCCGAAGGCCAGGTCCTCGTCGGCCCGGACGATCCACTTGAAGCCGGTCAGGGTCTCGGCGTAGGGCACGCCGCGGGCCATGCAGAGCCGCCCGAGCAGCTGCGACGAGACGATCGTGGTCGCGTACGTCCCGGGCACGCCCCGCCGGATCAGGTGGTCGGCGAGCAGCACGCCCAGCTCGTCGCCGCGCAGCGGCCGCCACCCGCCGGCCGAGGGGATGGCCACCGCGCACCGGTCCGCGTCCGGGTCGTTGGCGATCGCCAGGTCGGCGTGGTGCGCGACGGCCAGCGCGAGCAGGTTGTCCATCGCACCCGGTTCCTCCGGGTTGGGGAAGGACACGGTGGGAAAGTCGGGATCCGGGGTGAACTGATTCGTCACGGCGGCCGGCGGCGGGAACCCGGCCGCCGCGAACGTCGCCAGCAGGGTCTCGCCACCGACCCCGTGCAGCGGGGTGTACGCGATGGCCAGGTCGCGTGGCCCGCCGTCGGAAAGCACGGCCGCCGCACTCGACACGTACCCCGCAATGATCTTGTCGTCCAGGAGCGTTCCCGGAGCACCCAGCCTGACCTCCGCGATCGGGCCGACGGCCCGGATGGCCGCCTCGATGCCGGCGTCGGCCGGCGGCACGATCTGCGCGCCGTCCCCGGCCGGCCCGCCCAGCTCGCGCCCGAGATAAACCTTGTAGCCGTTGTCCTGCGGCGGGTTGTGGCTGGCCGTGACCATAACCCCGGCCACCGCGTCCAGCGCCCGCACCGCGTAGGCGAGCACCGGCGTGGGCAGCGTGGTCGGCATCAGCAGCGCCTCCCGGCCGGCGCCGGTGGCAATCTGGGCGGTGCGCTCGGCGAACGCGCGGGAGCCGTACCGCGCGTCGTACCCGATCACCAGCGGCCCGGTGCCGCCCTGCTCGGCCAGCCAGGCGACCAGCCCGGCGGCGGCCCGGGTGACCACCGCGAGGTTCATCCCGTTCGGCCCGGCCCGCAGCCGCCCGCGCAGCCCGGCCGTGCCGAAGGTCAGCGGGCCGGCAAAGCGGTCCCGCAACTCGGCCTCGGTGCCGGGCAACCCGTCGATCAGGGCGCGCAACTCGTCGCGGCTGGCAGGGTCAGGATCGTCGGCGAGCCACGTTTCCGCGGCCGCGAGGAGATTGAGCGCCATCAGGTGTTGATAGCACGCGATGGAAGGTCAGGCGTCCTGGAGGGTGTAAGTCTTGATCATTTCGTCGAAGATCGGCCGGCTCTCGGCGAACTGCGCCTCGGTCGCGGTCATGTAGAACGAGTACGCCTTGCCGTTGGTGATCACCGCGCCCCACAGGCCGTGCCGGGCGGTGTCGCCGGTGCCGCAGGTGTACTCCAGGACCGCGCCGTCCTTGCCGGAGATCGTGGTCTTGGCCAGGTTGACCCGGGTGTACGGCTTCGGGCAGTTGGTCGACTTGGTCTTGAGAGTGGTCTCGGCGACGCCCAGGAACGAGCTGGGCGTGCCCGACGACTTCTCCACCAGGATGCGCACCTTGTGCTTGGCGTCGTTGGGGTCGACGTAGTCCACCCAGGTGCCGGAGGCCTTGCGGGTCCAGCCCTTCGGCACCTGCACCGAGATGCCGCGGTCGTTGTATTCCTGGGTCTCGATCGCCGCCGCGGCCGGCTCGCTGACCGTCTCCTGCGCGGCCGGCGGGGCCGTCGTGCCACCGCTGTTGCCCACCAGCGAGAAGACCACCACCAGCAGGATCACCACGGCGAGCGCGCTGCCGCCGGCGATCAGCTGCTTGTTGCGTTCCCAGCCCTTGACCGTGGTGATCGCCCGGTCGGCGGTCTGCCGAACCGTGCCGACCGCGTTGTCGATCATCTGCTTGCGCTTGACCGACGGGCTCGACACCACGGTGCCGCCCATCGGCTCGCGGGCCGCGCGGGCGCCGTCCCAGGCCTGCCGGGGCGGGATCACGCTGGTCGGGTCGGCGTTGCCGCCGCGGGCGGTCGGCATCATGCCGGTCGGCGCGAGCGCGTCGGCCGGCTCGGGAGCCCGTCGCCGGCCGGGGGCCGGCGCGTTGCTCTGCTGGAGCTTGGCCAGGTGGTCGGTGAGTGACTGACCGGCCGGCAGCATGGCCCGGCCACCGATCTGGCCGCTCGGCGGCGGCGGGATCGGCTGGGTCTCGGCCGGCGCGGCCGGCGGCCGCTGGGCCGGAACCACCGAGTAGGGGTCGGTCATCATGTGCGGCGGGGCCTTGCTGGCCAGCGGGCCGGCCAGCTGCTGACGCAGCATCGTCCGGGCCGTCGGCACGTCCATCCGGCGGGCCGGGTCCTTCTCCAGCAACCCCATGAGTACGGGAGTCAGCGAACCCGCGCGCACGGCCGGGGCCGGCGGGTCCTCGACCACAGCGTGCATGGTCTCGATCGGGTCGCCCTTGTCGAACGGCGGACGGCCCTCGACCGCGGTGAACAGCGTGACGCCCAGCGAGAACAGGTCGCTCGGCGGGCCGAAGTCACTGCCCATGGCCCGCTCGGGCGAGATGAAGTGCGGCGAGCCGAGCACCATGCCGGGCGTGGTCAGCTGAATGTCGGTGGGCATCCGGGCGACGCCGAAGTCGGTCAGCACGCACCGGCCGTCCGAGCAGATCAGCACGTTGGCCGGCTTGACGTCGCGGTGCAGCACGCCGTGCGCGTGGGCCACCTCGAGCGCGCCGAGCAGCGCGATGCCGATCTTGGCGACGACCCGGGGGGTGACCGGCCCGTCCTCGATCACCATGTCGGCGAGGCTGCGCGCGTCGAGCAGCTCCATCACGATCCACGGCCGGCCGTTCTCATGGACGACGTCGTAGACCTGGACCACCGCGGGGTGCTGCAGCGCGGCCGCGGCACGGGCCTCGCGCATGGTCCGTTCGTACATCGAGTCGCGGTCGCTGGGCGCCAGGCCGGGCGGAAGCACGACCTCCTTGATCGCCACGTCCCGGCGCAGCAGCGTGTCCGCCGCGCGCCAGACCGTGCCCATGCCACCGTGGCCCACTGCGGCACGCAAGGTGTAACGGCCGCCGATGAGAATGCCCGGGGCCGCGCGTCCGCTGGTGTGAGCCGTGTTGCCGCCGCTCCACGTCGGAATCTGAGTCACTGAGGATGCCACCGAGGGGGTCTAGGGGCCGTCGACCAACCCCGCTATCTTGCCCGTAGCCGACCCCTATTTGAAAGCCGCAGGGCCGGTGTTCCTTTCAAGTCGACAAACCGTGACCGGGAAAACCCGCTGTGTTCCGGTTATCGGACTCTCTGTGCCAAACACCTCACGCTCCCGGACCGAGCGACGCCACTGGATCATCGCGTGGCCACCCTGGAGGATTCGGCGAAGGCCGCACAGGGAACAGCGAACGTTCTACCTTTGGGGAAGCGTTTCTAAGATTAGGGGTGACCCGTTGTAGTTCCGGACGCTCTTACCAGGGCATTCGTGACTCAGCGCAAGGTGACTGGCACCCGAATGACGTTGCACAGCGTCACTAAATTGGGTCTAAGCTGTCGCGCGTCCCGAAAACCTGACAAACCTTCGAGAGCGATACGGAAGCCGACGTGACTACTGCTCTGGAACGGCCCCGAGACGGGGGCTCAGCGGAGTGGCCCGGGCCGTTGCCCGGTGCCGAGCCTCTGCCCGGCCAGCTTGACCGCTGGCTCGCCTCGCACGGCGCGGAGCTGGTAGCCATTCGTCGGCACATTCACGCGCACCCGGAGCGTTCGTTCCAGGAGTTCGAGACCGCCGCCCTGATCGCCCGCGAACTTGCCGTGGCCGGCCTGTCGCCGCGGATGCTGCCCAAGGGCAACGGCGTCGTCTGCGACATCGGCGAGGGTGATCGGATCATCGCGTTCCGCGCCGACCTCGACGCGCTGCCGCTTGTCGACCGCAAGGACGTGCCCTACAAGTCGACCGTCGACGGTGTCGCCCACGCGTGCGGCCACGACGTGCACACCACCGTGCTGCTCGGTCTCGGGCTGGCCCTGGCGCAACTGGCCGAGCGGGGCGAACTGCCCGGCCGGGTCCGACTGATCTTCCAGCCCGGCGAGGAAGCGATCCCGTCCGGTGCGCCCCAGGTGATCGCGGCCGGCGCGCTCAAGGACGTGGCCGCCATCTACGCGCTGCACTGCTACCCGCAGCTGCCGGCCGGCCTGGTCGGCGTGCGGTCCGGGCCGTTCACGGCCGCGGCCGACACGGTCTCGGTGAAGCTGACCGGCCCCGGTGGACACACCGCCCGGCCGCACCTGACCGCCGACCTGGTGCACGCGCTGGGCCGGATCATCGTGGACGTGCCGGCCCTGCTCGACCGCCGGATCGACCCGCGGGCCGGGGTCTCGATGGTCTGGGGCTCGGTGCACGCGGGCGAGGCGTTCAACGCGATCCCCGGCATCGGTGAGGTCTCCGGGACGGTCCGCATCCTCAACCGGGAGGCCTGGCGCGAGGCACCCGAGCTGATCACCAAGCTGATCCGCGACGTGGTGGCACCGACCGGCGCCGAGGCCGAGATCTCCTACCGGCGGGGCGTCCCGCCGGTGATCAACGACCGGATGGCGGCGGCCGTGATCGCCGGGGCGGCCGGGGCCGCGCTCGGCGCCGACCGGGTGGTCGAGGCCGAGATCAGCATGGGCGGCGAGGACTTCGCGTTCTACCTCGACCACGTGCCCGGCGCGATGATCCGGCTGGGCACCGGGGTGCCCGGCTCGGACGAGAAGCACGACCTGCACCAGGGCGACTTCGACGTGGACGAGAGCTGCATCGAGCACGGTGTGCGGGTCTTCGTGCACACCGCGCTCGCCGCTGTGTCGACCGGAGCTTTCTGACCGGTCAGTCCTTCGGACTCTCCGCTGGTGGGGCCACCGGCGGGTGCGCCGGCAACGAACCCAGGCCGGCCGGGACGTAGGCCGGCCGCGGTGGCCGGTTGCGCTGCCAGCGCTTGTACGCCCACCAGATCGCCCAGATCGGCAGCCCGATCACGATCAGCCAGGGCAACAGGGCGCCCAGCACGGTCAGCAGCACCTTGAGCGAGGCGAGCAACGCGTCCCAGCCGGCGGACAGCCCGCCGAGGAAACCGCCCGGGTTGTCGTCGACCTTCACCCCGGGCGTCTCCGGCCCGAGGAACGTCACCGTGATCGTGGACAGCGCGGTGAGATCGGCCAGCCGCCGCTTCTTGGCCTGCAGCGAAGCCAGGTCGGACTCCCGGGTGGCCACTTCCTTCTCCAGCATCACCAGGTCGTCCAGCGACTTGGCCTGGGCGAGCAGCTTGCGACCGCTTGTCACCCGGGCCTCCTGCACCGCGATCCGGGCGTCCAGGTCGACGGTCTCCTCGGTGACGTCCTCGGTGTTGATCTCTCGGGTCTCCTCGATGCCCAGCTTGGACAGCGAGTCGACGGTGGTGGCGAACTTGTCGGCCGGGACCCGCAGGGTGAGCGTCGCGGTGCCCGAGCCGGTGCTGCTGCTGTTGCGGTTGTCGCCGCCGACGAAGCCGCCCGCGGTCTGCGCGATGCCGGTGGCCAGCCCGGCCGCGGCGTTGACCTCCTTGACCCGCACCGAAGTGGAACCGCGATAGATGATCGACCGCTGGTCGACGCCGAGGTCCGGCGCCTGCGCCGGGACGTTCTGGCCCGGGGCCGCCCGATCGGCGGCCTGACCCTCGGCGGCCTGCGGCGCGGCCGCCACCTTCTCGCCGGTGTCGGCCATCCCGGCCGAACTGGTGGAGCTGTCGGAGCTGTCGGCACCGCAACCGGTCAAAATGATTCCCGCGGCTAACGCGGAGGCAATGAGCAGAGTCGTTCTTACACGCATGGTTTCTCCGATCCCCGTTGGAGGCGTGCACCTGGGACGTGCGGCACGCATATCCCGGTTCCGGCAGACTGCGTGTTGAACGGTTACGAATCAGTAGCGGAGGAGTCCCGTGCGCATCACGAAGTACACGCATTCCTGCCTGCGGATCGACGGCGCCGGGGTGCTGGTGGTCGATCCGGGCGAATTCAGTGAGCGATCCGCGCTCGATGGCGCCGACGCGGTGCTGATCACGCACGAGCACATCGACCATCTGGATCTCGCGGCGATCGCCGGCACCGCGGCGCGCAATCCGGCGGTCCGGGTCTTCGCGCACGCCGACGTGCTGCCCAAACTCGCCGCCTTCGGCGACATCGCCACCGCGGTGGCTCCGGGTGAGACTTTCGAGGCGGCCGGATTCCAAGTACGCGCGTACGGCGGTCAGCACGCGCTGATCCACGCGGACATCCCGCGGATCGCGAACCTGGGTTATCTGATCGCCGATGACGACACGAACGTCTATACCCCGGGCGACTCGTTCACCGTTCCGGAGGACACGGTCGTGGACACGCTGTTCGTCCCGTTGAATGCTCCGTGGATGAGACTGATGGAATCGATCGACTTCGCCCGGGCGGTGAAACCCGGCCGCGCCTACGCACTGCACGACTTCCTGCTGACCGAGACCGGCGCGAAGATCTCCGACGGCCACCTCGAGCGGCTGTCCGGCACCAGGTACGCGCATGTGGCGCCCGGGACCACGATCTGACGTGCCGAGCGTGACCGACGAACTGATCCAGCGGCTCTACTCCGAGCCGCCGGACGGCTTCGTGGCGGCCCGCACCGCCGCGATCAACGAGGCCAAGCAGGCCGGCGACCGGGAAGCGGCCAAGCGGCTCGCGGCCCTCAAGAAACCGACCGTGGCGGCCTGGGTGGTCAACCTGCTGGCGCTGCGCCGTCCCGAGCTCATCGAGGAGCTGGTCGAGCTGTCCTCGGCGCTCCGCGAGGCGCAACGCGGCCTGCAGGGTGACCAGCTGCGGGAGTTGACCGCGCAGCGCCGCCAGGTGGTGTCGGCGCTGGTCGCGGCGGCCCGGCGGCTGGCCGTGGAAGCCTCGGGGTCGGGCGCGAAGCTGCCGCTGGGCGAGGTGGAGGCGACGCTGACCGCCGCGCTGGCCGAGCCGGAGGTCGCGGCCCAGGTGCGCACCGGCCGGCTGATCCGGGCCGCGTCGTATGCCGGTTTTGGCGAGGTTCCGCGACCTCGTTTGCGCTTGGTGACCGATGAGGACGAGGACGCTGAGGTCGTCGAATTCCCGCAGCCGTCATCGCGCGAGCGGACCGCGGCCGAGAAGCGGCGGCGCGAGGTCGAGCAGCGGGAACGGGAGCTGCGCCGCGAGCTGAGCGCCGCGCAGGCCGCCGAGCGCCGAGCCGACGAGCAGCTGGAGAAGGCCGAGGCCGCCGAGCGAGATGCCGAGCACCTGGTCGAGGATCTCGATGCCGAACTGGCCGAGCTGGAACGCCGCCGAACCGAGGCGCAGGCCGATGTGGCCCGGCGCAAACAGGCCCGGCGTACCGCCGAACGAGAGACCGCCGCAGCTCGTCGTCAGGTGGGCGACGTACAGGCTGCTTTGGAAGATCTTGAAACGGACGATCCGGATTGCCCATCCAACCGCCCCACCAACCGCCCTTAAACGGACTAAAGGCAATCTGATTCGCCCGGCGGGATGGGAAGAAAATTTTCCAGATCGGGCATGGGAGAGCAGAATCGGCGCGTGACCCCCGAACAGGCTGCCGCCAATGCCAGAACGGGTCTCGCAACGATCGTGGGCGCCTTTGCCGAGTCGCCACAGACGCTTCGCCGCGCGCGTCTGCTGGGGTTGTCCGGCTGGGCCTACCACGTGTCCGCGAGGGCCGGTGCGCTCGGCGAGGTAAGACCGGAAACGGTGGCCGCGGCCATCGGCTTCATCGCGCCCGAAGCCGTCATCGACGGCTGGGAGGCGACCGCCAAGACCTCGGCGCCGCTGGAGGTGGCCACCTGGCATCTGCACGAGCTGTGCAAGTGGGGCATCGAGCAGCTCGGTGGCTTTCCCCGGCTGGGCCGGCTGCTCGAGCTGAGCGGCCGGGTGGTCGACGCGGTCGAGCACGCCGGGTTGCCGCTGTTCGCCGCGTGGCGGGCGATGCCGGTGCCCGACCAGGCGCCCGGTGCCCGGGCCGCGGTGATCCTGCACCTGCTGCACGAGCACCGGCTCGGCGTGCACCTGGTGGCCGTGCGGGCCAGCGGGCTCACCCCGCTCCAGGCGATCATCGCGGGTCCCGAGGGGGAGACCGGCGCGGTCGCGTTCGGCTGGCAGCCGCCCTATCCGCCGGCCGGGCCGATCGTGCGGCGCCTGCTGTGGGCCGACTCGGTGGGTGACGCGGTGGCCGGTCAGGCGTACGGAACGCTGGACATGGGCGAGCGGATCGAGTTGGTCGGCCTGCTGGAGTCGCTGAGCCAGCGCCTGACCCGATAGAAATCGGTCGACGGCCACGACTCGGCCGTGGTCGGATGCTCGCCATGACTGCCGCGCTGCCCGAGGGCTGGACCACCCGCCGGCCGAAGCTCGACGACGCCGCCGAGATCCTGGCCCTCGTGCACGCGTGTGACATCGCGTCGATCGGCGAGCCCGACTACACCATCGACGAGGTGCGCGAGATGCTCACCGAGCCGAACACCGACATGACCCGGGACAGTTGGCTCGCGCTCGACCCCGAGGGCCGGGTCGTCGGCTGGACCTATCCGCACAACGCCAACGGGCGCGACCGCGACTTCGCCGACGTCTACACCTGGCCCGAGCATGGCCGGCCGGCCCTGCGCCCGCTGCTCGACCTGATCATGGGCCGGATGGCCGAGCGGGCCGCCCTGCTCGGCCACGATCCGTACGAGGTGCGGGCCGGTGCCATCCCCACCGAGGAGCACTACATCGAGGCGTTGCTCGACTTCGGGTTCGTCTTCCTGAAGCAGCACGCCCGGATGCAGATGTCCCTGGCCGGGGTGCCGCTGACCGGGCTCGAGCCGCCGGCCGGGGTGACCGTGCGCGAGGTGCGCGACGACGAGGACGACCTGCGGGCCGTGCACACGGCGATCTTCCAGGCCTTCGCCGACACCGATCACCTCGACGCCGACTACGACAACTGGCGCAAGCAACTCGCCAACGAACCGTCGATCTCGTTCGACGAGTGGTTCGTGGCCGAGGTCGACGGCCGGGTGGTGGGCGCGCTCCAGTCGTCCGACGGTGGCGCCGAGGACAACGAGGGCTGGGTCAAGCGGCTGGGAGTGCTCCGGGCGTACCGCCGAAGGGGTATCGGGGAGGCGCTCCTGCGCCGGGCCTTCTCGGTCTATGCCCGCAAGGGCCGCGAGAAGGCCGGTCTCGGCGTCGATCTGGCCAACCCGACCCAGGCGATCCGGCTTTACGAGGCGGTCGGGATGACCGCGTTCTACCGGTCGAACATCTATCGCACCTATGTGGCGGCGCGGGCCAGCTGACCCTCGTCCAGCGGCTCGGTCTCGATCCGCGGCGGCGACACCGGCGGCCGGCTCTTGGCCAGCCAGCGCTGCGGGGTGCGCTTGCGCCACCACTTCTCGGCCGGCTCCTCGACGTACGCGAAGAGCAGCCAGGACAGCACGTTTACCACCACGCCCATGCCGAGCAGGGTGAACAGCACCGCGTTGTTGTCCGGCATCCGGCCCCACTCATAGGTCGCCAGCCGGCTGACCGAGTGGTGGATCAGGTAGAAGCTGTACGACCAGAGGCCGAACGCGACCAGGATCTTCGAGTTCAGGATGCCCTGCAGGCCGCGCATCTCGCGCTGCACGAAGGACAGGATGATCAGCGCGGACAGGATCGCGATGCACTGCCGCACGGTGAAGTCGAGCTGCTGCACCAGGGCGTGCGGCAGCCGCATCCGCCCCTGGTAGTACGCGAACACGTAGACGAACAGCAGCGTGATCGGGACGAACGGGCGCAGCGGCAGTCGCCAGCCGCGCTTGAGCGCCAGCGCCATTGTCATGCCGAGCATGAACTCGGGCAGGTAGAAGATCGGGTGCCGCTGCACCCAGCTCGCGTGCGGCCCGGAGAGGTGCGCGGTGGCGAACCAGGCGACCGCCCACATGCCGACCAGGCCACCGCCGGTGAGCAGCGCCAGGGTGCGGGTGCGCAGCCCGGCCGCGACCCGGCCGAGCAGCGGGAACAGCGCGTAGAAGAGCAGCTCCACGCTGAGCGTCCAGGTCACCTCGTTACCCGGCAGGGTCGGCGTGACGTGCGGGAACCAGGTCTGCACCAGGAACACCGAGGAGATCAGGCTCCACCACTCGATGTCCTTGCCGGCCGCGATGTAGTACGCGTAGACGCCCAGCACCAGCGCGACCAGGTGAGCCGGCCAGATCCGGCCGATCCGGCGCCAGTAGAAGACGCCGGCATGCTCGCCGCCCTTGAACACCCACATCATCAGGAAGCCGGACAGCACGAAGAAGAACGTGACGCCGTGCCCGCCGATCTCCGAGTACGGGAAGATCAGCGGGGACCGGCCGAAGCCGGTCTTGCCGCCGAGGCCGGTGAAGTGGTGGGTGAAGACCGCGAAGGCCGCAAAGAACCGCAGGCTGGTCAGAGAGTCCAGGCGCTTCGGAAGCACGGCCTCACCGGCGGCCCGGAAGCCTTGGAGAGACATAGGTGGAGCAGAGTACAGGGCTCAGACTTCCGGCGTCGAGGTCGCGCTGGGGCGCTGCCGGAGGTCGTCGACGTAGTCGGCCGGAGCGTCGGCCTTCTCGGCGGCATTGGCGATCTCCGACAGGTACCACGTGGTGGGAAGCCCACCCTCGTAACCGTCGTAGACGTAGACCCACGCGCTGAACTCACCCTCAAGGGTTGATACACGCACGGTGAGCTTCTGGTACGCCCCGGCGGTCACTCCCTCGACCTCGTCGAGCTGTGCCGCATCCCACGGGTGGACGTCGTAGAGGGACACGAAGACCCGGTCACCCGGCGACTCCACGATCGTGGTGACCGCGCCCTCCCAGCCCATTTCCCCCTCACCGGCGAAGGTCAGGCGCCAGCCTTCTATCCACCCCACGCCGACCATGGGCGAGTGCGGACAGTAGGCCCGCATGCGGGCCGGGTCCAGGTTTGAGCCATACGCGGCGTAATGACGCACGGCGATGACGATAGCCGGACTCGGCGGTCGTGGAGAATACAAGGAGTGCGTGTCGGCACAGTTGCCGTGTTACTGGAGGGAATGTCGTGAGTCGGATTGTGATCATCGGTGGGGGCCCGGGCGGGTATGAGGCGGCTCTGGTCGCCGCTCAGCTCGGCGCTGAAGTAACCCTCATCGAGGCGGACGGGCCGGGTGGCGCCTGCGTCCTGACCGACTGCGTGCCGTCGAAGACCTTCATCGCCAGTTCCGAGATCATGACCGGTTACCGGCACAACGAGCGGTTCGGCATCCGGTCGCCCGGCCTGGACGGCGTCACGGTCGACGCGGTCGCGGTGAACACCCGGGTCAAGAAGCTGGCCCTGGCCCAGTCCGGCGACATCCAGGCCAAGCTGATCAAGGCCGGGGTCGAGGTCGTGCACGGCCGGGCGCTGCTCGGCGAGGACACCCTCGGGCACACCCACCAGGTCCTGGTCATTCCGGACGGCGGCGAGATGTACTCGATCGAGGCGTCGACGGTGCTGCTGGCGACCGGGGCGACCCCGCGGGTGCTGCCCACCGCCCGCCCGGACGGCGTGCGCATCCTCGACTGGCGTCAGGTCTACGACCTCACCGAGCTGCCCGAGCACCTGATCGTGGTCGGCTCCGGCGTGACCGGCGCCGAGTTCGCGAGTGCCTACGTCGCGATGGGCACCAAGGTGACGCTGGTCTCCAGCCGCGAGCGGGTGATGCCGCACGAGGACGCCGACGCGGCGATGGCGATCGAGCGGGTGTTCCGCGAGCGCGGCATGACGATCCTCAACCAGTCCCGGGCCGAGTCGGTGGTGAACACCGGCGACGGCGTGCTGGTCACGCTCTCCGACGGCCGTACGGTCGAGGGCTCACATGCCCTGATGGCGGTCGGCGCCATCCCGAACACGGCCCAGCTGGGCCTGCGGGAGTACGGCGTGGACGTCGGCGACGGCGGCTACATCACCGTCGACCGGGTGTCCCGCACCAACGTGCCCGGCATCTACGCGGCCGGCGACTGCACCGGCGTACTGCTGCTCGCCAGCGTGGCGGCCATGCAGGGCCGGATCGCGATCTGGCACGCGATGGGCGAGGCGGTGGCGCCACTGCGGCTGCGCACGGTCTCGGCCAACGTGTTCACCGACCCGGAACTGGCCACCGTCGGCGTCTCGCAGAATGAGGTCGACTCCGGCCGTACCCCGGCCCGCCAGGTGATGCTGCCGCTGACCGGCAACGCCCGGGCCAAGATGACCGACCTGCGCGACGGCTTCGTGAAGCTGTTCTGCCGCCCAGCGACCGGTCAGATCGTGGGCGGCGTGGTGGTGTCGCCGAAGGCCAGCGAGTTGATCCTGCCGATCACGATGGCGATCGAGAACAACCTGACGGTGGACCAGCTGGCCCACACGATCACTATCTACCCGTCGTTGTCGGGCTCGATTGCCGAGGCGGCACGTCAGCTGATGCAGCACGAACTGCAGTGACGTCGGCGGCGCCGGCCTGCCGGGCTGCCTCCTGGGCGTCCTCTTTCCGGCCACCGAACAGCGCCAGGATCCAGCCGGCCGTGCCGAAGACGACCGCGGCGGTGGCGGCGATCGCGAACAGCCGCCAGGCCGACTGGGTGATGGCGGTGCCGCCGACGTGACCGACCAGGCCGCCGTAGCCCGCCCAGCAGAGCGCGGCGGCCCCGTCGTACAGGATGAAGAGTTTGACCGGGTAACCGGTGCGGCCGGCGTGGAAGCCGGCCGCCATCCGCCCGCCCGGCACGAACCGGCACAGCAGCAGCACGAGTGGTCCGGGCCGGCGCAGGCCGCGGGTGAACCGCATGGCGGCCTTCTTGGTGCGCGACTCCTCGCGCGGGGTGTCGTCGTCGTGCCTGGGGGCGTACCGGGAGCGCAGGGTGGAGAGCCAGCCCCGGCCCACGTGCCCGGCGGTGCGGCCGAGCAGGAACGCGATCGAGTCGCCGGTGAACATGCCGACCGCGCCGATCGCGATCACCAGCGGAAGGTTGAGGTTGCCGTAGACGGTCAGTGCCCCAGAGGTGATCATGATCGCCTGGATCGGCACCACCGGCACCATCGCGTCGACGGTCAGGAAGCCGAACAGCGCCAGGTATGCCCACACCGGGGTGGCCATCATGGTCAGCAGTTCGGTCATCAGTTCGGCCACCTCACGGCATCAGGGCTTGCCACATTGTCGATGGGCGTACCTGAGAATGTGCTGTGCTCCAGCATGCGCCCTGATCAGGGCCCCGGAACGGTGATACCTGACACGGTATTGTCGCCGCCCGGTCAAGGTTCGGAGGCGGCTCCGCGCCGGTTATTTCCCTATATTTCATCCGCGAGTTTTTCGCCTGCGCCTCTCCGGCGTACCGTGAGATTGTCGGTGACACCGGGTCCCCCGTTCCCGGTGTGCCGACCCGGGCCGTCGGTAGGTCCCGTACCGACGGCCCACCCGCAGCTACGAAACGGCAGCGTTTCCTTCGTTACTCGCACGCAATGAGCCGACCGTAGATTCCTCGCATGGCGGATCTTTTCGAGGAGTACCGCCTCGGCCCCGGCTGGGACGAGATGTTCAGCGAGCCAGGTATACCCCGTGATTCTTACGAGGCCCTGCACGCGACTCTCCAGCCGTTGTCGAGTGCGGAACTGGGCGTGCGTGCGGAGGTGCTTGCCCGGGCGTTCCTCGACCAGGGCATCACGTTCGCTCTCAAGGGCGTCGAGCGGCCCTTCCCACTGGACATCGTGCCGAGGATCATCGCGGCCGCCGAGTGGCGGTCGGTCGAGCGCGGCGTGGCCCAGCGGATCCGGGCGCTCGAGGCGTTCCTGGCCGATGTGTACGGCGCCGGTCAGGTGCTCGCCGACGGCGTGGTACCGCGGCGGATCATCGCGACCAGCGCCCACTTCCTGCGCGCGGCGGCCGGCATCAACCCGCCCAACGGGGTCCGCATCCACGTGGCCGGGGTCGACCTGATCCGCGACGAGGAGGGCGCGTTCCGGGTCCTCGAGGACAACGTGCGCATCCCGTCCGGGGTGAGCTACGTGATGGAGAACCGGCGGGCGATGGCCCAGGTGCTGCCCGAGGTGTTCGCCGCCACCCGCATCCTGCCGGTCGAGTCCTACCCGGCGATGCTGCTGCGGGCGTTGCGGGCGGCCGCGCCGGTCGGGGTCAACGACCCGACCGTGGTGGTGCTCAGCCCCGGCGTCTACAACTCGGCCTACTTCGAACACGCGCTGATCGCCCGGGAGATGGGCGTCGAGCTGGTCGAGGGGCGCGACCTGGTCTGCGTCGGTAACGACGTGGCCATGCGCACCACCGCCGGCGAGCAGCGGGTGGACGTCATCTACCGGCGGATCGACGACGACTTCCTCGATCCGGTGCACTTCCGGGCCGACTCGGTGATCGGGGTGGCGGGCCTGCTCAACGCGGCCCGGGCCGGCCGGGTCACGATCGCCAACGCGGTCGGCAACGGGGTCGCCGACGACAAACTCCTCTACACCTACGTGCCCGACCTGATTCGTTACTACCTGAACGAAGAGCCGCTGCTGCCGAACGTCGACACCTACCGGCTCGACGAGCCGGGCGTCCTCGACGTGGTGCTGCCCCAGCTCGACCGGCTGGTGATGAAGCCGGTCGACGGTGCGGGCGGGGCCGGCATCGTGATCGGGTCACAAGCCTCAGATCAAGAGCTTTCCGACGTACGGGCAAAGATCGTTGAAAATCCCCGGGGATGGATCGCTCAGCGTGAGGTGAAGCTCTCCATGGTCCCCACCCTGATCGGCAACCGACTGCGCGGACGCCACGTCGACCTGCGGCCGTTCGCGGTCAACGACGGCGAGAAGATCTGGGTGCTGCCCGGCGGCCTGACCCGGGTCGCGCTGCCCGAGGGCGCGCTGGTGGTCAACTCCAGCCAGGGCGGCGGCTCCAAGGACACCTGGGTGCTTGCCGCCGAGGACGACCTGACCCCGTTCGAGGTGCCGCACCTGCCGGCCGCGCCGGCGCCGCTGCCGGCGGCCGAGAGCCCGGACGTAGGCCCCGGCGTCTCGGGCGCCGAGGAACAACAGCAACAACAGCAGCAGGGGAGGCTCTCGTGCTGAGCCGTATTGCCGAGTCGCTCTACTGGATCGGCCGGTACGTCGAGCGGGCCGAGGACACCGCCCGCATCCTCGACGTGCACCTGCAGCGGATGCTGGCCGACCCGTGGACTCAAGAAGACGCGGCCTGCCGGTCGCTGCTTGGCGTGATGGGCATGCCCACCACCGACGGCCCGTTCACCTCGGCCAGCGTCGTCGGCCTGCTCGGGCTGGACGAGCGCAACGCCTCCTCGGTGGTCGGCGCGCTCGCCGCCGCCCGGGAGAACGCCCGCGGCTCCCGGGAGACGGTCTCCTCGGAGATGTGGGAGTGCCTCAACTCCACCTGGCACGGCCTGCCCAACGCCCGGCGGCGGGTCGAGCAGCAGGGCGTGCACGCGTTCTTCCGCTGGGTGCGGGAGCGGTGCGCGGTGATGGCCGGGCTGACCGACGCGACCATGAGCCGCGACGAGGGCTGGCTGTTCCTGGTGCTCGGCCGCAGCGTGGAACGGGTCGACATGACCGCCCGGCTGCTGCGCACCCACGAGCGGGCCGGCGGCAGCATCCCGACCTGGATGACCCTGCTGCGGTCCAGCGGCGCGTGGGAGACCTTCCTGCGCACCTATCGCGGAGCGCTCGACGACCGGCACGCGGCCGAGTTCCTGCTGCTCGACCGGCTCTTCCCGCGCTCGGTGTTCGCGGCGCTGTCCACCGCGGAGAGCTGCCTGACCGACCTCGAGCCCGATCCGGGCCGGGCCGGCGTGGCCACCGACGCGCAGCGGATCGTCGGCCGGGCCCGCACCAACCTGGAGTTCCGTGGCGCCGACGAGCTGATCGGCGATCTGTCGCCGGTGCTGGCCAGCCTCGAGAAGACGTGCAAGCAGGTAAACGACGCGGTGTCGCGGCGCTACTTCCGGCAGACGACCGCCGTCAACTGGGTGCGGGGAGCGGTGGCATGACGGTGGACAGCTGGCGGCTGCGCATTCAGCACAAGAGCGGCATGGACTACGCCGGGCCGGTCTCGTCGTCCTACAACGAGGCCCGGATGTGGCCCCGCAACGGCACCCGGCAGGCCGTGCTCGACGCCCGGGTGGAGGTGTGGCCGCCGGCCCGCACCTACCGCTACGAGGACTACTGGGGAACCGTCGTCACCGCGTTCGACGTGCACGCCAAGCACGAGGCGCTGACCGTCACCGCGACTTCGACGGTCGAGACGCTGCCGCCCGGCGACCTGATCGAACCGGGTGAGGGCTCCTCCTGGGAGGGGCTGACCCAGCCGGAGAGCGTCGACCGGTGGTACGAACTGATCCTGCCGACCAAGCGCACTGGGCTCGACGACGAACTGCGCTCGATCGTGGCCGACATCAAGGGCGCGCATGCCACCCCGCACGCGGCCGCCCTCGCGGTCTGCGAGTTCGTCCGCGGCGAGGTCACCTATCAGCCCGGCGCGACCGGGGTGCAGAGCGACGCCCTGCACGCCTGGGAGCAGCGCAAGGGCGTCTGCCAGGACATCAGCCACCTGACCGTGGGCATGCTGCGGGAGATGGGCATGCCGGCCCGCTACGTCTCGGGTTATCTGCACCCGTCGCCGTCCGCCGCCATCGGCGACTCGGTGGTCGGGCAGTCGCATGCCTGGGTGGAGTGGTGGGTGGGCCGGTGGACGGCCTTCGACCCGACCAACGGGGTGCCGGTGGGGGAGCGCCACGTGGTGGTCGGCCGCGGCCGGGAGTACGGCGACGTGCCGCCCCTCAAGGGTGTCTACGCCGGACCGAAGAGCACCGGACAGGGCGTCGAGGTGACGATCACTCGCCTACGCTGAGCGACATGCCCGTACTGATTCCGCCCACCGCCGACGTCCACGCCTCCTACCTGCGCGCGATGGACGAACACATCGCCGAGGGCCGGGGCGAGCCCGGCGACGGCAGCAACGTCGGGCAGTACATCCGGCAGTTCGGCCCGGTGTGGTCGGCGCGGCCGGAGTTCGAGCGGTTCGTCGGCAGCCTGCGTGCCCAGGAGTTGGAGGACACGCCGCGCCCGGCGACGTACGTCCCGACCACGTCGCTGTGGTGGGTCGACGGCGACGAATACCTGGGCCGGCTGGGCATCCGGCACCGGCTGGCGCCGGGCGGGATGGGCGAGCGCAACGGGCACATCGGTTACGACGTGCGCCCGTCGGCCCGCCGCAAGGGCCACGCGACCGCGATGCTGGCCGCCGCGCTGCCGTTCGCCGCCGCCCTCGGCCTGCCCCAGGTGCTGATCACCTGCGACGACACCAACGACGCGTCCCGCCGCACCATCGAGCGCAACGGCGGCGTCCTGCACGACAAGCTGGACGAGAAGCTCCGGTACTGGATCTTGACGTCGCCAAGTTAGACTTCGATCATGGCTTATCATCACGGTGACCTGCGGCGGGCCCTGCTCCAGGCGGCCGACGAGGCGATCACCGAGCAGGGCGTGGCCGCCCTGAGCATGCGCGACCTGGCTCGCCGGGCCGGCGTCTCGCACGCGGCGCCCACCCACCACTTCGGAGACAAGGCCGGGCTGCTCACCGCGTTCGCCACCTCCGGTTTCGAGCAGCTGGCCAAGGCGCTTGCGACGTCCCGGCTGGCCAGCAACAGCTTCATCGAGCTGGGCGTCACCTACATCCGCTTCGCGACCACCCGGCGCGCCCTGTTCGAGGTCATGTTCCGCACCGAGCTCTACCACGCCGACGATCCGGAGCTGCTTGCCGCGCGCGCCAAGGCCGCCGACGCGCTCTACGCGGCCGTCGCGGACCTGCCCGGCAGCCTGCTGGTCCACGACCCGGCCCCGGAGGCCCGCCCGGTGAAGCCCGGCACCGCCGAGACGGCCCCGCCCGAGGTGCGCACGGCCGGCCTGGCCGCCTGGTCGATGGCCCACGGCTTCGCCACCCTGTGGCTGACCGGCGCCTTCCCCGACCGAGACCTGGACCCGGCGGAAACCGCCCGCATCCTGTTCAGCGAGCTCAGCCGCGACTTCGCCCCCTAGGCGCGGCTAGTCGATCGAGCAGATCACCGCGCCGGCCGTGACCGTGCCGCCCACCTCGACCGACAGACCGGAGACGGTGCCGGATTTGTGGGCCTGCAGGGGCTGTTCCATCTTCATCGCCTCCACCACGACGATGGTGTCGCCCTCCTGCACCTCGTCGCCGTCGGAGACGGCGACCTTGACGATGGTGCCCTGCATCGGAGCGGTCAGCGCGGCACCGCCCGCGGCCGTCGTGGAAGCTTGCGCACCCGTGCGGCGGGACGTCGGACGCTGCGCTTGGGTCGCGGTCCCGCCCGTACCCGTCAGGAGGGTTTTCGGCAGGCTGACCTCCAGCCTTTTACCGCCCACCTCGACCACGACGGTTTCTCGTTCGGCCGGCTCGCCGGCCGGCGCGGGCGTGGTGAACGGCTCGACGCCGCCGGCCCACTCGGTCTCGATCCAGCGGGTGTGGACGGTGAACGGCTCGGATGTGAACGCCGGATCGCGGACCACGGCCCGGTGGAACGGCAGCACCGTGGCGATGCCCTCGACCACCGTCTCGTCCAGCACCCGGCGGGCCCGCTCC
Organism: Paractinoplanes tereljensis; assembly: GCF_016862435.1. Classification (GTDB taxonomy): domain Bacteria; phylum Actinomycetota; class Actinomycetes; order Mycobacteriales; family Micromonosporaceae; genus Actinoplanes; species Actinoplanes tereljensis. The sequence goes on from NZ_BOMY01000046.1 coordinate 31,602, forward strand.
AGCGCCTCGGCGCGGGTCGCGCCCACCACGATGATCTTCGCGAGCATCGAGTCGAAGTTGCCGCCGATCACGCTGCCCGCCTCGACGCCCGAGTCGACCCGGACGCCGGGGCCGAGTGGCCAGGTCAGCGTGCTGACCGTGCCCGGCGCCGGCAGGAAGTTGCGGCCCGCGTCCTCGCCGTTGATGCGGAACTCGATGGCGTGGCCGCGGGGGATCGGGTCGTCGGTGAAGGCCAGCTCTTCGCCGTCGGCGATCCGGAATTGCTCCCGGACCAGGTCGATGCCGGCGGTCTCCTCGCTGACCGGGTGTTCGACCTGCAGGCGCGTGTTGACCTCGAGGAAGGAGATCGTGCCGTCCTGGCCGACCAGGTATTCCACCGTGCCGGCGCCGTGGTAGCCGGCCTCCCGGCAGATCGCCTTGGCGCTCTCGTGGATCTGCGCGCGCTGCGCCTCGGTGAGGAACGGCGCGGGCGCCTCCTCGACGAGTTTCTGGTGGCGGCGCTGCAGCGAGCAGTCCCGGGTGCCGACCACCACGACGTTGCCGTGCGTGTCGGCCAGGACCTGCGCCTCGACGTGCCGTGGGCGGTCGAGATAGCGCTCGACGAAGCACTCGCCGCGGCCGAAGGCGGCGACCGCCTCGCGGGTGGCGCTCTCGAACAGGGACGGGATCTCCTCGATGGTGCGGGCGACCTTGAGGCCGCGACCGCCACCGCCGAAGGCCGCCTTGATCGCCACCGGCAGGCCGTGTTCCTCGGCGAACGCGACGATCTCGTCGGCGTCCTTGGCCGGCTCGGCCGTGCCGGCCACCAGCGGCGCCCCGGCCCGCTGGGCGATGTGCCGGGCGGTGACCTTGTCGCCGAGGTCGCGGATCGCCTGCGGGGTCGGGCCGATCCAGATCAGCCCGGCGTCCAGCACGGCCTGGGCGAACTCGGCGTTCTCCGACAGGAAGCCGTAGCCCGGATGCACGGCGTCGGCGCCGCTGCGCGCCGCGACGTCGAGGAGTTTGTCGATGCGGAGGTAGGTGTCGGCGGCGGACTCGCCACCCATCGCGAACGCCTCGTCGGCGAGCCGGGCCGGTAGGCCGTCTCGGTCGCTGTCGGCATAGACGGCGACGCTGGCCAAGCCGGCGTCCTGGCAGGCCCGGATCACCCGGACGGCGATTTCGCCTCGGTTGGCGATCAATACCTTGCGCACCGACCGAGCTTAACGAAAGTTAACGGCAGATCTACCCCTGTAGCGATCTGGCCTACGCTGCCCGAATGATTGAGACTCGCGGACTGCGCAAGTCGTTCACCTCGCGCCAGGGGCGCGAGAAGAAGAAGATCGAGGCCGTACGCGGTGTCGACCTCGATGTCGCCGAGGGGGAGATATTCGGGTTCCTCGGGCCCAACGGAGCCGGCAAGACCACCACGCTGCGGATGCTCGCCACGCTCATCGAGCCGGACGGCGGTTCCGCGACCATCGCCGGCGCCGACCTGCGCGCCGATCCGGGCGAGGTGCGCCGCCGGATCGGGTACGTCGCGCAGGGCGGCAGCACCTGGGAAGAGTCGACCGCACGCGAGGAACTGGTGCTGCAGGCCCGGCTCTACGGCGCCTCGAAGTCGACGGCGCTGGCCCGGGCGGCCGAGGTGCTGGAGGCGTTCCAGCTGGCGGAGTACGCCGATCGCAAGTGCAAGACCTACTCCGGTGGGCAGCGCCGCCGGGTCGACATCGCGCTCGGCATCATCCACGCGCCCAAGGTGGTGTTTCTCGACGAGCCCACCACCGGCCTCGACCCGCAGAGCCGGGCACACATGTGGGACGAGGTTCGCCGTCTGCGTGCGGAGGGCATGACGGTCTTCATCACCACTCACTACCTGGACGAGGCCGACGCGCTCTGCGACCGCGTCTCCATCATGGACAACGGGGAGATCGTCGCCTCCGGCACGCCGGCCGAGCTGAAACGGGAGATCTCCGGCGACGTCGTCCGGGTCGGCCTGACGGCCGAGCACGTCGGGGCCGCTGCACAGGCCTTGAATTCCTACAAGATCGAGACGTACGACGACAGCGTGCGCCTGTTCGTCGAGGACGGCGCCGTCGCGATTCCGCAGATCCTCCGTGCGCTGGACGCCGCTGAGGTGCCGCTCGGCACGATCGAGCTGCACCGGCCCACCCTCGACGACGTGTTCCTGACCAAGACCGGCCGATCCCTGCGGGAGAGCTGAGCCATGAAGCTGCTGCGCGACACCTCACTGATCTTCCAGCGGCAGGCCCAGCTGCTCCTGCGGAACCCGGTCTGGATCCTGGTCGGCGTCTTCCAGCCGGTGATGTATCTACTGTTGTTCGCCCCGTTGCTCAAACCCGCACTTCAGGTGAGCTCCAACGCGGAGGCGTACGAAATCTTCGTCCCTGGCCTTTTGGTCCTGCTCGCGATCTTCGGGGGTCTGTTCCAGGGCTTCGGCCTGATCGCCGAGCTGCGCGCCGGGGTGATCGAGCGGTCCCGGGTTACCCCGGTCTCCCGGCTCGCGCTGCTGCTGGGCCGATCGCTGCGCGACGTGGTCTCGCTGATCGCCCAGGCGGTCATCATCACGCTGCTCGCGCTGCTGTTCGACCTGCGCGTGTTCATCGGCAACCTGCTGCTCGCCTACCTGATGCTGGCGCTGATCTCGCTGATGACCTCGGCGCTCAGTTACGGCATCGCGCTGGTGGTGAAGAGCGAGGACGCCCTCGCCCCGCTGATGAACACGGTGGCCCAGCCGATTCTGCTGCTCTCCGGCATCCTGCTGCCGCTCACCTTCGCCCCCGGGTGGCTGCAGGGCATCGCCGACTGGAACCCGTTCTCCTGGGCGGTCGACGGCACCCGGGCGCTGTTCCGGGGTGATCTGGGCTCGCCCGACGTCTGGCAGGGCCTGCTCATCATGGCCGTGCTGGCTGCTGCCGCGGTGGCCTGGGCCGCGCGGGAGTTCGCCCGCAGCGTGCGCTGAGCCTGGTTGTGGTTGTGGCTTTGGTTGTGGCGGGCCCTCAGGCCCGCCACAACGCGGTGATCGAGACGCCCATCTCGATCAGGAGCTTCCGCAGCAGCGGAAGGGAAAGCCCGATCACGTTGCCCGGGTCGCCCTCGATCCGCTCGACGAAGGCACCGCCGCGCCCGTCGAGAGTGAACGATCCGGCCACGTTGAGCGGCTCGTCGGTGGCGACGTAGGCCGCGATCTCCTCGTCGGTGACATCGGCGAAGTGCACCACGGTCGTGCCCACGCCCTCGGCCTGCTTGCCGCTGACCAGGCCGGTCAGGTGGTGGCCGGTGTGCAGCACGCCCGAGCGGCCGCGCATCATCGTCCACCGCTTGGCCGCCTCGGCGGCGTTGGCCGGCTTGCCGAAGATCTCGCCCTCGAAGGCCAGCACCGAGTCGCAGCCGAGCACCAGGATGCCCGGGTCGGCCGGTAGGTCGGCCGCGATGGCACGGGCCTTCATCCGGGCCAGGGCGAGGGACAACGTGTAGGCGTCCTCGGCTTCCACGGTGGACTCGTCCACGCCACTGACCTTGATCTCGGCGTCGATGCCGGCGGCTAGCAGCAGGGCTCGCCGAGCCGGGCTGGCCGACGCGAGGACCAGCCGATACACGATGTCGTTCTGCACGCCACCGAGGTTACTTGCCGTTTCGGCGCCGACGGAGCAGTTCCGCCCCCACGGCGTTTCCCGGAGCGCCTACCATTTCCGCCGTGGCCGACTTCGATGAGTTCCGGATCAGGGACACCCGCAGGTTCATCGAGAACCTGGAGGACACGCTGGCCTACACGCCGGCCGGGCAACCGGTCCCCGGTCTGGACGCGATCGAGGGCGCGGACGCCTCCGGCACGGTGTATTGCCTGGTCCGATTGGACGGTCGGCCGGCCCGGATCAGCATCACCGACGGCTGGTGGGAGGCGGTCGGGCCGGAAGCGATCGCCGGGGCGGTGCTCCAGGCCTACCGGTTCGCCCAGCAGAAAACGGTGTTCGCCCGGATGGTGCTGCGCCGGCACGGCCGCACGCACGAGTCGCCGCCGAACCTCGAGCCGGAAGTTCCCACCGGCGCCGACGACCTCGACACGATGCGCCGCCGGATCGACCAGGCCGGTGCCGACATCGCCGCCGCGATGCGGCTCTTCGAGGTGGTCAACGACCCATCGCCACGCGTGGTCAGCGGCCCGCGAGGAATCTTCACGCTCACCGTGCGGGGCACGGTCATCGAGAGCGCCCAGGTCAACGTGTTCGGTCTGCGCCCCGAGGACGCGACCGACCTGGCCGACGACGCCCGGGAGGCGTTGCTCTCCGTGCGGCCCAGCTACGCCCACCATCCCGCGGAGGCATGATGCCCGATTACAACTGGTACTCCGACAAGAACGTCCAGGTCGCCTCGGACGGTCTGCGTGAGGCCGCCAAGAACTGGCACGACCTGGCCGACCGGATGACCACCGTCTCGACCTCCGCCAACCAGCAGACCCTCGAGATGAGCGCCTTCACGGTCATCATCGACGGCCCGGTCGGCACCGCCACCGCCAGTGACCTCTACAACGCGTACCAGCAGGAGTTCCAGAAGCTGACCGGGCTCTTCAAGGAAGCGGCCATTCAGTTCGACGCGATGGGCACCGCCCTGAAGGAGAACGCCGACTGGTACGAGGACGCGGACGAGAACTCGGCACAAAGCTTCGACGGCATCGCCAAGGGCGACTGGCCCCACTAGACGGGATCTTGTTATGGCAGAGGGTGAATTCGCCCCCACGCTGCTGGGGACGTTCCGCAGCGCGATCGACACGCTCGAGACCGGCGTCCGCAACATCCGCGAGGCCTGGGACAAACTGACCAAGGCGGTCGAGGACTTCCTGCAGTCGATCCGCGACAAGCTCGAAGGCGACCACTGGTGGAACAAGGTCGCCGAGTGGTTCACCGATGAGATCGCCGACGCGCTCAAGGCCTTCCAGGACGCGATCGAGGTGGCCCGGCAGAAGGTCAGCGAGATCCTCACCAAGCTGGAGAAGACCCTCAACGGCTCGGTGCCGGTGCTGTCCCTCTTCCAGGTCGGCCTGGACTGGTCCGGCACGGTCAACCCGACCCTGAGCCAGATCAAGCCCGACGTGAAGCAGTCCGGCGGCATCGACACCTGGCACGGCCCCGCCCACGACACCTACCTGACCCGCGAGGGCGACCAGATCGACGCCGTCGGCCAGGCCGTCGACGAGGTCAAGGGCATCGCCGGCTGGCTCTCCGACGTGGCCAACGCGAACGTCCACTTCGTCACCGACCTGCTCACCCAGGTCGGCCAGATCGTCGAGAAAATCGTCGAGGTGACCGGCGACGTCGCGACGGCCGCGGCCACCGCCGACCCGCTGAGCGCCCAGGAGGCCGCCAACGACCTGTCGACGCTGCTCGGCCGCTTCGCCTCGAACATCATCGACTTCCTGGCCAGCCTGGGTAACCGCCTGGCCGACGTGGTCAGCCTGATCAGCGAGGTGGCCAGCATCCACGGCGACGACAGCGCCTTCTCCGGCGGCCACTGGCCCGAGGCGGTGAATGCGTGAGGCTCGTTCTGGCCGGGATGGCCACTGTTCTTACCCTGGCGGCCTGCTCCAGCCCCGACGTCCCGGACGTCGACACCGGCCTGCCGTCCTCCACCGTCAGCCTGCCGGCCTCGACGAAATCAGCCCGCCCGGTCCCGCCCCCCGCCCACAAGTGGAAGACGGACGGCCTGACCTGCCCCAGCCTGACCGCCGCTGACGTCGGCCTGACCGGCGCCGGCAAGGTCACCGACCAGACCAACCCCCAGACGGTCGGCAGCAGCATCGACTGCGCCTGGGGCACCACGGCCACCCTGCACCTCGACACGGCCACTACCCAGGCGGCGGCCGACGCCCAGTGGCAGATCCTCAGCGGCGCCCTCAGCGAGGAACTCAGCGGGGTAGGCGAGCAGGCCTTCATCTCCACCGACACGGGCTCGGACGAGATTCAGGTGGTGGTCCGCTCCGGCAACGCCAACCTGGACATCCGCCTGACCGCGAAGAAGGACGACGAGGCCGGCGCGAAGGCCCTGCGGGACGCCGCCCCCGCGATAGCCACCGACATGCTCAAGGGCTTGGTACCGGCGTGACCCTCCCACGCCCACCCCGCCGGGTGATAGCCGACGACGTCCTGTCCGGCCGGGTGAACATCGACGCGTACCCGTTCCGCTACATGTACCTGTCCATCCCGACCCCGATCCGCCCCGGCTCCGGCCGAACCGAGTTCGACGCCCGGGTGGACGTGGTGCTGTCCGCGGTGGAGCTCTTGGAAACCCGAGGCTGGGAACTGGTAAACCTGGACGAGTTGGGCCAGATAGCTTTCATGCGCCGGGTCAGAAGTTACGGCGCCGCCGAATAACCAACATCGCCACCAGCCCACCGGCCACCACCAGCCCAGCAAGCACGCCGAGCACAAGCGGCGTGCTGCTGGAGGCGGGTTCCGGCTCAGCCTCAGCCTGCGCGGACGGGGTTGTGGCGGCCGGCGCGGCGACGGTGGTGGTGGCCGCGGCGCTGGGGGCAGCCGACGGGGTAGCGGCCTCAAGCGGTGGCACGTCAGCGGTAAGCGCCTTGAAGACGTTCAACCGACCGAACCCGCACTCGCTGTCCCGCCCAGGCGCCCCGATGTCATCCGCGGTAGCGGTGAGCCGATTGATGACATCCTTGGCCGACAGTTCCGGAAACTTAGCCCGAACCAGAGCAGCCGCCCCCGAAACAATAGCCGTCGAGTCAGACGTCCCGGTGCCGAGGGAATAGCCGTCCTTTGGCACCGCAGAAATGATGTCGACGCCTGGCGCGCAGAGCTGGACCTTCGCATCCTTTACGGAGACCGAAGCATGTTTGCCGTCGCGTCCGGTCGCGCCGACTGCGACGACCCCATCGTTAGCGGCGGGGTAATTAATCAGAAAATCCCTCGGGGTGTTGCCGACGGAAGCGACGACGACAATGTTGTGCTCGATTGCCCGCCCGATGGCATCGTCCAGATCGAAATCGGGTCCGCCGCCCATGGAGATATTAATAACTGAGGCGCCGTTTTGGATTGCGAAATCAACACCCCGGGCAACGACCTCGCTATTTTTGGTCTCAGCCTTCTCGGCAACCCGAATAGGAAGGATCTTGGCGGCAGGCGCCAGCCCCTGTATCCCACTGCTGCCTCTGCCGTGACCGGCGATCAGGGCGGCCATGCGGGTTCCGTGCCCCTGACGGTCAGTCTGGCCGTCGCCAGCGCGCGCCGAGGACTCGTCGTCTCCCTTTAGGAGGTTGTTGCGCAGATCCGGATGGGGGTAGGTTCCCGTGTCGATCACAGCGACGGTAACGCCGGCGCCCGTGGTGATTGAATGGGCCTGTAAGGCGTTTACCGAACGCAGATACCATTCTTGCTTGTCGCGAATGGTATCTGCGTAGGCGGGATTTGTGGGAAGCGAGACCGCCACGACCAGGGCAACCCCTGCGACCGCACTCGCCCTGCGAAGAACTCTCAATGGAACCCGATCGCCGGTCCTGGATCGATACGTTGTTCCGGCGCCGGGAGAACGATGGGGTCGACGCCTTCGGCGGTCTCCCACGGATTGTCCGGATCCCAACGGGCCTCGTTGGCTTCGTCGCTAGAACTGGATTTGCGTCCAGAGCCTTGCCCGTAGGGGCTCATAGGATGTTCGCCGACGACTGACGTGCCGCCTAGCCCGCGTGCGGCCCCCGATGCGCCGCCGAGACCACGTGTAGGTCCTGACGCGCCGCCGAGCCCACGGGTGGCACCTGATGCGCTGCCGAGTCCGCGCCCGGCACCCGTTGCGCCATGGCCTTCGCCGATGACGCCACCAACCGGGTTGATGCGCTGCGTGCCCGCACGTCCATTGCCCGGTTGGCCGAGACCAACGCCGGGCGTCCCACCGATGACCCCACCTGCAGGCATTGCGCGAATGCCTTCCGGCAGGGTGCCCGGCCGCATCAGGCCCTCGCGAGGTAGCCCGCCGCTGCGGCTGGTCCCAACCGGACTGGTAGGCAACGAGGTGCCGCCGCCCGGCAGGAATGGGCGGGTAGGCGAAACAAGGCCAGGACTGCTGATCGGCCCGGCCCCGGTCGGAAGGCTAGGTGAAATCGGGCTCAGGCCGGGCGATGGCGTCGGCGTCGGAAGTTGTGTGCCGCCGAGAACCAGGCCGGGCTGCTGTGTGCCGATCCCTGGGTGCGAAACTGCTGGTGGAGTGGTGGTAACCGGCGACGTCGGGAACGTTACCGCCGGTCGCGTCGAACCTGTCGACGTGGTGGTATCGCCGAAAGTTGGAACAATGGGAGGGATCGGCGGGGCCACAAAGGTAGAGCCGTCTACCGGTTTGCTGCCCTCCTCGCGTACCTCCAGCGGTTTGAAATCCGGCGGTTTTACCAGTTTTACCTGGGCCTGGGCCAGGTCTGAGCTGACTCCGCTCAGCATCGCGGCGGCCTGCATTCGCAGTTCCTCCTGGCGGCCCGCTGCCACCGGGGGCTGCAAGCCGCCGCTCGGGCTGGGGCTCGGCGTCGGAGTCGGGCTGGACTTGGCCTGTTCCTGCTGCGCGGTGAAGTCGGCGAGGAGGGACTCGTTGCTCTTGTACTCCTGGTAGAGCTTCTCCATCTTGACCTGGGCCTGATAAATCGACCCCGTTGCCCGGGAGACCGCGTCGTAGTTTTCGAGCGCTGCCTCGTACGTCGCCTTCAAGTTGTCGATCATCACGTTGAGCCGGGTGATGTACTCGTCGGCGGCCTTGCTCTTGGCCGGCGACCACGCCGTAGCCAGGTTGTCCCGGTAGTTCTCGACCTGCCAGCGGTGTTCGCTGATCAGCTCGGCCGATTTCTTCCAGCCGGTGACCAGGTTCCACTGCTTGTCGGTGTCGGGGTTCTGAATGAGCTCCTGCATCTTGTCGATGGTCATCAGGGCCCAGGGAGTTCCGCCGCCGCCTCCGCCCGGTGCTTCGAGCATCAGCCGTTCCCCTCGTTGGCCGAGGTGCCGTCGAGCGACGCGACGTTGTTGAAGGCCTTGTCCACGTCGGTGACCTTGGCGTGGGAGAAGGCGTCGGAGCCGCTGTACTTCTTGCCGATGTCCTTGGCGACCAGGGCGAAGTCTTGTGTCCCGTTCGCGTAGTTGTACACGTTTTGGTGGGCCACATCGGCGACATCGCGGTGCGCGGACAGGAACGTGAACAGCTCGACGAACTCGCCCGGCGGATCAGGGAGTCGGGTCGCCATGGCGTCGGTGACCGTGGCGAGGTGTGGGGCGTAGTCGTCCTGCACGGTTGCGGACAGCTTGCTGGCGAACTGTTCCATCGCCTGGATGTCAGCTTCGATGGAGCTGAAGTCCGTGTAGCCGTAGTCGCGTAGCCAAGCGGGCCCGCGATCCTCCTCAGGAATCATGACTGACGCCTCCCCCGATGAAGCTGTCGAACCCCGGCGCGAACCGGCGAAGCATCAATGAGAGTAGTCCGCTACCGCCAGTTCCGGGGGGCTCACACTACCGCCTGTGGACAGTCGGAATCGATCGACCGGGCGTGATCTACCTGGGGCGGGCCGAGTCGCGCCAGCTGGATGCGGAGGGAGACGGACGGGCTGAGCGTGCCCACGACGACACGCCCGGGCGGGAAACGGGGGCATTCACCGAGGTGGATCGGGCTGCGAGCACGGTGACCAGCGCGGCCAGCTCAAGATCGGTGGGGGTGCCTCGAACTACGCTGACCAGCGGTTCTTTGTCCATCGATCGAGCGTACGACGTCAGGAGGGATATCCGGTGACACGCGTCCCACACTCGGCTGATCGATTCGCTGTCGCTGGACATGACCGGGTATTTTCCTCCTGATGTCTTCTTCTCCCCCAGCCGTTGTCGCTGACCGTTACCGGCTTGTCGCGCCGCTCGGTCAGGGCGGGATGGGTCGCGTCTGGCGGGCGACCGATGTCGTCCTGCACCGCGAGGTCGCCATCAAGGAACTCGTGCCGCCACCGGGGCTGACTCCGGGGGAGCGGCAGGAGATGCGGGAGCGGTCGCTGCGCGAGGCGCGCGCGATCGCCCGGCTCAACAACATCAACGTGGTTCGCGTTTTCGACGTGCTGAGCACCGACGCCGACCCGTGGATCGTCATGGAATACGTCCCGTCCCGCTCGCTGCAGGACATCCTCGCTGCCGACGGGCCGTTCTCGCCGGTCCGCACGGCCGAGATCGGTCTGGGCGTGCTGGGTGCGCTGCGGGCCGCGCACCGGGCCGGTGTGGTGCACCGCGACGTCAAGCCGGGCAACGTGCTGATCGGCGGCGACGGGCGGGTCGTGCTTACCGACTTCGGCCTGGCCACCGTGCCGGGTGACCCGAACGTGACGCGCACCGGCCTGGTGCTGGGCTCGCCGGCCTACATCGCTCCGGAGCGGGCCCGCGACGGCACGGCCGGGCCGGCCGCCGACCTCTGGTCGCTCGGCGCGACCCTTTACGCCGCGGTCGAGGGCGCCTCGCCGTTCGCCCGCCCGTCGGCGATCGCCACGCTGGCCGCGCTGGCCACCGAAAATCCGCCGCCGGCCCGCAATGCCGGTCCGATGAAGCCGGTGCTCAACGGCCTGCTCCGCAAGGATCCGACCCACCGGATCAACGCGGAGGAGGCGGAACGCCTGCTCAACCGGGCCCTGGGCCGCCGCTCGAAGCTGTCCTTCCCGATGAGCCCGACGATGCGCCGTCCGGGCGTCGGCCGGGAGCGCCCCGCGCTGGGCGGGATGATGTCGTCCACGAGTTCGGCGCCGGTGGTGCCGGGTCCGCGTCCGCCGGTTGCTCCGGCCCGCCCGGTCGATCCGCCCGGCCGTCCGCCTGTCTCGGGGGGCCGCCCGGCGGCCGGCGAGGGCCGGCCGCCGATCTTTGCGCCGGGAAAGGCACCGGTAGGCCGCCCGACGGCCGACACGCCGAAGCTCGACGCCACGCGCATCGACACCCCTCCGGTCAAAGACGACAAAACCACATTCATGGGTACGCGTGACGGGTCCCCAAACGCAGGCACCCGGCCCCCTGCTTCGCGGCAGCCGAGCCCCGCGCCCACCCCGGCGAATCCGTCAAACCGCACCAACCGCGGCGAACCCGGCGGCTTCACGGCAGCCGACGTCGCCGCCCACCGTCGCGGCCCGGCCGCCGCCGAACACGAGCAGTCCCTGACCGACGCCACCGCCCTGGTGCGCGGCCCGGTCACGCCGCCGCGCAGGCCAGCAGCCCCGCCGGCCGACGCGACCGCCCTCGTGCGTGGTCCCGCGACCCCGCCGGCCGACGCGACCGCTCTGGTGCGCGGCCCCGCCACGCCACCGGCCGACGCGACTTCTCTGGTGCGCGGCCCGGCCGCCCCGCCGGCCGACCGGACCACGGTCGTGCCCCCGGCGCCGGCCGATGCCACCACCCGGGTGGCCCCACCGGCGGACCCCACGACGGTGGTCCCGCCGACCAAGCTGTCGCCGAAGCGGAAGCCCTCGGCGAAGTCGCGCCCGGCGGCGAAGACCACTCCGGCGACCCCCGAACGGGTGAACCCGGAAGCGAATTCCGCAGCGGCGGCCGGGGCCGGCGCAACTCTCGCCGACGCGGAAAGCGCGCGGGCCGACGCCGCAGTCGCCGACGCGATGACCTCGCGGGCCAGCGCTGCGCACGCGGAAAGCTCGCAGGTCGACGCTGCTCTCACGCACGCGGAAAGCTCGCAGGCCGGCGCCGCTGTCGCCGACGCGGAGACCTCGCAGGCCGGCGCTGGCGTCGCCGACCCGGAGACCTCGCAGGGCGGCGCTGCTCTCGCCGACACGGAAAGCTCGCAGGCTGGCGCTGCTGTCGCTGACGTGGAGACCTCGCGGGCCGGCGCCGGTAGCGCAGACGCGGAGACCTCGTCCGCCGACGCCGCTGTCGCCGACGCCAAGACGTCGAACGCCGTGGCCGGCGTCGAGACGCCGCAGGCCGAGTCCTCGTCGGCCAACACTTCGCCGAACAAATCCGGAAAGTCCGAAAAGGCCGCCGGATCCACCGACCAGACTGCCACCGCGGACCAGGTCGCCGCCGATAAAGCAGGTACCGAAGAGGTAACCGCCGCGAAGGCGAACGCGGGCGAAGCCAATGCGGCCTCGGCAAAGGCCGGTGCTGCGGGAGCAGGCGCTGCTGGCCCGGGTGCGGCTGGCGCGGGCGTGAAGAAGAAGGCCGCCGCTGCAGCGCAGCCCGACGAAACCCCGGCCGCCGCCCACGTCCCGCTGGCCCGGACCGGCTCCAGCGCCACGCCCGGCACCGGAAAGAAGTCGGCCGGTGAGAAGCAGTCGACGGCCGACGAGGACAACGCTCCGGTCTCGCCGGTTCCCTCGATCAGCCGGTCGACCCGGCCGGCCTGGCGCCCGATGGAATCCCGCCCTGCCCCCGGTGGCGTGACGGTCTTCGGCACCCGGCTGACCTACCGCCAGGCGGCCGTCGGCGCCGGCATCGTGCTGCTGGTCCTGGCCCTCCTGATCACCCTGATCGCGCAGGCGGTCGGCGGTGGCGACGACAAGGGCGACGGCACCAAGCCGAACGCGGTCGGTCCCACGGCGGCAACGACTCCGGCGACGACCCCGCCCACCGCGGCCGCCAGCACCACCCCGAGCGCGGCCCCGTCGTCGGCCGCGCCGACCACGACCGCGCCGACCAGCGCGCCCGCAACCGAAGATCCCGGCACCGCCGCCCTCCCGGCCGGCTGGACCCTGCGGACGTTCGCCGCCTCCGGTGGCGCGCCCGCCTTCAAGCTCCCGCTGCCCGCCAACGCCGAGGTCTCCGGCAGCGGCACCGAGATGCGGATGCGCTGGAACAACCGCCTGCTCATTCTGGGCCGCACCAAGTCGCCGCAGGCCGACGCGTACACCGACTGGCAGAACCAGGAGAAGGCGCGCCGGGGCACCTACCGGAACTACAACCTGATCGGCCTGAAGCGGGTGACCAACTACCGCGACTTCGAGTCGGTCGCCGACTGGGAGTTCACGTACACCACGGACAGCGGGAACCCGCAGCACGTGCTGCGCCGCAACATCCGGGTGAACGGCAGCGCGGCGTACTCCCTCAACTGGTACGTCTCGACCAGCGACTGGGATGCCTCGCAGGGTGACCTGAAGGCCCTCTACCAGGGATTCCAGCCGCAGTAGAAGTCGCTCGAAAACTGATGTGCGTGATTGCGGTCAAGTGGGTACTTGATCAGTCATCACAAACGGAGGTGCTCGTCATGAACCGCCGACCCCACGGCAGGAAGCCGACCATCGCACTCTGGATGCTCGTCGCGGTCGCCGATGTGGCGATCCTCGTCGCCACCGGTGGGCTGGTCGCCCTGGTGCTGATTCTCGCGAGCCTGGCCGTCATCGCCGGTGGATTCCTCGCCGCGCGTCAGATGCTCGCGTCGAAGCCGGTGCTCGCACCGCAGAAGGCGGCGCGCGACCGCAATCGGCGCAGCGCATAGCGTGATCGGCTACAGTCCCCGGCGTGCAGATCGACGGCGTGACTGATCTCTGGGATACCCTGCTCGGCGCTCAGCCGGATCCGCCCGGCCTGCTTGTGCTGCTCACCGCCCTGGCCGGGGTGCTGGCCGTGGCGTTCCGTCCGGTGTGGCGGGTGGCCCGCAACGCGGTGACCATCGCGCACGAGGGTGGGCACGCCCTGATGGCGTTGCTGACCGGCCGGCGCCTGCGCGGCATCCGCCTGGAGTTCGACACCTCCGGCCTGACGCTGTCGTCGGGTCGCCCGACCGGGCCGGGCATGATGCTGACCCTGCTCGGCGGATATATCGCCCCATCGCTGGTCGGTGTGCTGGGGGCCTGGCTGCTCGGCGGTAACCGGATCACGCTGCTGCTGTGGATCGCGATCGTCCTGCTGCTGCTCATGCTGATCAACGTCCGGAACGCGTTCGGCGTGGTGTCGCTGCTGGTCACCGGCGCGATCGTGTTCGCCGTGTCCTGGTTCGCCGACCCCGAAGTGCAGGCCGTCTTCGCGTACGCGGGCGTCTGGTTCCTGCTCTTCGGCGGGGTCCGCCCGGTTTTTGAATTGCAGAGTCTTCGCAAGCGCGGCCGCATGCGCGAGTCGGACGCCGACCAGCTCGCGCACCTCACCCACGTGCCCGCCCTGTTCTGGGTCGGCGTGTTCCTGGCCGTCAACCTGGCCGCCCTGGTGATCGGCGCGTTCCTGCTGGCCGGGCAGTGGTTGCCCGCCTCGACCGGGTAGTCATCCCATCGGCGGATGGGTTCCGGCTGGGGCCGCCGCTAGTTTCCGGCCATGGCCGATATGGGCATGGCGTGGACGACGGGCGTGGTCGCGTTCGTTGCCGCCGTGCCGCTGTGGAAGTACACGACGCACGCCATCACGATCGCCCACGAGGGCGGTCACGCGATGTTCGCGTCGCTGACCGGCGTGCTGGTCAAGAAGATCCGGGTCGACCGCGGTGGCGCCGGCAGCACCGCCTATTCCAAACCGCTCGACGAACTCGGGTTGCTCGCCGCCCTCGCGTCGGGGCTGGCCGGCTATCTCGGTCCGTCGCTGTTCGGGCTGGCCGGGGCCTGGATGCTGGTGCACGGCATCAGCCCGCGTTCGGTGCTGCTCATGACGCTGGTGCTGATGGCCCTGCTGCTGGTCATGGTGCGCAACCTGTTCGGCCTGTTCGTGGTGCCACTGACCGGCGCGCTGATCTGGGCGGTGGCGATGCGGGCCGCCGAGCCGGTGCAGCTGGTCTTCGCGTACATCTGGGTCTGGTTCTTGTTGATGGGTGGGGTTCGGCAGATCCCGGAGCTGTACGGCAATTGGGCGACCGGCAACGAGGTGGACACCGGCGCGCTGGCCGCCAAGACCGGCCTGTCCAGCGCGTTCTTCGTGGCGCTGTTCTGGCTGGCCTCGATGGCCGCGCTGGTGTACGGCGGGGTGCTGCTCCTGCGGCACCCGATCTAAAAACGGTTAGAGCGGAATGTTGCCGTGCTTCTTCGGCGGCAGGGTCTCCCGCTTGGTGCGTAGCGTCCGCAGTCCGCGGATCACCTGGGTCCGGGTCTGCGACGGCGCGATCACCGCGTCGACGTAACCGCGCTCGGCCGCGATATAGGGGTTGGCCAGCGCGTCCTCGTATTCCTGGATGAGCTCGGCCCGGCGTTCGGTCGAGTCGATCTCTCCCCGGTAGAGGATGTTGACCGCGCCCTGTGCGCCCATCACCGCGATCTGTGCGGTCGGCCAGGCAAAGTTGAGGTCGGCGCCGAGGTGCTTGGAGCCCATGACGTCGTAGGCACCGCCGTACGCCTTGCGCGTGATGACCGTGACCTTGGGGACGGTGGCCTCGGCGTACGCGTAAATGAGTTTGGCCCCGCGCCGGATGATGCCGTCCCATTCCTGGGATGTGCCCGGCAGGAAGCCGGGCACGTCGACGAAGGTGAGTACCGGGATGTTGAAGGCGTCGCAGGTGCGCACGAAGCGGGCGGCCTTTTCGCTGGCCGCGATGTCGAGCGTGCCGGCGAAGTGCATCGGCTGGTTGGCGACCACGCCGACCGGCCGGCCCTCGACCCGCCCGAAACCGACCACGATGTTCTGCGCGTAGAGCGGCTGCACCTCGAGGAAGTCGTCGACCACGGTCTCCACCACGGTCTTGATGTCGTAGGGCTGGTTGGCCGAGTCGGGGATGAGCCGATCCAGCGCGAGGTCGTTGTCCGAAATGTCCAGAGAGGAGAGCTCCTCGAACACCACCGGCTCGTCGAGGTTGTTGGACGGCAGATAGGACAGCAGCGCGCGGACGTAGTCGATCGCGTCGTCCTCGTCCGAGGCCAGGTAGTGCGCGTTGCCCGACCGGGAGTTGTGGGTGCGAGCCCCGCCCAGCTCCTCCATCCCGACCTCTTCGCCGGTGACCGTCTTGATCACGTCGGGGCCGGTGATGAACATGTGCGAGGTCTGGTCGACCATCACGGTGAAGTCGGTGATCGCCGGCGAGTAGACCGCGCCGCCCGCGCACGGACCCATGATCAGTGAGATCTGCGGGATGACGCCGCTGGCCCGGACGTTGCGGAAGAAGATGTCGGCGTAGAGGCCGAGCGCGACCACACCCTCCTGGATGCGGGCGCCGCCGGAGTCGTTGATCCCGATGATCGGGCAGCCGATCTTCATGGCCAGGTCGAGCACCTTGACGATCTTCTCGCCGAAGACCTCGCCGAGCGAGCCGCCGAAGACCGTGAAGTCCTGCGAGAACACGCACACCTGGCGGCCGTCGACGGTGCCGTAACCGGTCACCACGCCGTCGCCGTAGGGCCGGTTCTTGTCGAGCCCGAAGCTTGTCGACCGGTGCCGGGCGAGCCCGTCCAGCTCGACGAAGGAACCCTCGTCGAGCAGCAGCTCGATGCGTTCGCGAGCGGTCTTCTTGCCGCGGGCGTGCTGCTTCTCGACCGCGCGGGCAGAGCCGGCGTGCACCGCCTCGTCGGTTCGCCGCTCCAGGTCGGCCAGCTTTCCGGCCGTGGTGTGGATGTCGGTCCCAACCGCTTTTTGCTGCGTCGTCACGGTGATCTCCACACTCTGCGGGCTACCGGCGAGTATTCCTTCGGTGATCGTAATGCGGGAGGGGGTGGGTGGCGCTACGGGTGCGTTTCGCACCCAATGCCCTATTCGTTACCAAGAGCGTGACGAACTGGATGACCGCGGGCGGGCTCGCCCTCATCGCCGGTGGCCTCGCCACATTGATCAGCTTCCGGTCCCTGCTGTTCGGTGGCGGGGAACGTCGTGCGCGTCGGCGCGAAGCGATCGAGGCGCCCCCGCAACGCCCGGCCCTGGCGGCCGCCCCGGTCGAGCCGGAGGTCGAACCGGTGGTCGAACCGTTGGGCGAGCCGCAGGTGGAGGCGGAGGTGGAGGCCGACGCGGTCGTCCGCCGCGGTCGGCGGGGGCGGCGACGCGCGCTGGTCCCGGCCGAGGACGCCCGGAGCGTGCCGTTCCCGGCCCCGGACTTCGTTGCGGAGGATCGCGGCGGTCTCGCGTCGATCGGCCTGGCCGGCGAGGACGAGGAGGGGGAGTTCGAGCCGCCCGCGCGGGTCCGGCGCGGCCGGCGGAGCCTGCACCCGATCGACGAGATCCTGTTCGATCCGCCGCCGCTGGACCTCGACGAGGACCCCTGCGCAGAGGCGGATCACGACGTCATCGAGGAGATTCCGGCGCCGCGGTCCGACCGTTACGGCGATCGCGTCGAGGGCTGGATCCGCCCCGAGCACCACGAGCCGGCCGGCGAGCCCCGCCCCGGCGAGTACTGGACCCCGATCCCGGTCGACCTGAACTCCGACCACGAGCCGTCGGCCAAGGGATACGGCTGGCCGCAAGCGGTGGAGCGGCTGCCGGCGGTGCCCGACTACGAGCCGGCCACCGGCTTCGACCTGCGCCCGGTCCCGGCCGAGCCGACCGAGGTGGTCCCGGTCTGGGCGATCAACGACGAGAGCCCGGGCCGGGTCCGGTTGCCCCGATCGTGGGCGGTCCGCAACGAGAAGCCGAAGCCGGCCCCGGCCGATCGTCCGAGCCCCCGGCCACGACCCCGGCCGAGCATTTCCGAGATCGAGACCCCGATCGACCGCAGCACCATGTACGTGAGCCGCCATGCGGCCGACCCGCCGCCTCGATCGAGTTAGGCTCGGCGAATGCCCGCGTCGCCGTACACCGACCTGGATCGCCCGCCGCTGTCCCAGCGCTCGCTGGAACGGGCTCTGGTCACCCCGGGAAGTCTGTGGACGCGGATCGACGTACGCGCTCAGACGACCTCCACCAACGCCGATGCCGCCGCGGCCGCGATGCGGGGCGAGCCCGAAGGGCTCGTGGTGGTGGCCGAGGAGCAGACCGCCGGCCGGGGCCGCCGCGACCGGCAGTGGACGTCACCGCCCCGGGCCGGGCTCACCCTCAGCGTGCTGCTGCGCCCCGGGCCGGCCATCCCGACCGGCGCCTACGGCTGGTTGCCGCTGCTGGCCGGGGTGGCGCTGCTCGAGGCGGTGCAGCGAGTTGCCGAGGTCGAGGCCGCCCTGAAGTGGCCCAACGATCTGTTGGTGAACGACGGCAAGTGCGCCGGGATCCTGGCCGAGGTGGCCGGCGATGCCGTGGTGGTCGGGATCGGACTGAACGTGAGCACCCGCGCCGAGGAGTTGCCGGAGACGACCGGTCTGCCGGCGACCTCGCTCAAGGTGGCCGGCGCGGCCAACGCCGACCGGGATCCGCTGCTGCGGGCGCTGCTGCGCGGGATCGCCGGATGGTACGGCGGCTGGCGCGAGGCGGGCGGCGACGCCGAGTTGTGTGGCCTGCTCGCGGCCTACCGGCGGGAGTGCGCCACGATCGGTCGCGAGGTGCGGGTGCTACTGCCCGGCGGTGGCGAGCTCCGCGGCGAGGCGACCTCGGTGGACGGCGACGGCCAATTGGTGATCCGTACGGCTGACGACATCACCCATCGCGTCTCAGCGGGTGACGTGCTGCACGTACGCTGACCGCGTGGCGTTCCCGGACGAGGTTCTGACCGACGAGGAGGAGGTCGTCCTCCACCTGCATCCGCACTGGAAGACGGCGATCCGGCCCGGCCTGGTGGCGTTGTTGGCGACGGCGACAGCGGTGCTGGCCTGGGTGATGCTGCCGCAGAACAACGGCGGCTTCCTGGCCTTCGGCGTGGTCGCGCTGATCATGGGTTACTACGGCATCCGGTACGGCGCGGCCCCGCTGGTGGTCTGGCGCTGCACCCACTACGTGGTCACCAACGAGCGGATCCTGCTGCAGGACGGCGTGATCGCCCGGGAGCGGCGCGACCTGCCGCTCAACCGGATCAACGACCACCTGATGACGCAGTCGTTCCTGGACCGGCTGTTCGGGTCGGGAACGCTCACCGTCGACTCGATCGGCGACCAGGCGGCGGTGCTCGCCTCGGTGCCGCACGCGAACCACGTGCAGACGGCCCTCTACGAACTGATCGAACAGGACCGTCTGCGCCACCCGGATGACGAAGAGGAAGAAGAGCCGGAGCCGGACCTGCCGCCGCAGCGCCGCCGCAGCCGGCTGTTCCGTTCCTGAGGGCCTAGTGCGTGGGCTGCTCGGTGGTCAGCTCGGCCAGGCCGGCCATCGCGTCGAGCTCGGCCAGTTCGGCCTCGTGGCCGTCCACCGGTGGCTTGAGGAAGACGAACGTCCGGTACGCCCAGAATCGGAAGAACGTGGCGATCACGATGCCGACCAGGGTCACGCCCATGAACGCGATCTCGTCGTGCTGCTCGGTGAGGCCGAAGCCGTACTTGCCGATCGCCACCGCGCCGGACTGGATGACCATGCCGACCAGGTTGAAGCCGAAGAACAGGGTGTACTCCCGGCGCAGCGCCGTGCGCGTGTGGTGCCGGTAGGTCCAGTAGCGATTCGCGAAGTACGCCAGGGTGGTCGTTACCACCGTCGCGATGACGCTGGCCTTGACCGCGCCGATCGGCAGGGCGGCCCAGGTGATCGCCATGTACAACAGGGTGTTACCGGCGCCGATGACACCGAACGCGATGGCCTCGGGTGCAAGACGGCGCAGACGATCCGTCAGCGAGCTGGCTGAGGGCATTTGGGCAACCTTACGTGGGGAAGGGCGCGATCACGCCGAGTCACGGACGGGTGCGGGCGAAGCCACGTTAGTCGCGTGACCTTTGGATCGCGGCCCCGTGGTGACCTGATCGGGGGGAGTTGTGTCGCGGAACACGAAACGGCGGTAGGACCAGAACCGGAAAAGCGTGCCCACCGCGGTGCCGACCAATTGGCCGGAGATGTTGTCGGCGAGCGGGGTCTGCAGGGCCGGCCAGATCTGACCGAGGCCGTAGTGGCTGATCGCCAGGCAGGACAGGCCGATGCCGAGGCCGATCGCGTTCAGTACGAAGAACATCGTGTACTGCCGGGCCATGTTGGCGTGCGCGCGATGCCGCCAGGTCCAGAACCGGTTGCCGGTGAAGGCGACGGTCGTGGCGATCACCGTCGAGATTGTCTTGGCGATCAGGGTTTCGACCCCGGCGTGCAGCAGCACGTTGAAGATGGCCAGATCGATGGCGAACGAGATGGCGCCGACCGTGCCGAACTTGCTCAGCTCGTGGATCAGTGCCCGGAACTTGGTCCGCAGGCCGTGCGGCTGCGGCGTCGGGTTGTCGGGCACGTCGCAAGAGTACCGGGGGTAGTCACGGACCGCTGTTTTCGTTGGCGAGTCTTAACCGGTTGACCCGGCATGGTGACGTTGCCGGTACGGACGGTGACGGAGGCCGTCGATCTCGCTGACTTCGGCGAATCGTCCACGGCACTCACCGCACCAGCCGAGGTGGCTGCGCATCCGGTTGGCGTCCCGGGACGCGAGCCGTCCGCGCAGGTGGCCGCCGAGCCGGTCGCCGGCCCAGCGGCACTCGGGGTGGTCGGCCACCGCCACGTGCTGCTGCAGATAGAGACTGCGCAGACCCTCGCGGGCGCGATGGGCGAGGACGGCCACCGCGTTCGGGGTCATGCCGAGCATGCCGGCCACCTCGGCGGGTGTGTTGCCCTCGACCGCGGTCTGCCACAGCACGTCGCGCCACCGCTCCGGCAGTTGCCGGAACGCGGCCGCCGCGTAGGTGCGTTCGAGCCGGTCCAGGGCCGGGTCGGTGAACGGCTCGCCCTCGTCGTACCGGGTCAGGTCGTCGGTGAACTCGAGCCGCCGGTCGCGCCGGGCCCGGTGATAGCAGACGTGCCGCATGGTGGTGTTCAGGTAGGCGCGGAAGGCGACAAGCGGCCCGCGTCCCGCCCGCAGCGACGCGAACACCTTGGCGAACGTCTCGGCGACCAGATCGTCGGCATCCGCCGGATCGCGGGTAAGCCCGTACGCCAGCTGCCGGGCCGCACCCCGGTGCCGTTCGTAGAGCGTCCCGTAGGAGGCGGTGTGGCCGGCCCGGACCGCGGCCAGCAGTTCGGTGTCCGAGTCCGGTTCGGTGGCCGGGATCGTCATTCCTGCCTCCTGTAGGGGGAGTGGGAGGAAAGACCAGATACCCGCAGTTTAGGGGTTTTAGTCCGATTTGCGGAAGTCCACCGAACGGCCAGGCGCGAGGTGGCAGAAAAGATGATGTTGCGCAGAACTGCGCTTTGCGGCGAAGGATCGATCGTCTGCAAGCAAAGGTTCCGATGATTGTGCGGTTATCCACAGGAACAACCGATGAACAGCACGCTCGGCGCCCTTAATCTGAGGTGACTCCCATGACCGGGGGCCGGGCCCCTCCGGCCCAGATCGGTCATTGGTCAGTGCCGACCGAAGGAGATCGCCTTGCTAGACGACGCCCCCACCTCGCACCCACGCTTGCTGGCCTGGATCGACGAGGTAGCCGCCCTGACCACGCCCGACCGGATCGTCTGGTGCGACGGCTCGGAGTCCGAATGGGCCGGCATCACCGATGCTCTGGTCGAATCGGGCGCCCTGGTTCGCCTCGACCCGGCCAAGAAGCCCAACTCGTTCTGGGCCCGCACCGACCCCGGTGACGTGGCCCGCGTCGAGGAGCGCACCTACATCTGCTCGGCCGACGAGGCCGACGCCGGACCCACCAACAACTGGATGGCGCCGGCCGAGATGAAGACGACGATGACCGAGCTGTACCGGGGCTGCATGCGTGGCCGGACGATGTACGTCGTCCCGTTCTGTATGGGTCCGCTGGACGCGCCGACGCCGATGTTCGGGGTCGAGCTCACCGACAGCCCCTACGTCGTCGCCAGCATGCGCATCATGACCCGGATGGGGGCCGAGGTCCTGGCTGCGCTGGGCGATGAGACAGATTTCGTGCCCGCTCTGCACTCGGTCGGCGCGCCGCTCGAGCCGGGCCAGGACGATGTCGCCTGGCCGTGCAACGAGACGAAATACATCTCGCACTTCCCGGAGACCCGGGAGATCTGGTCGTTCGGATCCGGTTACGGCGGCAACTCGCTGCTCGGCAAGAAGTGCTACGCGCTGCGCATCGCCAGCGTCGCCGCCCGGGACGAGGGCTGGCTCGCCGAGCACATGCTGATCATGAAGCTGACCTCGCCCGAGGGTCAGGTTCGGTACATCGCCGGGGCTTTCCCGTCGGCCTGCGGCAAGACCAACCTGGCGATGCTCGAACCGACCCTGCCCGGCTGGAAGGTCGAGACGGTCGGCGACGACATCGCCTGGATGCGGTTCGGCGAGGACGGCCGGCTCTGGGCCACCAACCCCGAGTTCGGGCTGTTCGGCGTCGCGCCCGGCACCGACTTCCACACCAACCCGAACGCGATGCGCACCCTGGCCCAGGGCAACTCGGTCTTCACCAACGTGGCGCTGACCGACGACGGCGACATCTGGTGGGAGGGCATGGGCACGCCGCCGTCGCACCTGACGGACTGGAAGAACCAGGACTGGACCCCAGAGTCAAAAAACCCATCAAGCCACCCCAACAGCCGCTTCTGTACGCCGATCGAGCAGTGCCCGATCCTCGCCGACGAGTACCACGACCCGCGCGGCGTACCGATCGACGCGATTCTCTTCGGTGGCCGCCGTAAGACCACGATCCCGCTGGTCGCCGAGGCCCGGGACTGGGTGCACGGCGTCTACCTCGGGGCCACGCTGTCCAGCGAGACCACGGCCGCGGCGGTCGGTCAGGTCGGCGTGGTGCGCCGCGACCCGATGGCCATGCTGCCGTTCATCGGTTACCACGCCGGCGACTACTTCCAGCACTGGATCGACATGGCCAAGGGTGCCTCCGGCGACGCGGCCAAGCTGCCCAAGGTCTTCTACGTCAACTGGTTCCGCCGCGGCGACGATGGCGGCTTCCTGTGGCCCGGCTTCGGCGAGAACAGCCGGGTCCTCAAGTGGATCGTCGAGCGCCTGGACGGCAAGGGCGAGGCGATCGAGACCGCGATCGGCCACGTGCCCACCGCCACCGCGCTCGACGTGACCGGCCTGGACATCAGCGAGGACGACCTGAACGCGGTGCTGAGGGTCGACCGCGAGGAGTGGCTCGCCGAGATCCCGCAGGTGACCGAGTGGTTCACCAAGTTCGGCGACAAGCTGCCGGCCGTCCTCTGGGCCGAGCTCGACGCCCTGCGCGCCCGCCTCGCGGACGCCTGACCTCTCGAATCGTCCCGCCCCGCTCGGCTTTCCAGCCGGGCGGGGCGAGGCGTTCTTCGCAAGGTTTACCCTCCCGGCCGACGCCGTCGGCGAGCAACAGGGCTAGGGTTTAGCGCGATGTCTCTGCGGTCTCTGGTCTATTCGTTCTATGAGCGGCGGCTGGCCGGAAAGCTTGTCGGCAAGCCGGTGCCTCAGCACGTCGGCGTCATGTGCGACGGCAATCGTCGCTGGGCTCGTGAAATGGGCTTCGTTGACCCGAACGACGGTCATCGAGTCGGTGCCGCCCGGATCAAGGAATTGCTCACCTGGTGTGACCAGGCGGGCATCCGGCACGTCACCCTCTATCTGCTGGCCACCGACAATCTGCAGCGGCCGGCCGCCGAACTCGACCCGCTCGTGCGGATCATCGAAGACCTCGCGACCGAGCTGGCCGAGGACGGCAATCCCTGGCGGCTGCGCATGGTCGGCGCGCTCGACGTGCTGCCGGCCGGCACCGCGACGGTGCTGAAGGCCGCGCAGGAGAAGACCCGCGACCGCACGGTCGGCGTCGAGGTCAACCTGGCGGTGGGGTACGGCGGACGGCGGGAGATCGCCGACGCGGTGCGCTCGCTGCTCGTCGAGCACGCGTCCCGGGGCGGCACCCTGGAAGAGCTGGCCGAGGTGCTCGACGTCGAGCACATCGCCGAGCACCTTTACACCCGCGGCCAGCCCGACCCCGACCTGGTCATCCGCACCAGCGGCGAGCAGCGGCTCTCCGGCTTCCTGTTGTGGCAGTCGGCGCACTCGGAGTTCTACTTCCACGACGCCAACTGGCCCGATTTCCGGCGGATCGACTTCCTCCGGGCACTGCGGTCTTACGCCAACCGCCAGCGCCGTTACGGGGCCTGAAGCCGGCGGAGCCCGTCGGTCAGGAACTCGGCCACCGCGTCGGGCGAGTCGAGGGTGAGGTCGGCGGCGCTGGACACCTCGGCGCCGGTCTCCGGGTTGGCCACCGCGACCGCGACACCGAAGAAGCCGGGGTCGACCGCCTCCCGGGCGCGAAGCGCGTCGAACGCCTTGATGTCCGACATGTCGTCCCCGAAGTACCACGCGCAGCCCGCGTTCCGGACGCCCTCGGTGATGACCATGCCCTTGTCCTGGTCGACCGGGGGCTTGAGCTCGACCACCATGCGGCCACCCTGGATTTTGAGCCCGAGCTCCTCGGCCTGCTCGTGACCCCAGCGCGTCACCTCGTCGGCCAGCTGCGGCGCGGTGCGGTAGTGCAGGGCCACCGACAGCCGTTTGAACTCGACCAGGATCTGCCCGGGCAGCTCGGCCCGAGCCCGCTCGGCCAGGTCGTTCATCGCCGGGATCCACGGCAGGGCGGCCGGCTCGGTGACCACCTCGCCCTCGTGCCAGACCTCCAGGCCGTAGAGGCCGTAGAGATCCACCCGCTCGAGCGAGGCGAATCGGGATCGCAGGAAGCTGACCGGCCGGGCGGAGACAATTGCCACCCGCCGGACGGTGGTCGCCAGCTGTTCCAGCACGCCGGGCACGGCGTCGACCGGCTGGGAGGCGTCCGGGTCGTCGGTGACCGGCGACAGCACGCCATCGAAGTCGAAGAAGAAGGTGGTCTCGGCCGCCCGCTGGGCCGTGACGGCCCATGCGTCGGCAACGCTCAGCGGACGGTTCGGACGCAGAGTCTCAGCCACGAGGTCAGATTACCCGCCGTACGTCCGGTTGCGAGCCGGAGAAATTGGTCCGGCCCGTGATTTGCGTACTTCCGCGTTGGTCAGTTGACCGCTAGCGTTCAAGTCATGGCGCGGGGTCATCCCGAGCCAGACGGTAGGCCCGGACCTGCGACAAGTACGCCACGGGGCCCGCAATCCGCCCCCGTGTATGAGCCGGGCGCCGGAGGTGCGAACCGCGGGCGTTGTCGGGTTGCACGCCCGCCCCTGGAGCAGGCCTGTGACATCACGCCGATCTGACGCCGAGGGCACCAAAACCAGCCGCGCCGCGACGGGACGCACCTCCCGGGATCGCCACGCTGACGCGGAACCGGCCCCCGAGGGCCGTGTTTTTGTGCTGGACACCTCGGTCCTGCTGTCCGACCCGGCGGCGTTCCGCCGGTTCACCGACCACGAAGTGATCATTCCGCTCGTGGTCATCTCGGAGTTGGAGGGCAAGCGGCACCACCCTGAGCTGGGCTGGTTCGCGCGGCAGGCGCTACGCATGCTGGACGATCTGCGCATCAAATACGGCCGGCTCGATCAGCCGGTGCTGTGCAACGACGAGGGCGGCACCCTCCGGGTCGAGCTCAACCATGCCGACCAGAGCGTGTTGCCGCAGGGCTTCCGCAACGACTCGAACGACACCCGCATCCTCTCGGTGGCACTGGGACTGGCCGCCGAGGGCCGCGATGTGACGCTGGTCAGCAAGGACATGCCGCTGCGGGTGAAAGCGGCCTCGGTGGGTCTCACCGCCGACGAATACCGGCACGGTCAGGCCAGCGACCCGACCTGGACCGGGATGGCCGATCTCAAGCTCGGCGAGGAGGACGTCGCGTCGCTGTACGCGGGTGACGAACTCGAGGTCGACGAGGTGCAGCACCTGCCCTGTCACACCGGCCTGGTGATTCATTCCACACGTGGCTCGGCCCTCGGCAGGGTCAACCCGGACAAGACGGTCCGGCTGGTGCGCGGGGACCGGGAGGCGTTCGGTCTGCGCGGCCGGTCCGCCGAGCAGCGGGTGGCGCTCGACATCCTGCTGGACGAGTCGATCGGCATCGTCTCGCTCGGTGGCCGGGCCGGCACCGGCAAGTCGGCGCTGGCGCTGATGGCCGGCCTCGAGGCCACGATGGAGCGCAACCGCCACAAGAAGGTGATCGTCTTCCGCCCGCTGTACGCGGTCGGTGGCCAGGAGCTCGGCTACCTCCCCGGCTCGGAGAACGAGAAGATGTCGCCCTGGGCCCAGGCCGTCTTCGACACGCTCGGCTCGGTGGTGCACGCCAACGTCATGGAGGAGGTCATGGGGCGTGGCCTGCTCGAGGTGCTGCCGCTGACCCACATCCGCGGCCGGAGCCTGCACGACGCCTTCGTGATCGTCGACGAGGCGCAGTCGCTGGAACGCAACGTGCTGCTCACCGTGCTCTCCCGGATCGGACAGGGATCGCGGGTGGTTCTGACCCACGACGTCGCACAGCGGGACAATCTGCGGGTCGGTCGGCACGACGGCGTGACCGCCGTGATCGAGGCTCTGAAGGGCCATCCGATCTTCGCCCACGTCACGTTGACGAGGTCCGAACGGTCGCCGATCGCCGAGGTTGTCACCGATCTGCTGGAGGAAATTCCCCTTTGAGGTGACCCCCGTACCGGGGAAGTATCGCCCGTTTTACGCGTGAATGAGATGTGAGCAAAGTCACAAGAGCGCGCCACCGTTTCACATCCACTTCACTCTGCGCCATGGTGTTCGGCGAGCGCCATCGCGTGGTCATCGTCGTCGGAGATCGACGTCGGGCCACCATCTCGATCGAAGTAGGTCGAGATGTCGGCCCGAGTGGTCGCGGTGCTCGCGGCATGCCAACCACCGGTTTGGTGGCGGACATGCCGCGTCATTGCCCCCGACGAAGGGATACTTCGTGAATCGGCTTGCGAGCCGGGTCGGAGTGCGTGTCGCGTCGGTCGGCCTGCTGGTAGCGGGTCTGATCGCAGGTGTGTATCTCGGACAGGACCACGTGGTCCAGGCGCAGCAGCGGAGCTCCGAAGCGTCAAACGTCGCTCAGGTGGACGTGGACGACATGCAGCTTCTGAAGCAGCGGCAGAGCCAGCACGCCGCAGCTCGTGCGTTCCAACGTCAGGCCGAGGGCGACGCTGCCGAGAAGGCGGCCGTCGAAGCCAAGGCGGCGGCTACCAAGGCGCACACGCTCGAGACCAAGGCGATCGCCACCAAGAAGGCGGCGGCCGAGGCTGCGGCCAAGAAAAAGGCCGAGGAGAGCGGTGGCCCGGTGGCCTACACCGGTGAGATCCCGAGCTCCTGCAGCGAGTACAGCGGCACCCGCGGTGTCGGCTGTGCCCTGATGCTCGACGCCGGCTTCGGTCTCGACCAGTTCCCCTGCTTGGACAAGCTGTTCAAGAAGGAGAGCGGGTGGAACTACCGCGCCGAGAACCGCAGCTCCGGTGCGTACGGCATCCCGCAGGCCCTGCCCGGCAGCAAGATGGCTTCGGTCGCGGCGGACTGGAAGACCAACCCGGCCACCCAGATCAAGTGGGGCCTTGGCTACATCGAGGGCCGGTACGACACGCCCTGCGGTGCCTGGTCGCACTCCCAGAGCACCGGTTGGTACTAAGTAGACAAGCCTGACAATTCGGCCGCGCGGCTTAATCCGCGCGGCCGTTTTGTTGTGATCAAATGTCTACATGGTCCGAAATGTCGCATCACGACTGTTGGTTGGTGCCCTGGCAACGGTGCTGGTCGCGGTCGCCGGTGCGGCCTACGCCGGCGGTGATCCGCGGCCGATCACCGAGGTGGTGGGTGGCGAGCCCGCTCCGCCCGGGAAGTTCCCCTGGATGGTGCGTCTCTCGATGGGTTGCGGCGGCGCGCTGACCGCGCCGCGCGTGGTTCTCACCGCCGGGCACTGCGTGGACGGCACCGGGGACACCACCACCATCAAGGTGATCGCGGGCTCGGTCGACCTCAAATCGCCCAAGGCGCTCACCGCCCGCTCGGTGAAGGTGTTCCGCGCCCCCGGCTTCCGGGACGAGACCCGCGGCGACGACTGGGCCGTCATCCGGCTCGACCACGCGCTGGACCTGCCCGTCCTGCCGCTCACCAAGGGCGAGTTCGACGAGGGCGACTTCGTGGTGATGGGCTGGGGACAGACCCGGGAGAACTCGATGAAGCAGGAGCGGCGGCTGCACTACGCCACGGTGCCGATCGTTCCCGACACGAAGTGCGCCAAGGAGTACAAGAAGGCCGGCGTGCGGCTGGTGGCCAAGGAGTCGATCTGTGCCGGCACCAAGACCGTCGACACCTGCCAGGGCGACTCCGGCGGTCCGATGGTCGGCCGGGACGCGCACGGCGACTGGGTGCAGGTCGGCATCGTCAGCTGGGGCCTGGGTTGTGCCCGGGACGGTTACCCCGGCGTCTACACGCAGATCTCGACGTTCCGCACCGACATCCGTAACGCCACCCACAAGTTGAGCTGAACCTGGCAGTGCTTGCTGCCGCCTGGGACCATCGAACCATGAGTTACGGCGGCACCGACCCACAGTCAGAAGCGGCGAAGTTCGGGACCGACGCGTTCTACGCCTCGCTGGGGCGGGCCTTCGTGACCATGTGCGCCGTGATTCCGTTTTTGTTCCTGGTCGAGGCGATCGATCAGGGCATCGGCGCCGGTCAGCTCGACATGGCCGGCGGCATCATCCCGCACCGCCTCGACGGCCTCGACGGCGTGCTGTTCAGCCCGTTCCTGCACTCCGGGTGGGACCACCTCTACGGCAACGCGGTGCCGCTGATCCTGGTCGGCACGTTCGCCCTGGCCGGCGGGGGCCGCCGGTTCATCTGGTCGACCTTCGTCATCATGCTGGTGAGCGGCCTCGGCGTCTGGTTCGTCGGCGACCCGAACAGCGTGGTGGTCGGCGCGAGCGGCGTCATCTTCGGCTACCTGGGCATGCTGGTAGCCCGCGGTCTGGTCGAGCGCAGCTGGTGGAACCTGGGCGTGTCCGCGTTCATCGGCCTGCTGTATTGGTACCAGCTTTACAACATCCTGCCGACCGACCAGCCGATCTCCTGGCAGGGGCATCTGCTCGGCCTGCTCGGTGGCGTGCTCGCGGCCGTCCTGTTCCGCCGCAAGCGGCCGAAGCGGGCTCTTACCCCCACCCCGACCGCCACGACGTTCACCGATATCTAGAGGACCGGCTCGCCCATCGGCACGGTCGGCAGGTGGCCGTCGAAGTCGACCGCGGAATAGAGCGCGAGCTTCTCCAGCCGGTGGTACGAGTCGATCACCCTGATCGTCCCGCTCTTGGATCGCATCACGATCGACTGGGTGTGCGCGCCACCGGCCCGATAACGAACGCCCTTGAGCAGGTCGCCCGAGGTGACCCCGGTGGCGACGAAGAAGCAGTTGTCGCCGGTCACCAGGTCGTCGGTGGTCAGCACCCGGTCGAGGTCGTGCCCGGCGGCGAGAGCCTTCTCCCGCTCGGCGTCGTCGCGCGGCCACAGCTTCGCCTGGATCATGCCGCCCAGACACTTGAGGGCGCACGCCGCGGTGATGCCCTCCGGGGTGCCGCCGATGCCCATCAGCACATCCACATCGGTCTCCATCCGGGCCGCCGAGATGGCGCCGGCGATGTCGCCGTCCGAGATGAACTTGATGTTGGCGCCGGCCCGGCGCACCTCCTCGACCAGCCCGGCGTGCCGGGGGCGGTCGAGGATGCAGACCGTGACGTCGGAGATGCTCGACCGCTTCGCCTTGGCGATGCGCCGCAGATTTTCGGCGGTGCCGGCGTTGATGTCGACGACGTCGGCGCAGTCCGGGCCGACCGCGATCTTCTCCATGTAGAAGACGGCGCTCGGGTCGAACATCGCGCCGCGCTCGGCGACCGCGAGCACCGCCACCGCGCCGGGCATGCCCTTGCTCATCAGCGTGGTGCCGTCGATCGGGTCGACCGCCACGTCGACCTCGGGGCCGGTGCCGTCACCCACCAGCTCCCCGTTGAACAGCATCGGGGCTTCGTCCTTCTCGCCCTCGCCGATCACCACGGTTCCGCGCATCTGGATCGAATTGATCAGTTTGCGCATGGCGTCGACGGCGGCACCGTCACCGCCGTTCTTGTCGCCGCGACCCACCCAACGGCCGGCCGCCATGGCGGCCGCCTCGGTGACACGGACCAGATCGAGGGCGATGTTGCGGTCGAGATCCTGGGGAACCCGGGCAGGCATGCAGGTGCCTCCTCGCGACGTTGCGGGGCTGGTAGATAACCGATCCTCACATGCCCGGATGCGCAAAGTCCCGTTCCAGCGACATGGTTAACAATGGGTGCGTGGATCCCACCTCGGACGTTGAGAGCAACACGGCCCCGGCTCCCCGCCTCGGACGCCGTGAGGAACGCTCGCCGCGCGACATGCTGATGTCGCTGGGCGTGCTGCTCGTACCGATCGCACTGTTGCTGGTCATCTACCGCACGCTGCTGAGCGGCGACGCGCCGATCACGGTCGACCCGAGCTCCGCGATCCAGGAGGCCCAGAAGGCGGCCGCCTTCCCGGTGCTGACGCCGCAGGGCCTCGGCGACGACTGGCACACCTCGAGTGCCACCTTCCGGCGGCAGACCGGCGGGGCCACCCTGCGGCTCGGTTACGTCGCCCCCGACAAGGACCCGGTCCAGCTGGTGGAGAGCAGCGTGCCGACGGCCTCGTTGCTCCCCGGGGAACTGGGTGGCGACTCCAAGCCGCTGGGCAACTTCCGCACCGGCGACGGCGTGTGGACCGTCTACGACGCGCGGCCGGGGGAGAAGGCCCTGGTGCTGGCCTCGCCGACCCGGACGATCGTGGTGGTGGGCAAGACCGACGTGGAGCACCTGGAGGCCCTCGCCTCCGCCCTCGCTTAGACGGCCATCTACGCTACCCCGCCATGACGAATCTACGGGGCCGTATCTCTACTGCCGCCCTGGCCGGCCTGCTCGGCCTTACGCTCACCGCATGCGGGACCTCGACCGACACCGGCTCGGCCGCCGACCCGACGGCCGCCGCCAGCACCGCGCCGGCCGACCCGAATGCCGCCCTGGCCGCCTCCCTCAAGGGGATCCAGCAGGGCGATTACGCCTTCGCGCTGGCGACGCCCGGGCCGAAGGCGAAGGGTGCGGTGCACCTGCCCAGCAAGAGCGGTGCGGTCAAGCTCGAGGAGAAGACCAAGGATTACTCCTTCTCGATGGAACTCGTCGGAACCGACACGGAACGCTGGTTCCGGTTCGACTCGAGTGAGGCGTTCGTCCGGTCGATGTTCGGCAGCGACGGCAAGACCTGGAAGCACATCGACACCGCCAAGATCGGCAAGGACGGCGCGCTCGACCTGGACGTGACCAACGCCGACCTGCTGGGTCTGGCGGGGCTGGTCAAGGCCGTGACCGACGCCAAGGTGGCCGGCTCGACCATCACCGGGACGATCGACGCGACCAAGGCCGTCACGGCCGACAGCTTCCTCGACGAGGACGTCGTCAAGTCGATGGGTGCCGCCGCCTCGTCGGTGCCGTTCACCGCGACCCTCGACGACCAGGGCCGGCTCACCAAGCTGGTGCTGGACGCGCCCAAGGCCGACGACACCCCGGCCGGCAAGTGGGCGTACACCATTTCCGGTTACGGAGCCCAGAAGGCGCAGGGCAAGCCGACCGGCGCCATCAAGGAGATCACCGCCGAGGAACTCAGCGTGCTGAACGGCTAATTGTCAGACTCGGTGCGGGCGGCTCGGGCGGCGTCGATGCGCTCCCGGGCCCCGTCGAGCCAGCGCTGGCAGACGTCGGCCAGTTTCTCGCCGCGCTCCCACAGCGCCAGCGATTCCTCCAGCGAGCTGCCGCCCTGCTCGAGGCGTTCCACCACGCCGGCCAGCTCGGTGCGAGCCTTCTCGTAGCTCAGGGTGTCGTCGCTCATTCGCTCTCCCGTACCTCGGCCCGCAGCTCGCCGTCGGCCAGACGGACTCGCAGGATGTCGTCGGTCTTGACCTCGTCGGCCGCCCGGACCACGTGGCCGTCGGCGCGCTGCACGATCGCGTAGCCGCGCTGCAGGGTGGCTTTCGGCGACAGCGCGCGCAGCCGGGCCAGCGTGTGCCGCAGGTCGTCGTCGGCGCGGCGCAGCCGGTGATCGAGGCTGCGGACCGAACGCTCCCGCAGCGCTGTCACCTCGGTGGCGCGCTGGTCGATCAGCAGCTCCGGCCGGGCCAGCGACGGCCGCGACCGCCACGCCTCGATGCGTTGTTTCTCGCGGTCGATCAACGTGAGCACCGCCCGGTCGAGCCGGCGCCGGGCCGAATCGATGAGCTGCCGCTCCTCGTTGAGGTCGGGCACGATGCGTTTGGCCGCGTCGGTCGGCGTCGAGGCGCGCAGGTCGGCGACGTAGTCGACCAGGGGCGCGTCGGTCTCGTGGCCGATCGCGCTGACCACCGGGGTGCGGGCGCCGAAGACCGCGCGGCACAGCGCCTCGTCGGAGAACGGCAGTAGATCTTCCACGCTCCCGCCGCCGCGGGCGATCACGATGACGTCGACGGTGTCGTCGTTGTCGAGGACCTTGAGCGCGTCGATGATCTGCGGAACCGCGGTCGGGCCCTGGACCGGCACGTTGATCACCCGGAAGTCGACGGCCGGCCAGCGGCGCCGGGTGTTCATCAGGACGTCGCGCTCGGCCGCGCTGGCCCGGCCGGTGATCAGGCCGATGCGCTGCGGCAGGAACGGCAACCGGCGCTTGCGCTCGCGGGCGAACAGGCCCTCGGCGGCGAGCAGTTTCTTCAACCGCTCCAGGCGGGCTAGCAACTCGCCGAGACCGACCTGGCGGATCTCGTCGGCGCGCAGGCTGAGCGTGCCCCGGGCCGGATAGAACTCCGGCTTGGCGTGCAGGGTGACCCGGGCGCCCTCGGCCAGCTCGGGCGCGCCCGCGTCGAGCACGTCGCGGTGCGCGGTGACGGTGAGGCTGAGGTCGGCCGACGGGTCGCGCAGGGTCAGGAACACCACGGCCGAGCCGGGACGCCGGCTGATCTGGGCGACCTGACCGTCGACCCACACCCAGCCGAGCTTGGCGATCCAGGCCCCGACCTTCTGGCTGACGACGCGAACCGGCCACGGCTCGTCAGCGGTGCTCTTCGGTGCCGGCTCGGGCTCACTCACCGGGCCAGACTACGGAAGACCCCTGACATTCTCCTCGTCCACCGCCTCGGCCCGGGGTTCGGCGTGCCGCCCGGTAGCGGCCGGCGGGGCCGGCACCGGGGGTGGGGCCGGAGTCGCGGCGGTCACCGTGAGCAGCGCGAACATCCCGACACAGGCCCAGAAGAGCAGATCGGCCACGGCCCGGCCACCGTCCAGATGCCAGTGTCCGGACCGCTCCGCCAACAGGGTGAACGGGAAACCGTGCCGCTTGTCGTAGTCACTCAGGCAGCAGACCGCGGCCGAGGTCCGCGGCAGCGTGCCGATCACGAAGCCGAGCAGCGCGACCACCCCGCCGACCAGCCAGGCGATCCGGCTCGGCCGCTTGTGCAGGCCGCCGGCCATCAGCAGGGCGATGCCGGCGATCAGCAGCACCGCGTGGAAGAGCAGGTAGCGGAAATCGGCGGCGCCCATCGCGAGGTTCAGCGCGCCGACCCCCAGGCAGCCCCAGCCGCTCAGCAACCGGGCCATGCTCAGGACGGACGCCAGGCCGGTTTCCTCGTCCTCGGCCCGCGGTTCGGCGTCGCGCATGCGACCGAGTATCACCGCAAAAGCGGCCTTATTCGGCCGAATGCGGCCTTATCCGGCCTGCGGTACCCGGTGGTCACTCCGGGTGCGCCGCACCAGCACGCCGATCACCACGAGCAACATCCCGGCGTACGCCCAGATCAGCACGTTCGTGGCCAGTGAGACCAGGTCGACGTTCCAGTTCGACGCGTCGGCGAGCCGCTGTGCGGTGGCCGGGTCGTCGGCGATCGCCCCCTTCTGCAGCCAGGTGAACGGCCAGCCGCGATCGGCGATCACGGCGTACGCGCAGCAGGTGCGCTCGGTCAGCGCGGCCAGGCCCGCGGCCGTGCCCACCAGCGCGAACACGACCATCACCAGCGCCGTCAGCCGGCGCGGCAGTTGAATGCGGTGCGGCATGAGCAGCACCAGACCGGCCGCCGCCAGCACCAGGCCGACGCCCAGGTCGACCCAGCCGTGCGTGGTGACCAGGATCCAGGTGAGGCCGCCCACCAGGGAGAGCGCGCCCAGCAGCCAGCGCGCCAGCCGCCCCGTAGCCGTCCACCGGCTGGTCTTCTCATCGATCGACACGTCGTTCGCCACTCGACGAGTATGCCCGCCGATATAGACGATCGCCCCTCGCGGCGGTTCGGGCCCATCCTGTGGCGCCGGTCGCAGGACGGTCGCAACCTGGTCGACCCACGTACCATGGCCGGGTGACCGAAGCTCGTAAGCGTGTGTTGCTGGCCAAGCCGCGCGGCTATTGCGCCGGCGTCGACCGGGCGGTCCAGACCGTCGAGGAGGCGCTGAAGCTCTACGGTGCGCCGGTCTATGTGCGTAAGCAGATCGTGCACAACAAGCACGTGGTCAGCACGCTCGAGGCCAGCGGCGCGATCTTCGTGGAGGAGAACGAGGAGGTCCCCGAGGGGTCCACCGTCGTCTTCTCGGCCCACGGCGTGGCGCCCGAGGTGCACGAGCAGGCCCGGGCGCGCAACCTCAAGGCGATCGACGCGACCTGCCCGCTGGTCACCAAGGTGCACCACGAGGCCAAGCGATTCGCCGCCGACGACTACGACATCCTGCTCATCGGCCACGAGGGTCACGAGGAAGTGGTCGGCACCGCCGGCGAGGCGCCCGCGCACATCCAGCTGGTCGACGGCCCCGACTCGGTCGACAAGGTCGTCGTGCGCGACCCGGCCAAGGTCGTCTGGCTGTCCCAGACCACGCTCTCGGTCGACGAGACGATGGAGACGGTGGCCCGGCTCAAGACCAAGCTGCCGCTGCTGATGTCGCCGCCGAGCGACGACATCTGCTACGCCACCCAGAACCGCCAGCACGTGGTCAAGGAGATCGCTCCCGACTGCGACGTGGTCATCGTGGTCGGGTCGACGAACTCGTCGAACTCGGTGCGGCTGGTCGAGGTGGCGATCGACGCCGGCGCCCGGGCCGGCCACCTGGTCGACTACGCGTCCGAGATCCAGGACGAGTGGCTGACCGGCGCCACCACGGTCGGCGTCTCGTCCGGCGCGAGCGTGCCGGAAGACCTGGTCATGGAGGTGCTGCAGCACCTCGCGGCGCGCGGCTTCGGCGAGGTCACCGAGTACACCACCGCCGAGGAGCGGCTCACCTTCTCGCTCCCGCAGGAACTGCGGCGCGACATGAAGGCCGCGGCCGCCGCTAAGGCCTGACTTGCTCCTCGAACAACTCCGGTGACTGCGGCTGCCGGGGGGCCGTCTCGACCTGGGGCGGGGTGGGCAGCTCCTGCCGGGAGACGCCCATCTCGGCCAGTTTGCGGGCGCTGACCAGCACCCGGGACTCCAGCGAGCCGACCGCCCGGTTGTACGCCGTCACCGCCCCGCCCAGGGCCGCGCCCAGCTTGCCGACGTGGTCGCCGAGCGTGGTGATCCGCCCGTACATCTCCCGGGCCAGGTTGTGCACCTCGATGGCGTTGCGGGCCAACTCCTCCTGCCGCCACGAATAGGCCACCGTGCGCAGCATGGCCACCAGCGTGGCCGGGGTGGCCAGCACGACGTTGCGCCGGAACGCGTGCTCCATCAGCGACGGGTCGTGCTGCAGGGCCGCGTCGAGGAACGGGTCGGCCGGCACGAACAGCACCACGAAGTCGGGGGACGGCTCGAACGCCGTCCAATATTCCTTGGCCGCCAGCGCGTCGACGTGCCCGCGCAGGTGGCGGGCGTGCCGGCCGAGATGCTCGTCCCGGGTGCGCTCGTCGCGGGCCTCGGCCGCCGCCAGGTAGGCATCCAGCGGCGCCTTGGCGTCGACCACCACGCTCCGGCCGCCGTGCAGCGTGACCACCAGGTCGGGCCGGACGCCCGCCTGGTCGGTGGACGCGGTGACCTGCTCGGCGAAGTCACAGTGCTCCAACAGGCCGGCCGCCTCGACCACCCGGCGCAGCTGGTGCTCGCCCCACCGGCCCCGCACCTGCGGCGTGCGCAACGCCGCTACCAGCTGTTTCGTCTCGGTGCGCAGCTCGCCGGAGACCTGGCCCATGGCCCGCACCTGCTCACGCAGCTCGGCGTAGGCGTCCACCCGGTCGCGCTCCAGGTCGGCGACCCGGCGCTCGTAGCGGCGCAGCGTCTCGTGCAGCGGAGCCACCGCCAGCGCCACCGATTCCTGCGACTGGGCGGCCGACTCGTAGGACAACGCCCGCATCGACTGCTCGAGCCGTTCCTCACCGTCGCGGTGGGCCTGCACGGTCGCCTCGAGCCGGGCGATGTCGGCCGCCGCCCGCAAGCGCGCCGCCAGCCAGCCGAGGGCGACTCCGGCCGCCAAACAGATGAGAATTACGGCCAGCGTTGCGACGGTCACGTTCGAAGATTGCCAGACGGGTACGACAAGAACCGTGCAGGTACCTTTGAAACATGAGTGTGTTGCTGATCCTGGGCATCGTCATCGTGGTTCTCCTGGTCGTCGTGCTGGCTCGCCGGAACGGCGCCGCCTCGCAGGCCACCCGCCTCGAAGACGCCCGAGCCGACGCCCAGCGGTGGTACGAGCGGCTCGGCGGCCAGGTGATGAACCTGCACGGCGACGACCCCGCCGCCCGGCAGGCACTCGCCGACGCCGGCGAGCGCTACAACGCGGCCGGCGGCCAGCTGCAGCAGGCCAACACGATCACGCAGTTCCAGCTGGCCCGGGAGTCGGCGCTGGAGGGGCTGCAGTACGCCCGCGCGGCCCGGGTCGCGATGGGCCTCGACCCCGGCCCCGACCTGCCGCCGCTGGCCAGCGCGCAGGGGGCCGGCCACCTGACCAGCGAGCGTGAGGTCAACGTGCAGGGCCACTCCTACAAGGCGGGCCCGCAGCCCGGCGCCGACACGCCCTACTACTACCCGGGCGGCCGGGTGCAGGGCCGTCCGGTGCCCGCGGGGTGGTATTCGACGCCGGTCTGGAAGACCGCGCTCGGCGCCGGGGCCGGTGTGCTCGGCGGCATGCTGATCTTCGACGCGCTGTTCTCACCGGGCTTCGGCGACATGGGCTACGGCGACGGCTACCAAGACGGCTTCCAGGACGCCGCGGGCGACTTCGGCGGCGACAACGCCGGTGACTTCGGCGGCGGCAACGACTTCGGCGGCTTCGACGGCGGCGGAGACTTCGGTGGCGGAGACTTCGGCGGCGACTTCTAGGATTTGGTCGGCATTCGCCGGGCCAGTTCGCGCTTCAGGGCGCGGGGGCCCGGCCAGATCTCGCTGAGGTCGGCCGTGAAGGCCGGGCCGTCGCCGGTGTCGGTCATCGCCGGGCCGCCCGGGCCCTCGTCGTCGACCGGGTGCACCCGGTCCAGGTCGACCGGCGTCACGTCGAGCACCGACCGCATTCCGACCCGGCGAACCACCACGGACTCGATGTCCTCCCAGGCCAGCAGGATCGGGTCGCTGTCCTGCGCGGCCAGTTCCAGGCCACCCGAGGACACCCGGACCCAGGTCTTCAGGGCGCCGCGGGTCGACCAGGCGTAGAGGCCGGCGGCCACCGCGCTGATCGCGCCGGCCTGCGTGAAGGTCTGCCACCACGGGTTCCCGGTGCCGCCGACGGCGATCGCCACGATCGGCGAGACCGCCGCGAAGGACACCATCAGCAGCAGGAAGACGGCGATGAAGGTTCGCCACGGTGAGGACCGGAAGAGCACAGCGTCGGTGGCCGGGGCCTCGACCTGCTCGGGCGCGATCGACATGCCTTTCATGCTGCCCCGGCCGGGCTTCCGGGTCCCGGTGTTTGCCGGAACCCGGAAGCCGCGGTCAGAACGCGGTCAGAACGCGCAGGCGATGACCAGCTCCGGGGTGCGGTCGGGCAGCCGGTCGAGCTTGCCGATCCGGCCGGCCGAGCGCAGGTCGCCCTCGATCAGCGCGAGCCGGTCGAGCATCTCGGCCGGGCCGAGCGCCTCGGCCAGTGGCACCTCGGCCTTCATCGACAGCTTCCGGTCGGACTTGGCCCGCCGCACCTGACGCAGCGCCTCACCGGCCAGCTCGAGCAGGCTGGTGTCGCCCTCGGGCGCGACCCGGGTCAACTCGTACTTCGTCGGCCAGGTCGCGGTGTGCACCGAGCCGTACCGCCACCACGACCAGACCTCCTCGGTGACGTACGGCAGGAACGGGGCGAACAGCCGCAACAGCACCGACAGGCCGGCCGCCAGCGCCGCCCGCGCCGAGTCGGAGGCCGGGCCCTCGGCGTACGCCCGCTCCTTGACCAGCTCGATGTAGTCGTCGCAGAACGGCCAGAAGAATCCCTCGGTGACCTGCAGCGCCTCGGTGTGGTCGTACCGCTCGAAGGCGTCGGTCGCGGCCGTCACCACCTCGGCCAGCCGGGCCAGCATCGCCTGGTCGAGCGGCTCGGTGACCGGCTGCCGCAGCGCCTCGGCGGCCCCCAGCCCGAGCGCGAACTTCGAGGCGTTGAGCAACTTGGTCGCCAGCCGCCGGCCGACCTTGATCTGAGCCGGATCGAACGCCAGGTCGGCACCGGGCCGGCCGTTCGCCGCCCAGTAGCGGACCGCGTCCGAGCCGTTCTGCACCAGCAGGTCTTCCGGCGTGACGACGTTGCCCTTGGACTTGGCCATCTTTTTCCGGTCGGGGTCGAGGATCCAGCCGGAGAGGATCGCGTTGCGCCAGGGCAGCACGTCGCTCTCCATGTCGGCGCGCAGGACCGTGCTGAACAGCCAGGTCCGGATGATCTCGTGCGCCTGTGGCCGGTGGTCCATCGGGAAGACCCGCCGGAACAGGTCTTCGTCGTCGTGCCAGCCGCCGACGATCTGCGGCGTGAGCGACGACGTGGCCCAGGTGTCCATCACGTCCGGATCGGCCGCGAAACCGCCGGGAACGCCCCGCTGCTCCTCGGTGTGCCCCGGGGGACACTCCGACGAAGGGTCAACCGGCAACGACGATTCGTCCGGTATGAGAAGCTGGGCGTAGTCCGGTTCGCCAGCGTCGTCGAGCCGGTACCAAACCGGGATGGGCACGCCGAAGAACCGCTGCCGGCTGATCAGCCAATCCCCGGTCAGGCCGTTCACCCAGTGCTCGTAACGGTGCCGCATGTGCTCGGGGAACCAGCGCAGCTCCTGCCCGCGGGCCAGCATGCGCTCGCGGATCTCGGGATCGCGCCCGCCGTTGCGGATGAACCACTGCCGGCTCGTGACGATCTCGAGCGGCGAGTCGCCCTTCTCGTAGAACTTCACCGGATGGGTGATCGGCGTCGGTTCCCCGATCAGGTCGCCGGCCTCGGTGAGGACCCGGACGATCTCCCGCCGGGCGGCGTTGACGGACAGGCCGGCGAACGGCTCGTAGGCCGCGACCGGGACGCCGGCCGGGCGGTCGGGCAGGAAGCGGCCGTCCCGGCCGATCACCACCCGGGTCTCCAGCTGCAGGTCACGCCACCAGGCGACGTCGGTCAGGTCGCCGAACGTACAGACCATGACGATGCCGGTGCCCTTGTCCGGTGCGGCCAGCTGGTGCTCGTAGACCGGGACCTCGACCCCGAAGAACGGCGTGCGGACGGTCTTGCCGAGCAGGTGCTGGTAGCGCTCGTCGCCCGGGTGGAAGACCAGCGCGACGCAGGCCGGCAGCAGTTCCGGCCGGGTGGTGTCGATCTCGACCGGGCCGTCCGGACCGTGGAAGCGCACCCGGTGATAGGCACCCTGGCGTTCCCGGTCCTCCAGCTCGGCCTGCGCGACCGCGGTGCGGAACCCGACGTCCCACAGCGTCGGCGCCTCGGCCGTGTACGCCTCACCGCGGGCCAGATTGTTGAGGAACGCGCGCTGCGAGACGGCCCGCGCCCGGGTGCCGATCGTCGTGTAGGTCATCTTCCAGTCGACGGACAGCCCGAGCCGCCGCCACAGCGCCTCGAAGACCTTCTCGTCCTCGGTGGTCAGCCGGTCGCAGAGCTCGACGAAGTTCCGCCGGGAGATCGAGACGGTCTCCTTGCCCGGCTTGACCGGAGGTTGCCACTGCGGGTCGTAGGGCAGGGTCGGGTCGCATCGGACACCGTAGACGACCTGCACCCGGCGCTCGGTGGGCAACCCGTTGTCGTCCCAGCCCATCGGGTAGAAGACGGTCTTGCCGCGCATCCGCTGGAACCGCGCGACCGTGTCGGTGTGCGTGTAGGAGAAGACGTGGCCCATGTGCAGCTCGCCGGATACGGTCGGCGGAGGGGTGTCGATCGCATATACATCCGCGCGCTCCTTCGAGCGGTCGAATGCATACGTGTCCTCCTCCTGCCAGCGGCGCGCCCACTTGTCCTCGAGGCCGTCCAGCGACGGTCGCTCGGGGAGACCGGCGCGCGCGGTCGTTCCCGTATCAGTCATGGCTGAATGCTACGGGCCGCTGCGCTGCCGGTCGTCCGAGATTCACCGCTCAGGCCGCTTCGTGTGCCAGCAACTGCCGCTTCACCGGCAGTCCCCATCGATATCCGCCGAGGGAACCGTCGAGCCGCAAGACCCGGTGGCACGGGGTGAACAGTGCGACCGGGTTGCGCGCGCAGGCCGACGCGGCCGCCCGGATCGCCGCCGGCCGCCCGGAGAGCTGGGCGAACTCGCTGTAGGTCACCGGGCTGCCCGGCTTGATCTCGCGCATCACCACCCA
The DNA here is from genome assembly GCF_016862435.1 of Paractinoplanes tereljensis. Taxonomy (GTDB): domain Bacteria; phylum Actinomycetota; class Actinomycetes; order Mycobacteriales; family Micromonosporaceae; genus Actinoplanes; species Actinoplanes tereljensis. The sequence goes on from NZ_BOMY01000046.1 coordinate 72,121, forward strand.
CGCGTGCGTGATGAACGGGCCGCTGATGCGCTGCTCGACCACCACCCGGTCGAGAGCGCTCAGGTCACCCTCGAAATAGGACCGCACCAGCCCGGTGACCGGCCCGATGTCGTCGTCGGGCTGCGCGTCCTCGCGGAGTTGCGGGTGGATCAGCGACAGCAGATCGCCCACGTCGTCGGTGAAACCGGCCGCGCGCACGCCGCCGCTCGCACCCACCACGATCGTGAGCGGGCCGGCCAGGGTGTCGATGGTGTGGTGTTTCAACATGGCGTCCTCCAGGGGGTTCGGAACAAAGCCTGGCCGGTTGGGGCCGGCCGCGGGAAAGTTTCTGCGGGCCTGTGGATAACCGTGGTCAAGAGGCCCGCCACAGGCGGATCAGGGCGTACGACCGCCAGGGCCGCCACCGCTCGGCGTGCTTCTCCAGGGCCTTCGGTGTCGACGGCAACCCGAGGGCCGCCGCCCCGCGCCGCACCGCCAGGTCGGTCGGCAGGAACACGTCCGGGTCGCCGATCGCCCGCATCGCCACATATCCGGCGGTCCAGGCGCCGATGCCGGGCACCTCCATCAGCCGGGAGACCGATTCCTCCCGGTTCGCGCCCGGTTCCAGATCGATCTTCCCGGCCGCGACCGCCTCGGCGAGCTGCCGGATCGTCTGCCGCCGGCTGACCGGCATCCCGAATGCGGTGTCCGGCAACTCGGCCACCACCACCGCGCCGGGGAAACCGACCAGGTCCGGGCCGTCGAAACCGCCGGCCGCCCGGAGCATCCGGGTCAGCGTCGTCCGCGCGCCGGCCACGCTCACCTGCTGACCCACGATTGCCCGAACGGCAATTTCGAAACCGTCGACCGCGCGCGGTACCCGTACGCCCGGCTCGGTGTTTATCGACGCGCTCAGCGCGAGGTCCGCGCCCAGCGTGGCATCGACGGCGTCGGGGTCCGCATCCAGGTCGAACAGCCGCCGGCAGCGGGCCACCGCGGGCGCGAGATCGCGCACGTCGCTCAGCCGCAGCTTCGCGGAAACCCAGCGGGCGGCCGGGGTCAGCGCGACCGTCGCGCTGCCGTGCGGCAAATGCAGACCGCGACGGTACGTGTCACCGGACCGCTCCTCCATCCCCGGCAGCGCCCGCGTCTCGAGGAAGTCGAGCAGCGCCGGAACGTGCAGCGGCGACCGGTAGGCGAGCCGCAGGTTGATCGTCCCCGGCTCCGCGTCGGCCACCGGACGGCGTTCCCGCAACCGGCTCGGCGCCTGCGCGTACACCTCTTGGATCGTGTCGTTGAATTGCCGCACGCTGCCGAAACCCGCCGCGAACGCGATCTCGGCCAGGCCGAGATCGGTGGTCTCGATCAGGATCCGCGCCGTCTGCGCGCGTTGTGCGCGGGCCAGCGCGAGCGGCCCGGCCCCCAATTCGGCGGTGAGCATCCGGTTGAGGTGTCGCTCGGTGTAACCGAGCCGGCCGGCCAGGCCCGGCACGCCCTCCCGGTCCACCACGCCGTCCCCGATCAGCCGCATCGCGCGCCCGACCAGGTCAGCCCGCACGTCCCACTCGGGCGAGCCCGGGGCGGCGTCCGGCCGGCAGCGCTTGCACGCACGGTAACCAGCGCGCTGGGCGCCGGCCGCGGTCGGGAAGAAGGAGACGTTCTCGGGTTTCGGCGTGATGGCCGGGCAGGACGGCCGGCAGTAGATGCCGGTGCTGCTCACGGCGGTGTAGAACCAGCCGTCGAAGCGCTGGTCCCGGCTGTCCACGGCCCGGTAGCACCGTTCGAAGTCCAGTTCCATGACGTCGAGTCTGCCCTCTGTTGCCTACGAAAAGCTGGCGGGATTCGGACATGACCCTTGCGCCCGCCGGGCCGTCCGCAACCCTGCGTAAACTGGGTTTCCGTGAGCCTTTCCATCGGAATCGTCGGCCTGCCGAACGTCGGCAAGAGCACCCTGTTCAATGCCCTGACCAAGAACGACGTGCTGGCGGCGAACTACCCGTTCGCGACGATCGAGCCGAACGTCGGCGTGGTCGGGCTCCCCGACGAACGCCTGGGAAAGCTCGCTGAGCTGTTCAGCAGCGAGAAGATCCTGCCCGCCCCGGTGAGCTTCGTCGACATCGCCGGCCTGGTCCGCGGCGCGTCCAAGGGCCAGGGCCGAGGCAACGCGTTCCTCGCGAACATCCGCGACGCGTCCGCGATCTGCCAGGTCGTGCGCGCGTTCAGCGACCCGAACGTGCTGCACGTCGACGGCAAGGTCTCGCCCGGCGACGACATCGAGACGATCAACACCGAGCTCATCCTGGCCGACCTGCAGACGGTCGAGAAGGCGCTGCCGCGCCTGCAGAAGGAAGCCAAGCTCAAGAAGGACCGCGCGCCCGCCGTGGCCGCCGCGGAGCTGGCGTTCAAACTGCTCAACGACGGCATCACGCTGTACGCCGGGGCGGCGGCCGCCGACCTGGACGTAGAGCTGCTGGCCGAGCTGCATCTGCTCACCACGAAGCCGTTCCTCTACGTCTTCAACGTCGACGAGGCCGAGCTGGGCAACGCGGCGTTCCTGGACGAGCTGCGCGCCCTGGTCGCCCCGGCCGAGGCCGTGTTCATGGACGCGAAGATCGAGTCCGAGCTGATCGACCTGGACGACGACGACGCCCTGGAGCTGCTGCAGTCCACCGGCCAGACCGAGCCGGGCCTGAACCGCTTGATCAAGGTCGGCTTCGAGACGCTGGGCCTGCAGACCTACTTGACCGCCGGCCCGAAGGAAGCCCGAGCCTGGGTGATCCCGGTCGGCGCGACCGCTCCCGAGGCGGCCGGCGTGATCCACAGCGACTTCCAGCGGGGTTTCATCAAGGCCGAAATCGTCAGCTTCGACGACTTGATGACCGCAGGTTCCATGTCCGCCGCCAAGGCGGCGGGAAAGGTCCGCATGGAGGGCAAGGACTACATCATGAAGGACGGCGACGTCGTCGAGTTCCGCTTCAACGTTTAGATGCGCCGCCCGGCCGGCTCAACTCTTACGGCCGGGCACCAGGCCATCGAGATCGAGCTTGATCGTGAACGGCGTGGTGGTGCGTAGTTCGTGCCGATGGATTCCGGTCGGCGCGTACGATCGGGTGGGCTCGTCGAGCTCGTAGGCGTGGACCACCGGTGATCCGTCCTGGTCTTCGACCCGCCAGTAGTTCGGGATGCCAGCTTCCGCGTACTTGCGCAGCTTGACTGTCCGATCCCGGTGCGCCGACTCCGGCGAGACGACCTCTACGACCAGAAGAGTCTCTTCCGGAAGGTAGAAGGTGCGGGACGGATCGTACGGCGCCCTGGTGGCCAGAAGGTCAGGCTCGGGACGATTCCATCTATCGAGTCGGACCGTGATCTCCCGGTCGACCTCGATGCCTGCCGGTGCCTGATCGGTCAGGGAGTTCACCAGTGCGGTAACCATCCGGGCATGCCAGACCCGCTGGGGGGACATCATGAAGACGAGCGCTCCATCGATCAGTTCGGTATGGCGCGGTGCTTCGGCGAGCCTGTCGAGGTCATCGGAGTACCAGCCCTCAGGGCGAGGCGGCCGCATCCACTCGGGCACCGCAGTCATGCCGTCACCGTAGCATTTCGGTAACCCTGGCTCCGGCATGCTGCGCTCAGCCGAGGCGGTCTCGCACGGACGGGATCGAGATGCCCGCGAGCTGCGGCGGAAGCGCGAAGCCATCGGCGTAGAAGTCCGGCTCGGGTAGCGCCCGAAGCACTTCGTCGAAACGCAGTGTGTCGCCGTCTTCCAGATCGCCGACGACCACGCTCGTCCCGTCTGCTCCGTACTCGAACAACATGCCGGCCTCGTCAGGCATCTCGTCCCAGAACTTCGTGACGCCGCGGAGCTCACCGTTCCCGTCGTACTCCAGCATCATGATCGCTGAGCCACTCGGGTCGATGAGCTCGGTGCCGAACGCGATCGGGCGACCGGCGCCGTCATACCGGGCCATGAATCCCCAGCAAAAGCCGGCCGGCGCACCCTCCTCCCGAAGGACTGCGAACTCGGTCTCGGGATAATCACGCTCGTGCTCGGCGAAGATTGATCCGAGCTCGCCGACGAAGTATCGGACCTGGATCAGGTCACCCTTGCGATATCGCTCCCGGCGCACCAGTTCGCCGGCCGGATCGAACCACGCTCGCTCATACGCATCCGAAGCGCGGGCCTCGTACTCGGCGACTTCGTGGTCCGCACCGGAGATATCGGTCCGGAACCACGCGGTTCGCATCTCCGTGTCCACCGGTTACTCAGGGCGGAAGTGGTCGCCTACGGACGGAATCGACGTGCCCACCAGTTGCGGCGGAAGCGCGAAGCCATCGGCGTAGAAGTCCGGCTCGGGTAGCGCTCGGAGCACTGCCTCGAGGGGCACGCTCTCGCCCTCTTCCAGGTTGGCGACGTCGACGTTCGTTCCATCTTTCCGATACTCGAACATGAGGCCGATCTCGTCCGCTGACTCGTACCAGAACTTCGTGATAGCACGAAGGTCGCCGGCGATGCTGTAGTCCAGATTCATGATCTCCAAGTTGCGGGGATCGAAAAGGTGAAACATCAACAGGCGCCGACTGCCATCTGCGGCATATCGAGTGGTGAACTCCCAATGGAACCCCGCCGATGCTCCTTCTTTATGGACTACAGCAAAAGCGAGCTCGGGATAATCGCGTGTGTGATCGGAAGTTATTGATTCAATATCGCTACCGTAGTAGTACACCTGGTCCAAGTTGCCGCCGTCGTACAGTTCAAGGCGAACCAAGGCGCCTGATGAGTCGAAATACCCGCGCGAATACGTTTCTGCGTCGCGAATCTCGTCAGCCGTCGCCTCGACCGAAGAATTCGGCTCCCAGTCCAGAAACAGCTTAGTCTGCAGGTCGTTCATTATCGATCTCCGCCAAGCTCAAGCCATAGATACATGCCGTTTCCTCCGGTTGCGGGCGATCGCATCTCCGTGTCCACCGGGTTACTCAAGGTGGAAGTGGTCGCCTACCGGCGGAATTGACGTGCCTGCCAGCTGCGGTGGAAGCGCGAAGCCTTCGGCGTAGAAGTCCGGCTCGGGCAGCGCTCGGAGCACTGCCTCGAAGGGCACGCTCTCGCCCTCCTCGAGGTTGGTGACGTCGACGTTCTTGCCGTCGGGCTGGTACTCGAAGACTAGGCCGATCGAGTCCGCCGACTCGTACCAGAACTTGGTGATGGCGCGAAGCTCGCCGGTCCGGATGTAGTCCAGATTCATGATCTCCAGATCGGCCGGATCGAAGAGATGGGTCATGAACAGGCGCGGGCTGCCCTCGGCGGTATACCGGGTCGTGAACTCCCAGCGGAAGCCGGCCAGCGCTTCCTCGGTGCGAACTACGGCAAACGTGCTTCCGGGATAGTCGACGGCATGGTCGGCGGTGATCGATTCGCTCTCGCCGTTGTAGTAGTAGACATCGTGCAGCCCATCACGGCCGTACAGTTCGAGCCGCACGAGAGCCCCGGACGCGTCGAAAAGCCCTCGCGAGTATCTCTTTGCGGCTCGGACCTGGTCCGCCGTTGCCTCGACCGGCGAAGTTGGATCCCACCCTAAGAACAGTTTGCTTTGCAAGCTACTCATTCTCGACCTACCGTCACGTCCATCCACGGATACATCATCATCACGCTGGATTCTTTCATCACTGAGATATCGACGGCCGGGACCGAGAACTCGTGGGCGAGTGAGATAATCTGCTGCGAAAACGTCGGCGCTGTCCGGTTCGGGCGGTCAACATAGTACTTCGACACGAAGCCCTTACTGACGTTGCCGTCCAACCCGGAGAGCAGCCCATCCAGCGCCCTCGGGTTCGCGCGCTGCTCGATGCCACGCCCACACCGTGCGGCGTATGCGTCGAAATCTTCGTCCGAGACGATGACTGCGAAATCGACATCACCAGCATTCGGCGTCCGGAGTGATGAGCCCTGGACCACCATCCGGCCGTGCGGAATGTCGAATGCCTCGGTAAGTCCGTTGAGCCGGCCGACAAACTCCAAGAACTGCTCACGGCTTTCGAAATGATGCGGATAGCCCCGCGGTTCGACGTCGTTCGTCCAATTGTCCATCTGTTGTTTCACTTCGCCCGGAGTGAGTGCTTCCTTTCCGTCCGGGCGGCGCGGTGGATTGGGGTCCTTCTCGATCGAACCGGCGGTGATGAAACCGTCGATCTGTTCGGGACTCAGGCCCAGCCGAGTGCCGTGTTCCGCCATGTCCGCACGTTGCGCGCTGTCATAGACGTCCGGGTTGGGACCGCCGGCCGGTTCTGCGGCTACGAACGGGCCGGCGCCGGTTGTCAGTGGGCGGGGGCGGGCCTGGCCGTCTACCACCAGGGCGTCCATGCGGACTACGTCTGAGGGGTAGCCCTGGCCGGTGTTTGTGCGCAGTGGGGCCGTTGCGTTGATGGATCGGTTTTGGGGGTCCAGGTAGAGGATTGTGCCGTTCTGGTTCACCATGGCGGTTGCGTGGGTTCGGCCGGCCTGGTCCTGGGTTGTTATGAAGGCGAATGAGCCGTGGCCCAAGCTCAGCAAATGGCTGTGCAGGTGGCTTTCGGCCAGGCGTACCTCTGCTCGCTGATCCGGTGGGTCCAGGGTGCTTACGTCGGTCAGGCCCTCGAAGTGGCCTCCGGTTGACGTTTCGATGCGGGCTGTTACGCCGCGTTCGGCGTCCATCGGGCGGCTTGGGTCGCCATTGTGGTAACCGTCGAATGTGCGTGGGGCGGACACCCTTGGGCGGCCGTGCATGTAGCTGTCGTACAGCGACAGGACCGTGTCGCCGCAGTTGATGGAGCGGGTGGGGTCGGCCTCTGGGCCGCCGTCGTTCACCAGGGCGAACCAGTCGCCGTCTCGTGGATCCGCATGCCGGACCGGGGTTCCGTCGGTGTCGCGCGGCATGGCGCGTTCCAGGTCGGTCTGGTGGATTCGCAGTGGTGGGCGCAGGCCGCCGCGCTCGTTGTAGCGGCGGGTCGTGTCGATCGAGCGCGGGCCTGCGTCGCCGGTCAGCGCGGAACGGTCGCCGGTCTCCACCGGGCCGGGGGCCAGGTCGCTTGCACCATTGCTGTCGTTGACCTGCTCCCAGTCGTTGCCGGTCAGCTCGACGTCGCCGATCTCGCCGCCACGCTCCACGTCGGACGCGCGATCCTGGAACTCGCGCGCCTGCTCCTCCAGTCGGTCGCGTTCCGTCGCGCGCCGGTCGGCGGTGGCCTGGTCGCCGTTCCGGTAGGCGTCGTGGACCTGGCGGTTCAGGTCGTCGGCCTGATCGTTCGCGGTCGTGGCCTGGGTTCGCAGATCCTGTGCCATTCGCTGCCGGTAGGACTCGTCGAACTCCCGCCGGGCGCGGTCGGTCGCGAACTGATAGTCGGCCTTCGCCCTCGCCTCCACCGCCAGCCGTGCGTCGGCGTCCGGCGCCGGGGAGGTATCCGTCGTTGTCCGCGGCGTCGGGTCCAGCACCGACAGCGGATCGCGGTTCGCGTCCGGATTCAACACCGACAACAGGTCGAGGCCGGAGCGATCCGGCGCCGGCTCCGTCGTGGTCCGGCTCTGCGCTTCGTCCGTACGGGTGGGGGAGCTGTCCAGTTTCGGTCCGGCTTCGTCCGTGACCGTCTCGTGCGTCCGCTGGGTCTCGACCGGCGGCGTGACCGGTGGCGCGGGCGGTGGCGGTCCGTCATCGATCGTCGTCGTCGGGCCCGGCGTCGGCGGTTCCGGGGTGGTCGGCGGCGCGGGCAGCGGCGGCTGGGTGGTGACCGTGGGCGCCGGGCCCGGCGGCTGCGGCGGGCTCACCGTCTGCTGCTGCGCCAGTTGCGCCTGCTGTTGCTGGTAGGCGAGCGGCGGCGGGGGCGGGGAGGTCCGGCCGCTGTACGGCGACGGCGGGGTGTTCGGAACGGCCATCGGGTTGCCCTGGCCGTCGACCATCAGCGCGTGGATCCCGACGGCGTTGCTGCCGTTCGGCGTGCCGGTGTGGCCGTACAGCGTGCGGTGGCCGGGGCCGCCGGTGAAGTTCGACGCGTCCTGATACTTACCGGACTGCGGGTCGATGAAGTAGAGCGTGCCGTGGTGGTTGACGGCGTTCCAGGCGTGCGCGCTGTTGTTCTCCCACTCGGTGACGATGACGGCGGTGGAACCGTGGCCGCCCTGCAGGAGAGCGCGGGCCACCGCCTCGAAACCGCGGTCGACGTCGGCCTTGACCTCCGCGTGCGACTTGCTCGGGTCGGACGGCGTGACGTGGGTGAAGCCGCTGCCGGTCGCCGTCTCGGCCCGGACGGTGCCGCCCGTCTCGCCGGCCTGCACGTCGGCGCCGTACCGGTAGCTGTCGACCGTGCGGGGCGCGGAGACCGTCGGCCGGCCGTGGAAGTAGGTCTCGAAGAACGACAGCGCACAGTCGAGGCAGTTGAAGCCGCGGGTCGGGTCGGCGGTGGAGCCGCCGTCGTTGAGCAGTTTCAGCAGCGGGCCGCGCGGGTCCGGGGTGCGCACCGGCGCGCCGTTCTGATCGCGGGGGACCACCTGTTCCAGGTCGGCCTGGTGCATGGCGAGCGGGCGGCGCAGGCCTCCGGGGCTGTTGTAGTTGCGCAGGGTCCGCGAGTTCGGCGGGTGGGGACCGCCGGTCAGGGCCGATCGGTCGTTGCTCCAGATCGGGGCGCCGGAGAGGTAACCGTGGTCGGTGTTCGCGGTCGCGAAGTCCACCGGGTCGTGGTACGGCTTGGTCGCGTCGATCAGCGAGAACTGCTGCTGGGTCAGGTAGACCTTGACCTGTTCGCGCTGCTGTACCGCGTACGCCTCCTGCTGTTGATAGTGGGCCTCCATGGCCCGGAAGCGGTCCGCCTTCCTGAAGTTGAAGGTGAATTTGGCCTTTCGTGCCTCCCGCCGGGCGTCGGCCCGGGCCCGGCCCATCGCGTCGACGGCCTTGTCGTAACGGCCCAGTGTGCTGGTGGAGATCCGGCTCAGCACGACCTGCTTGTTCTGCGCCTGCTGGTCGAAATAGGCCTGTTCGGCTCGGGCCTGGTCGGGCGTCCGCGAGGTCAGGTGCGGGTTGGCGTGGCCCGGCCCGGGGACGAACACCGCCGGATCGGAGCGACCGCCGTCCGACCGCGGTCGATCCGGCGTCGCGGGTGGCGGCGGCGTGTCCGCTTTGCCGGGCTGCGCAGGCGGGGACGTGGACGGAGGCGGGCTGGTGGACCGGTCCGGCGTGGCCGGGCTCGGCCGCCCCGAATCCGTCGAACTCGGCGACGGGTTCGCTGGCGTGGTCGTCGTGGGCGTGGTCGCGGCGGGCGTGGTCGTGGGGGGCGGGGCTGCGGCAGGCGTGGTGGTGGTGGTGGTGGTGGTGGTGGTGGTGGCCGAGGCGAGCGGCGCCTCGGCACGCGGCCGGCTCAGGTCGGTGCCGCCCGGGCTCGGGTTGTTGGGGCCGGTGCCAGTCGGGCTCGGCCCGCTAACGTTCGGCCCGCTAACGTTCGGCCCGCTAACGTTCGGCCCGCTAACGTTAGGGCCGCTAACGTTAGGGCCGGTCACGTTCGGGGACGCTGAGGTGATGCTGGGGCCGCTGGGGCGGGCGCCGCCGGTGTCCAGGCTTTGCGGCGCGGACGGCGTCGGGCTGCTGTTCGGTGAGATCGTCGGGCTGCTGGTCGAGGTGCTGAGGCTCGACGGGCCCGTCGTTGGGCTGCTGCTGGTCAGCGACACATTGGAACTGGGCGAACCGGCCACGCTCGGGCCGGCCGACGACACCGAGACCGGGCCGCCGGGCGCGCTGGGACCGGCATTCGAGGTGCCGGCCACCGACGCGTTCGTGGAGGTGGAGACCGGACCGGACGTGCTCGGGCCGGCGTTGGTGTCGGCGGCCGCATCGATCGCCGGCGCGGCCGACGCGAGCGTGGTGCCACCGGCGGAGTTCGACGAGGTGAAGGCCGTCGTGGTGCCGCCGCCGGAGTTCGACGAGGTGACGACCGTTTCGGCGGTCGTGGAGCTCTGGGCATGGCTCACCAGCGGCGAAGCGGACGTCGACGCCGAGACAGACGCCGAGACCGACTCCGACGTGTTGGTCACCGAGGTGTCGGAGCCCGCGACCGAGGACGTCGGTGGGCCGCTGGATGATCCGGTGTGGACCGGGCTGCCGCTCGATGACCCGGAGGACAGGTCGGGGATCGCGGAGCTGACCGCCGTACCGGAAGAATTTGAGGCAGCCGACGGCAAGTCGCTCAGGGTGAGGTCCCCGGCGCCGACCAGGCTGGCATTCATGCCTTTGACGTCATGGTGGGCGTTACCGACCATCGTGCCGGACACACCCGAACTAGCGGATTTGGCAAGGCTCTCGAAGTCGGACAGGTTGCCGGTGGCGGCCGACCCGCCCAGATCGCCGAGGACCTCGGCCGCCGCACCCCGGAAGATGCCGCTCCGGTGGCCCGCGCCGATGTTGGCGCCGTGCGCGGCGGCCCCACCGGCCGCGCCCGCGCCGGTCGACCAGGCCAGATCGGACAGGCTGATGCCGTCGGCCCGGCCGGTCATGTTCTGGTAGGTCTGGATGCCGAGGTTGGTGAGGAACTCCTCGCGGGCTTCCTCCCGGCCCTCCTTGAAGGCCTTCTTGCCGAGCTGCTTGAGGCCCTTCTTGGTGAGGATGTCCTTGGTGACGCGCTTGCCCATGTCTTTGAGGCCCTGCTTGATGGCCTTCTTGGCGAGCTGCGCGATCAGCTTCTTGAAGATCTGCTGGATCGCCATCCGGGTCGCCGCGATGAGCCCGCCGGCGGCCGGCGAGGCGGCGCCCAGGGTCAGCGCGACGGTGACCGCCATGCCGATCAGCTCGATGACGAAGATGCCCAGCTCGATCCACGCCTCGAGCTTGGCGCCCTCGATGTCGCGGCCGCAGCCCTCGACCATCTTGCCCATCTCGTTGGCGAAGTCCATCAGCGCGTTGAGCGGTGCCTCGTCGCCGTCGGCGACCTTCTGCCAGGCGGCGATGAACGCCTCGATCGTGGTGCCGCTGCCGCCGTAGGCGTCGATGATCCGCTGGGCTGCCTCGGCGGCGTCGTCTCGTGGCGCGGCCATCGCGCTGACCAGGTCGTACCACTGGTCGGCGATGTCCCAGGTGACTTTTTCGTTGCCCTCGGGCCAGTCGAAACCGACGACCCATTCGAGAGCGTCGTACGCCCAGCCAGGAAGGTCCCACGGAGAGTAGTCGAGCGGGTGCGGAATCGGGCTGGGTAGGACGGTCATGACGGCATCAGGCCTTGTACGACTTGATGACGGTCTCGCCCGCCCGGTCGTCGGCGGCCAGGTTGTCCTCGACCGACTTCATCGCGGCGTCGCCGAGCGCCTCCACGTAGCCCGCGATCTGGCCGAACGCCTCGGTGAACTGCTGCAGCAGCGGCCCGTAGTTCTTCTGGAAGGCGGCGCCGATGTCGTCCCGCCCCCACGGCTGCCCCTGGCTCGCCACGGCGATCTCGGCCACCGTGCTGTTGTCCAGGCTGACCAGCTGCGAGCCGGCCAGCGAGAGGTCGCGGCCGCCGGCGGTGGCGCGCTGCGGGTCGAGGTAGAGCTCCTCACCGGCCATCGTCGTCGGCCGCCTCTCGCATGAGCTGGTCCTGGCGGCCGAGCAGGCTGCCGAACTCGCCGTCGCGCAGGAAGCGGGCCGCCCCGGAGTCGGCCGGCAGGTATTCGCCGACCATCTCCTGCACCTGATCGGTGGTCTTGGCGACCGCCCGCTCGACGGTGCGCAGGATGGTGCGGGCCAATTCGTCCTGGTCGCCGTGGCGGTAGATGTCCCGGTCGAGCTTGAGGTCGATCAGCTGGCCGCGCGGGCCGACGGTCGCCCCGACCAGGCCGTCCGGCGATTCGGCGGTCACGGCCAGGGTGGCCAGCCGCTCCTGGAGATCGTCGAGGCCGGTGCGCAGGCGCTGGTACTGCGACACCACGTCGTCGAAACGGGCGCGCAGCGCGTGGTTGGCGTCGCGATCGGACTGTCGTGTCACGGCCGTCTCCCCCGAGTGCCCAGCGATTTGCCTGAAAAACTATCAGCTCGCGACAACGCCGAGAATTGACATTGTCCGATCGTTCTAAGCTCATCGGCATGGGGGAACCTCGATGATCTCGCTGGAAGAGGCGGAATTCGTCGCCGAGGGCTGGGCGCACAAGCAGTCGATCCGGCGCGGCTACCCCTGCACGCCGCACGTCGATGAGCTGGCTCTCGGTTACGCGGTGTGGATGCAACTGCCACCGGAGATCCGCACCGAGCCGGGCGAGGACGTCACCACCGTGATCGACCGGGACACCGGCCGGCTCTCGCACTGGCCGATCGCGTCCACTGCGGAGCTCGATGAGCACTATCGGGAGCGGCGGGACGCCGCGATCGGGCGGCACCAGACCGCCGACCCGGTCGCGGAGCTCAAGCGCGAGGCACACCGGCGGGTCAGCCCCGCGGTTGCCGCGCATCTCACGCTGGGCGACCGGCTGTTCCGGGCCCGCGGCGCCAAGGGTGACCAGGAACTGCGGCACCATCCGCTGGTCGCGCAGCTGCTGGCGGCGATCCCCGCGGAAAACACGGTGCGCGGTGCGGAGCGCCATGCCGAACTGCTTGTCGTGTCGGACGTGCTCTACGAGGCCGACAAGGTGCGCGATGCCGCGCTCGACCTCGGCGATGCCCGGGCTCTGCTCGCGCAGGGTCAGTTCGACACGTTCCACATCCGGGAGAGCGGCGACCCGATCGGTGGCGAGCCCGCCAGTTCCTGCTTCACCTGCCAATCCGTACTCATCGAACTGTCGGTTTTGCCGGCGTCGCGCCAGGTCGACTGGCGGCAGACCGCCGGAATCGACCCGGAGCCCGGCCGTTTTCCGGCCGAGGTGGCCTGGGAGCTGGCCCATCGGGGCTGGGTGCCGGAGTCGCGGCAGCGGCGGGCGCGGCTCGGCGCCGGCGAGGTGGACCGGCTCGTGGCCGGGCGGGGCGCGGAATTCGAGCTCGCGGAGTTTCCGGCCGCCCGGGCCGCGTTCACCGAGTTCTACGGGGTCCTGACCAGCCGGAACTGCCCGGGTGTCGCGCAGCGGGTCCGTTCGTTCGACATCGGACACGGCTCGATCGCGCATTTGACTGACCCGCTGTGCGAGCTCGGCATCATCGTCGACGCCAGGATGTTCCCGCTGGGCACCGAGGGCGACGACGAGGCGGTGCTGGCGATCGACGAGCGTGGTCGCGTCTTCGCCCTCGACCAGGGCGGCGAATGGTTCCTCGGGGAGACTCTCGACCAGGCACTCGTCGCTCTGCTGACGGGCCATCCGGCCGCCCGGCTGCACGACGACGGCACTTGGAGGACGCAGCAATGATCACCCGAGCGGACGCCGACGCGAGCGCGGCGGCGTGGGCGCGCGCCGCGTCGCTGGCCACCGGCGCCGAGCAGCAGGCCGCGGTCGAGGAGTTCGACCTGGGCTTCATCGTCACGGTCGCCCCGGTGCGGAAAACCTTCGCAGCGGCCGAGATCGGCACCGGCTCGAGCGTCATCGACCGGGCCACCGGCCGGGTCTCGAGCTGGCCGAACTGGCCCGCCGAGATGCTTGAAGAGACATACCGCGAGCAGCGCGACGCGGTGGTCGACCCGCCCAAGACCTCGGATCCCGAGGTCCAGCTGCGTCGGGAGGCCCAGCGGAAGGTTGCCCCCGGCGTCGCCGCGCACGCCACCGTGGAGGGTCGCGTCTACCTCGCCCGCGGCGCCAAGGGCGACCAGAAGCTGAACCATCACCGGCTGGTCCTGGAACGGCTGGCCGAGCAGACCCCGCAGCAGCTCGTGCGCGGCTGCGAGCGGCACGCCGAGATGATCGTCTGCTCCGACGTGCTGCACGAGGCGGATCGCAAGCGGGGGCTGGCCGGTTCGCCCCCGCTGACTCTCGACGAGGCCCGCCAGCTGCTGCTGCCCGCGCAGTTCGAGACGTTCCAGATCCGCGAGCCGGACGACCCGGCCGGCGGTACGCCGAACGACCCGTGCGAGAGCTGCGTCTACGTGCTCACCCAGCTGGCCCTCATGCCGTGGGAGATGGTCGCCGCGCTCGTCGACGACCCGGCCGCGCCCGCGCCCAACCCCGACCCGGAACGGTTCTCCGACACTCTCGCCGCGGAACTGATCCGCGGGTCGTATTTGCCCGGCACCCCGGCCGACCTGCGGGCCGACCTGGCCGCGTTCGAGGTGGACCGGGTCCTTCCGGTGGCCGGCCGGGAACACCGCCATCAGGCGTTCCCGGCGATGCTGGAGGCGTTGGCGCAGACCGGCTCGCTGGTCATCCATCGCCACGCGGCCGGCCTGGAGCAGCGGTCCCGGGTCGTCTACCTCGGACCCGAGTGGGCCAAGTACAGCGCCGACGTGCTCCACGAGTTCGGCCAGATCATCGGGTCGCGGCTCTTCCCGATCGGCAGCATCAACAACGAGTCGATCCTCGCGGTCGACGAGCGGGGCCGGATCTTCGACCTCGACCAGGCCGGCGAATGGTTCATCGCCGAGACCTTCCTCGAGGCGCTGGAAACCCTGGTCGTCGGCTGGCGCACCTATCGCGTCCGCGACGACGGCACCTGGGGTCCCGGCGACGAGTGATTACGCCGACAGGGACCGCTCGTAGCAGACCGAGTGGTCCGAGTCGGCGTAGGCGCCGTAGCGCGGGATCTGGTGGTAACCCTCGCGCTCGTAGAAGCGCATCGCGTCGGGCTGGGCCGTGCCGGTCTCCAGCCGCAGCGTGTGCCAGCCGAGGGCGCGGGCCTGCTCCTCCAGGGTGCGCAGGATGGCGGTGGCGACGCCGGAGCCACGGCCGGCCGGTGTCACGTACATCCGTTTGACCTCGGCCGACGCCTGGTCCAGCCGGCGCAGGGCGCCGCAGCCGATCGCCTGGCCGGCGGGGTCGACCGCGACCAGGAAGACGTCGATGTTGTCGGCGGTGGGCGCGGCGCCGGGCTCGTGGTCGTCGTTGCCGTAGCGCGCGTCGAGCTCGACGCGCTGCGCCTCACGCAGGGCCGCCCCGGCCGGGTCGGCCCAGTCCCGCTGCTCGATGATCCAGGTCATCCCGCATTTTAACGAGATCAGCTGGGCGAGGTCAGGGAGATCGCCACTCGCTCCAGTGCGTCGTAGGACTCCTGCATGCCGCCCTCCATGCCGGAGTCGATGATCGCGTCGCGGCCGGCCTTGTCGCGCATCTCGGTGAGTGACTCGAGATAGGTGCGGCCGTCCTTTTCGGTCAGTGTCACGGTGACCAGGGCGGCGTTGCCGTCCGGGTCGGGGATGCCCTCGAAGGCCTCGGTGTTGACCAGGCGGTCCGGGGCGTCGATCTCCCGGAACTCGCCGTGGAACCCGACCTCGAAGCCGCCGTTCGCGGTCATCACGTAGCGCCAGCCGCCGCCGACCCGCAGATCGACCTCGACGCTGGTCACCGTGCCGCGTTGGCCGGCCCACCAGCGCTTGATCAGCTCGGGCTCGGTGTAGGTGCGCCAGACCAGGTGCCGGGGCGCGTCGAATTCGCGGGTGATCAGGATCTGGTTGTCGGCCGGGAGCGTGACCTTGGCCGAGCCGTTAGTCGGTGCCATCTGCTTCCTCCTCCTTGAGTTCCGCCAGGACGGTGTCGAGCAGGTCGAAACGAGCGTTCCACTCCTGCTCGTATTTGCGCAGCCAGTCGTGGATCGAGCGGAGTGGCCGGGCGTTCAGCCGGTAGAGCCGTTGCCGGCCCTCGTCGCGGACCCGCACCAGGTCGACCTCGCGGAGCACGCGCAGGTGCTTGGAGACCTGAGGCTGGGCGAGGTCGAGCATCGCGACGAGGTCGTTGACCGGCCGTTCGCCCTGGGCCAGCAGATCGAGGATCTGCCGGCGGCGGGGCTCGGCCACCGCATTGAACGCGTCCGTGGTGGTTGCCGCTCGTGCCATGAACCTATCGTATACCCATAAGGGAATACGTCAAGAAGCCATCGCGTTCAGCGCCTTGGCCAGCGCACGGAGGTCCAGGTCGTCGAGGTGGTCGAAGATGTGCCGGCGGACGCTGGCCAGGTGGGCCGGCCACGCTTCGCGCAGCCGATCAAGACCCTTCTCGGTCAGTACGGCGTTCCAGCCGCGGGCGTCCGAGTCGCACTTGGTGCGCTTCAGGAAGCCGAACGCCTCGAGCTTGGCGGCCAGCCGGGTCATCCCACTGAGGGACATGTCGCAGGCCTGCGCCAATTCGCTCATTCGCATGGAGCCGTCCCGCGACTCGGAGAGGTGGCGCAGCACGCTGTATTCACTCGCGGACATGCGCTGGTCGCGCTCGAGGTCGGTGGTCAGGGCTCTCGGCAGCACCAGCATGAGGCGGCCCAGCGCGCGCATGACCGCCTCCTCCTCCGCGGTGAGCGGAGTGATCCCAGGTGGGAGTGCCGTGGCGGACATGAATCCGATCCTACGACTGGGGCGCACGCTCTTGATCGGCTCGCCAGTGGGGCGTGGGGATGCTTGCGCTTCAAGGTACGCAATGCACAATGCTCTGGTGCAAAACCAGACAACTAGTGACCCTTGGCAGCAATTGCTAGAAATGCCACGAAAGTCTTGGTGGGCCAGGCTGCCGTTCGGGGTACGGATGGCGGCCGGCGCCAGTGCGCTGCTGATGGTGGTCGGTGGCGGCGTCGCCGGCGTCGCCTTCTTCACCCGGGACAACGACCCGAAACCCGCCGTCGTGACCGCGGTCGGGGAGGCGGCGGCCGGCCCCGCCACTCCGCCGGCCGATGGCCTGGATTCGACCCTCCCGCCGGTCCTGGGCGGGCACACGGCACCCGTCGAGGCCGATGCCCGGGCCACGAAACCGGCCGACCGGACCGCCACTCGCGATCCGGGCGGTTACCGTCCGGGCTACCAACCGGGCTACCAACCGGGTTACCGGCCGGGCTACCGGCCGCCGGCGAAGTCCGCGGCCGGAGCGCTGGTCGTCCCGCCGCCGGCCCGGGTGCCGGCCAAGCCGCGGGTGCCGGCGCCCGCGCAGGCCCCCGCCCCGGTGGCGACCACCATCCGGACCGAGGTGGAGACCCGGGAGATCCCGTTCGAGACCCGGGTGATCCGCGACCCCACCCTGCCGCGCGGCGAGCAGCGGGTCGAAGAGCCCGGCGTGCCCGGCGTGGAGACACTGCGCTACCAGATCACCACGGTCGGCGGCCGGACCACCGCCCGGGAACTGATCGACGCGACCGTCACCCAGCAGCCGCAGCTGCGGATCGTGATGTTCGGCACGCAGCGCGGCGGGTTCCGCGACCCCGAGTGCGGGCGGGGGCTGCAGCTCTGTGTGCCGCTGGGCCGGGAAGGGGCGTGCGCGGAATCGGCGGAGACCGGCATGGCCGGCCTCGATGGATCGGTCGCGGTCCTCGATCAGGACGTCACTCTCCTCGGCGATGCCGGCCGGCTGGCCTGCTGACCGAGAATCCGCCGTGCATGAACAGCGAACCGGGGGAAGACTGGATCTCGTGCCGCTGACCGAGGAACGTCTGATCGAGCTGGCCCGCCAGGTGGCCGAGGTGCCCGGCGTGGTCGGCATCGTGCTGGGTGGCAGCCGGGCGCGCGGCGCGCATGCCGACGACTCCGACACCGACGTGGGTCTCTACTACCGCGCCCCGCTCGACGTCGACCGGCTGGACCGGCTGGCCAAGTCGGTGGCCGGGCCGTCGGCGGTGGTCACCGCGCCGGGCGGCTGGGGACCGTGGGTGGACGGCGGCGGCTGGCTCAAGATCGACGGGCATCCGGTCGACTGGATCTACCGCGACCTCGACCGGGTGCTCGGCGTCTGGGCCGACGCCGAACAGGGGCGGTACGGGTTCCACCAGCAGACCGGGCACCCGCTCGGGTTCCCCGACCACACGTACGCGGGGGAGCTGGCCCTCAGCCGGATCCTGGTGGACCCCGGCGGGGAGCTGACCGCCCTGCGGGAGAAACTGCTTGTCTACCCGCCCAAGCTGGCCGAGGCGCTGGTGAACGGGCTCTGGGAGGCCGACTTCCTGGTCGCGCTGGCCCGCAAGGCGGTCTCCCGGCGGGACACCGCCTACGTGGCCGGATGCCTCTTCCGGGTGGTCGGGGTGTGCGCCCACGCCCTGCACGGGGCGGCCGGGCGCTGGCTGATCAACGAGAAGGGCGCGGTGGCCGCGGCGGCCGCGCTGCCGGGGGCGCCGGAGCGGTTCCGGCAACGGGTCGACGCGGCCTTCGCCGGGATCGACGGCGACCCGTTGCGCTTGTCCGAGGCGATCGACACGGCTGCCGATCTCGTCCTGGACACCGCCGACGCGTGCGCCGTCATGATCCGCTGACCCGGGCTCCGTTACGCCGCGTAATGCAAGATCACGTTGTGCACGTGCTGGGTCTTCTCCACCCCGCGGAACTCGACCTCGTGCTGGTGGGTGCCGACCGTGATCACGATGGTGCCGGACGAGAAGAACTCGCCGGCCCAGCTCTTGTTGCTCACCACGCTGACGCTGCTCACCTTGCTGTACGGGATGCTGGTGATCGCGAAGCGCTTACCCACGAATGACTTGTCCTGGATGATGATCCGGCGGTTGGTCAGCCCGATGAATCCGGTGCCGGCTCCGATCGCGTCGTAGACCGCGATGATCTGCTCGCCCTCGAGCAGGCCGCTCTGGATCTGCTGGAGCTGGCCCTTGTTGTCGTAGATGACGTCGCTCATGGGCAGAGCGTATCTACGGCGTGCTCCCGATCACGGTGCGGTAGAAATCCTCGATCCGGGCGGCCAGGGTGACCTCACCGTCCGTGATGGCGTCCCCGTCTCGGTCGCCCAGACAGATCTGTGTGTGACCGTCGAGACGCCGGATACTAGGGCGTATGTGCAGTGTGTCCGCCGCCACCTTGATTCGTTCCGTCAATGCGGCATGCTGACTTTCGTCGCACGCCAGCTCGCGCTTCAGCTGAACGCCGTCGCGCTCCCATCCGCTCAACAGACCGATCGCGTCGGTCAGATAGTCGGAGTGGGTTCCCCGTCGTTTTCTGGCCCGCATCGCCGCACCCCCTAGGCGTCGTTGCCGGCTTGTGGCCAAACTGTCGCCGTGTCGTCATGGTCGGTGCCCACAGTCTTGCCTTCGGGGACAACCATGTCCACGCCCACATATACGTGTTTGCGTGACGATCGGGACGGCTCGGACAACCTGAACGGTGAACTTTTATGCGAAGCTTTGATCTCATGCCGGGGGAACAGCATGTCAGCGCCGTGAAGTCACGCAAAGTAATCGTTGCGGCGGCCATCATCACCGACGGTCGCGTGCTCGCGTGCGAACGGTCCGCGCCCGCCGAGGTGGCCGGCCGCTGGGAGTTCCCCGGCGGCAAGGTCGAGCCCGGTGAGACCGACGAGCAGGCCCTGGCCCGCGAGTGCGTCGAGGAACTCGGCGTGCGGGTCGAGGTCGGCGACCGGATCGGCCCGGACGTCTCGCTCGCGCACGGCCGGGCGGTGCTGCGCGTCTTCGCCGTCACCCTGCTCGGCGGCGACCAGCCGCAGGCCCTCGAGCACACCGCGATGCGCTGGCTGTCCGCGGACGAGCTGGACAGTGTGCCCTGGCTCCCCGCGGACAAGCCGATCGTCGCGGCGCTCCCGCCGTTACTGCTCTGAGTACGTCTTCCGGAGTTCCCGCTTGAGCACCTTCATGCTGGGCCCGAGCGGCAGCGACTCGACGAAGCGCACCTGACGCGGGTACTTGTGGCGGCCGAGCTTCTCCTTCGACCACTCGATGAGCTCGTCGGCCGTGACACCGCCCGGGTCGGGCACCACCACCGCGCAGATCTCCTCGCCGTGCACCGAGTCGGGCACGCCGATCACCGCGACCTGAACGACGGCCGGGTGCCGGGCCAGCGCTTCCTCGACCTCGCGCGGGTAGACGTTGAAGCCGCCCCGGATCACCAGGTCTTTCTTGCGGTCGACGATCGAGATGAAGCCGTCGGCGTCCTTGGTGCCGAGGTCGCCGGTGCGGAACCAGCCGTCGACCACGGCCTGCGCGGTCGCCTCGTCGTTGTTGAGGTAGCCGGCGAAGACGTTGTGCCCGCGGATCACGATCTCGCCGAGCTCACCGGCGTCCAGCAGCTCGATCCGCTCGTCGATCTCGGCCCGGGCGATCTCCACCTCGACACCCCAGATCGGGTGGCCGACGGTGCCGGGCTTGGTGCCGAACGCCGGTTGGTTGGTGGTCGCGGTGGGCGAGGTCTCGGACAGGCCGTACCCCTCGAAGATCTTCGCTTGAAAAACCTCATCAAACTTTTCCAGTACGGCGACCGGCAGCGACGCGCCACCGGACACACAGAGCCGCAGCGACGGCAGGCGGTCGGCCTTCGGAGCGGCCTCGAGCAGCCCGATGTACATCGTCGGGACGCCGTGGAAGATGGTCACGTTCTCCTTGACCATCAGGTCGATCGCGGCCTCGCCCGAGAACCGGGCCTGCAGCACCAGCGTGCCGCCGAGCCGGAACGTCCCGTTCATCCCGACCGTCTGGCCGAACGTGTGGAACAGCGGCAGGCAGCCCATCACCACGTCGCCCTGCTTGAGGTCGTGGATGTCGAAGACGTTCACCATGGTGTTCATCACCAGGTTGAGGTGGGTGAGCAGGGCACCCTTGGGCTTGCCGGTGGTGCCGCTGGTATAGAAGACGACCGCCACGTCCTCAGCCTCGCGGCTCGCGTAGGTCCGCAGTGGCGGGACCGTCGAAGCCGCGTCCTCCAGGCGCTCGAAACCCGGCACCGCCGGGCCGACCGAGACGATCTTGACGTCGGTCAGCGCGCCGGCCGCCGCGGCGTTGGCGAGCTGCGACGAGTGCGCCACCAGTAGGGACGCGCCGCTGTCCTCCAAGACGTACGCGTTCTCGGCCGGGGTGAGCAGCAGGTGCATCGGGACGATCGTGGCGCCGACCGACAGCACCGCGTAGTAGACCCGGGGGAAGTCGGCCAGGTTGGGGATCTGGATGGCAACGGTGTCGCCGGGACCGACGCCAAGGGCTTTCAGGCCGGCGGCGTACGCCAGGGTCTGGTCCCAAAGATCCTTATAGGTGATGCGCTCGCCGGTGGCGCTGTCGATCACCGCCAGTTGGGAGGGATGTTTCCGGGCCGCCTCGGCCAGGACGGTGGCCAGCGACAACTGTGTCATGCCAGGTGCCCTCCGATCTTCGTGTACCCGCGGAGCAGGTCGCGGGAGATGATCAGCCGCTGCATCTCGTCGGTGCCCTCGTAGATCCGCATCAGGCGGACCTGCCTATACCAGCGCTCGATCGGGAGTTCGCGGGTGTAACCCATGCCGCCGTGGATCTGCATGACCCGGTCGACGACCCGGTTTACCATCCCCGCGCCGTACAGCTTGGCCATCGATGAAGCGTGCCTCGGGTCCCAGCCCTGGTCAACGGTCCAGGCTGCCCGAAGAATCAGCCACCGGGCGGCCTCGACCTCCACCTCGGAGTCTGCGATCATCCACTGGATCGCCTGGTTTGTCCCGATGCGCGCGCCGAAGGTCTCGCGGGTGTTCGCGTATTCGAGCGCCATGCCCAGCGCCCGCTCGGCGATGCCGAGGGCGTTGGAGGGAATGAGGTAGCGGCCCTTGCCGATCCACTTCATGCCCAGCTCGAAGCCCTGGCCGATCTCGCCGAGGATGTTGCGGTGCGGCACCCGCACGTCCTCGAAGATCAGCGAGGCCGGTCCGCCCTCGCCCATGGTTTGGATGAACTCCGACCGCCAGCCCATCGACTTGTCGACAAGGAACGCGGTGGCGCCGCCCTTGCTCGCCTTCTTCGATGGGTCGGTGACGGCCACGACGATGGTGAAGTCGGCGTCGTTGCCGTTGGTGATGAACGTCTTCTCCCCGTTCAGCACCCAGTCGTCGCCGTCGCGGACGGCCCGCAGCTTGATGTTGGCGGCGTCCGAGCCGGCGCCCGGCTCGGTGATCGCGAAGCAGGAGATGCGCTCGCCCTCGATGGTGGGCAGCAGGAACTCGCGCTTCTGGTCCTCGTTGGCGTAATACAGGATGTTGTCGGCCTCGCCGCCGAACTTGAACTGCACGAAGGTGCGGCCCACCTCGGTCCAGATCAGCGACTGGAGGACGGCCGGCAGGTTCATCCCGCCGAACTCCTCCGGGGTGCTCAGGCCCCAGAAGCCGAATTTCTTCGCCCTCTGTTGCAGCTCGCGCAACTCGCTGAGCTCCAGGCCGGGTTGATGGCGGCGCTCGCGGAGCAGCGCCTCCTGCTCCAGCGGCATGACCTCTTTGGTGATGAACTGACGAGCCGTATCGCGAATCGCACGTTCCTCGTCGGTGAGCGAGAAGTCCATGTGCTTAAACTAGCGGTGTAAGTTTTAACACGTCCAGTGCGAATTCCTTGGAGAATCCTGTGGCTCGACCGAGGCAGGCGTTGCTCACCCGCGAGCGCATCGTGGCGACGGCGGGCGCCCTGGTCGACGCCGAGGGTCTGGACGCGCTGTCGGTGCGCCGGCTCGCCACCGAGCTCGGCGTGCAGGGTCCGTCGCTCTACAACCACTTCCCGACCAAGGCCGACATCGTCGACGCGGTCGCCGATGCGGTTGTCGAGCGGGTCGACCTGTCCGTCTTTCAGGAAGCGCCGTGGCATGACGCGCTGCGCCGGTGGGCGCACGCGTACCACGCGGTGCTGACCGAACACCCCAACATCGTGCCCGTGCTCGCGCAGGGGCCCGGCCGCCGGCCGGCCGGCCTCGCCATGGCCGAGGCGGTCTTCGGCGCGCTTGTCGACGCCGGCTGGCCACCCGCGCGCGCCACCCACATCGGCGCGCTCATGCGTTACCTGGTGACCGGCTCTGCCCTGGGCTCGTTCGCCCTGGGCTTCGACATCGACCCCGACCTGTACGACCGATACCCACATCTGCACAACGCGCCCCGTCTGGCGGCGCATCATGAAGCCGTGGACGAAGGTGCCTTTGCCCTCGGCCTTGACCTGCTCATCAACGGCCTGCTGGCTCAGTTCGAAGGGACCCGCCGATGACCTCGCTCGACCGTCTGCGCCTCTACATTGGCGGAGCGTGGGTGCCGCCGTCCACCTCGAAAACCATCCCTGTGGATAACCCGGCCACCGAGGAGACCATCGCCCAGGTGCCGGCCGGAACGGCCGAGGACGTCGACCGGGCGGTGACCGCCGCGCAGGCCGCCTTCGACGGCTGGGCCGGCCGTTCGATGGCCGAACGCGGCGAGGTTCTGGATCGCCTGCACACGTCGCTGGCCGCCCGGGCCGGCGACATCGCCAAGACCGTCGGGCTCGAGCTGGGCACGCCGCTCAAGGTCGCGAAAATGGTGCAGGCCGGACTTCCGCTCACGGTCCTGCGGGGGTACGCCGATCTGGCCGTCCGCCCAGCGGAGAACGAGACGATCGGCAACTCCCTGATCGTCCACGAACCGGTCGGCGTGGTCGGCGCGATCACCCCGTGGAACTATCCGCTGCACCAGGTGGTGGCGAAGGTAGCGGCGGCCCTGGCGGCCGGCTGCCCGGTCGTGCTCAAGCCCAGCGAACTGACCCCGCTGGTGGCCTTCCTGCTGGCCGACGCGGCCGAGGAGGCGGGCGTGCCGGCCGGCGTGTTCAACCTGGTCACCGGCACCGGCGCCGAGGTGGGCGCGGTCATCGCCGGCCACCCCGGCGTCGACATGGTGTCGTTCACCGGATCGACGGCGACCGGCCGGGCCATCACGCACGCGGCGGCCGACCGGATCGCCCGGGTCGCGCTGGAGCTGGGCGGCAAGTCGGCAAACGTGATCCTGGAGGACGCCGACCTGGTCAAGGCGGTGAAGGTCGGGGTCGGCAACGCGTTCCTCAACTCCGGCCAGACCTGCACGGCCTGGACCCGGATGCTGGTGCACCGCTCGCACTACGACGAGGCAGTCGCACTGGCCGCGAAGACCGCCGCCGGTTACACCGTGGGCGACCCCTTCGACGAGGGCACCCGGCTCGGGCCGCTGGTGTCCGGGACGCAGCGGGACCGGGTACGCGGCTTCATCGAGCGGGCCACCGCCCGCCTGGTCGCCGGCGGCCTGGACGCGCCCGTACCAGGAAAGGGATTTTTCGTCGCTCCGACTGTTTTTGCCGACGTGGATCCGGCCAGCGAGCTGGCCCAGGAGGAGATCTTCGGCCCGGTGCTGTCGATCATCCCGTTCGAGGACGACGACCACGCCGTGGCGATTGCCAACAACTCCCGCTACGGCCTGGCCGGCGGAGTCTGGGGCTCGGACGAGCGGGCTCTCGCGGTGGCGAAGCGGTTGCGGACCGGCGCGGTCGACGTCAACGGCGGGTCTTTCAACCCGTTCGCGCCGTTCGGCGGATACAAGCAGTCCGGTGTGGGGCGTGAGTTGGGCGAGTACGGTCTGGCGGAATTCCAGCAAACAAAGGCGATTCAACGATGAGCGCTTACTTCAACGGGGTGGTTGTGCGGTCGGCCGGAGCGCGGCCGGCCGTCGAAGAGCTGCGACTGCCCGAGATCGGCCCCGGCCAGGTGCGCGTGCGCATCAAGGCGGCCGGCGTCTGCCACTCCGATCTGTCCATGGTGAACGGCACCGTCCGTTCCCCGTACCCGTTGGTGATCGGTCATGAGGCGGCCGGCGAGGTGGTCGAGGCCGGCGAGCACGTCACCCGCGCCGCCGCCGGCGACCACGTCGTCCTCAACTGGCAGCCGCCCTGCCGCGAGTGCTGGTTCTGCGAGCGCGGCGAGCCGTGGCTGTGCGCCACCTCGTCCGGCGTGGCCGCCCTGGAGAACGGCATCACCCTGGACGACGCCCCCGTGCACGTCTCGCTCGGCCTGGGCGCGTTCGCCGACTACGTGGTCGCGCCGGCCAATGCGGTAATCCGGGTCCCGTCCGAGCTGGCCTTCGAGAAGGCCGCCCTGCTCGGCTGCGGGGTGCTCACCGGAACCGGCGCGGTCCGCAATACCGCCCAGGTCGCGCCCGGCGAATCGGTTGTCGTCATCGGCCTCGGCGGGGTCGGCCTCTCGGTGGTCGCCGCGGCCCGCGCCGCCGGTGCCGCCGAGGTGATCGCGGTGGACGTCTCCGAGGCCAAGAAGGGCCTGGCCGAGGCGGCCGGCGCGACCGACTTCGTGGTCTCCTCGGACGCCCTGTCCAAGGAGATCCGGGTGCGCACCTCGGGCCGCGGCGCCGACCACGCCATCGAGTGCGTCGGCCGATCCGCGACCATCCGGGCCGCCTGGCGGGCCACCCGCCGGGGCGGCAAGGTCACCGTGGTCGGCATGGGCAGCAACGAGGACCTGGTTCAGCTGTCCGCCCTGGACATCTTCTCCTCGTCCCGCACGCTCCGCTCGTCGGTGTACGGCGCCGCCGACTTCGACACCGAGATCCCTCGGCTGGCCGCCGACGTACTCTCCGGGGCCCTTTCGGTTGATCATTTGATCTCCGACCGGATCACCCTGGCCGACGTGCCCGAGGCCTTCGACCGGATGTCCCGCGGGGAGGGGGCCCGCTCGGTGGTCCAGCTCTGATGCGACCGGCGCCGGGCGAGGTGCTGCACTTCTCCGAGGACCCGACGATCGAGCGCTTCGCCCCGCACGTGGCGCCGACCTCGCGGGAGACCACGCCGTACGTCTGGGCGGTCGATGGGCGCAGCGCGCCGAGCTATTGGTTTCCGCGGCAGTGCCCGCGCGCGATGGCCTGGGTCCGGGCCGGAACGACCGACGCCGACCGGGACCGGATCATCGGCGCCGGCTGCGGCGTTCGGGTGCATGCGATCGAGTACGCCTGGTGGGACGCGATGCGCACCACCAGGCTGTACGCGTATCGGCTGCCGGCCGCGGCGTTCGTGGAGATCGCCTCACCGGGCGCCGACCCGCACGCGCACGTGGCGACCGAGCCGGTCGTCCCGCTGGGCCCACCGGAGCCGGTCGGCAACCTGATCGACTGCCACGCCGCCGCCGGCATCCAGCTGCGCCTGCTCGACAGCCTGTGGCCGTTCTGGCACGAGGTAACCACCAGCACGGCCGGCTTCAGCGGCATCCGCCTACGAAACGCCAGGCCACGTTGACAAACTCGACTGAGTTCGAGGAAGCCTTCACCGATTTCGTGCGCTCCACCGGAAGATGGCGTGATTGCGGCCCGGAATCGCTGACCCGGCGATGGGCTGATTTTGTTGACGAGTGCGTTCGCGGATACGACCGGGACGGGGGCGATTACTTCAACGACCTGACGGCCCGTGATGCTCTGGAGAAGGCCTTGCGCAATCCCGGGCTGGCGGGTTTTGACGAAATGCGGTCGCTTGCGGCAGCCGTTGCTATGGCAGACGAAGAATTTAAGGCGGAGCTGCGGCCGAACGCTTTTCTTAATTTTCCTGAGTCCGAATGGTGGGTCAGGGGTATCGTCCGTCGCGCCGGACCGCGATTGGCGGAATATTTGCGGCGCAATTTTAATATAGAAATAGATGCGATTTAACGGTCAGTTCGCGTGCATGGCGCCCGGGCTGGCCGCCAGGGTCGGCTGGTGGCCTGATCTGGTGTCGCGCGGCCGGCGGTGTTCGGCTACGAAAGTAGGCGGCAGGTCAGACTCGACCGGCCTGACTCATCTGGGTGCCCGAGAGTACGACCCCGAACTGGGCCGCTTCATCTCACACGACCCGGTACTCGACACCGGCGCCCCGCAGTAGTGAAAGGTGGTTGTAGCATGGCCGTCTCGTTTCGCGCGGCGAGGACCGAGCTCGGACGACTCGACTGGCGTTCCTATCGGGCACCGGAGGCGGGTGGGCCGTCGGTGCCGGAGGTTTTCGCACGCCTGTTGGACGGCGGTCGCCAGTCCGATGCGGCCGGATACAGCCTTTACGGTCGCCTTGAGACGCAATCCATGCTCTATGAGATCGCGCTGCCGGCGACCGGCGTGATTTTGGCGGCGCTGGCAGGCGGCCGGCTTGAGGATTGGGTCGAGGATGAGTTCCTGACAATCCTGCACACCATCGTCTACAGCGAGCCGCACCGGACCGAGTACGAACTCGGGAACGACGACCTCGCCGAGCGGTGCGTCGCGAAGGCTCGCGATGGTGTCTGGACGCTCTATGGAATCCTTCGAGGGTCGAATGCGGAATTCGTGCTCGACATTCTCGAAGCCGTTGATGACGACAAGGACCGGTTGGC
This sequence comes from Paractinoplanes tereljensis, assembly GCF_016862435.1. Classification (GTDB taxonomy): domain Bacteria; phylum Actinomycetota; class Actinomycetes; order Mycobacteriales; family Micromonosporaceae; genus Actinoplanes; species Actinoplanes tereljensis. Next base: position 99,178 of record NZ_BOMY01000046.1, read on the forward strand.
GGCCTTTCGCCGCGAACATCAGGTGTCGTAGGCCCTTAGGGCCGAGCGCCTCAGGCGCTCGGCACTAAGAAGGCTCACGTCGTAGTCAGCAGGGCCGTGATGGTGCGGGCCATGGCGGTCCGCGCCGCCAGCTCCTTCACCGCTGACGCCTTGGCGTTCGGGCCGATCTATCCAGCAGGCGGGCCTGCCGCCGGCGGAACGCGTCGATCCGCTCCGCAGCGGCATCTTCGGCGACACCGGCCGGTGAGCGGCGTCTCGCCTAATTGCATGCCTGGCCACCGGGATCTCGACGCGTACCCTGATTGCCATCATGAGGCTGACTGACCCATGCTGAGGCGATGGCTGTCGATTCGGCAGGAAGGCACGGTGCGTGCCCGGTCAGGGATTGCCGTGCCCGAAGAGACCAAGGTTGTTTCGGCTCGGGAGTTGATGGGCCTCGTCGATGTCGCTCGTGGGGTTCATCTCGGGTGCGACGTGGCAGGCCTGACCGTGGGCGAAAGCCATTTCTATCTTCTCCTTCCGCATGTCTACGAAGTTGCTCCGGTTCCCGCATGGAGGTGCCGGGTGATCGCTTTTTACGGCGGCCTGTCGGCGGAGATGGGTGAAGGAGAGCGCATGGGGTTGGGGCGCCTGGATATCGCCGTGGACGATTACCGGAGATTGCGTCCTGCCCCGCGAAAGGTGGAGCGTCAGCTACTGCATTGGCTGGCTTGGAAGGCGGTGGAAGCGGTGCGGAAGGCGGCTGAAGACCAGTGACTGGAACGCTGCGCAACTCGCGAACTCTTGGCTTGTTCGACGAGATCCTTCACAGTCCTGACTGCCGCGCGCAGGCCGTGGAGATCGTTGGCCGTGGGATCGCTGCCCAGGCACGTTGCACTATCAGTGTGCTGGTCGAAAAAGAACAGGCGTGGCCGCCCGGGCAGATTGAGACAGTGATTTTGCCAGAGGCGGCGATACGGCAGGCAGTGGCCTATGGTGAGCGGTTGATGGAGCTCGGAGCGATCGAGGACGACCTCGAAGAGGTCTGGTGCAGCCGACAAAGCGGCGGGTCTGACAATGCAACGTTCGAACGGGCGCTGAACGACATTGTCGCCCGCTTGGATGCGTGGCCGCATAGCGCAGACTGACTGTCGCCAACTCCTCGCGGACTCGGAGCAAGCGTCGTCTGGCTGCGAAACGCCGGACTGATCGATATTTCCAAATACCACGTCGATCTTGTTTGGGCCGATGCCGCAAAGAGCCTCGGGCGTACGGGGAGGATCAGGGAGTAGGTCAGTGTCTCGGCCGGTGAGAGTTGCGGATGACTGGTATGTCGGCTCGTTGCTGAGGGGTCTTGCTCTGCTGGAGATCCGCGCGATGGCGCGGCGAAAGAAGCCCATGGAATGGTGGGCGGGTGACGACTACGTCGCGTGTATCGCGTGGCTCGCTGACCTCTGTCACAACATGCCGGACGCCCGTACTCGGATTCCGGGATTTGGTGGGCTCTTCAGGCGCGTCCGGCGGCGGGAGCGCCCCTTCGCTCACGCCTGGCGGGTAGCTGACCAGGCGGGCCGTGAGTGGATTCTCGGCCGGCTGGCGCGTGAAGGCGTCACCTGGACGCCGCCTGCGTAGTTCGAGCTGTGTAGATATTCATCTACTTGACGGTGTATCGCTGCGTCCCTAGTGTGCCGGGCAAGCGTTCCGGCTGGGGCAGAACGCCAACCCATCAGTAAGACGTTCTTCACGGGGAAGACGGTGGCGTTGGTGCGTCGGTGCACGCGTTCCTTCATGTCCATTTTCGCGGCATTTCTTCTGACTTCAGGCTCGATCGCGGTGGTGGGCTTTGCGCCCTCGGCGACTGCGGCACCCAAGACGAGCTGTCCCGACAACGCGGCTGACGAGACTGCGGCCGCGAGGGCGGCGGCGAGTTGCCGGGGCCGGGTTGAGGTGCTCTCCGAGCTCGGTGAGCGGACCCGGGTCTTCGCCAACGCGAACGGGTCGTTCACCGCGGAGACGGCCGCTGCCGTCCAGCGGGTCAAGAACTCCGGTGGGCGGTGGGTCAAGCCTGACCCGACGCTGCACCGTGACGCCGACGGGCGGATCGTGCCGGCCGCGACCTCGATGCGGATCTCTTTCTCCGGTGGCGGGACTGCGGCGGCTGCGACGATCGGTAAGGGCGAGTCGGAGCTGGGCCTGCACTGGCCGACTGCGCTGCCGGCTCCGACGCTGTCCGGTGCCAATGCGACGTACGCCGAGGTCCTGCCCGGTGTTGATCTGGTCCTTACCGCGCAGGCCGAGGGCTTCTCCGAGGTTCTGGTGGTGAAGACCGCGGCCGCCGCGGCCAACCCGGCGCTGTCCGCGGTCCGGTTCCGGACCTCCAGCACGAAGCTGCGGCTCACCCAGGGCGCGGGCGGCTCGCTGACCGCGGTCGACGGGTCCGGCGCCACGCTGTTCGGGTCGGGCGACCCGGTCATGTGGGACTCCACCCGGTCGGGCGACAGCCGGCCGGCCCGGGTGGTCACGCCGGGCGCGGCCCGGCGCGCGATGCCGCTGCAGCTGAGCGGCAACGACCTGGTCATCCACCCGGACACCGCGATGCTGCGGGACAAGGCCACCAAGTTCCCGGTCTACATCGACCCGGCGCTCGGCCGGACCGCCTGGACGATGATCAACAGCAAGTACTCGACGCAGGAGTACTGGAGCTACGACCGGTCCGACTGCCCGGATCCGTACGGGTCGATCCAGTGCGCGAAGGTCGGCTACACCAACGACCCGGCCAGCATGATCTACCGGTCGATGTTCGCCTTCGGCATCTCGGGGCTGCTGCACAAGCACATCCAGGACGCCAAGCTGTCGATGGACACGGTCTACTCCTGGACCAACACCGACTACGGCACCCAGGTGCGGGTCACCGGCGGAATCAGCGCCGCCACCAACTGGTCGAACAACGCCAGCACCTGGGGCGGGGTGGTCGCGACCGCGAACAGCCACGCGCACGACCGGGTGCGGCGGCGCACCGAGTGGGGCGTCACCTCGGCGGTGTCGACCGCGTCCGGCGGCACCAACGGCACCCTCACCTTCGGGCTGCGGGCGGTCGACGAGACGACCGTCAACCAATGGAAGAAGTTCGACGCGGGTACGGCGTTGCTCACCGTCATCTACAACTCGTACCCGAACGTGCCCGACACCATCACGGTCGGCGGGCAGCCGTGCACCCGCGGCTCCGGCCAGCCGTACGTGCGCACCCTGACGCCGGCCCTGAAGGCCCGGCAGACCGACCCGGACGGTACGGCCCGGCTGCTCACCGGCTGGTTCTACTGGTACGTCCAGGGCGGCACCCGAACCGGCACCCAGACGGTCGCGCAGTCCTCGATCGTCTCCGGGCAGTACGCGACGGCCACCATCGGGGCCGGGAAGCTGGTCGACGGTGGGAAGTACACCGTGCAGGCCATCACCAACGACGGCATCGACTACGGGCAGTACTCGCCGACGTGCGAGTTCACCGTGGACATCAGCGCGCCCGGCATACCCGCCGGGGTGACCTCGTCCGTCTATCCGAACGACGGGCAGTTCCACGGCGGCGTCGGCACGCCGGGCAGTTTCACCCTGCTGCCGCCGGCCACCGTGCCGACCGACTTCGCCGGGTACGCGTGGACGCTCGACGCGGGCGTCAGCGCCGCCGCCGCCAACCAGGTCGCGGCCACCAACACCAGCCCGAGCGCCACCATCACCATCACGCCGACTGCGGACCAGGCCTACAACCTGCGGGTCTGGTCGAAGGACAAGGCCGGTAACTACTCGGCCGAGTACATCTACAAGTTCAGCGTGCGGGCCGGCACCGGGCCGGACGCGCGGTGGACCTTCGACGCGTCGAACGGCACCGACGACAGCACCCACGGCAACACGCTCACCCCGACCGGCACCTGGACGGCCGGCCGCGGCGGCTACGGCAGCGCCCTTCAGCTGAACGGCACCTCGCAGTCCGCCGCCACCGGCGGGCCGATCGCGACCCGGGACCCGAGCACCGGCGCCGCCATCACCCTGCACACCAACGGCAGTTACACGGTGGCCGCCACCGTGCGGCTGGATTCGCTGACCGGCTCGGGGCAGCGGGTGGTGGTCGCCCAGAACGGCACCAACACGGCGGCGTACCAGCTCAGTTACTCGGTCGCCGACCAGAAGTGGCGGTTCGCGGTGGCGCAGACCGACGCGGCCGCGCCGACCACCGTCGCGATCCTGTCCAACGCGGCCGCTACCACCGGCACCTGGACCCGGTTGTTCGCCACCTACGACGGCACCAGCCATGCGCTGCGGCTGTTCGTGAACGGCGTGCAGCAGACGGCGACCGGGACGTCGACCACCTTCGACGCGACCGGCGCGGTGACGGTCGGCCGGGTCACCGCCGGCAGTTACTTCCCCGGGGCGATCGACGACGTGCGGATCTACGGCCGGGTGGTGGGCACCGCCGAGCACGAGTTCGACCTGATCGGCTACCCGAACCCGCCGCTGCTGACGTTCGCCAGCACGTCGACCTACGCCGGCCGGAACCTGGATGGGGTGATCAGCGCCGGTGGCGACACCGCCGTCACCCAGGTCAAGTACCAGCTCGGCACGGGCACGCCGACCACCGTCACGCTGCCGGCGGCCGGCGGGCAGACCACGGTGTCGGTCACCTCGACCGCGCTGGAGAAGCCGTCGTTCTACGCCTGGGGCATCGACTCGGCCGGCCGGGTATCACCGGCCGCGACCGTGGCCCTGGAGTTCACCGCGCCGCCGGCGCTTACCGGAAAGGTCACCGACGGCCGGACCAGTAGCCCGCGGAGCGGCATCACCGTCCTGCTGACGCCGGGTGACCTGACCCAGGTCACCAACGCGACCGGGGATTACTCGTTCACCGGAATCGAGGCCGGCTCCTACACCGTGAGTGCGGTCTACGGGGGTTCCGGCTGCGCGAGCCAGACCGCCGGCACCGACGTCAACGTGGACACCGCGGTCGTCCGGAACCTGGCGCTCAACCCGGCGACCGCCGACCGGTTCGGCTACCAGTGCGATCTGGCCGCCGGCACGGCCTTCGTCGCCGGCACCACGAAGATCGGCCTGACCGGCGACAACGAGGTCAGTGACGCGATCACGCTGCCGTTCTCGATGCCGTACTACGGCACCTCCTACGACCAGGCCTGGGTGTCGACAAACGGGGTGATGTCCTTCAAGGACCCGGGCGGCTGGATGAACTACGACCCGGTCAGCCTGCCGGCCCGGGACTTCGCACCGGTCGCCGCGCTCATGCCGTTCTGGTGCGACCTCGCCCTCGACGACTCGTCGGGCGTCTTTACCAAGGTGACCGGGACCGGTGCCGCGCAGCGCTTCGTGATCGAGTGGCGCAACGTCTACTTCTACTGGGAGGACCCGGCCGAGGCGACGCGCTTCAGCTTCGAGGTGGTGCTCGCACCCAACGGCGACATCTCCTTCAACTACTCGGGTCTGTACGACGACTGGTCGAAGGGCCTGGCCGCCGCGGTCGGCGTCACCAGCCCCGGCGGTGCCTACGCCGTGCAGGACGTGTTCGAGTCGCCGGACCTGGCCGACGGCACGGCCGTGACGTTCAACTATCCGCAGGACGCCTGGCCGATCCCGACCTACACGATCTCCGGAACGATTCTCTACGACGGGCAGCCCGCCCCCGGTACGTACCTGTACCTGGAAGGCCACGAGAAGTGGACCGATGAGAGCGGCTACTACGAGTTGCCCGAGGTCGAGGAGGCGACCTACAGCCTGTGGGCGCTCGGCGGCTGCGCCCGCGGCGGCGAGCCGAACCTGGTCGTCGACAATTACCTGACCGAGAACCTCACGCTGCAACTGCCCGGCGTCGACGACTGGAACCCGACCTGCGCGCCGAGCACGACCGCCTGGATACCGGGGGAGACCCCGATCAGCCCGTCTGGCGACGACCCGGTGACCGTCCCGATCGGATTCAACTTTCCGTTCTACGGGCGGAACGTGGCCAGCGTGGGCGTGATGGATTACGGCCAGCTGCAGTTCACCACCGCGGTCGACGGCCCGGACATCGGCTGGGGTGGCGGCACCTGGGTGTGGCCGGCCAGCTACGTACGCCTGGACGGGCAGTCGCAGGTGCTGACCAAGTCGGCCGGGACCGCACCGAACCGGAAGTTCGTCGTCGAGTGGCGGAACGTCTATCTCGAGGAGCATCCCGGCGTCCGGTGCACGTTCGAGGTGATCCTCGGCGAGGACGGCACCCAGACCGTGGTGTTCAAGGACCTGCCCGACGCGGCCGCGACCGGCAACCACATCGAGTTCTGGATCTGGGGACCGGACGGCCAGGGCGTTAATTACTACGAGAGCGTCATGCGCGCGCTGCGGAACGGCAACTCGGTCACCATCTACCCGCCCGTTGCCGGCTGAGCCGGGGAGGTCATCGTGAAATCTCGGTTCACTGCGGCAATCGCACTTACCGTGTCGGCCGCCCTCGCCGTCACCCTTCAGCAGCAGCCGGTCTGGGCGGCCAAGCCCAAGGCATACACCCCGCCGGCGGCGGCCGCTCAGCCCAGCATCGCCGTGCGCAAGGTTTCGGCGAAACCTGCTCCGGGCGGTTTCACCAAGCTGGCCGGTGCTCAGCCCGCGCCGGTCTGGCCTACCGCGACCGGCACCTCGCCGGTCAGTTTCCGTGCGGCAAAGACGGCCAAGATGAATGTGGAGGTGTTGGACCGGGCCGCCACGGATCGGGCCAAGGTCGCCGGGCTGCTGTTCCGGGTGCGTCGAACGGACGATGCGAAGGCCCCGGTGGGGGTCACTGTTGATTACAGCAAGTTCGCGACCGCGTACGGCGGGGACTGGGCGAGTCGGCTCAGACTCGTACGGCTGCCGGATTGTGCTCTGACCACCCCGCAGCGCAAGGAATGTGCCGGGGTGGAGGTCCCCACCCGGAATGATGTCGCTGCGAAGCAGGCGACCGCGGATGTCGCGGTCGGGGCGACGACGCTGATGGCGTTGGCTGCGGCCCCGTCCGGGCCGTCCGGAAGCTATGGCGCGACCACCCTCAACTCGTCCGGCACCTGGTCGGCCGGCGGTTCCTCGGGCAACTTCTCCTGGTCGTTCCCGATGCGGGTGCCGCCGGGCCTGAACGGACCGGTCCCCACCCTGGAGCTCGGCTACTCCTCGCAGTCGGTCGACGGGCGGATGGTCTCGTCGAACAACCAGCCGTCCGAAGCCGGTGAGGGCTTCGAGCTCGGCACCAGCGGCTTCATCGAGCGGCGCTACAAGAACTGCAGCTCGGACACGACCGGCGGCAACAACACCAGCGACACCGACAAGATCGCCGACGACGAGTGCTGGGTCACCGACAACGCGTCGCTCTCGCTGAGCGGCTCGGGCGGCGACCTGATCAAGGACGCCGGCAACGACAACCTCTGGCACCTGCGCAACGACGACGGCTCCAAGGTGGAGCGGCGCTTCGGCGCGGACAACGGCACCTACAACGGCGAGTGGTGGGTCGTCACCTCGACCAACGGCACCCAGTACTGGTTCGGCCGTAACAAGCTGCCCGGCTTCACGACCGCCGCGGCCACCAAGTCGACCTGGACCGTGCCGGTCTTCGGCAACAACACCGGCGAGCGCTGCCACCAGACGACCTTCGCCGCGTCGTCGTGCGTGCAGGCCTGGCGGTGGAACCTCGACTACGTCGTCGACCCGCACAACAACACCATGTCGTACTGGTACGGCACCGACTCGAACAACTACACCTCGGGCGCGGGCGGCATTAAGTCGTACGTCCGGGCCGGTTATCTGGACCACGTCAGCTACGGCACCCGGGTCGAGCCCGACCTCGCCACCGGCACCGACACCGTCTTCAACGGGCATGCCGCGGCGCAGATTCAGTTCGACTACGGCGACCGCTGCCTGAGTGCCTGCACCACCAAAGACGCCGCGCACTGGCCGGACACCCCGTTGGACCTGGCCTGCGCGAGCACCACGTCGTGCGACGCCCGGATGCCGTCGTTCTACAGCACCCGACGCCTGGCCACGGTCACCACCAGCACGTACGCGGTGCTGACCGGTCAATTCCGGCCGGTCGAGCGGTGGACGCTCACCCACTCCTTCCCCGACCCGGGGGACGGCACCCGGGCCGGCCTGTGGCTCTCGAAGATCAGCCACGTCGGCCTGGTCGGCACTACTACGTCGTTGCCGGACGTCACCTTCACCGGCCGGGCCCTGCCCAACCGGGTCGACGCGGTGGACAACGCGCCGGCGATGAACTGGCCCCGGCTCACCGACATCAACTCCGAGACCGGCGCGATCGTGCACGTCGACTACCTGGAGAGCGACTGCACCTCGACCAGCAAGCCGACCAGCCCGTCGGCCAACACCAAGCGTTGTTATCCGGTGCGCTGGTCGCCGCCCGGTTATCCGCAGCAGACCGACTACTTCAACCGGTACGTCGTCAACGAGGTCACCGAGACCGACCGCACCGGCGGGGCCACCCGAGTGCTCCACCACTACACCTACATCGGCGACCCGGCCTGGCATTACACCGACGACGACGGCCTCATCTCGGACGATGCGAAGACCTGGTCGCAGTGGCGCGGCTACCAGAAGGTTGGCGTCACCACCGGTGATCCGGGCAGCCAGACCTACACCGAGTCGACTTTCTTCCGCGGCATGAACGGCGACTTCCTGACCTCGACCAGCACGAGGTCGGCGTCGGTGCCCGACTCGCTCGGCGGTTCGGTGCCGGACGACGACGCGTTCTCCGGGATGACCCGCGAGACCCGGGTCCTCAACGGTCCCGGCGGGGCCGAGGTGTCCGGGGACATCAACGACCCGTGGAAATCGGCCGCCACCGCCACCCGCACCATCGCCGGAGCGACCGTTCAGGCCCGGTTCGTCAACACCGAGGGCACCCACTCGCGCACCGCGCTCGATCATGCGCCGTGGACCCGCACGACCTACACCAAGACCACATTCGACGCGTACGGCATGGCAGTGCGCAACGACGACTACGGCGACGAGGCGGTGACCGGCGACGAGCAGTGCACCGCCACCACCTACGAACCCCGCAACACCACGCTGTGGCTGATGGCACTGCCACACCGCGTCCAGACGTACGCGGTGGGCTGCGCCAACATCACCGGCACGGTGGCCGAGGCGGACGTCATCGGCGACGCTCGCACGTACTACGACGGTCACGACTACGGCGTCGCGCCGACCAAGGGCGATGTCACCAAGACCGAGCAGATGAGCGTCTACAACAGCGGCAGCCCGACCTACGTGCAGGTCACCCGGTCCGGTTACGACGCACTCGGCCGGGTGGTCGAGTCGTGGGACGCGCTCGACCGGCATTCGGCGACCGCCTACACCCCGGCCACCACCGGCCCGGTCACCCAGACCGTCGACACCAACCCGCTGAACTGGACGACGACGAGCGCGATCGAGCCGGCCTGGGGTCTGGCCACCGCCACGGTTGACGTCAATCAGCTGCGGACCACGCTCAAGTACGACGGGCTGGGCCGGCTGACCGGCATGTGGTCGCCGGGCCGGAATTATGACTCCGACATTCCGGACGTCGCCTACGACTATCTGATCCGCACCGACGGCGTGAACGTGGTGACCACCAGTCACCTCAACCCGGCCGGCGGCGTCACCAAGTCGTACACCCTTTATGACGGCCTGTTGCGGACCCGGCAGACCCAGACGGCCTCGCCGGCCGGCGGCCGGATCCTCACCGACACGTTCTACGACGCGGCCGGACGGGCCTACCTGAGCAACGGCGCCTACTACGACAAGACCGGCGCGCCGGGAACCACACTGGTGCAGCCGCTGGCCCAGGAAGACATTCCCAACCAGACCAAGACGGTGTACGACGGGGCCGGCCGGCCGGTGAGCTCGGTCTTCCAGCCGAAGACGGTCGAACGCTGGCGCACCACCACGGTGTACGGCGGCGACCACACCGACGTCCAGCCGCCGGCCGGCGCGACCGCGTCATCCACCTGGACCGACGCCCGCGAACGCACCGTGCAGCTTCGGCAGTACCCGACCCGGTCGGCCACCGGCACCGACTACGACCACACCGATTACGCGTACAACCGCAAGGGTTTGCTCGACTCGGTCACCACGCCGGACGGCAGCAAATGGACCTACGCGTACGACCTGCGCGGTCGCAAGACCTCCAGCGTCGACCCGGACGCCGGCACGACCCTGAGCAAGTACGACAACGCCGGCCGGGTCACCACCACGCAGGACGGCAACAACGTCGCGCTGACCTACACGTACGACGACCTGGACCGGAAGATCGGCCTCTACAAGGGGACCAGCGTCTCCACCAGCGGACAGCTCGCCCAGTGGGACTACGACCAGGCGACCTTCGACGGCGGCACCACCCCGGTGAAGGGCCAGCTGTTCCAGTCCAGCCGGGTCGACGGGACCACGCGTTACGTCAGCACCGTCCAGAAGTACGACCAGCACTACCAGCCGCTGGTGTCCGAGGTGACGATCCCGTCGGCGGAGACCGGGCTGAACGGCACCTACCAGTTCACCACCGGCTACAACCCCGACGGCAGCATCCGGGCCGCCGGCTATCCGGCCACCGGTGACCTGCAGCAGGAGACCCTGTTCTACGGCTACAACGACTACGACCAGGCGTCCACCCTGCTGAACGTCTACGGCACCCAGGCCGAGTCGAGCATCGTCTCGGCCAGCCAGTACGACGCCCTGGCCCACGCCACCCAATACACCCTGTACGCCGGCTTCTTCAGCAGTCAGGGCTCGCGCGCCTACCTGAACTTCGAGACCGACCAGACCACCGGCCGGCTCAACGAGATCAGCGTCCACCGCGACGGCGTCTCCCCGAACACGGTCTCCGACCTCAACTACACGTACGACGACGCCGGCAACGTGACCAAGATGGCCGACACGGCCGCCGCGGACACCCAGTGCTACAGCTATGACCGCTACCAGCGGTTGACCGAGGCCTGGACCCCCGGCACCGGCGACTGCGCGGCGACGCCGACCAATGCGGGCCTGGGCGGCGCGGCGCCGTACTGGCAGAGCTACACGTATTCGCTGGGCGGCGCCCGCAAGAGCCTGGTCGACCACGCGACGTCAAAGGGCGACGTAACCACCAACTACACGTACGACGACAGCACCCCCACGGCCCCGACGACGGGCCAGCCACACGCCCTGGACGGCACCACAACCACCGACAACACCGGCACGCGCTCGGCCGCCTACACATATGACAAGGCCGGCAACACCAAGACCCGCCCCGGCCCGAACGGCACCCAGAGCCTGGTCTGGGACGCCGAAGGCAACCTGCAGAGCGTCACCGACACGGCCGGTAGCACCAGCTACGTCTACGACGCCGACGGCAACCGCCTGATCAGCCGAGACACCACCGGCAAGACGCTGTATCTGCCAAACGAGGAACTCCGCTACACCAACAGCACAGGCGCAACGAGCTGCACGCGCTATTACTCGTTCGGCGGCGGCACGGTGGCTCAGCGCACGGCCTCGGGCCTGGACTGGCTGGCCGCCGACCACCAGGGCACCCAGAACGTAACCATCAACGAGCAGACCCAGGCGTCGACGATCCGCCGCCAGACCCCCTTCGGCACAGCCCGAGGCCAGGCAGTCGCTTGGGTAAACACCAAGGGCTTCGTGGGCGGCACAGCAGATCCGACCGGCCTGACCCACCTGGGAGCCCGCGAGTACGACCCGTCCCTGGGCCGCTTCATCTCAGTGGACCCGGTACTCGACACCGGCGATCCGCAGTCGATGGAGGGCTACGCCTACGCCCTCAACAACCCGATCGTCCACTCCGACCCGTCCGGCCTAATGATCGCCAAGGACCCCGGCGACCACACCACCACGCCGGACAAGTACTTCAACCATGGTTCCCAGTCGGACGGCAACGATAAGCCGGCCAAGAAGAAGGAGAAAAAGAAGGGCTGCGGCTGGAGCTGGAGCTGTGCCAAGAAGGCAGCGACAGCCGGTCTCAACTGGGTCGACGACCACAAGGCCGTCATCATCGGCACGGTGGTGGGCGTGGCCGTCGGCGTCGGCTGCGGCGCGCTACTCAGCTCCACCGGCGTGGGCGCGGTGGGCGTGGTCGCCTGCGGTGCCCTGGCCGGCGCGGTAGGCAGCATGGTCCAGTACGCGATCGAGACGAAAGTCGAGCACAAGGGCAATTTCAGTCTCGGCGGAATGCTGGTCCAGGGCGCGATAGGCGGCGTGATCGGCGGTTTCACGGGCGGCGTCGGCTCGATAGGCGGCGCCGGCATCAAAGCCGGCGTCTCAAGCCTGGCCTCCGGAGCCGGAGCAAAGGCGGTCTTCGCGGCCGGCGGCGCCGCCATGAAGAAAGAAGCCGGCAGCATAGCCGGCGGCCTCAGCCGTAGCGCCTTTACGAAGTCGGGCTCGTCAGCGGCCGCGGGCGCGGCGGACGACGGAATTAGCGGTGGGGCGGCGAACGTAAACGCCGGTGTCGGCCTCAGTAATGACCTGAGGACCGCTGAGGCCGCGAATCCGCTCGTCGAGTCCCTGCGAAGCAGCGGGAGTCTGCCCTCGAACTACGTGACCAAGACGCAGGCTGAGGCGGCGGGCTGGGAGCCCGGTAAGGCTCTTTGGAATCACGTGCCAGGCGGGCAGATCGGTGGAGATACCTTCGAGAACACCACCAACATCCTGCCTTCGGCTGCCGGACGAAGCTGGTTCGAGGCCGACGTCGGCCTGATCGGTAGTATGAGGCGGGCCAAGCAACCCGGAACCCGCCTGCTGTATTCCGATGACGGTCTTGCCTACGTCACGCACGACCATTATGAGTCCGTTTTCCAACTGCCAAATTGGAAATAAATATGGCGTCAGTAATAATTCCTGGAGATCGGATTAACTCAGAGCTCGATCTCCACCGATTCCTCGCCCGTGAGCTGGACTTCGGTCCCTATTACGGTAAGAACTTGGATGCATTGTGGGACCGACTGACGACTGATGTCGAGCGCCCGGTCGAACTCGTTTGGGTTGATGCCGCGAAGAGCCGCGAACACATGGGTGACGACCTGTTCCGCAAGATCGTTGGCATCCTGCAAAAGGTGGCGGCCAGAGATGTCGAGGCGGGCTACAAGGATCGGTTCACCGTCGAGATTCGACAGTAGGCTGGTCGGTTCGACCGCTCGGTCGCCGGGGTTCAATTAGCCCCGGCGACCGATGGTCACTGCTCATGCGGACGTGAGGAGAGACGTGATGGTGCGGGCCATGGCGGCCCTCGCCGCTGTCACCGACAAACCAAGCACCTCGCGCCAGCTTGACCACGTTGCCCACATGCTCACCGCGGTCAGGGCGTTCAACAACTCCTCGTCGTCCTTGATCTCGGTGGCGAACAGCGTTGCCAACTCCTCGCGCACCCGGACCATGTGCAGCTTGCGGTACCTCTGCAGAGCCTCGGAGAACGGCTCCTTCACCGCTGACGCCTTGGCGTTCGGGCCGATCTGTTCCAGCAGGCGGGCCCGCTGCCGGCAGAAAGCGTCGACCCGCTCCGCCAACGGCAACTTCGGTGATACCGGCCGGTGAGCGGCGTCGCGCAGCTCCAGGACGCGCTGGCCGCTTTCGGCGAACAGCGCCTCCATGTCGGCGAAATGCGACCACAGCGCGCGCAGCGACACCCCGGCCTGCTTGGCGATGCGGTCCGCCGTCGGGCGCAGGTCGCCCTCGCGGATCAGCTGCAGGTGGGCGTCGACGATCGCGTTGCGGGTGCGTTCGGAACGGGCGGTGCGGCCGTCCATCTTTTGTGGCGGAGAGGTCACTTTTCGCTCCGGTAGCGGTTCAACTCCCGTCGGGCGAGGGAGCGTTTGTGCACCTCGTCGGGGCCGTCGGCCAGGCGCAGGGTGCGGGCTCCGGCCCACAGCGCGGCCAGCGGGGTGTCCTGGCCGACGCCGGCGGCGCCGTGTGCCTGAATTGCCTTGTCGATGATCCACTCGGTGGTGCTGGGCACGATGATTTTGATGGATTGGATCTCGGTGTGCGCGCCCTTGTTGCCCACCGTGTCCATCAGCCAAGCCGCCTTGAGGACCAGGAGCCGGGCCTGTTCGATGCGCACCCGGGATTCGGCGATCCAGTCCTGCACCACGCCCTGCTCGGCGAGCGGTTTGCCGAAGGGGGTGCGGGCCAGGGCCCGCGTGCACATCAGTTCGAGGGCGCGTTCGGCCATGCCGATCAGGCGCATGCAGTGGTGGATGCGGCCGGGTCCGAGGCGGGCCTGCGAGATGGCGAAGCCGCTGCCTTCTTCGCCAATCAGGTTGGCCGCGGGGACCCGTACATCCTCGAAGAAGACCTCGGCGTGCCCACCGTGATCGCCGTCGGTGTAGCCGAAGACCCGCATGCCGCGCTCGACCCGCAGGCCAGGTGTGTCGCGGGGGACCAGGATCATGCTCTGCTGCACGTGCCGGGCGGCGGTCGGGTCGGTCTTGCCCATCACGATGAAAATCTTGCAGTTCGGGTTCATCGCGCCGCTGATGTAGAACTTGCGGCCGTTGATCACATAGGAATCGCCGTCGCGCACGATGCGGGTGCCGATGTTGGTGGCGTCCGACGAGGCCACCTCGGGCTCGGTCATCGCGAACGCGGACCGGATCGAACCGTCCAGCAACGGCTGCAGCCACTGTTCCTGCTGCGACGCGGACCCGAACTCGTTGAGCACCTCCATGTTCCCGGTGTCGGGCGCGGCGCAGTTCAGCGCGGCCGGCGCCAGCGACGGGCTGCGGCCGGTGATCTCGGCCAGCGGCGCGTACTGGAGGTTGGTCAGCCCGGCGCCGTTGGAGCCCGGCAGGAAGAGGTTCCACAGTCCGGCGGCGCGAGCGGCGGTCTTCAAATCACCCAGGGCCGCCGGTGGTTCCCAGCCGTCGTGCGAGGCGAGGGACGGCTCCGCCGGGTAGACGTACTCGTCCATGAAGGCGAGCAGCCGCTTGCGGTAGTCCTCGGTCTTGGCGTCGAACTCGAAGTCCATCAGTTCCCCTCCAGCGCCTCGTGGCCGCGCATCACCAGCGGGCCCACCAGGGTGCCGATCGAATCGAAACCGTCACCGACCGTCTGCCCCTGAACGTATCGGTAGTGCACGCCCTCGAGGATCACGGCGAGTTTGAATGCGGCGAACGCCACGTACCAATGCAGGTCGCTGACATCGCGACCGCTCCGCTGCGCGTAGCGGTCGCTCATTTCGCGCAGGCTGGGATGACCGGGCACCTTCAGCGGTACGGTGGCCCGCCCGTCACTGACCTGCAGGGGCAGACCGGCATAGACGAGCATCAGGGCCACATCACTGAGCGGATCGCCGAGTGTCGACATCTCCCAGTCGAGCACCGCCCGCACGTTGAGGTCGTCCCCGATCAGCGCGTTGTCGAGCCGGAAGTCGCCGTGCACCACCGTGCCGGGCCCGCCGGTCGGGACGTCCACGGCCAGCCGCGCGTGCAGCTCGGCGATGCCGGGCACGTCCCGGCTGTGCGACGCGTCGAGCTGCTTCTTCCACCGGGAGACCTGCCGCTGGTTGAAGCCGTCCGGCCGGCCGAAGTCGGCGAGCCCGATGGCGGCCGGGTCCAGCGCGTGGAGGTCGGCGAGGGTGTCCACCAGGGAAAGCACCAGGGTGTGCAGGCCGTCCTCACCCAGCGCGGCCAGGTCCAACGAGTCCCGATAAATCCGCCCGTCGACGTACTCCATCAGGTAAAAAGGCGCCCCGATCACATCGACATCGGTGCACAACAGCACTGGCCGCGGAGCCGGGAAGCCGGCCTTGGACAGCGCCTCCAGCACGCGATGCTCACGAACCATGTCGTGCGCGGTCGGCAGCACATGCCCGAGCGGCGGCCGCCGCAACACCCACCGCTGCTCACCGTCGGTGATCGCATAGGTGAGGTTGGAACGCCCACCGGCGAACATGCTGCCGGTCAGTTCCCGGGTGGACCCGAGGTATTGCTTCAGGGCAGCGAGGTCGAGTCCTTTCATCGAGGACTCCCCTCGTACGCCCGCTGCAGTTTGTTCATCCCGCCAAGCCATCGATCGGTGTCGGTGGCCCGCAACTTGTAGTAATCGGCCACCTCGGGGTGCGGCAGGATCAGGAAGCTCTCGCCCTCGATCGCCTTGGCGGCGACCTCGGCGACCTCGGCCGGTTCGAGCGCTCCCTCGGCCAGCAACGCGGCCGCCGCGCTGCCACCCTCGTTGCCGCGGGTCAGCATGTCGGTGCGCACGCCCTGCGGGCAAAGAGCCTGAACAACCAGACCCCGGTGGGCGTACGTCGCCCGAAGCCACTCCGCGTACGCGAGGGCGCCGTGTTTCGTGACCGCGTAGGACGCGCTGCCGAGGATGGACAGCAGCCCGGCCGCGCTGACCGTGATCAGCAGCCGCTTCGGCTCGCCCTGGTCGAGCCAGCGCGGCAGCAGATGCCGGCTGACGTACACGTGGGACAGCACGTTGACCGAGAAGTCCCTGGTCCAGGCCGCGTCGGGGGTGTTCTCGTCGCCGGCCGTGAGCACCCCGGCGTTGGAGCAAAACAGGTCGACCCCGCCGAGCTCGGCCCAGGCGACCTCGATCAGCCGGCGGGTGTCGTCCTCGTTCGCGGCGTCGGCCGGGACGGCCAGCCCGTCGATCTCGGCGGCGACCGCCGAGGCCGCGGCGGCGTCCAGGTCGCTCACGATCACCTGGGCGCCGTCGGCCGCGAACCGGCGGGCCAGGGCCGCCCCGATCCCGCCGCCGGCGCCGGTGACGACGACCCGCCTGCTCATTGCACCGCCCCGGTGAGCAGCAGCCCGCCGTCGATGATGACGGTCTGCCCGGTGATCCAGGCGGCGTCCGGCCCGCACAGGAACGCGACCGTGCCGGCCACGTCCTCGGGCACGCCGAGCCGCTGGAGCGGGTAGGACGCCGAGACCTCGGCCTCGCGCCCCTCGTAGAGCGCGGTGGCGAACTTGGTCTTGACCACGGCCGGGGCGACCGCGTTGACCCGCACCTTCGGCGCCAACTCGACGGCCAGTTCCTCGGTGAGGTGGATCAGCGCGGCCTTGGTGACGCCGTAGAACGCGATCCCCGGTGCCGGTCGCACGCCGGAGACCGACGAGATGTTGACGATCGAGCCGCCCTCGGCCAGCCCGCCGCGCAGGGCTTCCTGCACCCAGCCGAGCGTGCCGAGGACGTTCACGTCGATCATCTTGCGGGCGGCGCCGAGGTCGAGCGAGCCGAGCGGACCGTACGCCGGGTTGATGCCGATGTTGTTGACCAGCGTGGTGATCGGCCCGTACTGACCGAGGACGGTGTCGATCACCTGGGCCCGGTGGTCGGCGTCGTCGCCCTTGCCGGCGATGCCGATCGCGACGTCGGCGCCGCCGAGGTCCTTGGCCGCCTGGTCCAGGGCCTCCGCGTTACGCCCGGTGATCGCCACCTTGTAGCCCTCGGCTACGAAGCGTTGCGCGATGGCGAATCCGATTCCCCTGCTGGCCCCGGTCACGATCGCCACTTGGTCCGCCATCGCCGCTCCCTCTGCTCGAATACAAAATATATTGCGGTACCCCAGAAGCTACTGTGCCGTAGGGATTCCGTCCTGGGGAGGTGCGACGGCCGATCCGGTGTAAGCGGCCACCGCTCCATCCCCGTCATCAGTCTGGTACGGCGTCCCGAAATAGGTAGCTTTGCCGCCGGTGAGCTTGGTCAACTGCTCACCGCCGTACCCCGAATGATCTTTCGCCGAGAAGCGCACCGGCACCAGCCCAGGCCCGGTGAAACCGCCCTTTTCGACCGCGGCGATCAGGTTGTCCCGAGTCAGATCCTTGCCCGCGGCCTGCAGCGACTGCACGAACAGGTAGCCGACCGACATGCCGTAGACGACGTTGTTGTCGAACTCGGCGTTGCTGTTGAAGTCGGTGTTGATCTTCTTGTAGAGCTGGATCCACGGGTTCGCGTCGTCGGTCGCCAGCGGCAGGTAGTTGGCCGCCACCACGCCCTCCAGCAGCGGCGCGGCCGCGCCCAGCGTCTTGGTGAGGGTGGTCGGGTCGGAGCCGACGTTGCTCACCACGAACTGCGGCTTGTAGCCGATCTTCGCGGCGGTGCCGATCGACAGCGCGGTGAAGCCGGGGATGGTGGCCAGCATGACGACGTCGCAGGCAGCGGCCTTGAGCGCGCCGATCTGCGGGCCCACGTTGGGGTTGCTGGTCACGTAGGACTGCTTGGCGGTGACCGGTCCGAGGATCTTCTCGATGCCGGCCAGGCTGTCCCGGCCGAAGTCGTCGTCCTGCCCGAGGAAGCAGATCTTCTTGCCGGGGTAGGTCTCCTTCACGTAGGTCCCGAGGACCTTGCCCTCGACCGTGTAGTCCGGGTTGAATCCGAACGTTCCGGGGTATTTGTCGGGCTGGTTCCAGCTGCGGCTGCCGCTGGCCACGAACAGGTCGGGCACCCGGTTGGTCTTGAGGAAGTCGAGCACGCCGGTGTGCGTGGGCGTGCCCAGGCCGTTCAGGATCGCGAACACCTTGTCCTGCAGCACCAGCTGCCGGACGACCTGCTGGGTGTTCGCCGGGTTGTAGCCGTCATCCATGATCTTGTAAGTGATCTTGCGGCCGTTGATGCCGCCCTTGGAGTTGACGTAGTCGAAGTACGCCTTGGTGGCCGGCGCGATCTTCGAGTAGCCGGCCGCGGCCGGGCCGGTCAGCGGCATGTGCGTACCGACCGTGATCTCGGTGTCGGTTACTCCGGGTGTATCGCTGCTTCCACTACTGCTATTGCCATTTCCGTTGCTGCTGCAGCCTGCGGCCAGCAGCACGGCGGTCAGGACGATCGCGGTGCGTCTCATGTGCGGCCTTTCTGCTTGTTGCGTTTCCATCGGAGGGAGGCCAGGCCGCCGGGGGCGGCCAGCATGACGGCGACGAGGACGACGCCGAAGAAGGTGAGTGCGAGATTGCCTTCCAGTCGCTGCGAGCCGGCGTCCTCGGCGATCGAGTGGGCGATCTCCGGCAGCGCCACCAGCAGCACCGCGCCGATCAGCGCGCCGCTGAGCCGGCCCAGGCCGCCGATCACGACGGCCATCACCAGGAACAGCGACAGCGTCAGCGGGAAGGCACCCGGCGAGACGCTTTGGGCCAGCACGGCGAAGAGGGCGCCGGCCAGGCCGGCGCAGGCCGCGGAGACGACAAAGGCCAGGACTTGGGTACGGGCGACGCCGATCCCGGCGAGCTTGGCCGCGGTCTCATCGTCGCGTACGGCCTTCATGTCCCGGCCAAAACGACCCCGGGCCAGGTACGCGAGGACGAGCACCGTAACCAGTGCGCCCGCCCAGCAGACCCAGGCCTGCCACTGCTCGACGGTGACCGCGTCGGGCGGCGGCTCGAGGGCGACGGTCAGCCCCTGATCGCTGTTGAACGTCTCGTCGAACGTGCTGGCGATCGACGGAACGACGACCGCGACCGCCAGCGTGAGACCGGCGAGATAGGGGCCTCGCAGGCGGGCCGCGGCCAGGCCGATGACCCCGCCCGCCACCGTGGTGACCAGGACCGCGGCAAGGATGCCGAGCGCGAGAACGTTGAAGCGGTTCTGCATCAGGGCGAGGGTGTAGGCACCGGTCGCCATGAGGGCACCGTGGCCCAGCGAGAGCTGTCCGTTGAGTCCGGTGAGGATGGTCAGCCCGGCCGTGACGCAGAGGTAGGCGCCGACGGTCGCCAGCTGGTAGTTCCGGAACGGCGGCAGTGTGTAGGTCAGGGCGAGGATCAGGATCGCGGCCGGGACGACGTACAGCAGCGGGCTCAGCCTTTTGGTCTTTGGGTGATTTGTGGTGACTTTTTCGGGTGCCTCGATGGTCGTCATGCGGTCCTCGCCTTCGCTCTCGAGAACAGCCCGTCGGGCCGGCCCAGCAGCACCACCACGAGCAGGATCAGGACCGCCATCGGGGCGACGGTGGCACCCAGATAGCCACTCACGTAGGTCAGCAGAAGGCCGACGACCAGGCCGCCGACCACCGCGCCGACCGGGCTGTCCAGGCCGCCCAGCACCGCGGCCGTGAACGCCGAGATGAACAGCAGGTCCATCGCGTTCGGATGCAGGCCCAGCTCGGTGGGGACGACAAGCATCCCGGCCAGCGAACCGACCGCCGCGGCGAGCGCCCAGCCCAGGGTCAGCATGCCGCTGACCGGCACGCCGAGCAGCCGCGAGACATCCGGCGCAAAGGCCGCCGCGCGCATGCGCAACCCGGTAGGCGTACGGGTAAAAAGAAGCGTGAGCAGGACGACCACCGCGCCCACCGCGGCGAAGACGAACAGGTCGTACCGCGACAGCAGGGCGACGCCGCCGAACTGGAAGGCGTCCCGGCTGAACGGCGCCGGGGCCGGCCGGAACTCGTTGCCGTAGATCATCCCGAGCACGCCCTGGATGATCAGCACCAGACCGAGCGCCACCACCACCCCGTTCAGCGGCGACGAGTGGTCGACGAACCGCATCACCACCCGCTCGACAAGCGCACCGAGCACCAGCCCACCGACGATCGCGACGATGAAACCGAGCCAGTACGAGCCGGTCGCGTTGGTCACCGAGTAGCCGGCGTAGGCGGTCGCCACCGCCATCGCGCCCTGGGCGAAGTTGACGATCCGGGCAGCCCGCCAGATCAGCACCAGGGCCAGCGCGAATGCCGCGTAGACCGCGCCCCGGCTGAGCCCGTCAAAGGTCAGATAAAGGAATCGGTCCATTTAAAACCCCAGGTAGACGTGCCGGAGATCGGCGTCGCCGGCCAGCGCGGCCGCGTCGTTGCGGGTGACCACCCGCCCGAGCGACAGCACCAGACCCTGATCGGCGACGGACAGCGCGCTGCGCACGTTCTGCTCGACCAGCAGTACCGCCAGGCCGGTGCGATCCCGCAGGTCGCGCAGCAGCGCCATGATCTGCGCGGTGATCTTCGGAGCCAGCCCGAGCGACGGCTCGTCGAGCAGCAGCAGCCGCGGCTCGGCGACCAGCGCGCGGCCGATCGCCAGCATCTGCCGTTCGCCGCCGGACAGCTGGTGGCCGAGGTGGCTGCGGCGCTGGGCCAGCGCCGGGAAGAGGTCGTAGATGCCGTCGAGCTTCGGTTTCTGCTTCCGCCACAGGCCGCCCAGCCGCAGGTTCTCGTCCACGGTCAGCTCGGTGACCACGCCGCGTCCCTCCGGGACGTGCGCGATGCCGTGCCGGACCATCCGCTCGACCTTCACCCCGCGGAGATCCTGGTCGTCCAGGGTGATGCGGCCGGCTTCGCTCTTCAACTGCCCGGAGAGGGTACGAAGGAGGGTCGTCTTGCCGGCACCGTTGGCCCCGAGCACCGCGACGATCTGCCCGGCGTCCACGGTGAGCGACACGTCGTGCAGCACCGGCGCCGCGCCGTACCCAACGGTGAGTTCGTGGACCTCGAGCAGCGCGCTCACGCGGCCGTTCCCAGGTAGGCCTCGGTGACTTTTTCGTTGTTCCGGATCTCGCCGGGGGAGCCGAGCGCGATCGGTTTGCCGAAGTCGAGCACCAGGATCTCGTCGCAGACCGACATCACCAGGTCCATGTGGTGCTCGACAAGCAGCACCGTGGTGTCCAGGTTCTTGATCAGCTCGGCCAGCCAGTCGATCTCGTCGGCGTCCAGGCCGCCGGCCGGCTCGTCCAGCATCAGGATGCGCGGGCGGGAGACGAGGGCCCGGGCCAGCTCGACCCGCTTGCGCTTGGCGTAGGGCAGCATGGCCGGGTACGCGTTCGCGTGCTCGGCGACCCCGGTCTGCTCCAGCGCCGCGTAGGCGTCTTTTTCGGTGGGTTTGCCGGTGCGGATGCCGGTGAGCACGTTCTCCAGCACGGTCATGCCGTTGAACTGGCCGACACCCTGCAGGGTGCGGGCGATGCCGTGCCGGTTGAGGTGGTGCGGCCGCGGCTTGAACGGCTTGCCGTCCAACGTGATCGCGCCCGACTGCGGCGCGGCGAACCCGCAGATTACATTGAAGAGCGTCGTTTTGCCGGCGCCGTTGGGTCCGATCACTCCGACCACCCGCCCGGGCGAAACCCGGAGCGAGACGTCGTCGAGAGCGAGCAGCCCACCGAAGCGGACGGTGATGTTATGGAGGGAAAGGCCCTGGTCAGCGTGCGTTGACATGATCACCTCATGGCCGGACCGGTGGATGTCCTGAGTGGAGGGTTTGAAGGTCAACTATTTACACTGGGAGTGTAACTTTTTCGGCCCCGGCGTCAATGGTCTCGTTACTACTCCGTAACTTGCTTCCCTCCGGTCGTTCGACGGACGACGATGTGATCGTGGGCGCCGACGCCGAAATCTTCGTGTTCGATTACGAGCGCTACCGGGGCGAGGTCGTCCCCGTGCTGACCGCTCTGCTGCGCACGGGCTTACCGGCGTCGTGGCTGGCCGACCTGTTCACCCGGGCCGAACACGGCTACGACCAGGCATGGCCGCGCCTGGCCGACCGCTACCGGGCCGAGCCGGTGGACCTGGCCCGGCACTGCACGTGGCTGGGCTCCGACCTGCGCTACGCGGGCCCCACCCGGGTCGACCGCTCGGTGGGCAAGCGGGTCCGCTGCGATGCGCCGTCCTGCCCCGAACGCACGCGATGCCCGTTCCACCGCGACAGCGACCCGGCCGGCGCCGAGTCCCTGAACGTGTTGCACGAGGCTTTGGTCGCGTCCCGGTGCCTGGGCCCGTCGGTGTTCCTGGGTCGCACCATCACCCCCGACTACTACGTCCCGCTGCTGGAACGCCTGGAGGTGCCGGCCGCCGACCCGGTGCGCGGCTTGCTGGACGCGCTGGCCACCAGGGGAGCGGCCCTGGGTCATCAGTACGGCGTAACCGAGGGCATCCACGGCTGGCTGACGGTGGCCGAAACCGCCGAACTGGCCGCCACCCTGAACCGCCTGCCCCTGCCCCGTTACCCACCGACGTTCGCCGCGATGACCGCGGCGGCGGCCGCCGCCGGCGAGAGCAGGCCCGCGACCAGCCTGTCCTTCATCCGGACCGTGGCCACCATCGCCGCGGCCGGCGGCCGATCGGTCCTCTGGGCCAACGACGTGGGCCCGGAGTCCTGGCGCGAGGAGTTCGGCCTCCCCACCGACTGACCCGCGGGTCAGGCCACGTTGAACGGGCGGAACTGGACGCTGATGCGGGGGCCCACCGGTTTGGCGGTCTTGAGGATGGCGTGCTCCCACGTGCGCTGGCAGGAGCCGCCCATCACGATCAGGTCGCCGTGGCCCAGCGGGAAGCGCAACGTGTCGTGGCCGCCCGCGCGTGGGCGCAGTGAGAGCTGGCGTGGGGAGCCCAGCGACAGGATGGCGACCATGGTGTCGTGGCGGGCCGAGCGGCCCAGCGTGTCGCCGTGCCAGGCGACGCTGTCGCGGCCGTCGCGATAGAGGCACATGCCGGCGGTGACGAACGGTTCGCCCAGCTCGTCGGCATAGTGGGCGGAGAGCGTCTCGCGCGCCTCGGTGAGCACGGGGTGCGGCAGCTGCTCGTCGCCGCCGAACCAGCGCAGCAGCCTGGGGACGTCGACGACGTTGTCGAACATCTGGCGGCGGTCGGCCCGCCAGTCGATGCCGAGCAACGTCTCGAAGACCTCGTCGGACCCCTGCAGCCAGCCGGGCAGCACGTCGACCCACGCCCCGACGGTCAGCCGATGCCGGACGAGCCGGCCGGCGAACGGCTCGAGCGACGGCACCGGCCCGGCCACGAGATCAAGCATGGACGGCTGGTAGTTGCTGGTCATGGGGTGATGTTAGTACATCCGTTCGAAGATCGACCAGGCGGCGCGTTTCCCGACCTTGGCGGCGGCGCTGCGGAGCGCTATCCACCTGTGGAAATGCCGAGCTTCAAGTTCGCGCCGACGTGGCCGAGGTCTATTTCGTGCTAACGCCGGTTCACATTGGACTAGGTCCGGCGGTTCGGGCGGACGCATGATCGGGCCAGTTCATCGTTTCGAAACAGGCCGATGACATCGCGTTGATCCGCGGCTTAGCGGGTCGCGTTCCGAACCATCTCCTCTCTCGTTCGCATACCCCACGGGGTCCGATTAGGAGGCTGGCAAGTGAATCGTTTCAGAACCGCGTTTGGCATAGCCGTGGCGCTAGGCACCCTGCTCGCCACCGGAACCGGCGTCCCGGCGGCCGGCCTGCCCCGGACCAGCGGCGCCAACCCCTCGTCCGCCTGTCCCTGGATGGACACCCGCAAGAGCCCGGACCAGCGCGCCAAGCTCCTGCTGGCACGCAGCACCCTCGGACAGAAGCTGCGCTGGCTCGACGAACAGGCCGCCAACTCACCCACCCAGACCACGTTCAGCGGCGTCATCTATCCCGTCCAGGTCGCCTGCACGCCGACCGTCGTTTACGCCGACGGGCCCGATTACGTGCGCGGACCGGCCGGGGTGACCGTCTTCCCGGCGCAGCTCGCCCTCGCCGCCGCGTGGAGCGACGACCTCGCCTACGACAAGGGCAAGGCCCAGGCCGACGAGGCCTTCCGGGCCGGCAAGAACGTCCTGCTCGCGCCGGGCGTCTCCAGCTCGCGTACCCCGCTGGCCGGCCGCACCCCGGAGTACCTCGGGGAGGACTCGCTGCTCAGCGGCAACCTGGCCGCCGCACAGACCAACGGCATCCAGGAGGGCAACTCGAAGCAGCCGGTGATGGCGGTGCTCAAGCACTACATCGCCAACGAACAGGAGCTCGACCGGCAGACCAGTTCGTCGAACATCGACGGCCGCACGCTGCGCGAGGTCTACGACCTGCCGTTCGCGATCGCCGTCGCGAAGAGCGAGCCGGGCGGCATCATGTGCTCGTTCAACCAGGTCAACGGGATCTGGGCCTGCGAGAACCAGATCCAGAACAACCTGCTCAAGACCGAGGCCGGCTTCGACGGTTACATCGTCTCCGACTTCGGCTCGGTGCACTCGACCGGCCCGTCCCTGGTCGGCGGCCTCGACCAGGAGCTGAACCGGCCGCGTTTCTACACTCCGGCCAACATCGAGGCCGCGCTGGACGCCGGCCAGGTCTCGGTGGCACAGATCGACGCGGCGGCGCTGCGAGTGGTGCGCGCTTACCTTGCGGCCGGTCTCTTCGATCACCCGCTGCCGGCCACCCCGTCGACAAGCACCTCCACCCCGGCCAACAAGGCGATCGCGCAGACCGTCGCCGAGCGCGGTTCGGTGCTGCTGAAGAACGGCGGATCGATCCTGCCGCTGGCCGGTAGCGGCAAGAAGATCGCGGTGATCGGGCCGACCGCCTCGAACACGCCGACCGGTGGGGTCAGCGCCGGCACGGTCTGTGCCGAGGGGCGCGGCACGTCGGCGGCCTGCCCCAACCCGGTGGCGCCGCTCGACGCGATCACCGGCCGGGCCGCCGCGGCGGGCCAGACGGTCTCCTACGACAGCGGGGCCGACCCGGCCACGGCGGCGTCGATCGCGCGCGGCGCGGACGTCGCGGTGGTGTTCGGTTACGCCAAGCAGGGCGAGTTCGCCGACCGCACGACCCTGGCGCTGGACGGCAACGGCGACGACCTGATCGCCGCGGTGGCGGCCGCGAACCCGAACACGGTCGTCGTGCTGGAGACCGGCACCGCGACCACGATGCCGTGGCTCGCGAGCGTCAAGGGTGTCGTGCAGGCGTGGTACCCCGGTGACCAGCAGGGCACCGCCCTGGCCCGGTTGCTTTACGGCGACACCGACTTCACCGGCCGGCTCCCGATGACCTTCCCGAAGTCGCTGGCCGACACCCCGACGAACACTCCGGCGCAGTACCCCGGCACGTTCGCCAACGGTTCCACCACCCGGCCGGCCGGCAGCACCGAGATCCGGCAGGTCAGTTACAGCGAGGGGCTCAAGGTCGGCTACAAGTGGTACGACTCGCAGGCGATCGAGCCGCTCTTCCCGTTCGGCTACGGGTTGTCCTACACCAGCTTCGCCTACCAGAACCTGCGGGTCACCCCGCACCTGAAGGGCAAGCGCGGCACGGTGTCGGTCACCTTCGACGTGCGCAACACCGGTGCCCGCACCGGAACCGCGACCCCGCAGCTGTATCTCACGCTGCCGTCGGCCACCGGCGAACCGGGCAAGCGCCTCGTCGGATATGACCAGGTCACGCTGCGGCCGGGGCAGAGCACCCGGGTGCAGCTGACGATCGACGCGACCTCGCCGGACCGGCCGCTGAGCTTCTGGAACACCGCCGGGCACGCCTGGGACACCGCCGCCGGTGGTTACCAGGTGCAGGTCGGGGCCAGTTCCCGTGACCTGCCGCTGACCGGTTCCTTCACCGTCTCCTGAACCAGGGCTTCCGGGTCTGGGCTTCCGGGTCTGGACTTCCGGCCGGTTGGGATTGACTCCCGGCCGACCGGAAGCTCGGCGTCAGTGAACCGCCGGCTCATCATCCGGCACCACCGGCGACTCGGCCAGGGAGGTGGCGGGGGCGGGAGTGGCGGTCGGCCGCAGGATCGACACCGCGACGATGGCCGCCGCGACCCCGCCCACCACTCCGACCAGCGCGGTCATCGAGAGAGCGTCCACAAAGGCATTCCGGGCGAGCTGGGCCAGGGCGGCGTCGCCGGTCTGGGCCGCGATCCGCAGGGCGTCACCGATCGACTCCCGCGCCTGCCCGACGACGTCGGACGGCATCGACGCCCGATATGCCGTGGCGAGCACGCTGCCCAGCACGGCCACGCTCAGTGCCGCACCGACCTGCTGGACGGTGTCGTTGACGGCCGAGCCGACCCCGGCCCGCTCCGGTGGCAACGCGCCGAGCAGCGTGCCGACCGCGGCCGGCCCGGCCACGCCGCTGCCGGCGCCCATCACGACCATCGCGACGGCCAGGTGGGCGAAGCCGTCGCCCGGCTCGAGCATGGCGATCACCCCGAACCCGGCCGCCATCAGCAGCAGGCCGCTGGCAAGCGCGGCGCGGGCACCGAACTTCTTGTCGACGACCACGCCGAGGCCGTTGCAGATCATCGTGGTGACGATCATCGGGATGAAGGCGAGGCCGGCCTTCGCCGGTTCGTAGCCGAGGACGAACTGTAGATATTGCGTGAGGGCGAGCAGCATGCCGCCGGCCGAGAAGGACAACAGCACGACCGAGAGGCTGGCACCGGCGAAGTTGCGGTTGCGGAACAGGCTGAGCGGCAGCATCGGCTCGGCCACCCGCCGCTCCCAGAGGGCGAACGCGGTCAGCGCGATCACGGCCACGACGAACCCGCCGACGGTCTGGGCGGAGGACCAGCCCTCCTTGGCTGAGTTGATGACACCCCAGACCAGGGCGGTCGTGCCGACCATCGAGAGCAGCGCACCGAGCACGTCGGGCCGGCCGGCCGGGCCTCGCGACTCCGGAATGATCAGCAGCGCCGCCACGATGCCGAGCACGGCGATCGGGATGTTCATCAGGAAGACCGAACCCCACCAGAAGTGCTGCAGCAGCAGACCACCGGCGGCCGGGCCGCCGAGCGCGCCGAGCATCAGCACCGAGGTCCAGATGGCGATGGCCTTCTTGCGCTCCTCGTCGTCGAAGACCGTGGTGAGGATCGAGAGCGTGCCCGGCATCAGGAACGCGGCGCCGACGCCCATCAGGCCGCGGACCGCGATCAGCTGACCGGAGGTCTGGCTGAGGGTGGCGAGCACCGAGGCGCCACCGAACACGATCAGGCCGATGACCAGGCCGCGGCGCCGGCCGAAGCGGTCGGAGAGGCTGCCGGCGATGAGCAGCACGCCGGCGAAAACCAGGATGTAGGAGTCGATGATCCATTGGATGTCGGACGAACTGGCGCCCAGATCGCGGATCAGCGACGGGATGGCGATGTTGAGCACCATGTTGTCGATGACGACGACGAGGAGGCTCAGGCACAGCACGCCGAGGATCAACCAGCGGCGCGGATTCCGATCAGGCATGGGGGCTTCCCTCGTACGCTGTTCGAGTGACTCGCACACCGTACCATCGACGTCGCACGCTGTACGACCCTCGATAGACTGACGCCATGGCGGAGCTCTTTTTCGACTCGGTGTGGCTGCGTCCACCAACGCGCAAGCGGGCCGGTCAGCCCACGCTCGACCGTGACCAGATCGTGCGAGCCGCGATGGAGCTGCTCGACGCCGACGGCCCGGCCGGCCTGAGCATGCGCCGCCTCGGCACCCACCTCGGTGCCGGCGCCACCTCGCTCTACTGGCACGTGGCGAACAAGGACGACCTGCTCGAGCTCGCCATCGACGAGGTGCTGGGCGAGATCTACGTCCCCGAGCCCGGCGACACCGACTGGCGGATGGCCTTGTCGGTGCTGGCCAACGGCATGCGCACCGCGATCCTGCGGCACTCCTGGGTGATCGGCCTGCTCGGCACGAAACCCACCCTCGGGCCCAACGCCATGCGGATGGGCGAGCGCAGCGTCGCGCTGCTCACCGCGGCCGGCTTCACCGGCATGGAGGTCTCCTACGTCAGCTCGGTGATCCACGCGCACGCGCTCGGCTCGGCCACCACCCAGGCCGCGGTCGCGACCGCGACGAAAAAAGCCGGCCGCACGTTCGAGCAGATGGCCGACGAACTGGAGCCGATGCTCGAGCGGCTCAGTGCTGACAACCCGCGCTACGACAAGTGGCGCAAGGAAAATGTGGTGATCGCCGATCCGGACACGATGTGGAGCGACAGCTTCGCCTTCGGACTGGAACGGATTCTCGACGGCCTGGAAACGTGGCTGGCCGCCGGAAAGCCGGCCTGAAAGTGATCATCCGCGACGCCGGCGAGCACGATGCGGCCGCCTGCGCGGCCATCTACCGGCCGTACGTTTTGGGCACCGCCGTCAGCTTCGAGCTCGAGCCGCCGTCCGAGTCGGAAATGGCCGACCGGATCCGGGAGGCGGCAAGCACACACGCCTGGCTGGTCGCCGAGGTGGACGGCGAGGTCGCGGGTTACGCCTACGCCCGGCCGTTCGCGGCCCGCGAGGCCTACCGCTGGTCGTGCGAGACCAGCGTCTACCTGTCGTCGGCCCGGCATCGCACCGGCCTCGGCCGATCTCTCTACCGCGTGCTGCTCGGTCGCCTCGCCGAGCGTGGGTTCCGGGTCGCGGTGGCCAAGATGACGCTGCCCAACCCGGCGAGCGAGGGCCTGCACGCCGCGCTGGGTTTCCAGCCGGTCGGCGTGCATCGCCGGATCGGTTTCAAGCACGGCGCCTGGCACGACGTCGCCATCAGCCAGCTGGATCTGGCCACCGGCGAGGACCCACCCGTCGAGCCGCGCTGACGGGTGGGTCGTTGCCGATCAGTGGCCCTTGGTGTCTTTCTCCGTGGCCTTTTCGGTGGGCGGCGGGGTGTAGTTGAGGTGGTCGAGCGGGAGCGGGAACTCCTGGTCGTCACCGAACGGCGACGGGCCACCCTGCGTCGGCAGGGCAAGCTCGGCGACGTCCATCCGGCCGTCGTCGCGGACCCGCGCGCCCTCGGCCGGACGGGCCTGGGTGAACGGTGTGCCCGCGGTGTGCACCGACGGCACGGCGCCGGCGTGGGCCGGCTCGTCCAGCTGGTCGCGCCGGAAGATCTTGCGGCCGAGCCAGACCAGCGGGTCGTAGCGGCGGTCGACGACGCGTTCCTTCATCGGGATGATCGCGTTGTCAGTGATCTTGATGTGCTCGGGGCAGACCTCGGTGCAGCACTTGGTGATGTTGCAGAATCCGAGACCCTGCTCGGCCTGTGCGTAATCCTTGCGGTCGGTGCGCGCGTCGAGCGGATGCATGTCGAGCTCGGCGGCCCGGATGAAGAACCGCGGACCGGAGAAGGCCGCCTTGTTCTCCTCGTGGTCGCGCACCACGTGGCAGGTGTTCTGGCAGAGGAAGCACTCGATGCACTTGCGGAACTCCTGCGAGCGCTCGACGTCGACCTGCTTCATCCGGTATTGACCCGGGGCCACCCCGGCCGGCGGGGCGAACGCCGGGGTCTCGCGCGCCTTCTCATAGTTGAAGCTGACGTCGGTGACCAGGTCGCGGATGATCGGGAAGGTCCGCAGCGGCGTGATGGTGACCGTCTCGTCCTCTTCGAACGTGGACATCCGGGTCATGCAGCCGAGCTTCGGCTTACCGTTGATCTCCATCGAGCAGGAGCCGCACTTGCCGGCCTTGCAGTTCCACCGGCAGGCCAGGTCGGGTGTCTGGGTGGCCTGCAGCCGGTGGATGATGTCGAGCACGACCTCGCCCTCGTTGACCTCGACGTCGTAGTCCTGGATGTCGCCGCCCGACTCGTCGCCGCGCCAGACCCGGAAGTGACGTTTGGTGCCCATTACTTCGCCTCCAGCGCGTCGAACTCGGTCAGCTCATCGTCGGTCAGGTATTTCGACAACTCGGTGCGCTCGAACAGGGAGATCAGCTCGCCGCGCATCTTCGGCAGCGGCTTGCGCTCCAGGTGCACGTCGCCGGACTTGTCGAGCGAGCAGACCAGGTTGACCTTCCGCCATTGCGGGTTCATCCCCGGGAAGTCTTCCCGGGTGTGGCCGCCGCGCGATTCCTCGCGCTCCAGCGCGGCCTTGGCCGTGCACTCCGAGACGACAAGCATGTTGCGCAGGTCGAGAGCGAGATGCCAGCCCGGGTTGTAGCGCCGGCCGCCGACCGCGCCGACGTTGGTGACCCGCTGCTTGATCTCTTGGAGCCGCTTGAGGGCGTCGGTCAGCTCGCCGGCCCGCCGGATGATGCCGACCAGGTCGCCCATCACCGCCTGCAGGTCCTGCTGCAATGTGTACGGGTTTTCGCCGCTCTGCCGGTTGAGCGGAGCCAGCGCCACGTCGAGTGCGGCCTCGACGTCGGCCGTGGCGACCTTGGGCCGCTTGGCCAGCGCGTCGACATAGGCGGACGCGTGCTCGCCGGCCCGCTTGCCGAAGACCAGCAGGTCGGAGAGCGAGTTGCCGCCGAGCCGGTTGGAGCCGTGCATGCCGCCGGACACCTCACCGGCCGCGAACAGGCCGGTCACCGTGCCGGACGCGGCCGCCGAGTCGGGGTCGACCTCGACGCCACCCATCACGTAGTGACAGGTCGGGCCGACCTCCATCGGCTGCTTGGTGATGTCGACGTCGGCCAGTTCCTTGAACTGGTGGTGCATCGACGGCAACCGCTTGATGATCTTCTCGGCCGGCATCCGGGTCGAGACGTCCAGGTAGACGCCGCCGGCCTTGGTGCCGCGGCCCTCCTTGACCTCGTTGTTGATCGCGCGGGCGACCTCGTCGCGGGGGAGCAGCTCAGGCGGGCGACGGTTGTTGTCGGGATCGTCGTACCACCGGTCGGCTTCCTCCTCGGTATCCGCGTACTGCTTGCGGAAGACGTCGGGGACGTAGTTGAACATGAACCGCTTGCCGTCGGAGTTGCGCAGCACGCCGCCGTCGCCCCGGACCGACTCGGTGACCAGGATGCCCTTGACGCTGGGCGGCCACACCATGCCGGTCGGGTGGAACTGCAGGAACTCCATGTTGATCAGCGTGGCGCCGGCCCGCAGCGCGAGCGCGTGGCCGTCCCCGGTGTACTCCCAGGAGTTCGAGGTCACCTTGTAGCTGCGGCCGACGCCGCCGGTCGCGAGCACCACGGCGGGCGCCTCGAGCAGCAGGAACTCACCGGACTCGCGGTAGTAGCCGAACGCGCCGGCCACCTGGTCACCGTCGAGCAGCAGCTCGGTGATGGTGGTCTCGGCGAAGACCTTGATCTTCGCGTCGTAGCTGCCGGTCTCGGCGAAGTCTTCCTGCTGGAGCGAGACGATCTTCTGCTGCAGGGTGCGGATCAGCTCGAGGCCGGTGCGGTCGCCGACGTGCGCGAGCCGCGGGTACTCGTGGCCGCCGAAGTTGCGCTGCGAGATCTTGCCGTCCTTGGTGCGGTCGAACAGCGCACCGTAGGTCTCCAGCTCCCAGATGCGTTCCGGCGCCTCCTTGGCGTGCAGCTCGGCCATCCGGAAATTGTTCAGGAACTTGCCGCCGCGCATGGTGTCCCGGAAGTGCACCATCCAGTTGTCTTTGGAGTTCACGTTGCCCATCGCGGCAGCCGCGCCGCCCTCGGCCATCACCGTGTGCGCCTTGCCGAACAGCGACTTCGAGATGATCGCCGTCCGCTTTCCGGCGAGCCGGGCTTCGATCGCCGCGCGCAGGCCGGCGCCGCCGGCACCGATCACGACGACGTCATAGTGGTGTCGTTCGATTCGGGTGGTCATCGCTCAGCTCCCTTTCAGCCCACGAACCGCAGGTCGGGGAACCAGTCGGCGGCAACCGCCATGACGTAGAAATCGGTCAGCGCGAGCGTGCCCAGAGTGATCCAGGCCAGCAGCATGTGCCGGGTGTTCAGCTTGGACACGAAGGTCCAGAAGCGGTAGCGCACCGGGTGGGCGGAGAAGTGCTTGAGCCGCCCGCCGGCGATGTGCCGGCACGAGTGGCAGGACAGCGTGTAGAGCCAGAGCATCACCACGTTGCCGACCAGGACGATGTTGCCGAGCCCGAAGCCGAACCCGTTACCGCTGTGGAACGCGCGAATCGCGTCCCACGTGTTGATCAGCGAGATGATCCCGGCCGCGTAGAACGCGTAGCGGTGGATGTTCTGGAAGATCAGCGGGAAGCGGGTCTCACCCGAGTATTTCTGGTGCGCATCGGGCACGGCACAGGCCGGCGGCGACAACCAGAACGCCCGGTAATAGGCCTTGCGGTAGTAATAGCAGGTAAGGCGGAACAGCAGCAGGAACGGCAGGGTGAACGCCGCTTCCGGAATCAACCAGAACGACGGCAGTGGGGTGCCGAACTCGGCCGACCCCTCCACGCATCGGTCGGTGATGCACGGTGAGTAGAACGGCGTGAGGTAGTGGAACTCGTCGACGTAATACCACTTGTGCATGAAGACGCGGACGGTCGCGTAGGTGACCCATGCCGCTAGCCCCACAAAGGTGATGAGTGGGGGGAACCACCACCGGTCAGTACGCAACGTCTTCGCCGCGATCGCTGCGCGTGCGCGTCCAGCGTCCGGCCTCGTTGCCGTCGTCGTCATTCGTTCTCCCTGACGTGCCTGTCATGTGACCCGGCTGTTAACGGGCGAGGCCCACCAGCCGCCATGCCTGCGTGATGTGGGGCACACGTTACGCCGGGGGTCAGACGGTTTGCGGCTCAGGGATGGGGTCTAGGTCACAAATTCGAGCCCCGCTCGCATCGACGCGGACAAACGGGATAGTGGATCTTGAGGTCAGAGTTCGGGAACGGCCAATCGCCGGACCGGTCCGGCGCACGGCGCCGGAGACCACTGCATCAGCAGGTCGGTCACGGCCCGGCCGTCGGTGGTCCGGGGAGCGACATAAAACGCGGGCGTACGGGACTTGGCCTGCCGGTCGAGTGCGTCCGCGAAGACCGTGCGGGCGTCCAGGAGCTGCCGCCACGCGTCCTCGTCCCGCTGATCGTCCAGCTGGTCGAGATAGAGCCGGACGGCGATGTTCTCGTTCCGGATCGCGGTGGCCCGGGCGGCCGGATCCCCGGTCGCCCCGGGCGGGCCGAGCTGATTGAGCCGTCGTTCCAGGTCGAGGCAGTCGGTCTCGCGCAGCACCCGGGTCTCCTGCGCGTCGGCCGCCCGATCCCGCACGTCGTCGACGGTCGAGACGACCGAGAGCGCCCCGGCGCACAGCGCCACCACGACGACGGCCGCCGCCACCGCGATGCCGGCCACGAACCATCGCCGCTGGCGCCGCTTGCGCTCGCTCATCGGCTCGCCGTTGATCGGCCCGAGCCGCCAGACCCGCCAGACCCGCCCGCGGCCACCGCGTCCCGGCGCCGTGGCCGCGGAGGCGGAGGAAGAAGCGCTGCCCAGTCCGCTGCTGGCCGCGCCCCGAGGCGCAGCATCGTCGTCGGCACCGGTATCAGCGGCCGGGCCGGGCCGGACCGGCCGCTTCCGCCCGGCCGGGCCCACCCAGTCGTCCGGCTCGGACACATCGGACGAGCCCGCCGGGGCTCCGGTCACCGGCTCGGCAGGCTCGTTTCCGCCCCGCTGCGCCGGAATCCGGCTGGTCGGGGCGTCGTCGTGATCCGGCTCGCGATCCGTGTCGCTCACCGGCCCAGTGAAGCACGCGGGTCAATGCGTCGCCGCCCCGCGCGACCGTCAGCCGGAGGCGTTACCGGTCAGGTTCCAGCTGGCCAGATGCAGGGCCGGTGCCGCGTATCGCACGCCGGACCAGCTGTCGGGCAGCAGGACCGTCTCGCTGCCGATGCCGCGCACCGCGCCGATGCCCAGCGCCTGCGGATAGGACTGGGTGAAGCGCATGTTGCTCACCGCCGCGGTCACCTCGCCGTCCTCGACCAGCCACACGCCGTTGCGGGTCAGGCCGGTGATGACCAGGCTCTTCTGGTCGAGGACCCGGGTGTACCAGAAGTCGGTGATGAGCAGCCCGCGCTCCATCCGGGCCACCAGCGGCCGGGCCGACTCGGCGGTCGGGCCGCCCGGGTCGGCCGGCAGTACCGGCTCGGTCGCGGCCGGCGCCGCCTCGAGCCGCATGTGCGTGGCCATCGGCCCCCAGGTGCGGGAGCTCCCGGACGCGTGGCCGGTCGACTCGGCGCCCACCTCGGCGGCCGACCGCCGGTCGTGCGCCACCGCCTTGGTCACCCCGTCGCGCACCAGCACCAGCGACTCCCGGGGCGTGCCCTCGACGTCGAACGGCAGGCCGGCGGCCGGCTCGCCGCGGCTGCCCAGCGGATCGTCCACGATGGTCACCGACGGGTCGAACTGTTCGGCACCCAGCTCGGCGAAGGACTGCCGCTGCGCGAACGTCTTGCCGTTGAACCCGAAGAACGAGAGGTTGCTCAGCACGTCGGCGACCGCTTCCGGCTCGAGCACCACCTCGTAGCGGCCGGGCGGCAACTCCACCGGGCGTTCCCCGGCTCGTGCCTTGGCCGCGGCCCGCGCGCCCAGCACCGCGCCATCGAGGTCGCCGAGGCGTCCGGCCGCCCGCCGGGCCACGCCGTCGGAGCCGCTCAGCCGGGCGATGCCGTCCATCGCCGCCTCGGCCGTCCGCCCCTCGGCGGACTGGCCGGCGCTGTTGGCGAACGCGGCCGAGCAGTAGACCGTGCGGCAGAAACCGGCCGTCTCGAGGCCGCCGGCCGCCCGGACGAAGTCGCCCACCAGGGCGGCCCGCTCGGCCGGGGTGGCCCGCGCGGTCGCCTCGTCGAAGCCGAAGTCGAGGCCGGAGTGCGCGCCGGAACCGTGATAGCCGGCCGAGTGGTGCAGCGGCGCGGGTGCGGTCAGGCCCGGCCAAGCCGCGTCGGCCGGGCTGACCCGGACCGCCGCGATCGTGCGCTCGACCAGCGCGCGTAAACCGTCGGCGCTGGTCAGGGTGGTGGAGCCACCGGCCGTGCGACCGTCGAGGTGTAGCCGTAGCCGCACCGAGGTGGTCGCCTCGGCGACGTTCTGGTGGATGGCCGAGTTGGCGAACCGGGTCAGCGCCTCGGCGTTGTGCTGCACCATCACCTCGGCCTGGGCGGCCGGGCCGGCCGCCGCCCGGACCAGCTCGATCACGCGAGCGGCCAGTTCGAGTTCGGCGCCTGTCCGGGCGATGTCGATGCTCATCCGTGCACCCCCACGCGTACGTTGCTGAACCGGGCCGGCGCCGCGGAGTGCGCGGTGTGCCCCACCTGGCCGGGCTGGCCCTTGCCGCAGTTCGGAATGCCGTAGGGCACGGTCTCGGCGGAGAGCATGTCCATCGACTGCCAGAACCGCGGGCCGATGCCGGTGTAGGTCGGGTTGCGCAGCATCCGGCCGCGCTTGCCGTTCTTGATCTCGTAGCCGATCTCACACCCGAACTGGAAGTTCAGCCGGCGGTCGTCGATCGACCAGGACCGGTTGGTCTCCATGTAGATGCCGTCGTCGGTGGCCGCGATGATCTCGTCGAGGCTGTGCGGGCCGGGCTCGAGACCGACGTTGGTCATCCGGACCATCGGCAGCCGGGCCCAGCCGTCGGAGCGGACGCTGCCCGCGTAGTCGAGGCCGGCCACGGCGGCCGAGTCGCGCCCGGCCAGCACGCCGACCCAGATGCCGTCGCGGACCGCGTCCCGCTTGCCGGCCGGGGTGCCCTCGTCGTCGTAGCCGAAGCTGCCGAGTGCACCCGGGATGGTCGGGTCGATGGTGATGTTCATCAGCTCCGAGCCGTATCGCAGCGACCCGAGCTTCTCCAGGTCGAGCCAGCTGGTGCCGGCGAATGCGGCCTCCCAGCCGAGGATGCGGTCGAGCTCGATGGCGTGCCCGACCGACTCGTGGATCTGCAGCGCCAGCTGATCGCCGGCGAGGATCAGGTTGGTCTCGCCGGACGGGCAGAGCGGCGCGGTGGTCAGGGCGCGCGCCTCCTCGGCCATCCGGGGCGCGTTGCCGACCAGGTCGAGCTCCTCGACCAACTCCCAGCCACGCGTGCCGTACTGATGGCCCCAGCCGCGGCGCTGCACCTCGCCGTCGCCGAGGGCGCTGGCCGTCACCGAGGCGCCACACTCGCGGACGTGCTGGTCGATGCGATGCCCGTCGCTGGAGACGAACCACTTGCGGGTGTCCCAGATCGCGTAGCCGGCCTCGGCCTGGTCGGCGCCCGCGTCCTTGGCCGCCTGGGTGGCCCGCACCAGCAGGTCACCCTTGTCGGCGAGCGGGACGGCAAGCGGGTCGATGCGGCACTCGCTGGTCCAGCTGCCCGCGCCCGCCCCGGCCGGCACCAGGTCGATCGGCGGCCCCGGCACGGTGGCGCTGGCCGCCGCGATCTGCGCGGCCCGCCGGCCGGCGGCCCGGGCCGCCGAGTCGGACAGGTCGGGCACCGCGTAGAAACCCCAGCTCGAACCGACCAGGGCCCGGACACCGAGGCCGGCACTCTCGTCGGAATTGAGATCCTCGACGTCCCCGTTGCGGGCGCTCATCGACTCGGTGCGACGCAACATGATCCGCGCGTCGGCATAACGCGCTCCGGCGTCCAGCGCGGCTTGCACCGCCGAGTACGCCTCATCGAAGTGGCTCATGCACCGACCCTAGGGGACCGGTACGACAAAACTCAGACCGGAGGAAGCAACTCGGCCGGATCGATCGTGGCAACGATCGGCTCGGTCAGGTGGAGAACGTCGCCGACCGTGGCGACCGCTTCCTCGACGTAGGTGTCGTGGGCGAGGCGATAGAGCAGCACCGTGCGGGCATCGGGATCGACCAACAGGTACCAGGGGATGCCGCCGGTCGCGTAGTAGTGCATCTTGAGCACTCGGTCGGTGGCCGCGTTGGCGGGCGAGATGATCTCGCACACCAGACGAACCGCGGAGCTGTCCACGATGACTTCGCGTTCATCGATCTCCGTGGTGATGGCGATGTCGGGGATGGGAATGCGGGACGGGTTGAGGCGTACGTTCACCGCTTCCCAGACCGCGAGGCCGACGGCGTTCGCGCCGGGATCGAAGGAGTTGGCCAGGCGGCGAGAGATCTTTTGGTGCAGGGGAGTGGCGGCCGGCGTCACGTGGAGGCTCCCATCGAAGAGCTCAATGCGCTCGGGAGTCGTGCCGATGGCGAGGAACTCGGCCTCGGACATCGGTTTCCCGTCGCTGAAGATGGCTGTCGTCATGGCGTCTCCCTGGTGACCGAGGTCAGACTCTCTCATGAAGACTAGTCTCATGCCAACTCTCCTAGCGACTACTTTTTGGCCGCGCCTCGCAGGAAGGCTAACTCCTCGTCGAGGGTGGCCGCCGAGACCGAGGAACAGCCCGGCAGGGCGGCGCCGACCAGCAGCAGCGGGCGCGAGTGGTCGGACTGCGCGGCCGCCTCGAGCAGGCTGTGGTGGGCGTACACGTCGGGTGCGTCCCGGCGGTCGCCCAGGTAACGCTCGGCGAACGGCGGCGCCACCTCGGCCCAGTCGGTCACCGGTTGGCGGGCGACGGCCCGGTGGAAGACCTCGGGGCGGCGCAGCACGGCCAGCGCCGCGAGCCAGCCGCCGAGCCCGGTGCCGCGCACCGACACCGACGACAGGTCGAGGTCGGGGTGCTTGCCGAGCAGCACGTGCAGGGCGTCGACCTGGTCGGTCAGGGCCACGTCGCCGAGGCGGCGGTGCACCACTTTCTCGAAGCTGGGCGCCACCCCCGGCGTACCCCGGCTGTCGACACTCACGACGGCGAAGCCGGCGTCGGCCCACCACTGCCGTTCCTGCCACGCGGCCGGGTCCGAGGTCACCTGCTGATGGCCCGGCCCGTCGCCCAGCGTGAGCAGCACGGGGATTTTCGCCCCGCCGACGAAGCCGGCCGGGTAGAGCACGGCGGCGGGAAGCCGCCGGTCGGTGACGCGTTCCAGGACCGGGCGAGGGTGGTAGGGCAGCGGCGCCGCGAGGTTGCCGAGCGTGGCGACGCGGGCGTCGCCCCGCCAGACGGTGTCGTCCAGGACCAGAACATCGCCGCCGACGAAGGCCTGATGCCAGCCCGGGGTCAGGCTGATCTTGCGGGCTTCGGCCCCGCCGCCGCCCAGGGAGGTACGCACCCGGAAGACCGACTGCGCGGCCGGGTCCCCGTCGGTCCCCTCGACCACGAGGTCGGGCGCGCCGGACGGGGCTCCGGTGCGCGGCAGCGTGCCGACCACCCGCCGCACGTAGAGGCCGGGCGGAGTGAGCAGGCTGCCGTCGGCGAACAGGCAGCGGGCGTCGAAGCCGTCGTGGGCCAGTTCGCCGCCGACCAGCACCCGGCCGTCCGGCAGGTGCCGCGGGGTGCCGTCGACCGGTTCCACCCAGCGGGCGTCGGCCAGTTCGGCGTGCACCTGGGTCTCGCCGGTGCGCGGGTCGATGGCCAGCACCAGCCCGTGCTGCTGCATCCGGCGCAGCACGGTGATCAGCGGTCCGCCGCCGTCGGCCCAGCGCACGTTGACGACGTAGGGATAGGTCTCCCGGTCCCAGTGCACGTCGACCCAGCCGTCGTCCAGGTCGAGCAGGTGCAGGCTGGCCGCGGCGCCGCTGCGGGTGGCCAGGATCTGCCGGCCGTCGGGTGACCACCACCAGCCGCGCCGCCGGCCGAACTGGACGGCGGCCGGGTCGGGCACACCCCAGGAGATCAGCCCGCCGTGCTCGCGCCAGGCGTTCCCGAGTTCGCCGGCGATCAGCCGGTCGCCGCCGGGGCCGACCACGCGCAGCGAGGCGGAACCGCCGGTCCGGCTCACGTACCCGATGTTGCGGCCGATCGGGTCGGGTCGCGGATCTTCCACCGGCTCGTCGGTGGCCACCTCGGTGACCTCGCCGCCGATCAGATCGGCGCGGACGAGCCGGCCGTCGCGGGCGAAGGCGGCGATCCGGGCGTCACGGTCGACGGCGTACGCCTCGATCGGGCCTTTGCTGATCTGGGTTTCCGTGGCCGTGGCCACGGTCAGCACCCAGAGCGCGGCGTCCGGGTCCTCCGGGCCGGCCGATCGGAGGAAGACCACCCGGGAGCCATCGCCGCCGATCGCGACGTCGCGTGGTGCGCCGTAGCTGAAGTGACCGGTGCGATCGGCGAGTCCGGGGTAATCCACGGGTCCAGCATCGCTGATCAAGCGTCGGTTCCGCCGTGCAAACTCGCAGCCCGGCTCCGGAAAGCTTGTGCGACTGCCGCGTAAAGTGGCGCGGGTGACTGACGCCCTGCCCGCGCGCCGCCTGCTGCTGGTGCACGCACATCCCGACGACGAGGTCACCGGCACCGGCGCCACGATGGCCCACTACGTGGCCGCCGGCGCACACGTGACCCTCGTTACCTGCACCCTCGGCGAAGAGGGTGAGATCCACGTCCCCGAGCTGGCTCAGCTCGAGGCGAAGCAGGCCGACCAGCTCGGCGGCTACCGCCTGGTCGAGCTGTCCCGGGCGTGTGCGGCGCTCGGCGTCACCGATCACCGGTTCCTCGGCGGCCCGGGCCGCTACCGCGACTCCGGCATGATGGGCCTGCCGACCAACGAGCACCCGCGGGCGTTCTGGCAGGCCGACCTGGACGAGGCGGCCGATCAGCTGCTGGAGATCATCAAGGAGATCCAGCCGCAGGTCATGATCACGTACGACGAGAACGGCTTCTACGGTCACCCCGATCACATCCAGGCGCACCGGGTGGCGATGCGGGCGGCCGAGCTGGCCGGCGACGCGGGCCCGGAGAAGATCTACTGGACCGCCATGCCGCTGAGTGTGCTGAAAGAGGGCATGGAGGCGTTCCGCGAGCTGGACGACAACCCGTTCGCCGACGTGGAAAAGGTGGAGGACCTGCCGTTCGGGCACACCGACGACGAGATCGCGGCCCGGATGGACGGCACCGACCACTACGACCAGAAGGTGGCCGCGATGCGCGCGCACGCCACCCAGATCCCCGACAACTCCTGGCTGTACGGCATTGCCGGCGACTTCGGTGGCGAGTTCATGGGAGTCGAATACTTCCTGCTCGCCAAGGGTGAGCGCGGCCCCGGCGAGGGTCCGAACAACTGGGAGAGCGACCTGTTCAGCGGGGTCAAGACGATATGACGCCGACGGAGACCGCGATACCCGACGAGACCGCCCCGCAGGAGAAGAAGAGGGGCTGGGAGCCGGTGATCGTGGCCGGCGGTCTGGTGGTCGCGATCCTGGCCGCGTTCATTACCGGGGTCCTCGAGATCCTGGTGACCCCGCTGCGGGCCGGCGACGTCGTCACGATCTGGCGGGGGGACGCGATCGGCTCGGGCAGCGGCCCGCCGATCGGCCTGGCCATCCTGCTCGCGGTGGTGGCCAACTACGCCATCGGCTGGTTCGCGGTGAGCACCACCGGCAAGCGCTGGGCGCTGGCCCCGCCGTGGGCGCTCTGGACGCTGATGATGCTGTTCGCGGCGGGCGTGCGCACCAACGAGGGCGATTACCTGATCAGCGGGGACGACTGGGTGGCGCTGGTGATGATCCTGGTCGGCAGCCTCTCGTTCGCGGTGTACTCCTATCGAATGATCTTGCGGCGAATCCCGCGCGGACCGGTGCCCGACCAGCGTTGAGCGGGTCGTGGACGACGCTGGGCAGTTCGACGTGCGGCGCGCGGTCCTGGTCGGCGTGCTGGCCATGGTCGTACTGGCGGTGACCGGCGTGGTGGCGTACCGGATGAACGGTGACGTGCCGCACGGCACCCGGATGCTCGGGGTTGACCTGGGCGGCCTATCCCGAAGCGAGGCCGAGGCGGTGCTGCGCCGGCCGGTCGCCGAGCACGCCGCGGACCCGGTGCGGGTCCTGCTCGACGGCCGGCGCGTGGTGTTCCCGCCGGCCGCTCTGGGCGTGCGGGTCGACGTCGAGCTGTCGGTCGGGCGGGCGATCCGCAGCGCCGGGAACGCCGACGTCGAACCGGTGGTCCGGGTGGACAAGCAGCGGTTCGGGGCGTTGCTGCCGGCCGACGTCGACCGGGCGGTGCGCGCGGTCCGGGCGGCCTGGCCGCACGGCGAGGTCGCCACCCTGAGCCCGAACTAGCAGCAGACTCCCAGCTTTCGCACAGTACGCGTGGCGCGTCATCCGCAAAGATGGCCGGGAGATCGAGCGTTCGGAGTTCACCTGGCGTTACGATCCCGTGCCACGAATCGTCTGCGGCGCGCAGTCAAGGCGGCCGCGTTGGTGTTCTGTCCCGGGGAGGACACATGAGGCAGCGCTGGTTTTCCGCTGCGGCGCTGGCGGTCGGGCTGTTCGCGATCAACGTGGCAGCCCGCCTGATCATTCGCTTTGGTTTCGACGGCGATGACTCGGCCGAGAGCCGGGCCACCATCGTCATGTTCGGCGTGATCGGCCTGGTCCTGGCGATCTGGACGTTCCTGGCCAGTCAGCGCAAACGGCCCAGCGAGTGGCTGTTGCCCGATCTGGTGGTCGGCGCGGTCGGCGGCTTGCTGCTGACCGTCCTGGTCGGACCGTTCCTCAGCGGCAGTCAGCCGTTCAAGAACGGGGCCGGCGACTTCTTCGCGCAGATCTGGCTGTACAGCGGCTTCGCGATCGTCGGCACGCTGCTCGGTTACTGGATCGCGATGATGCTGGGTCGCGACTACCGCTCGCGTTCGCTCAAGGCATTTACCCAGCGCAACGCGGCCAAGCCGCGCAAGGTGGTCCGCCGCTAACCGGTCGGCGCTTCGCGCGTCAGGTACGTGTGGTGGGTGGCGAAGCCGACCCGGTTGTACAGGGCGACGGCCGCCGTGTTGCGCTCCTCCACCTGGAGGTAGGCACGGTTGCTGCCGCGCTGCGTCGCCCACTGCGCCAGGCCGCGCACGACCTGCTGCGCGAGGCCGCGCCGGCGCGCGGCCGGGGCCGTCTGCAGCAGCGAGACGCCGAGCCACCGGTCCGGGCCGGTGATCGCGCCGCGGGCCACCGCGAGCAGGCTGCCGTCGGCGTCGTGGACGTGCGCGAAGACCACTTCCGGTACGCCGGTGAGGATGCGTACCGCGATCGGCGGGAGCGCGCCCTTGTGTTCGGTCACCATCGCGTACCAGTCGTCGCCGGGGGAGTCGGCCAACTCCACCGGGGGCAGGTCGGCGTCGGGCGCGATGGTGGTGAGCAGCGACACCACCGAGGCGGTCTGCACCAGGGTCAGCGGCCGGGCGGTCCAGCCGCGGGCGTCGAGGGCGGCGTTGACCGGGGCGGCCAGCGGCATCGGCGCGTTGATCAGCGGTTGCTGGCCGTGTGCCGAATACCACTCGACGACTCCGTCGATCGCGGCCTCGAGAGTGCGGTCCGGGTCGCCGACGGCCAGCGCCGAGTTGGCCCGGCCGGTCCAGTTGCCGGCCGCCCGCAGGATCCATCCGCCCAGGTGGGACTGGATCGGGGCGGGCCACGCCAGGTTGGCGGCGAGTTCGAGGGCGACGACGTCGGCGGCCGGTGGGCGACGGGCGACCGGCACCCGCTTGGCCCGGTGG
This sequence comes from Paractinoplanes tereljensis, assembly GCF_016862435.1. Taxonomy (GTDB): domain Bacteria; phylum Actinomycetota; class Actinomycetes; order Mycobacteriales; family Micromonosporaceae; genus Actinoplanes; species Actinoplanes tereljensis. The sequence continues at coordinate 141,965 of NZ_BOMY01000046.1, forward strand.
ACCTCGTCCAGGGGGACCCGGAGTGTGCCCTTCGACGTGGCGATGGTGAGATCAGTCTCAGTGAGCTCCACGAGCTCCCCGAGTGCATCTGAATACAGCGTTCGCTCCTGGGAAACGCTTACAATCCGACGCACCACCACTCGGTGTCCCACATCCTGCCGACGGAGCACGTGTCACCTCCTTCGGCGGAGATACTAGGCTCTGCAACTGTCGCCGACTGTTCTTGCGGCGTGGCTTTGGAGGGAAAGACCCGTGACCTACATCATCGCTGAGCCGTGCGTCGATGTGCTCGACAAGGCATGCATCGAGGAATGCCCGGTCGACTGCATCTACGAGGGCAACCGGATGCTCTACATCCACCCCGATGAGTGCGTCGACTGCGGGGCCTGTGAACCGGTCTGCCCCGTCGAGGCGATCTTCTACGAGGACGACGTGCCGGAGCAGTGGAAGGACTACACCAACGCGAACTACGAGTTCTTCGAGGATCTCGGTTCGCCCGGTGGTGCCGCCAAGCTCGGCAAGGTCGACAAGGACGCCACATTCATCATCGCGCAGCCGCCCCGGGGCGACCACTGAGCGCTCGCGCGTCGGCTCTACCGGACTTCCCCTGGGACCTGCTGGAGCCGGCGAAGGCCAAGGCAGGCGCGCACCCCGACGGCATCGTCGACCTCTCGGTCGGCACGCCCGTCGATCCGGTGCCCGCGCTGATCCGCCGTGCGCTGGCCGACGCGTCGGACGCGCCGGGCTACCCGCTGACCGCGGGCACCCCGGCGCTGCGCGCGGCCATCGCCGGCTGGCTGGCCCGGTCCTGCGGTGCGTCCGGTGAGCTGGGTGTGCTGCCCACCATCGGGTCCAAGGAACTGGTCGCCTGGCTGCCCACGCTGCTCGGCGTGGGCCCGGGCGACACCGTGGTGATCCCGTCGGTCTGCTACCCGACCTACGAGGTCGGCGTCCTGCTGGCCGGCGGCACCGTGGTGCGCTCCGACTCGCTCACCGCGGTCGGTCCGGCCCGGGTCAAGCTGGTCTGGGTCAACTCGCCGTCCAACCCGACCGGCCGGGTGCTGCCCGCCGAGCACCTGCGCAAGGTGGTCGACTGGGCCCGCGAGCGCGGTGCGGTGGTGGCCAGCGACGAGTGCTATCTGGCACTGGGCTGGGAGACCCGGCCGGTGTCGGTGCTCGACGACGCGGTGACCGGCGGCGACTACACCGGGGTGCTGGCCGTGCACTCGCTGTCCAAGCGCTCCAACCTGGCCGGTTACCGGGCCGGGTTCGTCGGCGGCGATCCGGCGCTGATCGGTGAGCTGCTCGCCGTCCGCAAGCACGCCGGCATGATCCTGCCGGCCCCGGTGCAGGCCGCGATGATCGCGGCGCTCGGCGACGAGACGCACGTCGACGAGCAGCGCGAGCGATACGCGGCGCGGCGTGACACCCTGCGCACCGCCCTGGTCAAGGCGGGCTTCGAGATCACCCATTCGGAGGCCGGCCTCTACCTGTGGGCGACCCGTGGCGAGGAGTGCTGGCAGACCGTCGACTGGCTCGCCGAGCGTGGCATTCTCGCTGCTCCCGGCGCGTTCTACGGGCCGGCCGCGGCCCAGCAGGTGCGCATCGCGTTGACCGCCACCGATGAACGGGTGGCCGCCGCGGTGACCCGCCTGACGACTTAGCGCCTGGCTCACGTCGACAAGCATCGCTACCCTCGGGGCACGGAACGACGCTGCGGGGAGGCGATCGTGGCTGACGGGGTTCGCGTCGAGACGGACGGGCTGACCAAGTTCTCCGACCAGGTGCAGAACGACACGACGAGCACGCTCGGGAACGGTTACTCCCGGGCACGAGTGGATCTTTCGACCGGGGTCGAGTTCGGCAGCAGCAATGCGAGCGGCGCGGTGTTCGCCGCCAAGCAGCGCTACCGGGACAGCCTGCTGGCCTCGACCGCCAACGTCCAGGCCTATCTGGATGCCGCCGAGGTGCTGGCACTGGCCGCGGGCAAGGTCGCCAAGGCGATGGACGAGACCGACGGCCGGGCCGCCCAGCGCGCCACCGAGATTCGCACCCTCCTCGACCAGGCCGTGGTCGAGGCCCGGCAGCGGCGCGCCCCGGCCGACGGGGAGAGTGCGGCATGACCGGCGAACCCGTGCTGACCAGCGGATGGTGCACCAACTGGGGAGCTTTCAACACGCCCCGGCTGTGGTCGATGGTGATGAACGAGGACGACGGGCCCGGCCGCACCCAGGTCAGTGCCTGGCGCACCCTCGCCGGTTCGGTGCGCAGCCAGCGGGCGGCGCTGCTGACCGCCCGCGCCGATCTGGCCGCCGCCTGGCCGCCGGACGAGAACGAGTCGGCCGCTGCCTTCCTCGACGAACTCGACATCCTGATCAAGCGGCTCGACCTCGCCTCGGCCGACGCCGACACCACGGCCAGCGGGCTGGACAACATCCTCAACGCGCTGCAGACCGCGAAGAGCGAGATCCAGCCGCTCTGGGAGCAGTACAAGGACAAGAGCGACGACCTGGTGCCGCGCTGGTGGGACGGCGCCGAGGACGAGATCGACGAGAAGGCCCGAGCCGCGATGATCACCGCCGAGCGGACGGTGGAGGACGCGGTCGCCCAGCTCAAGGTCCCGGAGAAGTACGAACTGATCATCGAGGGTGAACGCAGCGCCGTGGTCCAGCCCGGCCAGCCCGACCAGCCCAAGGGCGGCAGCGGAATCGATCGGGGCCTCAACGTCACGGTCCCGCACGACCCGGTGCCACCCCTGCCGGGCCAGGATCCCACGCTCCCGGATGATCCATCCGGCAGCGACGCTGCCGACCCCGTGGGTGGTGGCGGCAGCGGACCCGGCGCCGGCGGAGTCGGCAGCGGCGGGGGTACGGGTGTGAGCACCGGCGGTGGCGGGGGCCCCGACCTGGCCGGCGTGATCACCCCCGGCCAGCCGCCGGTGGTGCCCGGCACCGGCCCCTCGATCGGACTTCCCGGCGGCGGCGGTGGTGGCCCGCTGCCGTCCACCGGCGGTAATCCGCTGCTCCCCGGCCTGCTGCCCACCGGTGGCGGCGGCCCGATCACCCCGAGCGGCGGCCGGTCCGCGCGCAGCGGCCCGCGGCCGTCCGGCGCGACCATCGGCGAGGCCGCCACCGGTCGGGGCGGGACCGGCGGTGGTATCGGCGGCCGAGGTGCGTCAGGCGGTCTGGGCGGTCGTGGCATATCCGGTGGTGGTGCCGGCGGCCGGGGCCTGCCCGGTGGCGGGGCTCGTGGCGGTGCCGGAGCGCGGGGCCGCACGTCGGGCCGGGTCGGCGGGCTGGGCGTCGAGGGCGAGGGGATCCGGGGCGCCCGCGGCGGGAGCCGTTCGGGTGGCGTACCCCGCCCGGCCTGGTTGTCCGACGACGAGGTCGGACCGAACCGCCGGACCGGAGCCGGAGTCGGCGCCGGCGCAGCCGGCTCGCCCGGCGCACCCGGCCGGGCCAACCGCCGGGCCCGCGGCGACGACGACACCGTCGGCTTCGACCCGGACAACCCGTGGGAGGTCGCCGAGGGCGTCGCCCCGGTGATTCGTCCGTCCACCGAGGAGCCTCGGCACGACCCCGGCCCCAACGTGATCGGCCGCCGCGGGTGATCCGCCGGAGCGTCGCCGCGCTCGCGGCCGCCCTGCTCGCTGTCCTGGTGACCGCGGTCCCGGCGCGGGCCGACGCGCAGCGCGACGCCGAGTGGTACCTCGAGCCGATGAAGGCCGCCCAGGCGGCCGAGTTGGGCCGGGGCGGCGACGGCGTGATCGTGGCGGTGCTCGACACCGGGGTCGACACCCGGCATCCCGACCTGGCCGGCGCCACCGTGCCCGGCCGGAACATGGCCCTGGACAAGGCGGACGACAACCTGGACCCGCAGGGGCACGGCACCGGTACCGCGGTGCTGATCTCCGGGCGTGGCCACGGCAGCGGTGCCGGGTTGCTCGGCATCGCGCCGAAGAGCAAGGTGATGCCGATCCGGCCGATCTACGACGCGGTGCTGGTGGCCGAGGGCATCCGGTGGGCGGTCCAGAACGGCGCCAAGGTGATCAACATGTCGTTCGAGCTGGACTCGACCGGCTCGGTGCAGCAGGCGATCGACGAGGCGGTCGCCGCCGACGTGGTGGTCGTGGCCTGCACCGGCAATGAGAACACCGGGGTCGGCCAGCCGGCCTCGCTGCGCGGGGTGCTCGCGGTCGGTGCGGTCGACCGGACCGACCAGATCGCCAAATACTCCAATCATGGCCCGGAGACCGACCTGGTCGCCTACGGCACCGGCCTGCCGGTGGCCCAGCCGCGCGGGAAGTACGCGGTGGCCGACGGCACCAGTTCGTCCGCGGCCCTGGTGGCCGGCGCGGCCGCGCTGATCCGGGCCCGCTACCCGGACATGCCGGCATCCGAGGTGGTCGACCGGCTGACGTCGACCGCTACCGACCGTGGTGAGAAGGGCCGGGACGACTACTACGGGTACGGGCAGCTGAACCTGATCGCGGCCCTCACCGCCCCGCGCACCTCGCCGAGCGCGTCCGCCGCCGCACCGGTCACCCAGCCGGTCAGCTCCACTCCGGACACTGCTGACCAGGGGTTTCCTCCGCTGCTGACGGTGGCCATCGGCGTTCTGCTGCTGATTCTCGCGGTGGCCGCCTTCATGATCGTGCGGGCCCGCCGAAACACCTGATCGACCCCGAGATTTGGCACGAACGGTTCGCATCCGAGGGTCGTACGGGTGGCCCGCCGTGCGTTACTCTCAGTGCCGCTGAGATCGGGGGGATCTTCGGTGTTTCCGTCTGTCCAATCTGAACGTGACGATGCGCGAATCGGGGACGCACATCAATTCATGACCGAGGTCGAACAGCTGGCGGCGCAGGTGCCTGGGGGAGGGCCACCGCCACGGTTCGACCGGATCACCGGTCCGGACCGCACCGGCACGGCATTTGCCGTGGTCGATGAGGTCGGTCGGTTCGTCGATATCGGCCTGCATCCGGCCTGGTGGCTGGCGTTGGGCCCGGCCGGGGTGGCCGACGCGCTCCTCGAGGCGCTGGCGACGGCCCGGTTGAAGGCGGCCCTGGTGCCGATGATCCTGCGCCGCCATGGTCACACTCCGTCATCGATACTTGTCGTTGAGCAACATACGGTCGGTAACGTTGCCTTCCTCGACGCGGCCCGGGGCCGGATCGCCGAGGCCAGCCGGCTGATCGCCGACGCCGATCCGGAGCCGCCCGCCGCGCGGGTGATCACCGGGACGCACGGGCTGTTTCGCCTGCATGTGCGGGGCAGCCGGATCGACCGGGCCGAGGTGACCGGGGTGCCCGACACCGACCGGCTGGTGGCCGACGCGCGTGAGGTGCTGATGGCGCTAACGTCGGGGCATGCAACCGACGATCGTGGTACGCGGTGAGGCGATCCGCGAGGTGCCGCCCGAGTTGGCGGTCTTCGCCGTGACGGTGACCGCCCGGGGCCGGGACAAGGACGCCGTCCTGGCCCACCTCACCGAGCGCGCGGCGGTGCTTCGCGCCGAGCTGGACGGCTACGGCGAGGCGATCGAGCGCCGGGAGACCACCGCGGTGCAGGTCTTTCCCGAGTTCAAGAAGGCCGGCGACCGTCCGGTCGCCTGGACCGGCAGCACCGGCACCACGGTGACGGTCGCCGACTTCACGGCGCTCGGCGAGATGCTGCCCCGGCTCGCCGGCCTCGAGCAGGCGTCGTTGTCCGGCCCGTGGTGGCAGATGCGGCCGGGGAGCACGGCCGGGGCCGAGGTGCGCCGGGCCGCGATCGCCGACGCCCTGGACCGGGCGAGGGAATATGCGGCGGCCGTCGGCAGCCGGGTCGACCGTCTGGTGGAGATCTCCGACGAGCTTGCCGGGGGTGGCGGGTTCCATCCGATGATGGCCCGGGCGGCGATGGCCACCGACGAGGCGTTACAGCTGGATCCACAGGTGCAGACGGTGCAGGCGTCAGTCATCGTCCGGGTAACGATCACCGATCCCGACCTGTCTGCATAAATAAGTAAAATTCGGTTTTGTCCGCATGCATCGGAATGATCGGTAAGACTCGGCTGCATGCCGAAGGGTCGCCGAGACGTTCTGCTGCGGGTGGCGAACGTCAATCCGGAAAGTGTCATCACGCACACCGACCGGGTCCTCTACTCCGCGGTTGGCGTATTCATCCTGCTGTACTTCGTGTACGCCACGGTCGGCGGTGCCGCGTTCATCGACGCCAGCTCAAACTACCAGCAACCGTGGTACCGCTGGCTGGTCGGCCCGATGATCGCCGCCGGCGTGGTGGCGTACGACCGGGCCGTCGTGGGCCGGGTCGGCATCAGCTACGAGAAGCTGGAATCCGCCGATCCGCAGGAGTTCCTGCGCAAGCCCACCGCCGGCCTGTACCTCGGCCGGCTCGGCCTGGCCCTGCTCTTCGCGGTGCTGATCACCGAGCCGCTGATGCTCGCCCGCTACCAGGGTGAGATCGACGCCCGCCTCAACGAGGTGCACAACCAGCAGCTCACCCGGATCGACACGGACGGCGTGATCGGCACCTGGACGACCCGGCTCAACCAGCTCAAGCAGGAGACCTCGGCCGACGACGCGGCGGTCCGCGATCTCACCGCCCGGGCCGCGCAGAAACGTCAGGACGCCCGCCTGCTCTACCAGCAGGCCGTCGACGACTCGGCCGGCGAGGGCGTGTCCCGCAACACCGGCTGCCCGGCCGGCGGTTACTGCGATCAGCTAGTGCGGCGCTCCCGCGGCCTCGACGACCAGGCGTCGGTCCTCGACAAGCAGGCCGGGACGCTGCTCGACACCCAGCGCGCGGCCCGCGATGCTCGCGCCGACGAGCAGGCCGCCCTGACCCGGCAAATCAGCGAGCAGCGGACGACAAACAACAAGGCGGTCAAGTCCGACGCCGGGTTCGGCGCCCGCACCGCCGCCATGTGGCACCTGGTGACCAGCGACTTCTGGGGCGTCGGCGTCTTCTACCTGGGCATCACGCTGCTGCTGGTCGCGCTGGACTGCGCGGCGGTCGGGCTCAAGTTCGTCTCCCGCGGCAACGCGTACGAGCGCAACGAGGCCCGCATCGCCCGGCGCACCGAGCACGAGGCCGCGCTGCTGCACGAGCGCGGGATCCAGGATGCCCGCACGTACGGCGCCGCGATGGCGAAGGTGGTGACCGAGGGCATCGAGGCCGCGGCCAACGACGAGCAGGTCGCCCGTGAGTCGGCCGAGCGGGCCAGCGCGGTCCTGCGAATGTCGGTGGTGGTGCCCGAGGAGGTGCGCAGGCTGACCGCGCACGGCGGCCGTCATCACCACCCGCTGCACGGCGAGCTGCTGTCGCCCCAGCCGGAGGAAGAGGAGCGGGAGCCCGTTCCCAACGGACGGCACCGTCGCTCGATCCGTACGCCGGTGATCGTCGACGAGGACGTCCGCGTGTTGCCGGCCGGTGGGCACGGCCGGCACTACCGCCAGGTGTAGCTCAGTCGGTGGCCGCCAGCCGTACCCCCGAAGCCTGGATCGGAACCGTGAAGATCGCGCCGCTGCAGACCTCGGCCGCATCACTGGCCAGGCTCAGCGCGCCCGGGATGGTGAACGCGCCGATCGTGTTGCGTGGCACCTCCCAGGACACCGGGAACCGATCCCGGGTGATCTCCACCCGCGCGTCCCGGCACCCCGCGTCCCGATGTTCGGTGTCGGCGACGACATTGCCGGCACCCGCCGTGATCGCCGTGATCCGGATCGGGAAGTCGAAGTCGTTTGTCACCGTCACGGTGAGGTTGCCCTCCTGGCCCCGCAGCATCGGCCGGTTGAGGTCGGAGCGGGCACGCAGCGCGAGCTCGATCGCCGTACCGTCGCCGGTTTGCCCGGTCTCGGACCCGGTGATCTGCCAATACACCCAGGCCGCGCCCGCGTTGACCACGACCGCGGCGGCGGCCGCCGCCGACAGGATCGCCCTGGTCCGCCGGTTCAGCCGGGGCCGTCGCTGAGCGCGGACCGGGCGTACCTCCCAGGTCGGCTCCTCGTGATCGTCCGGCCGCAATTCGATGTGGCCGGACGGATCGCCGCCTGGTTCCCGAACCGCCGAATCCGACGGTTTCATGACATTGCCTCAAGAATGAGCGTGGCGAGCCGTCTGCTGAGCATTCGCATGCGGACGAGTTCCTCCTTTCCAGACCGGCTGGGACTGGTTGTTCAACGTTCCCCGACGACCCCTGGTCGTGTGATCGGGATTCCGTTCGCCGTTGTGCGCGCATACATCGCACAGGTGGGACTGTCCGGCTTAACTCCAACGGGGGATACCCACCCCGTGTGCTCTGACCAGCGCTTACGCTTTCCACGATCGGTTGGGCAGGCATTCCGGCCCGACGTCGGCCCGGGGTCGCCGAAAAATGAGCCCGAAGACCACCACGGCCACTCGGCCTAATCCGGACGCGCCGAACAGATAGATCGAGCCCCCGGCGCGGGACCCGCCGAGGGCTCGACCATTTCTTACCCGGATCAAGAATCAGTTGTTTCGGTTTCCTCAGGCGTCGGCGCCTCGGCCGGCTCGGTGGTGGCCGGCGTCGTTTCGGGGGTGGTCACGATCGGCTCTTCGGTGGCCGGCGCGGTGGTGGCCGGTGCGGTGGTGATCATCGGTGGTTCCGGCGCGGCCGCCGGTGCATCGGCGGTATCCGCCGGTGGGGCCGCGGTGAACCGGAGTCGCTGGCTCCTACCGCTGACCGCGCCGGTCCAACCCCGATAGAGCGGCATGATCGTCCAGTACCACCGGCCACCCACCAGCTCGGCCGCACCGAAGGTGACCACCTCGGTCGCCTCACCGCTCGCCGCCACCTTCCGGGTGATGTCCGGCCGCTGCGGTTCGCCGACATGGTGCGCGGTGACCACGTAGTGATCCATCAGCACGCCGTCCCCGATCTCCTGAGCGCTCCAGCTGATCACCGCCCGGTCGCCCTGCTTGGCGGCGCTCGGAACCACGCCGCGCGGCATGCCGGCCACCTTCGCGGTCATCGCCGCCTGGCCGGGGACCGTCCAGCTGCCTCCGGCGTACGCGAACGCGGTGCCGCCTGCACCGAGGGCCACCGCGATCACGGCGATGACCAGGGGTTTCCCGCCGGGCTTCATCGTTTCTCCGGGTCGAGACCTCGGCCGGGCCTGCTCAGACAGCCGTCTGAGCGGCGGTGAAGGTGAAGTTCGCCTTGACGTGCAGGCCGGCGCAGGACTGCGGCAGGTCCTTGATGGTGATATCGGTGTCCACCGTCGTGCTCTTCTCCGCCGGGACGGCGGGCTTGCCCGGGAAGACCACCGGCTCGACCACGTTGATGCCGGTCGTCTTGAGCTCGTCGGAGCACTTCTTGTTGGCCTCGACGGTCCCGCCCTTGCTGACTTCGAAGGATCCCGGGGTGAGAGCGCCGGTGAGGGTGACCGGGAACTCGTTCGGGTTGTCGACCTTCAAGGTGATCTTGGTCTTGCGGCCCGGGTACAGGTTGGCGCCCAGCGAAGCCGTGGCGGTGAGCGGCTTGATCTGGGCGGCGTCGGCCTCGGCCGTACCCGAGCCGTCGACGTTCCAGCCGGTGAAGGCCCAGGCGGCGGCGCCACCACCGATGAGGACGGCGGCGACGCCGGCGACGACTGCGGAGCGCTTGGTGTTCTTACCCATGATCTGGTTCCTCCGGGACGATGAGCGGACGCCATTCGACTGGTCCGGCGCTGCGCACCAACATCGTCGAATCGAAATAACTTCGCGATAGGGCGTACGTGCGGCCCAGGCGACCCCGGAGGCGCCCGGAAATGACCGTTCGGGCGATCTAGGACACTGTTCACCATCGATGTGTATACCTGGGAAAGTGTTGCCCACCTGGGGTTACGCACGAATTCCAGGAATAGTTCGGGGCGGTCTTCGGTCAGGAAAAGTCCTAAGTGGTCAGCCGCCGCTCAGCCGTTCGCCGGGATGTCCGCCTGAAAGATGCATGCGTTCTATGCCTCTGTCGAAGCCACACCTGGTTCGAGCCCCCGGCGCGGGACCTCGCCGGAGGCTCGAACTGTCACCGGCCCCCATCAAGGACCGGTGGTTACCGTTTCGGTCGGTGTCGGCCCGTCGGCCGGTGGGGTAGTCGTCGGCGTCGCCGCGGGCGTGGTTGTCGCGGCCTCGCTCGGTACGGCGGCGACGGTCGGTGCGGTCGTCGGCGTGGTCGCGGCCGGTGGGGTCGTCGCGGCCGGCTGGGCTTCGGCACCGTCAGCCGGTTCGCCGGCCGCCGTAGTCGGTGTCGTCGCCGTGCCGGCCGAACGGGCCGCTGGGGCCGCCGGGGTGCCGGGGAACTTGAGGCGCTGGCTCTTGCCGCTCTCCGTGCCCGCCCAGAGGTGAAGCTTCGGCACGACCGTCCAGTACCACTTGCCCCCGGCCACCTCGGCGGCACCGAAGGTGACCGTCTCGGCCGCACCGCCGGTTGCGGTCACCGTGCGCGTGATGTCCGGGAGCGGCGGAACCTCGACGCTGTGCGCCGTCACGATGTAGTGGTCCATCTTCGAGCCGGGGTCGATCTCCTGCGCGCTCCAGCTCACGACGGCATCGCCGCCCTGCTTGGCCGCGCTCGGGGTGACGCCGCGCGGCATCTTCTCCGTGCGGACCCGAATGGTGATCTGCTGACTCGGGACGGTCCAGTTCGCGTACGCGAACATCGTGCCGGCCACTCCCAGCGCGCCGACCGTGCCGCCGACGACCAGGTAGGTGGCGATCCTCCTCATCGGCCGACCCGGGTGCCGACGGCCAGGAACTCGATGACGAACCGGGTCTCCGCGCACTTCGGTGTGGTGTTCCGCGGCATGGTCACGACGAGTACCCCCGGCAGTCTGGTGCGGCCGCGAGCCTGAACCCGGACCGGCAGTTTCCCTTCATAACCGGTCACCCGCAGCCCGGATACCGGACATCCGCGACGCGAAGTGGCGACGGTCCGGCCGGTGAGCCGCTCGATCCGGAGCGCGAACCGCTCCGGATTGACGACGGTCAGCCGGACGCTCCGAACCGCACCCGGGAAGAGGCCCTGGATCGGGGTGCCCTCGACCGAGAAGCGGCTCGGAGTACGACCGTCGTGGCCGGTCAGGACCAACTGCGCGGCGTCGAACTCACCCTGCGACGGCGGCCCCACGGTGACGAGGGTCAGGCCGACAAGCACCAGGCTGGTGAGAGACGTTCGCCATTTCACGCTTCGAACTCCAAGGCGGTTGGCAGGGGCGCACTCGGCCCCACCGGGCGGATCAGGGGAGGAGTTCACCGTCGAGCGTGAAGGTGATCTTGAGGACCTTGTTGGCGCAGTCCGGAGAGGCGTTCTCGCCCATCGTGACGAAGCCGATCCAGTCGGCCTGGGTCGACCATGAGGTGGGGTTGATCGTCGTGTCGGTCGGGTCGCCGAGGGAGATGTCGGCGTTCGTTTCGTTACAGGTGTTGACCGGGACCGTGTCGGTCGGGGTGTTGTAGGCCTTGACCTTGACCGATCCGGCCTTCACCGTCTTGGCAATTACTTTGTACTCGTTGTAATTGCCGACCGTCACGCTGGCGTCGACCGAGTGCTTCGGCCAGAGGTTGCCAGCCGCGGTAGCGATGGCCTGTACCGGCTTGATCTCCGAGCTCTGCGCCGCCACGGTGCTGCCTTCGCCGTTGAACCATCCGCTGGCGTAGGCGAAGGCGGCGGTGCCGCCGGTGACGGCGAGAGCAACGCCGGCGAGAGTGGCGACGGAACGCTTGGTCATCTTGCGCATGAGGAACTTCCTCCAGGAACGGTCAGGTAACGCATTACGGCTTCAGAATTGTGTGGCCGGGGCTTGGCGGCGTTCCGGCGCTGCGATAAAGATGACCGAATCCGAACCGGACGGCGATAGTGCATCCGTGCTTCTGTTCGAAACGCAGCGCCAAGCGAAGCGGCCGTCCGGATTACCTCGAACGAGGAAAATCAGCCGGAAAGATCGGCCCACTCAAGCGATCAAGCGCGCGCCGCAACACCACTGACCAGCGGGTACGCGCGCTAGCAGTCGAAGGCCACGCCTCCGTGACATCCTGAGATCAACAACGTCGAAACCGGGCCGCCAACGTGAATTTAAGATCGATTTAATCGCATTACCAATGGGCCGGAAAGAAAAACTTCCACTACCGAGCCAAAAAGATGCGTACGGCTGAAGCCTCTGTCAGGCGGGCAGCGCCGCGACCGCTTCGATCTCGACCCGGAAACCCGGGTGGACGAGCCCGCTCACCTGGACCAGGGAGCTGGCCGGCGGCCGCTCCGGATCGATGAACTCGTCGCGGGCGGCGCGGAACGCCGACAGGTCGGACATGTTGGTGAGGAACACGGTCAGCTTCACCACGTCGGCCATGGTGGCGCCCGCGTCGGCCAGCACCGCGACGATGTTGCGGAACACCTGCCGGGTCTGCTCCCCGGCGTCGTCCGAACCGACCAGCCGGCCCGAGGCATCCAGCGGCACCTGCCCGGAGACCAGCACCAACGTGCCGGTGACGCTCACCGCGTGGCTGTACCCGTTGGTCGGCGGAGCACCCGCGGGCCGGATGTGGTGCTGCATGCGACGCAGCCTAGCCGCTACCGTCGGGCCATGACCTTGGTCTTCGGCGAGGTGGCATCGATCTACGACGACGTCCGGCCCGGTTATCCGGACGAGGTGCGCCAGGCGATCCTGGACTACGCAGGCGGCCCGCCGCCGAGCGTCGTCGAGCTGGGAGCCGGCACCGGCAAGGGCACCGAGCTGCTGTTACGCCTCGGTGCGCCGCTCACCGCGATCGAGCCCGATCCGCGGATGGCCGCCGTCCTGGCCGCCAACTTCCCGGCCGCCGAGGTGGTGACCAGCACCTTCGAAGCCTGGCAACCCACCGAGAAACCCGGCCTGATCGCCTGCGCGATGGCCTGGCACTGGATGGACCGGGAGACGAGGAACAGCCGGGCGTGGGTTGCGCTGCGCGACGGCGGCACGCTGGCGATCTTCTACCACCGGTACGGGTACGCCGACCCGGCCCAGGAAGCGGCGATCGACGAGCTGCTCAACCGGCTCGATCCGGACGTCGTGGCGCGGGAGGAGCACTGGGTGCTCGATGACGTGACCGCGGCCGGCCTCTGGTCCGACGTCGAGGAGCGGCGCTGGCACCGATATCCGGTTTTCGACCGGGACCGCTATCTGGCCCTGATGCAGACGTTCTCGCCGTTCCGGCGGCACTCGCCGGAGGTTCGGCAACGCGCTCTGCGGGAGCTCGGCGCGCTGCTCGACAGTTTCGGCGGGGAGATCACCCTGGACCTGCGTACCAGCCTGGTCCTGGGTAAAAAGCGATAGGGCCTAGAGCCGGGCCAGTTCCTCGGCGACCATGGTGGCCCGCGCGATCTCGCCGGCCGCGCGGCCGGCCCGGGCCGCCACGGTGCCGTTCGGCGACCAGATCCCGGAGCGACCGGCCGTCTCGGTGTAACCGCCGCCGGTCGGCCCGGCGAAGGACGAGAACGCCACCCACACCGAGTGTTCCGTGGTGGTGCGCCGGGCCCGCTCGGCCGCCACCAGTTCGCCGGCCGGCGAGTCGACCACGCCGGCCACGTACGCGTCGATGCCCAGCGCGGCGGTTTCCGCGACGTGCTCGGGGATGCCGGTGTCCCGGCAGATCCCCAGGCCGAGCCGCCACCCGTCCACCTCGAGCACCTCCGGCCCCGGACCCGGCCGGAAGCGTTCCTCGCTGGAGTGCGTGTACTGCTTGCGGTAGGCCACTCGGGCCCCGTTCCCGTCGACGGCCAGCGTCGCGATGTACGGGCCGTCGATCGGCGCGCCCACCAGGGCGATCGTGTCGGTGGCCGCACACGCCGCGACCAGCGGGGCGAGTCGGGGGTCGTCGGTCGAGACCAGCGGCGCGTCCAGCTCGTAGCCGGTCAGGGACAGCTCGGGAAAGACCACCACCCGGGCCGCGGCCGCGCGGACGGCGGCGGCGTGAATGGTCGCGTTCGTGGCGACGTCGAGGGCTACGACTCGCGGTTGAGCGACGGCGATGATCAGGGAGCGCATGGGCCGATCTTTCTTCCGGGGGGCGGGGGCTAACTGCGGACTGCTTGGACCAGGAAGCGATGGGCGGCGACCGTGAGCTCGCCGTGCAGGCGGATGAAGGTGTCGAGGCGGTCGAGCGCCTCGGCGTACCGCTGGGTGGTGAAGTCCCTGATCTGCCAGGGCAGGTCGCGCAGTTGCCGGACCGCCGCACCGACGTCGCGGAAGGCGACCGTGGGTCGCTCCTCGCGCACGTCGGTGACCTCGAGCCCGGCCGCCTCCAGGGAGGCGACCGCTAGATCGGCATTCCACGGCCGCAGATGAGCGGGTGGTGCGCCGAGCGCGGAGTTGAGCCCGGCCAGGTCGTCGCTGCCGACCTGCTGGCTGAGCAGTCGGCCGCCGGGGCGCAGGAGGCGGAAGATGTCGGCGGCGGGCAGCCGCCCGTGCCGGCTGAGGACGACGTCGAACTCGTCCTCGCCGCCGGGCAGCTCGGTGCGGACGGAGACGCCGAAGGGGGACAGTCGGTCGCGAGCGACCGGGGTGTTGCGGGCCCAGCTCTCCACGGCGACAGTGTGCGCCGGAAGTGGCGCCAACTCGGCCAGCAACTCGCCGCTGCCGGTGTCGAGATCGAGTAATGAGTCGGCGCGACGCAGCAGAGCCCGGGCGAGACCGGGGTATGACCAGGACGGGCCGCCGGCCCGCCCATCCAGCCAGGCAAACTCCCAGCCGGTAGCTCGCTCGCCCAGGGCGGCGGCGGTCAGGGCGGCGGCGGTCATGGTTGAGTCGGCTGGGTCGCCGAACTGCTGCCCGCTGCGCACCAGACGAAGGTAGCCAGCGGACCTGTGCGCCGGACAGTCATGTGACATGACTCAAGCCCGAAACATGGTTACGGTATTGCATCCACGCTGACGCGAGCCCCCAAGAGGAGGCTCGCGTCACGGATCAGTTGCGGACGGGCATCAGAATCGAGAAGCGCGAGTCGTCGCCGGGGACTCGCAGGGCGAGCGGCTTGATCGGGCCGTCGAGGTCCAGCACGAGTTGTCCCGCCCCACCGGCATCGAGCGCCTCCAGCAGAAACTCGCGGTTTACCGCGACGTGCTGCTCGGTGGCCGCCGCCCACTCGCTCTCGGCCGCCAGCCGCACGCTGCCGGCCTGGTCGAGGCCGAGGATGGCGACCTCGTAGGCCGAGCCGTCGTGCTCCCGCTGCACCGGCGGGGCCGCGGCCAGCATCGACCGAAGCTCAGCGGTGTCGACCGTGACCCGGGTGAGCGGCTCGGTCAACTGGGTCAGGCGGCGGTAGTCGGGGAAGTCGACCGGCAGCGGCTTGCCGTCGACGACCCGGCCGCCCACCTCGGCCCGGATCGCATCGGGCGCCAGGTCGAGAACCGCCGGGCCGGTGGCCGGTGACCGCAACTCGTCGACGAAGTCGACCGGCAACGACAGCCTTGCTGGTGGTCCCTCGATATCGGCCGGCACGGTGGCCAGGGCCATCCGGAACCGGTCGGTCGCCACCAGGGTCAACTCGCCGTCGCCGGTCTCGAAGAGCACGCCGGGCAGCAGGCCGGCCGGGTCGGCGGCGGCGAACCGGACGGCGTTCAGACTCGCGGCGAGCGCGGCGGCGGGCAGGGTGATCCGGGTCATCAGTTTTTCCTCCAGGTCGAGCAGGGCATGGACGCGGAGGAGTTCACGCTTGGCATCGGCCAGACCGTCCTCGAGCCGTCGCCGGTGGTGGTCGAGCCGACGCCGCACCGAGTCGGGGTCACCCAGGTCGCGGACCGCTTGCGCGATCTCGGCGACTGGCATGCCCACCCGGCGCAGCCCGGCGATCAGCCGGGCCGCCCGGACCTGATCGTCGGCATACCGGCGGTAGCCGGTCGTCGGATCGACCTCGGCCGGCACCAGCACTCCGGCGCCGTCGTAGAACCGCAGCGCACTCACCGACAGGCCACTGAGCCGGGCCACCTCGCCGATGCCGCGCATGTAAAGAACTCCTCGCACCCCGCCGACTGTGGTGTCTCGACCTGCTAGAGAGTCAAGAGGCTAACCGCCACCCCCAGCATGACCAGCGAGATTATGCCGTCGAGCACCCGCCAGGCGGCCGGCTTGGCGAGCAGCGGGGCTAATCGGTGCGCGCCCGCGCCGAGCGCGGTGAACCACACCAGGCTGGCCGCGGCGGCCCCGATCCCGAAGGTCCAGCGGTGTGGGTGCTGCTGCGCGACCGACCCGAGCAGCAGCACGGTGTCGAGGTAGACGTGCGGGTTGAGGTAGGTGAGGGCCAGACAGGTCAGGACGGTCGCGCCGAGCGTCGCGGGCGCGCGCTCGGTGGGACTGAGCCGGGCGGGGCGCATCGCCCGGCGCGCGGCCAGCACGGCGTACGCCGTCAGGAAGGCGGCGCCGACCCAGCGGATCACCGTGACCGCGTCGGGGCGGGCGGTGACGACCGCGCCCAGCCCGCCGATGCCGGCCAGGATCAGGAACAGGTCGGAGAGCGCGCAGACGGCCACCACCGCGATGACGTGCTCGCGGCGCAGGCCCTGACGCAGGACGAAGGCGTTCTGGGCGCCGATCGCGATGATCAGGACGGCCGAGGCGACGAAGCCGGCGAGCGCGGAGGTGAGCACGGTTCGACGCTAGGCGCTGCTCACGGCGTACTCCAGCTAAAGATTTTGACGTTGGATTAGATTTTCTTACGTGGATCAGATGCAGTTGGCGACTTTCCAGGCCGTGGTCGAGACCGGTAGCTTCGAGGCGGCGGCGCGGCAGTTGCACGTCACTCCCTCGGCCGTGAGTCAGCGGATCAAGGCCCTGGAGAGCGCGGTCGGTCAGGTCCTGGTCCGGCGGGCCAAGCCGTGCGTGGCGACCACCGCGGGGGAGGCGCTGGTCCGCTTCGCCGGGCAGGTGGCGCTGCTCGAGCGGGAGGCCCTCGACCAGGCGCGCGACGGCACCCGGGTGTCGATCGTGGTGAACGCCGACTCGCTGTACCTGTGGTTCCTGCCGGCGCTGGCCGCGGTGACCGGGCCGATGTATGAGCTGCACACCGATGATCAGGATTACACCGCTGACCTGCTGCGATCGGGAACGGCGATGGCCGCGGTGACCGCCGAGCAGGTCCCGGTCCAGGGTTGCCGGATCGAATCCCTGGGTTCGATGCGATACCTCGCGGTCGGCCCGTCCACCGACCTGTCGGCCATGCCGATGATCGTCTACAACCGCAAGGACCGCCTTCAGCATCGCTTCCTGGCCTCGGTGCGGCGCAAGATCGATCCGCCGATCCACTACGTGCCCGCCGCGGCGGCTTTCGTGGATGCGATCAGATTCGGTCTGGGCTGGGGAATGGTGCCGGAGCCGATCGCCCGCAAGGACATCGCACTAGGCCACTACGTCGAGATATTTCCGGGCAAATACCTCGACGTCCCGCTCTACTGGCAGTATTGGAAGATCGACTCGGCGGTGCTCAACGACCTGACCGCGGCGGTCAAGGCGGCCGCCGAAGAGCACCTTAATTAGCGTGCAGCGCGGCGTTCAGCTCGATGCCGGTGCCCGAGCGCGGCCGCACCTCGAACGCCCCGGTCACCGAGTTCTGCCAGAAGAGCAGGTTGTTCTGCCCGGAGAGCTCGCGCGCCTTCACCACCCGGCCGTCCGGCAGGGTGACCTTGGTGCCGGCGGTGATGTAGATGCCGGCCGCCACCACGCAGTCGTCGCCGAGCGAGATGCCGATGCCGGCGTTCGCGCCGATCAGGCTGCGCTCGCCGATGCTGACCCGGTCTTTTCCGCCGCCGGACAGGGTGCCCATGATGGACGAGCCGCCGCCGATGTCGGAGCCGTCGCCGACCACCACGCCCTGCACGATGCGGCCCTCGACCATCGAGGTGCCCAGCGTGCCGGCGTTGAAGTTGACGAAGCCCTCGTGCATGACCGTGGTGCCGGCGGCCAGGTGGGCGCCGAGCCGCACCCGGTCGGCGTCGGCGATCCGCACCCCGGACGGCACGACGTAATCGGTCATCCGCGGGAACTTGTCGACGCCGTAGACGGCCAGGTGCCGACCGGCCGCCCGCTCGATCAGGCGCAGCTCGTCGACCCGGTCGGCCGGGCTCGGGCCGGCCGAGGTCCAGGCGACGTTGGCCAGCGCGCCGAAGATGCCGTCCAGGTTGATCGAGTTGGGCACGACCAGCCGGTTCGACAGCAGGTGGAGGCGCAGGTAGGCATCCGAGGCGTCCTTGATCGGGTCGGCCAGCGAGCCGATCGTGACGCGTACCTCAATGGTGGCCAAGCCCGGCAGCGAGCGCGGGCCGGTCAGCCCGGCCGGCAGGACCGGCAGCTCGGCCGGTTCGGCCCCCAGGCCGAGGAAACCCTCCGGGAACCAGGTGTCGAGCACCTGATTGTCGGCGGTGACGGTGGCGAGGCCGATGCCCCACGCGGGCGAGGTCGAGGTCGCGGTGTCCACGGAGGGAACCCTACTGGTAACTGGTGAAGCCCATTCACCCTGGCCCGGTATGGTGCGCCCTATGGCCAACCCGCTTACCCCGGACGTATTGGTCGACCCAGTGGAGCTCACCCGCGCCCTGGTCGACGTCCAGTCCGTGTCCCGCAACGAGAAGGAACTCGCCGACTACGTCGAAGAGGTTCTCCGGGAAGCCCCGCACCTGAGTGTGGATCGGCTCGGCAACACGGTGATGGCGCGCACTGATCTGGGACGGGAACAGCGGGTGGTGCTGGCCGGCCACCTCGACACGGTGCCGATCAACAACAACTTTCCATCGACTGTAGTCGATGACCTTATCTATGGGTGCGGCACCTCCGACATGAAGTCCGGGGTCGCCCTGGCCCTGCATCTGGCGGCCACGCTGCCCGAGCCGGGCTACGACATCACCTACCTCTTCTACGAGGCCGAGGAGATCGAGTCGAAGTACAACGGGCTCGCGCTGGTCGCGGAGGCCCGTCCGGAGTGGCTGATCGCCGACTTCGCGGTGCTGCTCGAACCGACCTACGGCGTGGTCGAGGCCGGCTGCCAGGGCACGCTGCGGGTGCAGGTGCGCACCGCCGGCCGGCGGGCCCACACGGCCCGCGCCTGGCGCGGGATCAACGCGATCCACGCGGCCGGCGAGGTGCTGCGGCGCCTTTCGGATTACCGTCCCCGCACGGTCACCATCGATGGCTGTACGTATCGGGAAGGCCTGAACGCGGTTCGCATCTCGGGTGGGGTGGCCGGCAATGTCGTGCCGGACGAGTGCGTCGTCGAGGTCAACATGCGATTCGCGCCCGACCGCACCGAGAAGCAGGCCCTCGAGCACGTGCACGAGGTCTTCGAGGGGTTCGATCTGGAGCTGACCGACTCGGCGCCCGGCGCGCTGCCCGGTCTCACCGCGGCGCCGGCCCGGGAGTTCCTGGCCGCGGTCGGTGCCGAGCCGGCGGCCAAGCTGGGCTGGACCGACGTGGCCCGGTTCGCGGCGCTCGGCATCCCCGCGCTCAATTACGGGCCGGGCGATCCGCTGCTGGCGCACGCCCCGGACGAGCACGTCGAGATCGGCAAGATCCGCGACGGGGCCGCGACGCTGCACCGCTGGCTGGCCGCCGCCGATCTGTCCGACTGATCGCTCGTTGGATCAAATGATCGGCGCCGGCACCCGGCCGATGGCCCGCAGTGCCTGCGGCGGGATCTCGATCGTGCGTTCCGGATCGCTGATCTGGGCCGCGCGGGCCATCCTGCGTTCCTCGACCACCAGTTGGATGCGCCGCTGCATACGACGCTGCGCCTTCATTTGTTCGTACCGGTTCGTCACGGTGGCTCCCGTCGCCCCGTCGATTTGGTAACTGTACAGACGCTGCGGAGCTACCGTCCGTTGCTTCAATCTGGCAAAAAGGTTGGACGGTCGCAATCCTCTTACCGAAACCCAACCGGTTATTCACCAGTTACTGACCGTCCGCACTACCTTGGTGGCATGACGGAGAGCACCAACGGGCGACGGCGGACGGGGCCGGAGCGTCATCGCGGAGCGGTCACGCTCCGCCGGGAATCCATCCCGCCGAGCACCGCTGACGAGAAGTTGCTCGATTCCCACCACCGGCGTGAGTGGAAGACCAAGGACGCCTGGCGGGCGCTACGCATCCTGTCCGAGTTCGTCGAGGGCTTCGACACCCTGGCCGACCTGCCGCCGGCGGTAAGCGTCTTCGGGTCGGCCCGCAGCACACCGGACAGCCCCGAGTGCGAGCTGGCCGCCGACCTCGGTGCGGCGCTGGCCGAGGCGGGCTACGCGGTGATCACCGGCGGTGGTCCCGGCGTGATGGAGGCGGCCAACCGCGGCGCGACCGAGGCCGGCGGCATGTCCGTGGGCCTGGGCATCGAGCTGCCGTTCGAGCAGGGCCTCAACGACTGGGTCGACGTCGGCATCGACTTCCGCTACTTCTTCGTCCGCAAGACCATGTTCGTCAAGTACGCGCAGGCGTTCGTGGTGCTGCCCGGCGGGTTCGGCACGCTCGACGAGTTGTTCGAGGCGATCACCCTGGTGCAGACCAAGAAGGTCACCCGCTTCCCGGTGATCCTGATGGGCGTCGACTACTGGGCCGGCCTGCTCGACTGGATCAAGACGACGCTGCTCAAGGACGGCAAGGTCAGCGAGGCCGACCTGGAACTCCTGCAGGTGACCGACGACGTGGACGAGGCGGTTCAGATCATCGTGGACGCCGACGCCGCCCTCGCCGAAGCCGGGAAGCGGTGACGTGGCCGCGATCTGCGTTTTCTGCGCCTCCTCCAGCACCCTCGAACCGAAGTGGCTCGACCTGGCCACCCGTACCGGAAATGAGCTGGCCGCCCGCGGGCACAGCCTGGTCTCCGGCGGTGGCTGCGTCGGCATGATGGGCGCGGTCACCGACGGCGCCCGCGCCGGCGGGGCGCACACCCTCGGGGTCATCCCGCAGTCCCTGGTCGACCTCGAGGTGGCCGACCTGAACTCGGACGAGCTGGTCGTCACGGCCGACATGGGCGTCCGGAAGAACATCATGATCGAGCGCTCGGACGCGTTCATCACGCTGCCCGGCGGCCTCGGCACCCTCGACGAGCTGTTCGAGGTGTGGACCACCGCCACCCTCGACCTGCACGCCAAGCCGATCGTGCTGCTCGACCCGGACGGCTTCTACGACGGCCTGCTGCGCTGGCTCGATCAGCTGGCCGACACCGCGTTCGTGCGGTCGGCCGCGCTCGAGCGGGTGGTGATCGCCAAATCGATCGGGGCGGCTCTCGACGAGATCGAGGAGCGTCTCGGCGGGGCATCGCGGTAGCTCGATCTCCGCTAGGTTACCCATTGCTGAGAGTCGATCAATGATCAACTCTCAGCCACACGGGGGAACTAGCTAGGAGATTGCCGTGGTCACATGGCGTCGACTGCTGGCGTGTGCGCTTGCGTGCGCGCTGGTGGTAACAGGTTTTGACAATCCGGCTTCGGCCGCCGACCCTCGGCCGGCGCGTCCGGCCGGGGCCGCGGACGCCGCGCCACGACAACGAACGGGCGCCGCGCCGAGCGGCAGCCACTACTTACCGGCCGGTTCGAGCGACACGTCGCTCCCGGCCAAGGGCGGCAAGGGCGTACGGCCGGCCGGTGCCGTGCCCGACCGGCTGACCGTCCCCGCCCGCGCGAAGCCGGCCGCGGCCGCGCCGCGGATCAAGCCGGCGGTCACATCCGTCGGTGCCGCCCGCGCCGGCTTCGACGCCCGCACCAGCAAGCTGGTCGCCGAGCCGGACGCGCAGACCGACCTCTACCAGAACGCCGACGGCACGATGACCGCGCTGCTCGCGGCCAGCGCCGGGGCGATCACCACGGACGGCGACACGTTCGTGATGTCCGGCCACGGCGACGAGTCCGCCTCGCCCGACCTGCAGGTCGGCACCGACGACGGCGGCAAGCAGATCGGCCGGGCCTACCTCAAGTTCGGCGACCTCGCGACGACGCTGAAGAACAAGTACGTCAACGGCGCCGCGCTCACCGTCTTCGAGACCTGGGCCGACTCCTGCACGGCCACCCCGGTGACCGTCTTCCAGGTCAGCGAGTCCTGGTCGCCGTCGTCGCTGCGCTGGCCGGGCGCGTCGGTCAACCGGGCCTACGAGACCAGGTCCTTCGCCCACCAGGGCGCCGCCTCCGGCTCCTGCGCGCCGGCCTGGGAGTCGCTGGCGCTGAACGCCGACGACGCCACCGCCTGGACCCACGGCAAGGCCTTCTACGGCCTGAGCCTGCGGGCGCCGAACGAGAAGTCGAGCGCCCAGTTCAAGCGGTTCGCCGCGGCCGAGAGCGCCAACCCGCCCCGGCTGAGCGTCACCTACTCCGCCGAGGGCGCCGCCTACGGCGTCGACTCGGTGCTGCTGCCGACCAACACCACGGCCGGCAACGCCGTCGTCAAGGTCACCAATCAGGGCTCGAGCACCTGGGCCGCGGGCGGCGGCTTCAAGGCCGGCATCGTGGTCAAGAACGGCTCGACCGTCGTCGCCACCGGGGCCAAGGTCGCGCCGTCGGCCGCCGTCGCGCCGCTGGCCACCGGCACGATCACGGTGCCGATCCCGGCCGTGGCGCCCGGCACCTACACGGTCGAGCTGCAGATGTACGACGCGGCCGGCGCCTCCTTCAACAGCGCCTACGGCGTGCCGATCGCCACCTTCCCGATCAAGGTCAACAACGTCCTGCCGGCCGCGAACTTCGAGCAGCCCGGCTCCGGCGCCGAGGTCGAGTCGATCACCCCGACGCTGTACGCCGAGGGCGTCGACCCGGACAATTGGCCGGCCGGCGCCAAGCTCAAGTACGACTTCAAGATCTGCTCGGGCACCCCGGAAGCGCCCACCAACTGCACCAGCTCCGGGTTCACCGGCCACACCTGGACCACCCCGGCCCTGAAGTGGTCGAGCACCTACTACTGGTGGATCCGGGTGCACGACACGATCGGCGCCGGTCCCTACTCCGGCCCGCTCATGCTCACCACCCGGGTGCCGCAACCCGAGATCACCTCGAACCTGGGCGGCTCGCCGGACACCGTGCAGGCGCCCGGCGTCGACCCCGGCGTCGGCAACTACTCAACCGTGGTCACCGACGCCGCGGTCACCACGGTCGGCCCCGACCTGACCATCGCCCGCACCTACAACAGCCTCGACCCGCGCCGCACCAACGCGTTCGGCTCCGGCTGGGCCTCCCGGGTGGACACCGCCCTGGCCGAAGACAAGGTGGCCGGCGCCAGCACCGCGCCGAGCGCCGTGATCACCCTGCCGACCGGCCGCCAGGTGCGCTTCGGTCGGAACCCGGACGGGTCCTACGCGCCGCCCCAGGGTGACGCGATCACCCTGGTCCGCAACGACACCACCGCGACCTGGACGCTGCGCGACGCCTCCGGCAGCCGCTGGGTGTTCGACGCGCTCGGCCGGCTCGTCACGCTGATCGACCCGGACGGGCTCACCGAGACCCTGCGCTACGACACCAGTGACCATGTCGTCGAGATCCTGAACAACGTCAGCAACCGCAAGCTCAGCCTGACCTGGACCGGCGCCCACGTCACCGCGGTGCGCGCGAACGGCGGCCCGGCCTGGACCTACACGTACACCGGAAATCGCCTGACCACGGTGTGTGGTCCCGACCCGGCCCCGAACTGCACCACCTACGAGTACGGCGACACCTCGCACTACCGCAGCGCGGTACTCAACGACGCGCCGCGCGGTTACTGGCGCTTCGGCGAGACCAGCGGCTCGACCGCGGCCAACACCACGGCCCGCTCGCCCGGCGACGACGCCGGCACGTACACCGGGGTGGTCCTGAACGCCGACGGCGCGATCGGCGGCACCGGTGAGCACGCCGCCGTCTTCGACGGGGTGAGCAGCCGGGTCACCCTGCCCTCCAAGGTAACCACGTCGTCCATGTCGGCGGCGGCCGAGCTGTGGTTCAAGACCACCGAGTCCGGCACGCTGCTCAGCTACCAGAACGGCCAGTCCTTCCCGGGCACCGCCACCGCCTGGACCCCGGTCCTCTACGTCGGGGTCGACGGCCTGCTCTACGGCGGCTTCTCGGTGCCCAAACCGGAGGGGCCTCGCCAGGCGGTCAGCGACGCGGTGGTCAACGACGGCAACTGGCACCACGCGGTGCTCTCCGCCGCGATCAACCGCCAGACGCTGTACCTCGACGGTGTCGCCCAGAAGATCGCGGCCGTCGGCCCGGTCGACCACGACGACCAGATCCAGTACACGGTCGGCGCCGGTCAGGGTAAGGACTGGCCGTCCACCAACGGCGCGGGCTTCTACTTCGACGGCGCGATCGACGAGCTGGCGCTCTACACCCAGCCGCTGAGCGCGCTCGCGGTCGCCAACCACTACGCGGCGGCCACCAAGATCGATGTGCTGACCGGGGTGGTGCTGCCGCAGGACGGCCGCCGGTTCGCCACGCTGACCTACGACGACGCGGCCGACCGGGTGCGCACGCTCAAGGACAGCTGGGGCCGCGACTGGAAGCTGGACGCGCCGTTCCGCAACGGCGGCACCGCCACGATCGCGCTGCACGGTCCGTACCCGGACTGGACGTACACGATCGACTACGACCACGGCGCGCGGCTGGTGTCGGTGACCCACAACGGCACCGGGCAGTACTACGAGTACAACGCGGCTGGGTTCGTCGCCAGGATCACCGACCCGAACAACCACTCGGCCATGTTCACCACCGACGATCGCGGCAACGTGCTCTCCGAACAGAGTTGCCGGCAGCCGGGCGCGTGCGACACCAGCTACACGTCGTACTACCTGAACAGCGCCGATCCGCTCGACCCGCGCAACGACAAGGTCACCGCGGAGATGGACGCCCGGTCGAGCGGGCCGACGGATACGACCTACCAGACCACCTACGGCTACGACGCGACCGGGCGGCTGGTCACGGCGAGCTATCCGAAGCCGACCGGGGTCTCCGCCCGGCCGGACGAGAGCTGGGACTACGCCACCGGGTCGGAGGCCGCCGAGGGCGGTGGGACGGTTCCGGCCGGGGTGCTGGTCAAGCACACCGGAGTCCGCGACCAGGTCACCTCGTACACCTACCGAAACACCGGCGACCTGGCGCGGGAGGTCAGCCCGCTCGGCCTCAACACCCTTTACGCGTACGACGAGCAGGGCCGCGTCTCGACCAGGACGACCGGCAACGACGGCGGGGCGACGTTCGGCACCAGCACGTACACGTACACCCCGAGCTCGCTGGTGAAGACCGAGACCGGCCCGGCGGTGAAGAACCCGATCACCGGCGTCACCCACCAGCAGGTCACCACGTACGGCTACGACGGTGACGGCAACACGGTCAGCGTGACCGACGCCGACGCCACCGGCGGCGACCCGGCCCGCACCACGCTGTACGGCTTCGACGCGCACGACCGGCCGGCCTCCACCCGGTTCGCGGACGGCACGTCGAACAGCACGACGTACTCCGCCGACGGCCTGACCGTGACCACCGCCGACGCCGGCGGCATCACCTGGACCAGCGTCTACGACGACCAGCGGCAGCTGCTCACCCGCACCGCCAACGGTCCCGGCGCCGACCCGCAGAACCCCACCGCCAACACCGCGCTGACCCTGGAGTGGCGTGGTTACGACCCCGCCGGCCGGCTGACCAGCTACTCGGACGCGATGGGCCGGATCACCAACTACACCTACTACGACAACGACCTGCTGGCCACGTCGGTCCGGAAGGGCTACCACGCCCCGGACGGCACGGTCCGCGACGTCACCCTCGACAAGCGGACCTACGACGCCGCCGGCAACCTCACCCAGCTGGTCGAGGACGGCCTCACCACGACGAACGCCTACGACCCGGCCGGCGCGGTGAGCCGCACGGTGGTCGACCCGGGCGGTGCCGCCCGGACCACCGACTATCTGTACGACGCCGAGAGCAACGTCGTCCAGGCGACCGCGACCGGGGCGGCCCAGCCCGGTCGCAGCGAGGTCACCGGGTACGGCTACGGCCCGGACAATCAGCTGACCCGCACCGACAAGCAGCCCGCGAGCGGCACGGTGCTGTCCACGGTCACCACCTACGACGAGCGCGGCCTGCCTCGCTCGGTGCGCAATCCGCGCGTGCTGACCAGCGATTACACCTACGACGCGAACGGCCGGCCGAGCACCGGGACGGGCCCGGCCGTGGACACCTGGGTGGCCGGTAAGCAGACCAAGTCGGTCCGGCCGGTCACCACGACCGGCTACAACACGTTCGGCGAGGCGA
Source organism: Paractinoplanes tereljensis (assembly GCF_016862435.1). Lineage (GTDB taxonomy): Bacteria > Actinomycetota > Actinomycetes > Mycobacteriales > Micromonosporaceae > Actinoplanes > Actinoplanes tereljensis. The sequence goes on from NZ_BOMY01000046.1 coordinate 168,179, forward strand.
CCGCCCGCAAGGACCCGAACGGCGCGGTCACCTCCACGGCGTACGACCTGATGGGCCGGGCCTCCGGGATCACCCAGCCGACGTACTCGCCGCCCGGCGGCGTCGCGATCACCCCGACCGCGTCGTACGAGTACGACTACCAGGGCAACGTCACGAAGTTCACGGACGGGCTGCAGCGGGTCACCTCGTCCACCTACGACCCGTACGGCAACCAGACCTCGGTCACCCTGCCGCCGGTCGGCACTCTGCCCAGCACCACCACGTACCGCTACGACCGCAACGGCGAGGAGGTCTCGGCCACCACGGCGGGCGGCAGCCAGACCCTGGCCACCTACGACGAGATGGGCAACCCGGTCACCAAGACCCGGGTGGAACGGCAGCCGGCGCCGACCAGCTACCTGATCACCACCACCGAGTACGACGACGCCGGGCATGCCACCAAGGTGACCACCCCGCAGGGGCACGCGACCAAGCTGGCCTACGACACGTCCGGGCTGCTCAGCAAGGTCACCGATCCCACCGGCCGGGAGACCTCCTACGCGTACGACCTGGCCGGTCGGCAGCTGACCAGCACCGACCCGGCCGGCCTCACCACCGCCACGGTCTACGACCTGGCCGGCCGGACGGTCGGCGGCGAGCAGCGGCGGGGCACGACGGTGCTGCGCGGCACCACCGCCGAGCTCGACCCGAACGGCAACACCAGGACCGCGACCACCGGCGCCGGCCGGAAGACGACGTACGACTACGACGCCTTCGACCGCGTCGTCACGCAGACCTCGGCGTCCGAGGCCGGACACGACGTGAAGGTGCAGACCGGCTACGACGCGGCCGGCCACACCACCCGGTACGTCGACGGGAACAGCCACGCCACCGACTACACGTACAACGTCTGGGGCCTGCTCGAGTCGACGATCGAGCCGGCCACCACGGCCGCGCCCGACCCGGCCCAGCGCACCTGGACCTTCGCCTACGACAAGGCCGGGCAGTCGATCACCCAGCGGCTGCCCGGCGGGGTGGTCCGCACCGCGACCTACGACGCGCAGGGGCGGCTCACCGGGGAGTCCGGAACCGGGGCCGAGGTCGGCACCACCGACCGGACGCTCGGCTACGACGCCGACGGGCGGACGGTCAAGGTCAGCGACATCAACTACTCCTATGACGACCGCGGCGACCTGATCGGCAGCTCCGGACCGGCCGGCACCACGTCGCAGAGCTTCTCCGGCGACGGCCATCTGATGACGCGTACGGATGCGGCCGGCGCCGCGTCGTTCACCTACGACGACGCCGGGCGGGCGCTGAGCTTCAGCGACCCGGTCACCGGGCGGACCGTGGACTACGGCTACGACACGGCCGGGCGGCTCGGCTCGGTCATCGACCGGGCGGCCAGCAAGACGGTCAAGCGGGTGCTGACCTACGACGACCTGGACCGGCTCGCCGCCGACCGGGTGGAGCAGACGGTCACCGTCGGGCTGCCGCCGCGGGTGCTGCTCGGTGACGCGTACACCTACGACGGCGACGACAACGTCACCGGCAAGACGCATTACACGGCATCCGGGAGTACGGCCAACGCGTACACGTATGACGGTCTTGGTCGTCTTGCGACGTGGACGTCACCGACCGGAACCGTCGACTACGACTTCGACGACGCCGGGAACCGCACCAAAGCCGGGTCGGTGACCTCGACCTACAACGAACAGAACCAGCTGACCAGCGACGGGACCAATACCTACACCTACTCGTTGCGCGGCACGCTGGACCGGAGCACGAAGGGCGATGTCTCCTACGACGCCTTCGAGCGGCTGATCACCGACGGCTCCACCTCCTACGCGTACGACTCGCTCGACCGGGTCGCCACCCGCAACGGCATCGGCGGGTTCGCCTACGACGGCCTCACCAACGACGTGGTCGCCGACGGCTCCCGGGTGGTCAGCCGGGACACCTGGGGGCAGCCGTTCGCCGACAAGGCGGTCAGCGGCGGCACCGCCCGGATGCTGTACGCCGACGAGCACGGCGACGTGACCGGCCGCTACCTGTCGGCGAGCGCGCCGGACACCCGCAGCTACGACCCGTTCGGCCAGGTCACCGCGTCAGCCGGGGAGACCGCGGCAACCGGTTACCAGGGTTCCTGGACGGACACCGCGACCGGCTCGGTCAACATGGCGTCCCGCTGGTACGACCCGGACACCGGTTCGTTCCAGAGCCGGGACACCTGGGCGGTCGACCCGGAGCCGGCCGGCTCCGGTAACCGGTACGCCTACGGCACCGGGGATCCGGTCGCCAACGCCGACCCGTCCGGCCACTGCCCGATCTGCGCGATCGGCGTGGAGATCGGCGTGGAACTCGTCGTGGAATGGCTGTGGCCGTCCCACGAGGGCTACGAGACCTGCGAGTGGCAGGGCCCGGGGGCCTGTCACAAGAACTCCTGGGCCAACTACCGGGGGCCCAGCGGCATGCGGCCGGACCGCAGCCGCTACAAGCACTACACCGACCCGCACGGCACCAAGGGCGGCGGCCCGACCGGCGGTGACGGTCCGGGTGGCGGTGGTGGTCCCGGCGGTGGTCCCGGCGGTGGCGGCGGTCCCGGTGGCGGCCAGCCGCGGTACACCCCGCCGCCTCCGCCGCCCCCGCCGCCGTGGGAGCCGCCGCTGTTCAAGCCGGTCAAGCCGCCGGCGCCGGGCACGCAGGTCAAGCCGCGGGTGCCGCGGATCAACATCAAGCTGCCCAAGTTCAAGATCATGGACCCCGGTCCGGGCATCACCGCGGGCATCGCGGCCCTGGTCACCACGGCCGTCGGCACAATCGAGGAGACCGGCGCCGGCCTCACCCTGCTGGTCGGCGGCCTGCTCGTCGACTGGCTGAACCAGGTGGGCAAGCGGCCGAAGAACAACCCGCGGCTGCGCACCTGGGAGAGCGACGACGATCCGCTCTCGCAGCAGACCAAGAAGCAGCGGGACGAGTGCTTCGCCGACGGTTCGATCGGCGGCGAGGAGATCCACTACAAGGACGTGGAGCCGAGTTACGACCCGGACGAGCCGCGCGGCCGCGCGACCGGGGCGGAGGCCTGCTACAACCCGCCGGGTCCGAAGTCGGTCGGCACCTCCGCGACCTACACACCGCCGGGCTACCAGTCGACCCCGGGCAACGAGATGGCGCGCGGTCACCTGATCGGGCGCGAGCTGGGCGGCAACGGCCAGATACCGGAGAACATCGTGCCGCTGTGGCAGCGCAAGGTGAACTCCGGTGCCATGTACCACGGTGTCGAGAAGATCGTGAACGAGTGGGCCAAGACGAACCAGGTCTACTACTCCGTGACACCCGTCTACGGCGACCCGAAGAGCGACGTACCCACCTCGATCGAGTTCGTGGTCGCGACGCCGGGTCAGCCCGTGTTCCGAGCGACGATCAGGAATATCAAATGACAACTCCCTCCGCGGCCACCGCCGCCCTGCTCGAACTGATTCGCTGGCCGGTGTCCGCGCCGGCAGCGGTCGACTGGGCGGCCGTGCAGAGCGCCACCGGCGCCCGCTATCCGGCCGAGTTCCGGGAGGTGGCCGAGGCGCTGCCACCCGGTCAGTTCCAGACCTTCCTGTCCCTGCTGCACCCGGCCGGCTTCCCGCCGGACGAGTACGCGGACGAGATCCACGGCTATGCCCAGATGCTGGGTGAGCCGGATCTGGTGCCGTGGGCCGTGGTCGGCATGGACTACGTCATCGCCTGGCGGATCGAGGGCGACGACCCGGACGCGTGGCCGGTCGTGGTCTGCGACAGCCGCGGCCCCGGGCGGGTGGTCCACCGGCTGTCCACGGCCGGTTTCCTCCGGGCCGTGCTGACCGTGCCCACCCCGGTCGAGGAGCTCACCTTCGTCGCCGAGGCGCAGCAGCCGCCGTCCTACGTGGCCAACGACGGCCGCACGTCCGCCCCGGCCGGTCCGGACGAGGAGCACTGGAACCGCGAGGCCGAGGGCCGCGAGCTGCTCGGCCCCGAGGACTGCGTGGACGAACTGCGTGACCTGGTCACCCCGGCCCCGATCACGATCACCGTGCCGCGCTGGTACACGGTCTGGTCGCAGGTGCAGGGCAAGATCGGCTGGCCGCCGCCGCCCGACTACAAGCACCTGATCGAGGAACTCGGCGCGATCAAGGTCGGCCCGGTGACGGTCGCCGCCCCCGGCGGGCCGGTCGACCTGGTCAAGACGTACGACAAGCTGCGCCGGCGGGTGGTCAAGCAGCGCGCCGCCGGCGGCGGTCCGGCCGGGACGGTCTGGCCGGAGCCGCGCGGCGTCATGCGCTGGGGCGATCTTGAGGGCGGCGGCCACGTCTGCTGGCTGACCTACAAGAAGCGGCCCGAGTTCTGGCCGGTCATCGTCTTCGATGCCGAGCTGAGCCGGCACCGGCTGCACATGATGTCCGCTTCCCGCTTCCTGCTCGAAGTCGCAACGAATCCAGAACACCCATGGGGAGGCTGAAACTTTGAGAACAACACGGGGGATAGCAGCGGCGGCACTGGCCGCCGCACTGGCCGTGGTGGGCCTGGCCGGGCCCGCCTCGGCGGATCCAGCAAATCCGGCCGACTCGCCGTCCTATGTCCAGCCCGACGTTCCGCGCACGCTCGATGTCGGGCTGTTGCCGGCCATCGGTGACAAGCGCTTCGCCCGCACCAAGACCCCCGCACGCGACAAGTCCGGCCGTACCTTCGTCTATGTCGAGGGAACGACGGCAGCCGCCGCCGAAGCGGCGGTGAAGAAGGCCGGCGGCAAGGTCCTGCAGACCCGCGGCAAGCGGGTCCGCGCCGCGGTTCCCGGCGGCAAACTGGTCACCCTGGCCAAGCAGTCCGGGGTCGCCGCCGTCCGGCAGCCCGACAAGGCCTTCCCGCTCGCGGTGACCTCCGAGGGTGTCGAGACCTCCGGCGCGGGCGCGTGGATCCGCGGCGGCCAGACCGGCGCCGGCGTCAAGGTCGGCATCGTCGACATCGGCTTCGACGGTCTCTCCGACGCGCAGGACGCGGGTGAGCTCCCGGCCGGCGTCACCCTGCACGGCAACGACTGCCCGGCCGAGAACGGCTCGACCCACGGCACCGCGGTCGCCGAGGTCGTGCACGACATGGCCCCCGGTGCCGAGCTCTACCTGGCCTGCGCCCCCGACTCGATGACGTTCGCCTCCGCCGTGGAGTGGCTGACCAGCCAGCACGTGCAGGTCATCAACGCCGCCATCGGCTTCCCCAACACCGGCCGCGGCGACGGCACCGGCGCGGACGGCTCGCCCGCCGCGGTGGTCAAGCAGGCCCGCCAGGCCGGTGTGCTCTGGGTCGCGGCCGCCGGAAACCAGGCCCAGCTGCACTGGTCCGGGCCGGCCGCGGACGCCAACGCCGACGGGTACGTCGAGGTCAGCGGCACTGCCGAGGGCAACGGCTTCACCGTTCCGCCGGGCGGCACCGCGACCGTGAGCCTGCGCTGGGACGCCTGGCCCACCACCCGGCAGGACCTCGACCTGATGGTGCTGTCGGCCAACCGGGTGCCGACCGGCTCGGGCGACACCGCGATCGTCGGCCAGTCGACCAACCCGCAGTCGACCGCGGCCGCCCCGCTGCCCCCGACCGAGCAGGTCACCATCACCAACACGTCCGGCGGGTCGCAGACCTACTGGATCTACGTCGCCGCCAAGGCGCCGTACGCGTCGACCAAGGCCGACGTGTTCGTGATGGGCGACGCCATCAGCCTGTCCTACCCGATCGCGGCGGGCAGTGTCCTGGAGCCGGCCACCTCGCCGTACGCCCTGGCCGTCGGGGCCAGCGCGATCGGCAGCGGCCGGGTCGACGACTACAGCTCGCAGGGCCCGACCGTGGACGGCCGCACCAAGCCGGACATCACCGGGCAGTCCGGCGTCTCCACCTACACCTACGGGCCGGCTCCCACGATGGCCGGCACCTCCGCCGCGGCCGCGCACGTCACCGGGGCCGCGGCCCTGCTCCTCGGGGCCAACAGCAGCCTCGACCCGAGCCAGGTGCAGGCCATGCTGGAGGCGCGCACCAACCCGTCGAAGTTCGACAACCAGTGGGGGCACGGCCTGGTCGCGCTCGGCTCGGCCGACGACACCCAGCCCGCGGCCGGCAACGGCTTCACCCCGCTCCAGACGCCGTACCGCCTGCTCGGCACCACCTCGGCGGTCGGCAACCACCAGCGGCAGTTCACCGCCGGTGAGGTCTTCACCTTGCCGATCGCCGGCCTGCCCACCGACACCACCGCGGTCGCGATCAACATCTCGGCCCTCTCGGCCAACCGCACCAGCCTCTGGTTCTACCGGGACGTCAACACCATCGGTGACGTGCCCACCCTGGAGCTGAACGCCGACAAGCACTCCATCATGGCGATCGTGCCGCTCTCCGCCGCGCGCACCATCACCATCCGCAACGACACCGGGACGGCCGACGTCTACGTCGACCTGCTCGGCTACTTCAGCCCGACCAGCTCCGGCACGTACTTCCCGAAGGACGCCCCGGTCCGGATCCTGGACACGCACAAGACGCTGGGCGGCCACTACGCGCCGTTCGCCGCGAACGAGACCTTCACCCTGCCGGTCCGCGGCGTGGCCGGGGTGCCGGACAACGCCACCGCGGTCGCGCTCAACCTGCGCGAGACCGACAGCAGCACGCTCGGTTACCTGCAGGTCTTCCCGCAGACGCTGCCGACCAGCACCGGAACCCTCGACACCCCGCCGAACAGCAACCGCAGCAACGTGGTGCTGACCGGCATCGGTGACGACGGCGCCATCCGCATCCGCAACTCGGCCGGCACCGTCGCGGCCACCGTCGACGTGCTCGGCTGGTTCGCCCCGGGCAGCGGCGCGAAGTTCGTGCCACTGCCGCGCGCCACCAAGGTTCTCGACACCCGCACCGGCACCGGCACGGCCGTCGGCAAGGTCGGGCAGAACGGCGTCGTGCCGCTCTCGGTCGGCGACGTCGCCGGGGTTCCGCGCAACGTGGCGGCGCCGGTGCTGACCCTGACCGGGCTGGCCGACGGGGTCGGCGCGTTGTCGCTGAAGCCGGCCGAGCGTGGCTCCTCCGGCCTGACCGACGTGGACGGTCTGGAGGCGGCCAAGGCGGTCGAGGGTCTGGTGATCCCCCGGACCGGTGGCAGCGGCACGCTGAAGATCCGGGCCGAGGAAGCGTCCACCCATCTGGTCGGTGCGGTCACCGGCTACTTCACCGGCGGCGCGGCCCTGGCCGAGCAGACCGGGTCGTGCGCGATCGACGCCGAGCCGGGCTTCGTCCCGCTGTTCGACGGCCGCTCGCCGCAGAGCTCGTCGTGGCGGCAGGCCGGCACCGCCGGCACCATCACCAGCACCAACTGCGAGCTCAGCTCCAGCCCGAACGACGCCTTCCTGTGGTACCCGATCGAGCACCTGGCGTCGGAGTACACACTTCGACTGGACTACAAGACCACCTCCGACTCGTCCGACTCGGGCATCATGCTGGGCTTCGGCGCTCCGCCCAGCGGCACGCTCTCCGCTGCCGGCGGATACGAGGTGCAGATCCGGCCGGACGGTGCGGCCACCCTGGCCACCGGCGCGGTCGCGTCCAACCGGGCGCCGATCCAGTCGGCCCAGAAGCCGGCCGGTCAGTGGAACTCCTACGAGATCGGGGTCAGCGGGAAGCGGATCACGGTCACCCTCAACGAGGTCGTGGTCAACGACTTCCTGGCCACCGCGGCCGGCAAGATGCTCGACCCGGCGTACATCGGGCTGCAGGGCAGTGCCGTCGGCAACGTGGTGACCTTCCGCGACGTGCGGGTGCGGGCCGACAAGCCGGTCGCGCGTTTCGGCACGATCACCGGCAACGGTGGCCAGTGCATCGACGTGGTCAACGCCGCCCGGGCCCGGACCGCCCCGCTGCAGTCGATCGCGTGCAAGGGCAATGACGCCCAGCTGTTCACCGTGCCCGGGGACGGCACCATCCGGATCTTCGGGCTCTGCCTGGACGCCAACGGCCCGGTGCGCAGCGGCACGCTGCGGTTCATCTACACCTACACCTGTAACGGCACCAACCAGCAGCAGTGGGTGCCCCGGCCGGACGGCACGCTCTTCAGTCCCGCGCAGAACGGCTGCCTGGACATGCCGCTGACCGGCACGCCGCTGCAGCTGTACACCGGGGGCTGCCACGGCCTCACCAACCAGCAGTGGCAACTGCCCACCAAGCAGGCCCGGACCGGTCCGATGCTGCTGACCGGTTACCCCGGCCTGTGCGTCGACGTGACCAACCAGAACGCCGCCGTCGCGGCGCAGATCCAGGCGGCAGCCTGCGTCGCCGACATCGGCAGCCAGCAGTGGACCTTCCCGGGCGACGGCACGGCCCGGGCGTACGGCTACTGCCTGGACACGGCCGGCCCGGTCCGCACCGGTACGTACAAGTACGCGCAGCTGTCCGCGTGCAGCGGGGCCGCGTCTCAACAGTGGACGCTCCGGCGCGGTGACGCCCTCTACAACCCGGCCCTGAACTGGTGCCTGGACGGCTATGCATTGGCCGCGGCCGGCGGCCGGATCGAGACGTATCCCTGCAACGGCGGAATCAACCAGCGGTTCTCCATTCCGGCGCTCGGTCAGGGCGACGGCACGAACCGGTCGACCGCCGCCAAACTGGTCGCGTCGTGGTCGATGAACGAGAACAACGGCACGACCACGGCCGACGACTCCGCCTACGCCCGGCCGGCCACCCTGAGCGGGGCGACCTGGACGACCGGGCACACCGGCTCCGGGCTCAACTTCAACGGCACCACGGCGTACGCGTCGGCCACCTCGACCGCCCTGCAGACCGACCGGTCGTTCACGGTCGCCGGCTGGGCCAAACTGAGCGATGCGAGCACGACCCGCACGGTCGTCGCCCAGGACGGCACCGACCGTACCCCGTTCGCGCTGCTCTACTACCCGACCAGCGACGAGTGGGAATTCGGGGTGACCAACCTGTCGACCTCGGGTTCCTACGTCCGGGTCGGCGCCGGCGCCGGCAGCATGACGCTGAACCGCTGGACCCATCTGGTCGGCGTCTACGACCACGAGGCCGGGACCGCCACGCTGTACGTGGACGGCGTCAAGAAGAGCTCGGTGCTGGTCGGCAACCTGTGGCTGGCGCCCGGCGCCACCGCGATCGGCCGCACCTGGTGGAACGCCGCCCAGGCCAACTTCTGGGCCGGTGGCATCGACGATGTCCGGCTCTACCAGGGAATCCTCACCCAGGATCAGATCACGGCACTGAGCCGCAGCTGACGTCCTGACGGTCACGCCGGGTGGGTGTCACCACACCCACCCGGCGTGACCAGGGCCCCGACGAGCCCGCCGGAACATCCCGGGGGCGCACTCGGACACGCTCTCACCGGACGCGCACGGTGCAGCTCGCGCCGGGTCAACCCGACGGGGTCGCAACTCGCCGGGGCGCGGTACGGCCCCTGCCGAACCGGTGCGATGCGGCGCGGCCGGCCCGGCAGGGGGCTTTGCGCCGACGTTGCTCTTTGCACCCGTACGCGTCAAGCCATGTCGATCAGTCACCACCTGCGGCGTTTCGCGCCCTCTGCACGGACGTGGAACACTGCCAGCATGCCGCCCCCACGGCCGACCCTGATGCAGGTCGCGCAGCGGGCCGGGGTGTCCCGCAGCACGGCTTCCTTCGTTCTGTCCGGTCGTCACAAGGACATGCGGATCTCCGAGGACGCCCGGCAGCGTGTCCTCCGGGCCGCCCAGGAGCTGGACTACCGGCCCAACCTCATGGCGCGCAGCCTGCGGACCAAGGTGACCAAGACGGTTGCGCTGGTCTCCGACACCATCGCTTCCGAGGCGTACGCCGGACGCGTCATCCAGGGCAGCCTGGCCGCCGCCGTGGCACACGGGCATCTGCTGTTCATCGGTGAGACCGAGGGTGACCCGGTTGTCGAGGGGAGGCTGATCGCCGACTTCGTCGACCGGCAGGTGGACGGATTCCTCTACGCCAGCATGTTCACCCGCCACGTCCAGCTGCCCAAACTGCTGCGCGGCCACCGGGTGGTGCTGCTCAACTGCCTCACCCGGACGACAAATCCGGCGGTCATCCCGGACGAGCTCACCGCCGGGCTGGACGCCGCCCGCACCCTCCTCGAGGCCGGCCACCACAGCGGGATCTACCTGGTCGGACACGTCCGGGAGGAGGTCTTCGCCGGCCGCGAGCGGCTGGCCGGCATCAAGGACGGGCTCGGTGACGCCGGAGCCCGCCTGGCCGGCACCATCGACTGCAACTGGTGGCCCGACTCGGCGTACGACGCGGTCCACCGGGCCCTCACCGACGGCCTGGCCCCGCGGGCACTGATCTGCCTCAACGACCGGGTGGCGCTCGGCGCCTATCAGGCACTGCGCGAGGCCGGTCTGCGCATCCCCGGCGACGTCTCGGTGATCTCCTTCGACGATTCCGAGCTGGCCGCGTGGCTGCGACCGCAGCTCACCAGCATCGCGCTGCCGCACTACCAGCTCGGCTGGCAGGCGGTCGAGACCCTGCTCGGCGAGCCGGGTTACCCCGAGGTGCAGCGCCTGCCCATGCCGGTGCGACGCCGCGCCTCGATCGGACGACCGCCCGCCGATTAACGTCGTACCCCCGTGGTTTCCTTGATGCCGTGAGCACGCCGGCCTCCTCTCCCGCCGTGCGCCGCCCGGCCTACCGGCTGGTCCGGCGCCCACGCCCCGCCGTGCCCGCGCTGCGCCCCGACGAGCTGCAGAGCTATGTCGTCAGCCACGACGAGGGCCCGCTGCTGGTGGTCGGCGGCCCCGGCACCGGCAAGACGACCACCCTGGTCGAGTCGGTCGCCGCCCGCATCGCCGAGGGGGTCGACCCCGAGCGCATCCTGGTCCTGACCTTCGGCCGCCGCGGCGCGATGGCCCTGCGCGACCGCATCGAGGCCCGGATCGCCGACGACCCCGGCCGCATCGTGCACGAGCCCCTGGTGCGCACCTTCCACGCCTATGCCTTCGCCCTGCTCCGCCGGGCCGCGGCTGAGCGCGGCGAGCCCTCACCCCGCCTGCTCACCGGCCCCGAGCAAGACCTGATCATCCGGGAGCTCCTCGAGGCCGTCGGCGACGAGGAGACCCCCGACGAGGTCGGCTGGCCCGAGGCGTTGCGCCCGGCCCTGCCCACCAAGGCGTTCGCCCAGCAGCTGCGCGACCTGATGCAGCGGGCTGCCGAGCGCGGCCTCAACGCCGCCGAGCTGGCCCGCATCGGCGAGCGCGTCGGCCGCGACGACTGGCCGGCCGCGGCCCGCTTCCTCCGGCAGTACGTGGCGGTCCTGGCCCTGCGCGACGTGACGACCCGCGGCTCGTCGGCCTACGACCCGGCCGAGCTGGTCCGGGCGGCCGCAGGCCTGCTGGCCGACGACCCCGAGTTGCTGACCGCGGAACGCAACCGGCTCGCCTACATCTACGTCGACGAGCTGGCCGACACCGACCCGGCCCAGATCGAGCTGCTCCATCTGGTGGCCGGCGGCGGAAAGCCCCTGGTGGCTTTCGCCGACCCCGACTCGTCGATCTACGGCTTCCGGGGTGCCGACCCGACCGGCGTAACGGCCTTCCCCCAGCACTTCCGCACCGCCTCCGGCGCCGTGGCCGGGGCCATCACCCTGCACACCAACTACCGCGCCGCGTCCCCCCTGCTCACCTCGACCACCCGGGTGTCCCGCCACATGCGCGGCCCGATCACCCACCGCTCGATGCACCCACCCGCCCCGCCCGAGGAACCTGCGCCGGACGCTGTCGCCGCGCCGGAGGGCGTGGAGCGCGGCGGGGCGGTGGTCCGGACGTTCCGGTCGCCGACGGCGGAGACCGCCTACGTCGCGCACGCGCTGCGCGAGGCGCATCTGCTCGACGGGGTGCCGTGGTCCCGGATGGCGGTGGTGTTGCGGTCGACCTCGTTGCAGCTGCCGTCGATGCAGCGGGCGCTGGCCGCGGCCGGCGTGCCGACCGTGACGCACGCCGAGGACATGCCGCTGCACCTGCAGCCCGCCGTGGCACCGTTTCTGCTGCTCCTGCGGTGTGCGCTGCAGCCCGAGCTGCTCGATGAGGAGGCGGCGGTCGCGCTGCTGCACTCGTCGCTGGGCGGCGCCGATCCGCTGGCCGAGCGCCGGCTGCGGCAGGGGCTCCGGGCGCTGGCGCTCGCCGCGGGGGACCGGCGTCCCTCCGGGGAGTTGCTTGTCGACGCGGTGCGCGATCCGGCCGGACTGGACATGGTGGAACGACGCTGGGCCAAACCGGCACAGACGGTGGCCCGGCTCATCGCCACCGCCCGGGAGGCGGCCGCCGTCCCGGGTGCCACCGCCGAGCAGGTGCTGTGGACGGTCTGGCGGGACAGCGGCCTGGCCGACCGGTGGTACGGATTGAGCACCCGACCGGTCGCCTCCGACGACCCGGACGCCGGTCGCGCCCGGCAGTGGCGGGCCGAGGCCGCCGATCGCGACCTCGACTCGATGGTGGTGCTGTTCGACGCGGCCGCCCGGTTCGTCGACCGGCTGCCCGGCGCCCGCACCGAGGTCTTCCTCGACCACGTGCTCGGCCAGGACCTCCCGGCCGACTCGATCGCCCCGAGCGCCGACCGGGGCGAGGCGGTCCGGCTGCTCACCGCCCATGCCGCCAAGGGCCTCGAGTGGGACGTGGTGGTGCTGGCCGGCGTGCAGGAGGGCATCTGGCCCGACCTGCGGCTGCGCGGCAGCCTGCTCGGCTCGGAACGGCTTGTCGACTACCTCGCGGGCCGCGCCACCAGCGGCCCGGCCGCCGTGGTCGGCGAGACGTCGGCGCTGCTAGATGAGGAGCGCCGGCTGTTCTACGTGGCCACCACCCGGGCCCGCCGCCACCTGATCGTCACGGCCGTCGCCTCGGCCGGCGTCGGCGGTTCCGACGGCGAGGAACAGCCCAGCCGCTTCCTCACCGAACTGGCCCTCCCGATCCGGGGCCGCAACCCCGGCACCGGCCCCGACACCCCACCGCCCCCAGACCCACCCGACCCCGACCCCTGGGACGCCGACCCCGACGGCCCAGCCGACCCCGACGGCCCGCCGGACCCGGATGGCGCCGGCGATGCCGCTGGTCCGGCCGAGTCCGGCAGCGCAGCCGACGTCGATCGCCCGGCCGGCCGGGACGGGCATGACGTCCTGGGCGGCGAGCACCTGGTGGAACCGGGTGGCGGCGAGAGTGCGGTGGAACCCGTCGGCGGTGGCGACGCCGCGTCGGCGGTGGAGGAGCGGGTCGATGCGGCCATCGAGCTTCCGGTGGGGCGGGCGCCGCGGGCTCTGACCTTGGCGGGACTCGTGGCTGAACTCCGTACCGTCGTGGTGGGGAAGGACCAGACGCCCAGCCGGCGGCGCGCCGCGGCCGCCGAACTCGCCCGGCTTGCCGCCGTTGGCGTGCCCGGAGCACACCCGGACGAGTGGTGGGGGCTGCGGCCGCTGTCCGACGATCGGCCGCTGGTCGACGAGGGGCAGCCGGTCAAGGTCACCCCCTCCTCGATGGAGAGCGCGCTGCGCTGCAGCCTGCGCTGGCTGCTGGAACGACACGGCGGCGCCGGGCCGCCGGGGCCGGCCCAGGGGGTCGGCAACCTGGTGCACGCGGCCGCGATGCTGGCCGAGGACGCCAACGCCGACCGGGAGAAACTGGTCGAATACGTCTCGGCCCGGTTCCCGGAGATCGAGCTGGCCGCGCGCTGGCTGGCCGGCCCGGAGCAGGAGCGGGCCCAGGGCATGGTCGACAAGCTGCTGCGCTGGCTGGCCGGTAACCCGCGGCGGCTGCTGGCGATCGAGCACGAGTTCACGGTGCGGCTGGAGGACGAGACCCGGCCGATTCAGCTGACCGGGCGGGTCGATCGGCTCGAGATCGACGAGGAGGGCCGGCTGGTCGTCATCGACCTGAAGACCGGCAAGTCCACCACCGTCTCGTCGGCCGATGTGGAGGAACACGCCCAGCTGGCCGGATATCAGGCCGCGGTGGAGGCGGGCGCGTTCGGCGACCATGGGCTGGCGAGCGGTGGCGCGGCGCTGGTGCAGCTCGGGCCGGGCAAGGACGCCCGCGAACAGATGCAGCTGCCGCTGGCCGACGCGGTCGACCCGCAGTGGGCGTACGCGATGGTCCGGCGCACCGCCGACACGATGGCCGCGGCCACGTTCTCGGCCGTCGCCAACAGCCGGTGCCGGGTCTGCCCGGTCCGCACCAGCTGCCCGATTTCCGGCAAGGGGCGTCAGGTAGTAGAAGATACGCAGTGACCCAGCCCAGCCTCTTCGCCGACGAACCGGCGGCGCCGCGCCGCCGTGCCGACTCGGGCCCGCGTTATACGCCGGCCGAGCTGGCCGGTTTGCTGCGCCTGCATCGGCCGACCGAGGAGCAGAAAGAGATCATCTCGGCGCCGGTCCGGCCGTTCCTGGTGGTGGCGGGGGCCGGCTCGGGAAAGACCGAGACGATGGCTTCGCGGGTGGTGTGGCTGGTGGCCAACGGCTATGCCCGGCCCGACCAGATCCTCGGCCTCACCTTCACCCGCAAGGCGGCCGGCGAACTGGCCCACCGGGTGCGCACCCGGCTCGGCCAGCTGGTGCGCCGGATCGGCCGGGACGACGCGTTCGTCGGCGAGGCCACCATCTCGACCTACCACTCCTATGCGGCCCGGGTGGTCACCGAGCACGGCCTGCGGGCCGGTTACGAACCGTCGGCCCGGCTGCTCACCGAGGCAGCCCGCTGGCAGATCGTCGACTCGCTGGTCCGCTCCTACACCGGCGAGATGACCGGCCTGAACCGGGCGCCCGGCACGGTCACCGACGACGTCCTGGCGCTCTCCGGCGAGCTGGCCGAGCACCTGATCACCCCGGACGAGTTGGCCGCCTGGACCGGCCGGTTCTTCGCCGAGGTGCAGGAGTTGCCGGGCCGGGTCTACAAGGACGTCGCCGACACCCTGGCGCGGCAGCGCCACCGGCTCACCCTGCTGCCCCTGGTGCGCCTCTACGAGAAGCGCAAACTCGACCTCGAGGCGATGGACTTCGGCGACCAGATGGCCCGGGCCGCGCTTGTCGCCCGCAACCATCCGGCGGTCGGCGAGGTGGAGCGCGACCGGTTTCGCATCGTGCTCCTCGATGAATACCAGGACACCAGCCACGCCCAGGTGACGATGCTGAACGCGCTGTTCGGCGGCGGTCATCCGGTGACCGCGGTCGGCGACCCCTGCCAGTCGATCTACGGCTGGCGCGGTGCGTCGGCCGGCACACTCGAACGTTTCCCGGAGCAGTTCCCCGACGCGGAGGGCCGGGACGCTCGGGTGCTCGGCCTGACCCGGAGCTGGCGGAACCGGCCGCAGATCCTGGCCGTGGCGAACGAGCTGTCCAAGCCGTTGCGGGCGGCCGGCGCGCAGGTGGCGACGCTGGTGGCGGCACCCACCGTCAAACGGGACGTCGGCGGCCGCACGGTGACCTGTGCACTGCTGGAGACGTACGCCGAAGAGGCCGACTGGATCGCCGAGCAGATGCTTGCCGCCTGGCGCATCTCGGCCGGCCGGCCGCAGGCCGAGGCCGACGAGATTCCGCTGGAGCAACGCCCGACCAGCGCCGTGCTGGTGCGGGTGCGCAGCCAGATCCCGGCGATCGAGCAGGCACTACGCAAGGTCGGCCTGCCGGTCGAGGTGGTCGGCCTGGGTGGCCTGCTGGACACCCCGGAGGTTCGCGACGTCACCTGCACGCTGCGGGTCCTGGCCGACCCGACCGACGGCGCCTCGCTGCTGCGGATGCTGACCGGCCCGCGCTGGCGGATCGGCCCGCGTGACCTGGTCACCCTGCACCGCCGGGCCCGGTCGCTGGCCGCCGCCCGGGCCGAGGTGGTCAACCGGACCGACCCGGAGGAGATCGTCGGCGACCGGCTCGACGACGCCACCCTGGTCGAGGCGATGGCCGACCTGGGCGCCCCGCAGCAGTACTCGGCGGAGGGCTACCTGCGCCTGCGTGCGTACAGCCGGGAGCTGAGCTCGCTCCGGCAGCGACTCGACCAGCCCCTGCCCGACCTGGTCGCCGACATCGAGCGCACCACCGGCCTGGACGTCGAGGTGGCGGTGCGCGGCTGGCAGGCCGGCGACGCCGGGCTGGCCCGCGGTCACCTGGACGCGCTCGGCGACGTGGCGGCCCGCTACGCCGGCGAGACCGACGGAGGCACCCTCGCCGGTTTCCTGGCTTTCCTGGCCGCCGCCGAGGAGGAGGAGCGCGGCCTGGAACCGGGCCAGGTCGACGTGGTCGAGGGCGCCGTGCAGATCCTGACCGCGCACGCCGCGAAGGGTCTGGAGTGGGACGTCGTCTCGGTGGCCGGCCTCAGCAAGGGCGTCTGGCCGGGACTGACCCGGGGCACCGACCACTACCTGATGGGCATCGGCGTGCTGCCGTTCCCGCTACGCGGCGACTCGGACGGGCTGCCCCGGCTCGACCTGTCCGAGGCGGTCGACCAGAAGGGAGTGCTCGCCGCGGTGACGGCGTTCGGCCGGGCCTGGCGGGAACACGACGTACGGGAGGAGCGCCGCCTCGCCTACGTGGCCGTGACCCGCCCTCGCCGGCTGTTGCTGTGCTCCGGCTACTGGTGGGGTGAGGCCGTTAAGCGCCCGCGCGGCCCGTCGGTCTTCCTCGACGAGATCCGCGCGACCTGCGCGAACGGCGACGGCGTGGTGGACCGCTGGACGCCGGAGCCGACCCCGGAGGCGACAAATCCCTCGACCGGCGAGGCGGAACCGATGGAGTGGCCGTTCGATCCGCTGGGCCGGCGCCGCCCGGCGATGGCGGTGGCCGCCGACCTGATCCGCCGGATGATCGCCGACCCGGCCGCCTCGGCCGCGGCCGCCTTCGCCGATCTGGCCGCCCGGGAGCCGGAAGTGGCCGCCCGGGCCGGATTCGCCGCCGAGCTGGTCGGCATTCCCGTGGAGGAGATTCGCCGGGAGGCCGAGGACGCCGACGCCGCGGCCGACGATCCGGACATCGCCCGCTGGCGCCGGGAGTCCGTCCTGCTGCTGGCCGAACGGGAGGAACGAGCCCGCCGGGACGGCCCGCTGGAGGTCGCGCTGCCTAACCACCTGTCGGTCTCCCAGCTGGTGGTGCTGCGCCGCGATCCGCAGGCCCTGGCCCGTTCGCTACGCCGCCCGCTGCCGCAGCGCCCGGCGCCGCAGGCCCGGCGTGGTACCGCGTTCCACGCCTGGCTGGAGCAGCGGTTCGGGTCGGCCCGCCTGATCGACATCGACGAGTTGCCGGGTGCGGCCGACGACGACGCGGCCGCCGACGAGGAGCTGGCGACGTTGCAGGCGGCGTTCCTGGCCGGCGAGTGGGCCGACCGCACCCCGATCGAGGTGGAGGTTCCGTTCGCGACGTCGGTGGCCGGGGTGGTGGTGCGCGGCCGGATGGACGCGGTCTTCGCCGAGTCGGCCAACCGGTTCGACGTGATCGACTGGAAGACCGGCCGCCGGCCGACCGGCGTCGAGGCGGAGGCGGCGGCCGTGCAGCTGGCCGCCTACCGGGTGGCCTGGGCGTCGCTGGCCGGGGTGCCGGTCAACCGGGTCAAGGCCGGCTTCCACTATGTGCGCGATCAGGTCACCGTCCGGCCGGTCGACCTGCTCGACGCCGACGAGTTGGAGGCACTTGTGGTCGAGGTCCCGCTACTGGGTGATCGAGGCCAGCAGGTGCAGTAGTGCCGACGCGTACGCCTCGTCAGCGGTGGCCCCGGCGAACCGCCGTTCCTCGCCGAGCAGGTCGATGCGCACCTCGTACCCGTCGGGGTCGCAACCCAGGCTGCGGAAGGTCCCGCCGAGCAGTTCCCGCAGTTGGTCCTCGCGGGGCAGCCAGATGGTCTCGTCGATCTCCACATCGTCGAGCGCCCACTCCGTGGTGCCGTTGAAACCGATCACCTTTCCCTCCGGCATCGTGTGCACCTCGATAGTCATGTTGCTGAGTACGAAGACCTCTTCGTCCAGGTCCCGATCAGGGATCGCGAAGCGGTCGCCGAGGGCCGGCTTCCAGACGAGGCCGGCCTCCTTCAGCCGTTGTGCCAGATGTGCGCCGATCACTGCTGAACCCCCTAACCCGTGCTACGCTCCGACCGTTGTTCGTTTGGTTCCCAAGTACTTAGGAGCGCCTGTGGGGAAATCTGCCCCAGGCGCTCTTTGTCGTAACCCGGGTTTCTCCGGTTCGGGCGATCAGTACGGCGACACGAGACTCGGGAAATCCGAGTCTTATCACACCGCTCCCGTCCATAATGGCGGGAGCGATCGACCGTCGAGGAGACGATCATGGTTACCGGCGTTGTGAAGTGGTTCAACGCGGACAAGGGCTTCGGGTTCATCACCCCGGACGACGGCGGGGCCGACGTCTTCGCCCACTTCTCCGCGATCCAGATGTCGGGCTACCGCAGCCTGGAAGAGAACCAGCGGGTTGAGTTCGAGGTTACGCAGGGCCAGAAGGGCCCGCAGGCCGCGAACATCCGCGCAGTCTGACCCCTTCTTCAAAAACTAAGATCGAAAAATCGGCGTCGCACCCCAGCCCGGGGTGCGGCGCCGACGTGTTTGGGAAACCAAAAGTCAGACGGCTGCTGCCTCCGGCAGCGGCGCCGTGCCACCCATGTGCGCGGGCAGCCACCAGCGGTCGTCCGGCCCAGCGGGCTTTTCCGGGTACGCCTTCTGCACCGCGTCGAGCAGCTCGGTCAGGCGTGCCCGCAGGGTGGCCGTCAGCGCCTCGGGGGTGGCACCCTTGGGCAGCTCGATGGCCTCGCCGACCTTGATGAGCACCGGAACGTGCCGCTTGGTCAGTTCTTTCTTGCGGCCCTTGGTCCACAGACGATGCGGGCCCCACACCACCATCGGGATCAGCGGCACCTTGGCCGAGCGGGCCAGCCGGACCGCACCCGACTTCATCTCCTTGACCGTGAACGACTCGCTGATCGTCGCCTCCGGGAAGACGCCGACCACCTGGCCGTTCTTCAGCGCGGTGGTGGCCTCGCGGAACGAGGAGGCGCCGGCGTCCCGGTCGACCGGGATGTGCTGCATGCCGCGCATCAGCGGGCCGCTGATCTTGTGGTCGAAGACCGCTTTCTTCGCCATGAAGCGGACCAGCCGGTGGGCCGGCTGGGCGGCCAGGCCGCAGAAGATGAAGTCGAGGTAGCTGACATGGTTACTCGCCAGTACCGCACCACCCTCGTGCGGGATGTGCTCGGCGCCGTCGACCTCAATCCGCATGTCGAGAGCGCGGAACATCGTCTTGGCTAAGGCGATGACCGGGGGATACACGAGTTCCATGGAGAGACGGTAGCCGAAACACCTGAAGATCGGCTGGTTCGGGGTGCAACCACATGGGCCTGTGCGGCGTCTTAGTCGGTGACGCTCATTTCTGTGACCGGTCCGGGGGGATCCGTTATGCGCAGCACCACCGCACGCCGTGAGCTCGCGTTCGTGTTGGGGGTGGCCGGCGCGGGCCTGGCGTTGGTTCTCGTGGTCGTCTTCACGCCGTGGTACACAGCGGTTCCGCCGATCGGCTGAGCCCGTGCCGTGACGCAATAGCGGCCTGCGTGGTGTTCACTGGGATTCATGTCTGAGCCGACGACGTTCTCCTGGCAACAGCCCGGCGGGCGGTTCGCATCGGGCACCGTGACGGCTCCCGGTCTGCCGCCGGCCACGCCGCCGCCATCGGATCCACCGCCACCGGAGGAGAAGCCGGGCTCGGACGGGCCGCAGCGGCGCCGGCGGCAGATGCTGATCTTCGCGGGCATCGCCGGCGCGATCCTGGCGATCGGCCTGACGATCATCCTGATCCTGGTGTTCTCGTCCGGGAGCAACCCGTTCCGCGACAAGGCGTCCGCCCCCACCGACGTGCGGCCGCCGCTGGCGCAGGCCTGCCCCGCACCGAGCGTTTCGCCGAGCACCGGGCCCACCCAGGCGCCGAGCGCGCTGCCGCCGGAGACCGGGGCACGGACCACCGACCCGGACGCGGGCATCTCCTACAAGGCATACGGGGCGCCCTGGGTCCCGTGGAACACCGTGTGGCGGGCCGGGACGCTGGAGGTGCCGTACAAGGTGGGGCAGCACTTCGTGACCGAGGCCTACAGCGGCGGGCAATATCACGCGTCGATCCTGTCGGCCGCGGTGCCGGCCGCCGACAACGACGGCGGGATCGTCGACCTGGAGTGCGTGGGCCGGCAGGTGGCCGCGGACGTGCGCGCGGAGTACTACCCGCAGCCCAACACGATGGAAATGATCCAGGACAGGATGACCACGCTGGGTGGCAAGCCGGCCTACGTCAACGAGTTCCGGTTGCACTTCAAGCAGGCCGGCCTGACCGCCACCGACGAACTTTCCGCGGTGGCGGTCATCGACGTCGGCAAGTCGACGGCGGCCGTTCTCTACGTCTCGATCCCCGGCACCCACAAGCAGTGGGACTACGTGATCGACGACGTGCTCAAGTCGGTCCGGACTCCCTAGCTGCCGGTCAGTCCCCAGCGCTTGCGCAGGGCGTTGTCGGCCGCGTTGAACAGCACATCGATCAGGATGCCGATCACCAGCACGACGATGATGTAACAGATCACCAGGCTCGAGTCGGAAAGATCACGAGCCTGCTGCATCCGTACGCCGATGGAGAGCGCACCCGGCACGATGACCAGCAGCTCACCCGCCATCAGGCTGCGCCAGGAGAACGCCCAGCCCTGCTTGAGCCCGGAGATGAAGGACGGCAGTGACGCCGGCAGGATCAGGTGCCGGTACTTCGCGAGGCCCTTCATGCCGAGCACCTGGCCGACCCGCAGCCACGTCCGGGGCACATAGTCGATGCCGCTGATCAGGCCGTTCGCCACCGACGGAGCCGCGCCGATGATGACCACGAACATGATGGCGCTCTCGCTGATCTGGAACAGCAGGATGGCCAGCGGGAACCACATGATCGACGGCATCGTCTGCAGGCCGGTGATCAGCGAGCCGATCGCCGCACGCAGCGGCGCGAACCGGGACACCGCCGCACCGACCAGGGTGCCGATGGCGACGGCCAGCGCGAAGCCGGTGAGCGCCCGGATCAGGGTGAGCCGCACCCCGTCCCAGAAGTCGCCGGTGGTGATCACGTCGCCCAGGTCGCTGAAGACCGTCCCCGGACCGGGCAGCACGTAATCCGGCTTCCACTTCGACCACACCACGATCTGCCAGATCAGCACGACGATCGCGATGGCCAGCAGCTTCGGCCAGGCGCTGCGCCAGATCCGCTTACCCAGGTTGTCCTGCTCGGTCCGGGGTGCGAGCTCGAGCGCGTCGAGGCCGCTGACCTCGTCCCGGCCCTGCGGGTCGACGCCGACCTTCTCGGGCACCTCGGCGACCGTGTTCTCGCCGCCGGCGCCTTCCAGCCCGGCGCGGGCGGACGGGTACTTAATTGGCATGGCGGGCGACCTCCGCGCGGAGCCGGTCGGTGATCTCGGCGGCCTGGCCGGAGACCTCGGGGGAGTCGATGCGCCGGGGGCGCTCGTGGGTGATCGGGTAGTCCTCGATCACTCGGCCGGGACGGCTGCTGAGCAGGATCACCCGGTCGCCGAGCCGGACCGCCTCGCGCACGTTGTGCGTCACGAACAGCACGGTCAGGTTCTGTTCCCGCCAGATCCGCTCGAGCTCGTCGTGCAGGATGTCGCGGGTCATCGCGTCGAGGGCGCCGAACGGCTCGTCCATCAGCAGGATGTCGGCGTTCTGGGCGAGCGCCCGGGCCAGCGCGACCCGCTGGCGCATGCCGCCGGAGAGCTCGTGCGGCCGTTTGTGGCCGAAGCCGCTCAGCCGCACGATCTCCAGCAGTTCCTCGGCGCGCTTGCGGCGCTCGGCCTTGCCAACGCCCTGCAGCCGGAGCGGCAGTTCGACGTTGCCGGCCACGGAGAGCCAGGGGAACAGGGCGGCCTCCTGGAACATCAGTGAGACGTGTCGCCCGCCGATGTCCAGGGTGCCGCTGGTGATCTTGTCGAGCCCCGCGACCAGCGAGAGCAGCGTGCTCTTGCCGCAGCCGGAGGCGCCCAGCAGGCAGACGAACTCGCCCTGCTGGACGGTCAGCGAGACGCGGTCCAGGGCAAGCAGGGCGTTGCTGCCGGACCCGTACTGCTTGGAGACGTTCTCGAGGCGGACAACCGCGTCCCCGCGGCCGGTTACCGGCCGCGGGGTCTGGGTTTCAACAAGGCTCACTGGGCTCTCCCTGGGAGGATCAGGACGACGCGTCGCTGACCGCCGGCTGGCCGGCCGCCGTCAGCAGAGCGTTCAGCGCATTGAGGTCGTAGATGCCCTTCAGGTCGACCTCTTTGAGCAGGCCGACGTCCTGGGCGTGCTTGGCACTGGTGTACAACGACGCGGCGATCGGGTCCGCGGTGAACGTCAGGTTCTTGAACGCCGAGGCCAGCACGTTGTCCTTCAGCGGCTTGCCGCTGAGCGCCTCGATCTGGGCGTTGGCCGCCTTCTGCGCGTCCGCGTCACTGGTCTTGATGAAGTCGAGCGCCTTCAGGTGCCCCTGGATCAGCTTGGTAACCGTTCCCGGGTACTTCTTCAGGAACTCCTGGCTGACGATCAAGTGGGTGGTGACGAACTGGCCGCTCGTGTCGGTCCACAGGTCCTTCTCGTTGACCAGCAGCTTGCCGCCGGCCTCGAGCTGGTACCGGCTCAGGAAGGGCTCCGGAACCCAGGCGCCGTCGATCGCGCCCTGCTGGAAGGCCTGCAGCGCGGTGGCGTTGTCCTGCGGCAGGATCGAGACGTCGCCGCCGCCCTGGGCGTCGGCGTTGAGGTTGTTCGACTTGAGCCAGGCCCGCAGCGCGACGTCCTGGGTGTTGCCCAGCTGCGGGGTGGCGAGCTTCTTGCCCTTGAGGTCGGCCGGACCGTTGATGGCCGGCTTGACCACCAGGCCGGCGCCGCCGGAGGTGCTACCCGCGATGATCTTCAGCGATTGGCCCTTGGACTGCGTCCAGCTGTTGATCGCCGGGTTCGGGCCGATGTAGGTGGCGTCGATGGCACCGGAGACGAGCGCCTCGATCGCGGCTGGCCCGGCGTTGAACGTCTTCGGGTCGAGCTTGGTGCTGCCCAGGGCCTCGGCGAAGAGGTTCTTGTTGACGCCGACCAGGGCGGGCGCGTGGGTGATGTTCGGGAAGTAGCCGAGCCGGATCGCCGACGCCTCGGCACCGCCGGACGCGGAGGTGGTGGGAGTGCCGTCCTCGTCGTCGCCGCAGGCCGCGAGGGCGGACGCGGTCAGCATTGCGCCGGCGAGGGTGAATACGCGCCGGCGGGAAAAGGTGGGGGAGCTCATCTCACTCCTAATTTCAGTTCTTCAACGGGGAGGGTTGTTGCGTTCCGGCCAAGCGAGAGAGCTCGGCCAAGGTCTTGTGATCGACGACGCCTTCGATGGCTTCCTCGACGGCAACCCACACGTCGCGTAGCCCGGAGGCCGCGCCGTGGTAGGTGGCAGTGGCGGTGGGCAGCCCACGAACGGTGGTCAGTGCCCCGCCGACAGCCCGGACGACATCACCGACGGTGATCTCGGTGGCGGGGCGGGCGAGGGCGTAACCGCCGTCGACGCCGCGGTGGCTGTGCAGCAATCCGGCCCGGCGGAGATCGAGCAGGATCCCCTGTAAGAAGCTCAGCGGGATGACCTGAGTAGCGGCCAGGCCGGCGGCCTTCACCAGGTGGGGATGCTCGGCCGTGATGGCGAGCATGGCTCGGACGGCATAGTCGGTGCGCGCCGACACATACACGATCCGGCCCTCCTCTCCGGTCTCCCGGTTGTGAAACTCTGCTTTACCTATCCGATGGATGGGAATAATGGACGAGATGGGAATGCCGCGTCAAGGCCGGACCGCATAGCGGGACCCGATCGGGGCATGATCGGTGACCTGCCGTGGCGTCGATGAACACGGAGCGCGCTAATGTCAGTCCGTGGCGCGCAGCAGAAAGATCCCCGCAACGAAGTACCCGGTGGAGCGATTCACCCTGGACAACGGCCTGCGGGTGGTGCTCACGCCCGATCGCAGTGCGCCGGTCGTGGGCGTCGCCGTGGTCTACGACGTGGGCATCCGCTCCGAGCCGGAGGGGCGCACCGGCTTCGCCCACCTCTTCGAGCACCTGATGTTCCAGGGCTCGGAAAACCTCGAGAAACTCGCCCACTTCCGGCACGTGCAGGGCGCCGGGGGCACCTTCAACGGGTCCACCCACCTGGACTACACCGATTACTTCGAGGTGCTGCCGGCCGGCGCCCTCGAGCGAGCGCTCTTCCTCGAGGCCGACCGCATGCGCGGCCCGCGCCTGACCGAGGAAAACCTGCTCAACCAGATTGACGTGGTCAAGGAAGAGATCCGGGTCAACGTCCTGAACCGGCCGTACGGCGGGTTCCCGTGGCTCAAGCTGCCGCCGGTGATGTTCTCCACGTTCGCCAACTCACACGACGGCTACGGCTCGTTCGGCGATCTGGAGAGCGCCACGGTCGACGACGCGAAGGCCTTCTTCGACCGCTACTACGCGGCCGGCAACGCCACCCTCGCGGTGGCCGGTGACTTCGACGTGGCCGAGGCGACCGCGATGATCCGCCGGCACTTCGACGACGTGCCGGCCCGCCCGGCGCCGGTGCTGCCCGACTTCGACGAGCCCGGCATCGACCGCGAGCGCCGCGACACCTACACCGACCGGCTGGCCCCGCTCGGCGGCGTGGCCAGCGCCTGGCGGGTGCCCGACCCGATCGGCGACTTCGCGAGCTACCTGCCGTTCGTGGTGCTCGCTGAGGTGCTCACCGACGGCGAGGCGTCCCGCCTGATCGAGCGGCTGGTCCAGCGCGACCGGTCGGTCACCAGCATCGGCGGCTACATCGGGTTCATGGGCGACGAGTTCGGCGTGCGCAACCCCACCGCGCTGCTCCTGCAGGCGCACATGCCGCCCGGCGGCGACTCCGACAAGGTGCTGCGCACCGTCGACGAGGAGATCGACCGGCTGGTCCAGGACGGCCTGACGCCCGGCGAGCTCGAGCGCACCCAGGCCCGCATCGCCACCCACCTGCTGCGCGACACCGACGCGGTGCTCGGCCGGGCCCTGCCGATGGCCGTACTGGAATTGCAGCGCGGCGATCCCGGGCTGCTCAACGAGCTGCCCCGGCTGGTCGGCGAGGTCACCGAGGCCCAGATCGTCACCGCCGCGGCCACCCTGCGCCCCGAGGGGCGTTCCACCGTCGAGGTCCTCCCCGGAGCTGGTTCATGAACGCGAAGTCCCTGCCCGATCTGGTCCCGGACGCCAAGCTCAAGCTGCCCAAGCAGGCCGAGCGCACGCTGGCCAGCGGCCTCACCGTGATCGCCATCCGGCGCACCTCGGTGCCGCTGGTGGAGCTGCGGCTGCGGGTCCCGTTCAGCAAGGCGGCGCTGCCCCGGGCCACCCTGCTGTCCCAGGCGCTGTTCACCGGCACCGGCACGATGTCGAGCATCGACATCGCGGCCGGCCTGCAGGCGGTCGGCGGCGGGCTGTCCGCCGGTCTCGATCCCGACCGGCTGCTGGTCACCGGCAACGCGCTGGCCGGCGGCCTGGACCGGATGCTGGAGATCCTGGCCTCGGTGCTCACCGACCCGGCCTACCCCAAGTCCGAGGTCGCCACCGAGCGGGACCGCCTGGTCGACCACATCCAGGTGGCCCTGATGCAGCCGGGGCACGTGGCCCGCACGGCTCTGCTCAAGCGGATGTACGGCAGCCACCCCTACGCGGTGCAGACCCCCGAGCCCGAGCAGGTCCGGGGGGTTCGCCCGGCGCAGCTGCGCAGCCTGCACGCCGACCGGGTCCGCCCGAACGGCTCGGTGCTGGTGCTGGTCGGCGACCTCAGCCCGGAGAAGGCGATCGACGCCGCCGAGAAGGCGCTCGGCAGCTGGACCGGCCCCGGCCGGGACGAGACCGTGCCGGCCACACCACCGCTGGAGCCTGGCCCACTGCTGCTTGTCGACCGGCCCGGCGCGGTGCAGTCCTCGCTGCGGATGGCGCTGCCCGCGGTGCCCCGCACCGACCCGCAGTACGCGGCTCTCCAGCTGGCCAACCTGGTCTTCGGCGGCTATTTCTCGTCCCGCTGGGTGGAGAACATGCGCGAGGACAAGGGCTACACGTACGGCCCGCACACCTCGATCGAGCACTACCTGGCCGGCTCGGCCCTGACGGTCGCGGCCGAGGTCGCCACCGAGGTGACCGGCCCGTCCCTGCTCGAGACCCTCTACGAGCTCGGCCGCATCGCCAGCCTCCCGCCCGGCGAGGAGGAGCTCGAACAGGCCCGCCGGTACGCCCTCGGCACGCTCCGGCTCGGCATGTCGACCCAGGCCGGCCTGGCCGGGCTGGCCAGCATCTACGCGAGTTTCGGCCTGCGTCTGGAGCACCTGCGCGAGCACTCGGCCGCGCTGGCCTCCGCGACGCTCGACGAGGTCACCGCGGCGGCGTCCCGCTTCCTGGCCCCGGCCAAGGCGGTCACCGTGGTGCTCGGTGACGCCGAGAAGGTCGCCGCGCCGCTGGCGGCCCTGACCACGGTGGAGCGCGACGCCTAGTGACCATTCCGCCGGAGTTCACCAGCGACGTACCGCCGCTGGCCCGCAGCACCCTCGACCGGTCCGCGCTGCGCCGCAAGGACGACGCCTGGCTCGCCGAGGCCTGGTCGCGTGGCCTGGTGCTGGTCATCGACCCGACCAAGGGCGGCCGGGCGCTGATCGCCGACCGGCCGGACGGCGGGGCCGGGCTGGTGCTGGTGGCCGCGGCCGACGCGCCGGAGGCCGAGCACTGGTTCCTCGGCGTCGACACCGACGGCACCCCGCTCTGGACGGTCGCGGCGCCGCTGCCCGAGACGGCCGGCGCCCGGGCGGTGACCCTGCGGGACGTCGGGCATCTGCTCGACGACCGGGACGCGGGCCTGTTCACGGCCGCCGCGGCGCTCGCCAACTGGCACCGCAGTCACGTCTTCTCGCCGAGGACCGGGCTGCCCACCGAGTCGGTGGAGGCGGGCTGGGCGCGCAAGGACCCCGACGGCAACCTGATGTGGCCGCGCACCGACCCGGCGATGATCGTGCTGGTGCACGACGGGGTGGCCGGTCCGGCCGGGCGCTGCCTGCTCGGCCACAACTCCACCTGGCCGGCCAGTCCGGACGGCGTGGTCCGGTTCTCCTGCCTGGCCGGTTACGTCGAGCCCGGCGAGTCCGCCGAGGCGGCGGTCTGGCGCGAGGTGGATGAGGAGGTGGGCATCGGGCTCACCGGTTTGTCCTACTCGGGCAGCCAGTCGTGGCCGTTCCCCGGGTCGCTGATGCTCGGTTTTCACGCCACCGCCGACCCGGACACGCCGATGACCCTCGACCCCGAGGAGATCGATGAGGCTCACTGGTTCACGCGGGACGACGTCGCCAAGATGATCGCCGGAGGCTTCGTTCATGCCGATACGGGCGTCAGGATGAGCCTTCCTATGCGATCCTCTATCGCGTTCTACCTGATTGAGACCTGGTTGGGCGGTTTCGGCCGATAGTGGATCGAAGTTGCTCTAAGTAGAGAAGTTTTCTACTTCCCGAGTAACCAAAATGCGCCTCCACCGCGTCTCGAAGTACAAAGACCGAGAGGTGGAAATTTCGATGACGCAGGTGGAAGCGCCGGCATGGACCGCCATGACGGACGACGAGCGTGCCAAGTTCGACCAGGACGGGATTCTCGTGATTCCCGGCGTGCTCAGTGAGAGCGAGATCGAGGTCGGGCAGAACGCGATCCAAGCCGCCTACGAGCGGGCTCAGCAGCCCGGTGGCCACGGCCTGAACGCGACCGGTGCGCTGCACCAGCTGTCCGCGATTACCTCCGTCCCCGAGCTGGCCTACCTGATCGACCACCCGGTGGCGTTCAAGTACATCTGGTCGCTGCTGGGCTGGAACATTCACATCTACCACTCCCACGTGGACGTGCACCCGCAGATTCACGAGAAGACCAAGGAGTGGTGGCACTGGCACCAGGACGGTGGCCGGCAGAACCGGGAGATCGAGACCGATCCGCGCCCGATGTTCTCCGTGAAGCTGGCGTTCTGGTTCTCCGACGTGAGCGAGACCGGTCGCGGCAACTTCACCGTGATCCCCGGTAGCCACAAGACCAACTGGCTGCCCGGCCCGCCGAGCCGCGGCGTCCCGTGGCCGGAGCCCGAGGGCGCGACCCAGATCACCGCGAACCCCGGCGACCTGGTCGTCTTCGACCGGCGCATCTGGCACGCGCGCTCCGACAACTACTCGCCCTTCACCCGGATGGGCGCGTTCTTCGGTTACACCCCGCGCTGGATCGCCGGCCGCGACGACGTCGCCGACCTGCCGCAGCAGGACTGGTTCGACAGTCTCAACCCGGTGCAGAAGCAGCTGCTCGGCCACGCCGGCGACGGCTCCGGCGACCACGCCTGGGGCCACTTCCCGGAGACCACGCCGCTGTACGGCGCGCTCAAGGAGCGGGGTCTGCTCGACTCCAGCATTCCGGCTCTCATCCCGTAACGACCGGTTAGAGTCCCCCATGTGGGGCAAACCGGGACATTAGACAAAGCGGCGACCGCGGCGGGCCGGCTCATCCTCGAAGCACTGGGGGAAGAGCGCCCGGCGCGGTCGCTGTCTCGTCTCAACGACTCGCCACGTGCCGTTCGGCTGCTGCGCGAGCTCTTCATCGTGGCGGTCCGCCGCAGCTTCGTCGGCCGTGAGCCGCGCGACGTCACCCGCTACGTGCGTGACCTGCTCGAATATCAGGCGCTGCCGGCCCAGGGCGAGCTCGCCCGCGAGGCCGAAGCGATGATCCGGGCAGCGATCAGCGAGCCGGACCTGGCGAACGGCGTGCCCGAGCTGCGCCGCTTCGAGCTGATCTGTCACGTGGTCGGCGACCTGGCTCGCCCGCCCGGCGTGCCCGAGGCCGAACTGTTCGCCCTGGTCGATCAGGCCGAGCAGCGGGTGGCCCGCTTCGACCGGCCGCGCAATCGGGTCGTCGGCCGGAGGGCGATGTGAGCCGCAACCGTCGCCGTTCCACCCAGCGTGCCGCCGAGATCGACGAACAGGTCGCCGAGCTGCCGTCGCCTGAGCCGTTGCCCGAGACGAACCGGGGCCGGCGCCGCTCGGCCCGGCCGGCCGGGAACGCCGAATCGCGGCCGGAGTCGGCCGAGGCGCCGCACTCCGACCGACGGGAGCCGCCGGTCGGCGCGCTCTCCGGCCAGCTGCCGCACGGCACGGACCACCAGCCGGGAGTGATCGCCACGGCGGCCGGGCATTACCTTCGCCAGGCCGCCCGGGACGACGCTCCGGCCCGGTTCGGCATGCCGGCCGGCGATGTCGACGACGCGGCTCGCCAGGTGTGGGAGATCGCTTTCGGTCTGGTGGTGCGCCGCCGGTTCGAGTCCGAGACTCCGCTCGTCGAGATCAGCCGCACCGTGGCCACGGCCGTGCACGAGCATGCCGTCGCCGGGCTGCCGATCCTCGACGCCGAGATGCTGGTGCGGCACGCGCTCGGCGAGACGGTCCCGATCGGCGACATCGACGGCGGCATCCTGCTCGCCGTACATCTGCTGCTGTTTGCTTCGCTCGCCGACGAACTCGCCCTGGGTGACCAGGAACTCGACGCGATCATCGCGGATGCCGAGGAGAAGGCCGCGTCGCTCGTCTCCGCGTAGACACAAAAGCGCGGCATCCGATCGGGATGCCGCGCTCTGCGGTAGCTCAGGCGGCGATGGCCGCGAGGTGCTCCTTGACCTGGATGATCGACGGGTTGGTCAGCGCCGAGTCATCGTCGAAACGCAGGGTCGGGACGGTGCGATTGCCGCCGTTCACGGTCTGCACGAACTCCGCCGCCGCCTCGTCCTGCTCGATGTCCACTACGTCGTACGCGATGCCTTCGCGGTCGAGCTGCGACTTGAGTCGGTGGCAATAACCGCACCAGGACGTCGAATACATGGTCAACATCGGTCAAGATCCTCTCGGCTGGGTCACATGGCACTCCGCCTTGCGACATAACGTCAGACCCAAGTGCCATGATTCCCGACGTGCTGAGTGATGCGGTGCTGGCCGGGCTCGACCCCGAGCAGCGGACGGTGGTGACCGCCCCCGCAGGCCCGGTCTGCATCCTGGCCGGCGCCGGCACCGGCAAGACCCGGGCGATCACCCACCGCATCGCCTACCGCACGCTCACCGGCGAGATCAGCCCCCGGCACGTGCTGGCCGTCACGTTCACCGCGCGGGCCGCCGCCGAGATGCGCGCCCGGCTCGGCGCGCTCGGCGCCACCGGCGTGCAGGCCCGCACCTTCCACGCCGCGGCCCTGCGCCAGGTGCGTTACTTCGCGCCCCGCCTGCTCGAGGGCCGGGCGATGCCCGAGCTGCTCGAATCCAAGGCCCGCATGATCGGCCTGGCCGCGGCCCGGGTCGGGGTCCGGGCCGACCGTGCCGCCGCCCGCGACCTGGCCAGCGAGATCGAGTGGGCGAAATCGTCGCTGGTCGAGCCGGGGGAATACGCGGTGGCCGCCACCAAGGGCCACCGTGAGCCGCCACACGAGCCGGCCAAGGTCGCCGAGGTGTTCGCGGCCTACGAGACGCTCAAGCGCCGCCAGGGCGTGATCGACTTCGAGGACATGCTGCGTGCCGCGGTCTGGGGGATCGAGGAGCATCCGGATGTCGGCGAGGAGATCCGGTCGCAATATCGCCACTTCGTCGTCGACGAGTATCAAGACGTCAACCCGCTGCAGCAGCGGTTGCTCGACGCCTGGCTGGGCGGCCGCGACGACCTCACCGTGGTCGGCGACGCCAGTCAGACGATCTACTCGTTCACCGGCGCCACCTCGAGCTACCTGATCGACTTCGCCCGGCAGCGGCCCGGCGCCGTGGTGATCCGGCTGGTCCGCGACTACCGCTCGACCCCGCAGGTGGTCGGCCTGGCCAACGCGGTGATCCGGCAGGCGCGCGGCAACGAGGCCCGGCTCCGGCTCGAGCTGGTCGGCCAGCGGCCGTCCGGAGCCGAACCGGAGCTGAAGATCTTCCCGGACGAGGCCGGCGAGGCGGCTGCGGTGGCCCGCCGCTGCCGTGAGCTTATCGCCGGCGGCACCCCGGCCAGCGAGATCGCCGTGCTGTTCCGCATCAACGCCCAGTCCGAGACGTATGAGGAGGCGCTCGCCGAGGCCGAGGTGCCCTACCTGGTGCGCGGCGCCGAGCGGTTCTTCGAGCGGCCCGAGGTCCGGCAGGCGATGATCGCGCTGCGCGCGGCGGTGCGTTCCACGCCCGGCGAGACCCCACTGGTGCAGGCGGTGGTCGAGGCGCTCGCGGCGACCGGGTGGGCCCGCGAGCAACCCCCGGCCGGCGGTGCGGCACGCGAGCAGTGGGAGGCACTGGCCGCGCTTGTCACCCTCGCCGAGGAGTACGCGAAGGCACCCACCCTCGAACCGATCGGCCAGGCTGGTGCCGTGCAGCGAGACGTCACGCTGTCCGCCTTCAACGACGAGCTGGCCCGCCGGGTCGAGCAGCAGCACGCGCCGACGGTGGCGGGTGTGACGCTCGCCTCACTTCACTCGGCCAAAGGCCTCGAATGGGACGCGGTCTTCCTGGTGGGCCTGGCCGACGGCACGCTCCCGACGACGTATGCGAAGACGCCCGAGCAACTGGAGGAGGAGCGCCGGCTGCTCTACGTCGGGGTGACCCGGGCGCGCGAGTGGTTGTGGCTTTCCTATGGTCAGACGCGGTCCGGCAGTGGCCGGGCGCGGCGGCCCTGCCGCTTCCTGCCCCAGCTGGAGCGCAACTCGCCGACCGAACGGGCCGGATCCCTCGATCGGAGTCGGAAACCCGACCGTCGACGCTCTCAGGTGTCCTCGTGCCGCATCTGCGGGACCACTCTGCTGGGCGGTGCCGACCGCAAGATGGGCCGCTGCCCGACCTGCCCGTCCGACCTCGATCAGGACCTTCTGGACCGTTTTACGACCTGGCGGGCGGATACCGCGGCCGGGCTCAAAGTCCCTGCTTATGTGGTGTTCACCGACGCGACCCTGGTGGCCATGGCGGAGCGGCGCCCGAGTAATCCGGCGGAACTGCTGGGGATCGCCGGGATCGGCCCCCGAAAGCTCGGTCAGTACGGCGCCGCGGTGTTCGCTCTCGTGGGTGGCGCGACGCCCGACGAAGTCTCGTCAAAAAACTTTGAAAACTAGTGCGTTAATTCGTTTGCCCTCCCTCGCAACTGAGGCTTAGCCTCAGAGCACACCTTGGCGAGCGGCCTGCTCTACAAGGGAAAACGAACGATGAGTGCAACGCAGATGGAGGAGGTGGCAGAGATGGAGATCTACACGATGACGCAGAAATCGCTGCCGCTGACCCGTGCGTGCGCTCCGTCCGCTCTGTTGCCGATTTCCGCCGCCTCCGTGGCAGCGATGTCGGCTTCGCCGGTGGCCCCCGTGGCTCCGGCAGCCGAGCGGGCTTGGGTTCCGGCCGAGACCGTCCGACCGATGGCGATTCTCGCCGCCGAGCGGGCTCCGGTTTCGCGGGTGCACCAGGTCCAGGTCCAGGCCGAGCTGGCTCAGGTCCTGACGCTTACCGACGGAATCAATGGCAGTAACGGCACCACCACTGGGTTCAAGGGCAGCAACGTCTCCAAGAAGCGTTACGCGGATGGTGGCAGTGGTGTCCCGCCTCGAGGAAGGCCGGTCTGATAGCAGACCTCCGGCTCACCTCGAGGCCGCGGAACCCGTACAGGGATCCGCGGCCTTACTTTTTTGCCGGCCCACCGGCCGGTGCAGCACCCGACGATCCAGAAGATCGCTGAAGAAGAGAGAGGTGACCGGGCTTTATGAGTCTGGCGCTGGCCCCGATCGACGTGAGCGTCGACATCGAGGCAAACCTGCCCTGCCGGAAGTTCGACCCGGACCTTTGGTTCTCGGACTCCCCGGCTCAGCTGGAGCTGGCGAAGTCGCTCTGCGGGGATTGCCCGCTGCGCGTGGAGTGCCTCGCCGGTGCGGTCGAGCGGAACGAGCCCTGGGGCGTCTGGGGTGGCGAGATCTTCGAGCGGGGTGCCGTGGTTCCCCGCAAGCGGCCGCGTGGCCGTCCGCGTAAGTCGGACGTGGCGCGCGACGCCGAGCTCGCCGTCGAGGTCGAGGAGCGGCTCGCCGCGAACGGTCTCGAGTCCCGCAACCAGGTCCGCCTGGCGGCCTGACATGAACAGCAGCATCGCCCTCCCTGAGGCCGAACCGGCCACAACCCGAAAGCCGAGCATCGAGATGAATACGACTGGAGCCACCAGAATGAGACTTCTCCACGAAGCGTTGTCCCGGGCCCGAACGCGTCGGCCTCAGCGTGAGTACACACCTGAGGCGCACCGCCCCGCTCGTCTGGTCGCCATGCAGGCCCATCACCGGGCCTCGCGCGAACTCGGCGGCGGGCGCTACTGACCCACTGACAACAACTCGCTACTGAAAGGCCCGTCCGCGCTTCGGCGCGGACGGGCCTTCGCTATGTCAAAGGGGTGGGTCAGGGCAGGCCGGTGAAGAAGACCTCGGCCGCGGCCGACAGCCGAGCCGGGTCATCCACGTGGCACAGCTCACGGGCCGAGTGCATGGAGAGCAGCGGGGTGCCGACGTCCAGGGTCGGGATGCCGATCCGGACCGCGGTGATCGGGCCGATCGTGGAGCCGCACGGGACCGCGTTGTTGGAGACGAACTCCTGGAACGGGACGCCGGCCTTTTCGCAGGTGCGGGCCCACAGCGCGGCGCCCACCGCGTCGGTGGTGTAGCGCTGGTTGGCGTTGATCTTCAGCAGTGGGCCGCCGCCGGCCACCGGACGGTTCGCCGGGTCGTGCCGCTCCGGCCGGTTGGGGTGCACGGCGTGGCCGGCGTCGGCCGACAGGCACCAGGACCCGAAGATGGCCCGGGCCAGGTCGGAGCGATCGCCACCGAGCGCGGCCGAGACCCGCTCCAGCACGTCGGAGAGCAGCGGCCCGGCGGCGCCCGAGCGGCTTTCCGAGCCGATCTCCTCGTGGTCGAAGGCGGCCAGCACCGCGATCGCCCCGGCCGGCGCGGCGCGCACCAGGGCGGTGAGGCCGGCGTGCACCGACGACAGGTTGTCCAGCCGGGCCGCGGCGAACAGCGAGCCGTCCGCCCCGAACCGGGCCGGCGCCGCCGAGTCGACCGAGACCACGTCGAACCCGGCGACGTCGCCGGCCGAGGAGAGGCCGCCCGCCCGGGCCAGGTGGGTGAGCACGTCGGGGCCGGAGACGCCGAGGATCGGCTGGACGTCGCGCTGCCGGTCGGGGGCGAACGACGTGTTGACGTCGCGGTCCAGGTGGACGGCCAGGTGCGGGATGCGGGCGAACGGGCCGGTGCGGACCAGGTGCACGGTGCCGGCGGTGTCGACGAGCCGGCCCGCGAACTCCAGCTCGCGGTCGAACCAGGAGGCGATGATGGGTCCGCCGTACACCTCGACGCCCGCCTGCAGCCAGCCGTGCGCGGACAGCGCCGGGCGCGGCTTGAGTTTGAAGGTGGGCGAGTCGGTGTGCGCGCCGAGAACGCGGAACGGCGTGGCCGGGCCGGCGTCGGCGGGCAGCGCCAGACCGATCACCGCACCGTCGCGGACCAGGACCAGCCGAGCGCCGGGGCGGACGACCTCGCGCCAGTCGGCCGCCTCGTCGAGAGTGGTGTAGCCGGCGTCGCCGAGGCGGCGGGCCACCTCGGCCG
The DNA here is from genome assembly GCF_016862435.1 of Paractinoplanes tereljensis. Classification (GTDB taxonomy): domain Bacteria; phylum Actinomycetota; class Actinomycetes; order Mycobacteriales; family Micromonosporaceae; genus Actinoplanes; species Actinoplanes tereljensis. Next base: position 202,845 of record NZ_BOMY01000046.1, read on the forward strand.
CCGCGTGGTAGGAACTCGGCGATGCCGAGATGAAGCTTCCAAGATCGTCGATGTGCCCCGTGGCGTCCATGCCGCTCATCGAATCATGGCCCTATGCCACGGGTGCGAACCCGGGCAGCCATTTCTCGACGATCTCCCGGTAGGGCGCCTCGGCCTCCAGTTGGCACAGCACCCCGATCGAGCCCAGCGTGACCCGGTGGATCAGCAGGTAGTTGGGCGGCAGGTTGAGCTTGCGGCTCAGTTGGTAGGCCGGGGACTTCGGACTGGTCAGCCGGGTCGCCTCGCCGCGCAGCCAGCTGCGGGTGAAGCGGAACTCGTCGACCGCGAGCGGCTCGATCATCGGCCGGAGGAACTTCAGCACCGCCTCGGCGTCGATCTCGTCGTCGGGCTTGATGAAGCCTTCCGTGCGCAGGCCGTCGGCGACCCCATCGGCGTCCCCGTCGAGGGTGAGTCGCACCAGCCGCCCGATCGGTTCGGGGTGGCCACCGGGCAACCGGGCCACCGCGCCGAAGTCGATCACGCCGAGCCGGCCGTCGGCCAGGATGCGGAAGTTGCCGGGGTGCGGGTCGGCGTGCAGCAGACCGGCCCGGGCCGGCGCCGAGAAGTGCAGGGTGGCCATCAGCCGGCCCGCCTCGTCGCGCTCTTCCTGGGTGCCCTCGCTGATCACCTTGGCCAGCGGGGTGCCGTCGACCCACTCGGTGACCAGCACCCGCGGCGCCGAGGAGATCACCCGCGGCACGTAGATCTCGTCGTCGTCGGCGAACGCGGTGGCGAAGGCGGTCTGGGTCGCCGCCTCCATCTCGTAGTCGAGTTCCTCGGTGATCCGCGCCCGCAGCTCGGCCAGCAGTGGCTTGATGTCCATGCCCGGTTGAATGATCTTGAACATGCCGGCCAGCAGGGACAGCTGCTTGAGGTCGGACAGCAGCGCCTCGCCGGCTCCCGGATATTGCACCTTCACGGCCACCGGGATCGTCTTGGGTTTGGCGTTCTTGCGAGCCGGGGGCAGTTTCCACTGCGCCCGGTGCACCTGGCCGATGCTGGCCGCGGCGGCCGGGCTGTCGTCGAACTCGGCGAACCGGTCTCGCCAATCCGGCCCCAACTGCTCGGCGAGTGCCTTGTGCAGGCTGGCCACCGGCATCGGCGGCGCGGCCTCCTGAAGCTTGGTGAGGGCCTGCCGATAGGGCCCGGCCATCTCCTCGGGCAGGGCGGCCTCGAAGACCGACAGCGCCTGGCCGAACTTCATCGCACCGCCCTTGAGCTGGCCCAGGACGCTGAACAGCTGCTCGGCGGTGCGCTGCTGGATGTCGGCGGAGATGACGTCGGAGGCGATGCCGACCGCGCGCTTGCCCAGCCCCAGGGCGGCACGCCCGGCGAACCCCAGGGGCAGCGCTGCCAGCTTCGCGGTGCGGGACGCGGCACGACGCGGAATGTCGGTCACCCGATCATTCTTACTGACGGTTTGCCAAGTGACTGCCCAGCTGGGTGGCCTTCGCCCCAGGATGTGCGAAAAGTCCGAGAGAAGCGGCACGAGAAAATTCATGGCCGGGCGCAGGAACAGGCCGGATGCGGAGTCCAGGTGCGGCGCCGAACGCGCCCCGGCCCGGTGATCTCGACGGTGGCGCCGGCGGTCTGCGGGTCACCGCCGTCCAGGAACGTCAGCACCTCGGCCGCCGCGAACGCGGTGGCGGCCAGCAGGGTGGTGACCGTGCAGGGCTCGGGAACGGTCGCGGCCGTCCCGGGCGGGTCGGGCCATTCCGCGTCTCGATCCCGGCGATGCAGGGCCAGGCAGTTCAGGCAGGGACCGCCGGTCGCCGGCACCAGTGGGCCGATCACGGCGGAGCCATGGCGGATGGTCACGGCCAGGTGTGGTTGACGCCGGCCGGACAGGGCGGCGGCCAGCAGGCTCACCGGCTGGTCGTGGTCGAGCTGGACGAGCAGGGCCGCGGTCGTTCGGCGTACGCCGTGGAGCACGTTTGGCGCGGCACGGGTCATTGCCTCGACGATTGCCTCCCGCCGGGGTTTGCCGATGTCGGACGCGCGAAGCGGTCCGCCGGCCAGCTCGCCCGGCCGGACCGCGCCGGAAAGATCGGGTTGCAGATGGCCGACGCCGGCCTCGGCGAGCGCGACCGCGATGCCGGCACCGAGCCGGCCGTGCCCGGCCAGCACCACCCGGGACGCGTGCCGGCGGCGCAGAAATTCGGCCGGTGGGCCGGCGCCGTGCAGCGCGAGAGCGGCCGCCTCGCCGGCCAGCCGGTCGGCCGGTGGGCGCAGGGACGAGCGGGGAAGCACGAGGCCGGCGTCCTGCAGGGTGGCGAGCAGGGATCGGCACTCGTCGGGCGGAATGCCCAGCTCGGCGGCTCGCAGCAGGATCAGACGCTCGGTGCGGGTGCCGTCGAGCAGGTCGAGGATCTCGGCGGCCCGCGGATCGGGGAGGCGTAACCGCAGCGCACGGGCCGGGTCGGAACCCAGCTGCAGCTGGCCGTCGGCGCACCAGAGACGGGGGAGGCCGGGGATGAGGGTGGGACGTATCACGGTGACAGGTTGTCACCGATGCCATGCGGAGCGAGTTGGTTGTCCACAGGGACGCCGGGCCCGTGGAGCGCGTTGTCCACAGCTAAAGCCGAGTTATCCACAGGCTGGGCCCGTTATCCACACTTACTCAACGTGTCGACTCCGACACGGTTATGGGTAGAGCGGCGCATGGGGCACCGCTCTACCCGTAAGCGTGAATCAGGCCTTGGCCTTGCCCAGGATCCGGTTCACGGTCGTGCCGCAGACGGGGCACTTGCCCTTCGCCATGTTCATGCCGGTCTTCGAGACCTCCACGGTGCCCTGGAAGTCGCGCTTCTCCTTGCACTTCACGCAGTAGCCGTTGTACGTGTTGTCGGCCACGGTTCCTCCTAGTCGTGTCGTCGGCCGGGGTCGGCCCGATGCCTGTTCGCGGCGGCAGGCCGCGAGCTGCTTGGCGCTTGACCGGTCCCCGGCCGCGTGGATGTGGAGCCACCCGCCAGGGGCGGTCACTACCCACGAGCGGCCCTTTCCATGTCAGCCAGTCATGAATAAGCCAGGTCAGCAGCGCCGGCGGTGTCGCCGCCGTCGTGAGTGTGCCGGGAGAAATCGCCCTTTTCGCGAAGTTACGCGCAAACACGCCGGGAATTACCGGCAAAGTGGGCTTAAGTGGACTTTCGACGCGTTTTGCCAGCAACGTGTCGTGCGCTAGTTTGGCGCTGGGACTCATATGTTGCGGGCCTGGAAAATTTTTTCGGTTATACCGGGACGAAGCGCTCATATCTGACACGTGTCATCGGCCGTACTCTTGCGGTGACATGGGTCTCACGGATTAGCGTCTCAACGTGAACCCGAATCTGGGCCGCGCGAGCCGGTAATGGCCCGGACGCGTAAGCCTGTCGTCGAAGTGCGGCGCAGCCAGCGCCGGCGTCGAACGGTGTCCGCGTACCGCGATGGTGAGCGCGTGGTCGTGCTCATCCCCGACCGGTTCTCCAGGGCCGAGGAGATGGAGTGGGTCGAGCGGATGCTCGCCCGGCTCGCCGCCCGCGAGGAGCGCATTCGCCGCACCGACGAAGAGTTGCTGGCTCGCGCCCACCGCCTGAAATCCCGCTACCTCGCCGACCACGCCCACCGGGTGGTTCCGGCCAGCGTCCGCTGGGTGACCAACCAGAACGGCCGCTGGGGCTCCTGCACGCCCGACGACGGCACCATCCGGATCTCCCACCGCATGCAGGAGATGCCCGACTGGGTGATCGACTACGTGCTGCTGCACGAGCTGGCCCACCTGGTCGTCCCGAGCCACAGTGCCGACTTCTGGGAGCTGGTGAGCCGCTACCCCCGGGCCGAGCGTGCCCGCGGCTACCTGGAGGGCATCTCCGCCGCCACCGGGCTGGTCCTCAGCGACGACTAGTGCCTGTCCTGCCGGTCGCGCGAGAGCGAGGCGAGGTTCAGGTGGTGGCTGGCGTCGGCCGCGAAGCGGCCGCATACCGGTGTTGTATTCGGGCGCTTCGTGGACGCCGTCAGGCGCCGCCTGGGCCACGCCGCAGCCACGCGTGACCGGCAGGACAGGCACTAGTCTTGGCGCGTGGTCCGACGGGTTGTAGCTGCGCTGCTGGTTGCGGTCGAGTGGAGTCCGCCTGGCGTTGATCTCACGGCGTGGCGGGCGGCCCTCGCCGAGGACGTGGTCGACCTGCTGGCGCGGCTCGCGCAGGCGGAACCGGCCATCGCCGCCACCGCCGCGGACCGCAAGCTGGCCGAGGAGATCGCCTGGCCCGGGATGCGGATCTACGAGGTGCCGACCGCGACCTACCTGCCGGTGTTCGCGGCCGCCACCGCGGACGGGTTCGACCAGGCCGCGGTCATCGCGGCGGACGCCGCCGACGTGCCCGGGATGATCCTGGGCAAGCTGCTGCGCCCGTTGGAGAACAAAGCCGTGGCCGTCGCGCCGGGCGGGCCGGGAAACGGGCTCATGGGGGTCGCCACCAGCCTGCCGGCGCCGGAGTGGCTGGTCGACCACGATCTCGACCTCGCGTCCGCGCAGCTCCTGCGTAAGACGGCTCCGCAGCCCGGCGATGTCAGCTCCACCGCCGAGTGGCGGCGGTTGCGCAGCCCGGCCGAGCTGGCGTCGCTCGACCCGGCCCTGGAGGGCTGGGAGAACACCCGCGCCCTGCTCGGGGGTTGAAAAGCGCGGCTCGGGGGTTGAAAAAGCGGCGGCCCTCCGCTTCCGGAGAGCCGCCGCCATGCGTCGTGCCTTACTTGTCGAGGTCGTCCAGCTCGCTGATGTCCCAGTCGGTGGTGCCCTGGGCGAAGACCTGCGGGTTGGCGAAGTCCTCGTCGGTCGGCAGCAGGTCGGGGTGGCCCCACAGGGCGTCCCGGCCCTGGATGCCGCGCTGCTCGGTGACCGCCGCCCACAGGGCGCCGGCCTCCCGCAGGCGACGCGGGCGCAGCTCGAGACCGACCAGTGCGGCGAAGGTCTGCTCGGCCGGACCGCCGGCCGCGCGCCGGCGCCGGAACGCCTCACCCAGCGCCACCACGGTGGGCAGCCGGTCACCGGCGGCCGCGTCGACCACGTGGCCGACCCAGCCCTCGATCAGCGCCAGCGCCGTCTCCAGCCGGGCCAGACTCGCCTTCTGCTGCGGCGTGTCCTCCGGCGTGAAGATGCCCTCGAGTGCCATGGCCTGCATCGACTCGGGATCGCTCGGGTCGACCCGGCTCATCGCCTCCTCGATCGCCTCGCGGTTGACGGTGATGCCGTTCGCGTACGTCTCCACGGCGGTCAGGACGTGCGCTCGCAGCCACGGGACGTGCCCGAACAGCCGCTGGTGAGCCGCCTCACGCAGAGCCACGTACAGGCGCACCTGGTCCTCGGGGATCTCGAGGCCCTCGCCGTACGCCTTGATGTTGGCCGGCACCAGTGCGGCCGTGCCGTTCGGCCCGAGCGGAAGCCCGATGTCGCCGGCCGAGAGCACCTCGGCGGCGAGCTGGCCGAGCGCCTGCCCGAGCTGGCCGCCGAAGAGCGCGCCGCCGAGCGTGGCGACCATCGACTGCATCGGGCCGAGCTGGGCTTTCGCCTCATCGGGGACGAGATCGCCCATCGCGCCGACCATCCGGCCGGCGATCGGGTCACAGAGCTTCTTCCAGACCTCGAGCGTGTTGAAGATCCACTCGTTGCGGTTCCACGCCGCGGCGGTCCGGATGCCGCTGGGCAGCGCCGAGACAGGGTCGAGCCACAGGTCGGCGAGGCGCAGCGCCTCCTCGACGTGGTGGCGCTCGTACATGGTCACCGCCGGGTCGCCGGACCCGGACAGCTGACTGGCCGCGACCTGGCGGGCAAGGTCCCAATTGACCGGGCCGTTGTCGGGGCCACCGGCGAACATCTGCTGCAGTTGCGCCATGAACTGCTGCATCTGCTGCGGGTCGGAGGGATCGGGCGGCTGGGCGCCCGGCAGTGAGAAGCCGAACGGGATATCAGGCACGTAGTCAACCGTACGCGCGAAACGCCCGCTCCGGACCGATGGCGGTGTCAGCTCAGAGAGAACTCAGGGTGGGGCGATAGTCTCACGCGCATGAGACGTCGCGGTGTCACCGTAATCCTCGGCGCCCTGCTCACCGCGCTGCTGGCAGTCGGTGTCATGGCGGCACCCCTGCCGTACGTCGTGTTGAAGCCGGGCCCAACGGTGAACACGCTCGGTTCCAGCAACGGTACCGAGGTCATTCAGGTGACGGACGCGAAGACGACGACCTCCACCGGGCAGTTGCGGCTGACCACGGTCAACGTGCAGTCGCAGGTCGAGCTCGTCTGGGCGATCAGCGGCTGGTTCAGTCACAAGGACGCGGTGGTCCCGCGCGCCCTGATCTACCCGCCGGACACCACCGAGAAGCAGGTCGAGCAGCAGAACGCGCAGGAGTGGACCGAGTCGCAGGAGAGCGCGGTCACGGTCGCGCTCACCAAGCTCGGCTACCCGGTGCAGACCTCGGTCAAGAGCGTGACCAAGGGCGGCGCCGCGACCGGGTTGCTGCAGACCGGCGACCTGATCACCGCGGTGGACGGCACCGCGGTCACCGACCCGACCAAGCTGACCGACGCCATCCGGGCCAAGCCGGTCGGCACCACCTTCACCATCGCCTACACCCGGTCGGGCAAGGCCGGCACCGCGCAGATCACCACCAAGGCCGGCGATGACGGTAAGACGCCGCGCCTGGGCATCGAGATCGAGAAGAAGCAGCCGTACCCGTTCAAGGTGAAGATCGACCTCGACAAGATCGGCGGCCCGAGCGCCGGTCTCATGTTCACCCTCGGGATCATGGACAAGCTCATGCCGGAGGATCTGACCGGCGGCAAGATCATTGCAGGGACCGGCACGATCGACGACAACGGCAACGTCGGCCCGATCGGTGGCATCCCGCAAAAGCTGGTCGGCGCGAAGAGCGCCGGCGCTCAAATCTTCCTGGTGCCGAAGGACAACTGCGCCGAAGCGTTGAAGAACGCGGTGGACGGTCTGCCGATGGCCGAGGTGGCCACGGTGGACGACGCGCTCACCGCACTCAAGACCTTCACCTCCGGTGGCACCCCGAAGCCGTGCTCGGTTTCGTGACAGATGTCGTAATGTGAGACACCGCCACCCCAAATGATGTGTGGAGCCCACGTTGGTCATGCGTAACAGCCCTCTTCCGAGGATGAGCCGGCGCGGTCGCGTGACCGTCGGCGTCCTGGTTGGGGTCTTCCTCTTATTCACACTGCTCGGCTGGGGCATCGACGCTTATACGGACTACCTCTGGTTCAACGAGGTCGATTTCGTCAACGTCTTCTCCGGCGTCCTGATAACCCGGGTTCTGCTGTTCCTCGCCGTCGGCCTCGCCGTCGCGCTGGTCATCGGGGCCAACCTTTACCTCGCCTACCGACTTCGTCCCCTGCTGCGGCCGCACTCGGCCGAGCAGGCCACCCTCGAGCGCTACCGGATGGTGATCGGCCCGCGCCTGGGCACCTGGATCACCGTCCTCTGCCTGATCATCGGCTTCTTCGCGGGACTGTCCGCCCAGGGCCGGTGGAAAGACTGGATGCTCTTCCAGAACGGCGGGAACTTCGGCGTAACCGACCCGCAGTTCAAGGTGGACATCGGGTTCTACGTCTTCGAGTACCCGCTCTGGCGCTACATCCTGGGCGTCGCCTTCACCGCCGTGGTGCTGTCGGTGCTCGGTGCTCTCGCCGTTCACTACATCTTCGGCGGGGTGCGGCTGCAGGGCGTCGGCGACCGGATGACGACCGCGGCACGGGCCCACCTGACCACCCTGGTCGCGGTGTTCGTGCTGCTCAAGGCGGTTGCCTACATCCTGGACCGGCGCGCGCTGCTGCTCGAGCAGCACGTTTCGCCCGGGCTCTACGGCGCCGGTTACACCGACGTCAACGCGCTGTTGCCGGCCAAGGAGATCCTCGCGTACATCTCCGTGGTGGTCGCCATCGCGATCATCGTGTTCTCCAACGCCGGCATGCGAAACCTGGTGTGGCCGGGCGTCTCGCTGGGCCTGCTCGCCATCTCGGCGGTCGCGATCGGCGGTATCTACCCGCTGGCCGTGCAGAACTTCTCGGTCAAGCCCAGCCTGGCCGACAAGGAAGCGCCTTACATCCAGCGGTCGATCACCGCGACCCGGACGGCGTTCGGGCTGGATACCACGAAAATAACCCAGTATCAGGCGAACAACGTGACGCCGCAGAGCGGGCTGACCGCCGATACCAGCGCGCAGAACGCCCGGCTCGTCGACCCGCAGCTGGTGTCCCAGGCCTTCACCCAGTCGCAGCAGTCCCGCGGCTTCTACGACTTCGGCAAGAAGCTCGACGTCGACCGCTACACGGTGGCCGGCAAGACGTCCGACTACGTGGTCGGCGCCCGCGAGATCAACGACGACAAGCTGACCACCCAGCAGCGGAACTGGCTCAACCGGCACACCGTCTACACCCACGGCTACGGCCTGGTGGCGGCGCCGGCCAACCAGGTCGTCTGCGGCGGCTTGCCGTACTTCGTCTCCGGCTTCCTGGGCGACGAGGACCGGCAGGCCAACTGTTCGTCCGCGAGCGACCAGATCCCGGTCGAGCAGCCGCGCATCTACTACGGCGAGCAGTCCACCGAGTACGCCATCGTCGGACAGTCGGACAAGAACAAGAAGGTCGAGTTCGACCGGCCGCAGCAGAGCAACACCAACGCCGAGGAGCTGTACACCTACGACGGCACCGGTGGTGTCGCGGTCGGCTCGTTCTTCCGCCGGCTGGTCTTCTCGATCAAGTTGACCGAGAGCAACTTCCTGCTCTCCGACGCGGTCAACAAGGACTCGAAGCTGATGTACATCCGGGACCCGCGCTCCCGGGTGGAGAAGGTCGCGCCGTTCCTGACCATAGACGGTGACCCCTATCCGGCCGCCGTCGACGGGCGCATCGTCTGGATCCTCGATGGCTACACGACGTCGGCGAGCTACCCGTACTCCCAGAAGATCAACCTGGCCAACGAGACCAAGGACGAACTGACCGGGCAGGGGACGTTCGCGCTGGCCCGGGACGACGTCAACTACATGCGCAACTCGGTGAAGGCCACCGTCGACGCGTACGACGGCACGGTCAAGCTGTACGAGTTCGACGACCAGGACCCCATCCTGAAAGCCTGGAACAAGGCCTTCGGCGGCGACCTGATCATCCCGAAGGCGGACACGCCGGCCGACCTCGCGCAGCACTTCCGGTACCCGCAGGACCTGTTCAAGGTGCAGCGCAACCTGCTCACCAAGTTCCACGTCACCGAGCCCCGGGCGTACTTCTCCGGCCAGGACTTCTGGCAGGTGCCCAACGCGCCGGACTCGCCGTCGAGCAACGTGAAACAGCCGCCGTACTACCTGAACATCCAGCTACCCGAACAGACCGACACGAGATTCCAGCTCACCGCCAGCGTCACCCCGGCCAACCGGGAAAACATGGCTGCGCTGATCTCCGGGTCCTACATCAACAACCAGCCCACCTTGCAAGTGCTCGAGTTACCCGATCAAACGGTCATTCCCGGCCCGGTCCAGGTCCATCAGAAGATGACCAACAACGCCGCGGTCAGACAGCAGCTGAGCCTGCTGTCAACAAACAACAGCCAGGCTCAGGTCCTGTACGGCAACCTGATCTCGCTGCCGGTGGAAAGCGGCATCCTGTACGTCGAACCGGTCTACGTGAAGACCGGAAACCAGGAAAACGCGGCCCCGCTGCTGCAGAAGGTCCTGATGTCGTACGGCGACGGCGGCACCTACGTGGTCCTGGCCGACAACCTGAAAGCGGGCCTGCAAGCCCTCGTCAACCAGGGCAAACAGGCCGGCAACACCACCGGCGAAGACCCAGGCCAAACCGACAACAACACCGGTGGTACGCCACCGACGACGTTGCCGACCGAGCTGGGGCAGGCCGCTACCGAGTTGGACACGGCCATCGCCAACGTGAAGGCGGCCCAGCAGTCCGGTGACTTCGCCAAGTACGGCGAGGCTCTCCAGGCACTGGACGCCGCGATGACCAAGTTCCAGAACATCCAGAAGGCCGCCAACGCCACCCCGACGACCAGCCCGTCCGGCTCGCCGTCGGCCAGCGCACCCGCGGCATCCACGCCCGCCACACCCACACCGAGCACCACCGGCTGACGTGACTAGCGCAACCCGGAGGCAATTTGGAACCCACCTCCGGGTTGCGCTAGTGTTAACGAGCCGACGCGGGGTGGAGCAGCTCGGTAGCTCGCTGGGCTCATAACCCAGAGGTCGCAGGTTCAAATCCTGTCCCCGCTACGAGTCCGGGGGCCCTCTGTCCGCAAAAAGCGCGGACCGGGGGCCTCTTCGCATTTCTGCTCCGGAGGCCGAGCCCCCGGACGCCCCGCGTTGCGGTGGCTGCGCTTCGCTCGCCGCTCGCGGTGGCTGCGCTTCGCTCGCCGCTCGCGGTGGCTGCGCTTCGCTCGCCGCTCGCGGTCGCTTCGCTTCGCTTGCCTCTCGCTTCGCCTCGAACGGCGTGGCTGCGGGACATCGATGTATTGATCTGCTCCGGTATCTTGCTGCCGTGTCGATTTTGATCGCGGGGCGTTATCGGCTGGTGGGGCAGGTTGGGCAAGGGGGGATGGGGCGGGTTTGGGCTGCTCGGGATGAGCTGCTTGGGCGGGACGTTGCGGTTAAGGAGCTGGTGCCGCCGCCTGGAATTCCGGCCTCGGAACTCGCTGAACTGCGGGAACGGGCCATTCGCGAGGCCCGAGCGATCGCCCGGCTTGACCACCCGAACGTGGTCCGCGTCTTTGACGTGGTGTTCTATGACAACGATCCTTGGATCGTCATGGAGTTGGTTCCGTCCCGGTCTCTCCTCGACGCTCTCCGCGACGAAGGGCCGATGCCTCCGGATCAGGTGGCACGCATCGGCCTCGGTGTTCTTGCCGCTCTGCGGGCCGCGCACAGGGCTGGGCTGCTGCATCGCGACGTTAAGCCTGGCAACGTTCTGCTTGCCGATGACGGGCGGGTGGTCCTGACCGACTTTGGGCTGGCCACTGTCGCCGGAGACGCTGCGATGACCAGTACCGGGGTGGTCCTTGGATCTCCGCAGTACCTGGCGCCGGAACGGGCTCTGGATGGCGAGATCGGGCCGCCGGCCGATCTGTGGTCCCTGGGGGCCACGCTGTACACCGCTGTGGAGGGCCGGCCGCCGTATGCGCGCTCGTCGCCGGTGACCACCCTGGCCGCTCTGGCCGCCGAACTTCCCGACCCACCGGAACATGCCGGCGAGCTGCGCCATGCCCTGACCGCTCTGCTTCAGCGAGATCCGTCGCGCCGGGCCGACGCCGAAATGGCGAAGCGCCTCCTTACCGTGGCCGCCGTCCCCGGCACCCGGCCGCCGTCGGATGCGCCGGTTTACTCCGAGCCCACGTTCGCCTCGCCGAACGTCCGGACCCTGGCGCCGCGCCGCCCGGCCACACCGGCGACCGGCCCTCTCGCGCCCGTTCATTCGCCCGGGTCAACCCCGGAGGCCGGCTCGCTCGCGCTTGCCCATTCCGCCGGGTCCGCTCTGCCGTCGGCTGCGCCCGTCGAACCGGCGTCCGTAGCCTCCGCGCCAGCCGCTTCGCCGGGGGCCGGCAATCCCCGTGTCAGGACGGCCCTCCGGCGGTTGGGGCTGGTCGGTGGCGGGGCCGTGGCGGCGTTGCTCGTTGCCGGGGCGGTTGCCTACTCGCCGCTGGGGAAGCCGGACACGACCTCTCCCGGAGCGCTGCCCGCGGTGTCGCAGCCGGGTGGGGCCGGCACGGCTAGCGTTCCGCCATCCGACCCCGTGACGTCGCCCTCCGGCAGTCCTCGACCCGGGGCCTCCGCGGGCGCTGTGGCACCGGGCGTGAGTGGCCCGGCGCCGGTCGGCAGCCGGAAGGCGTCCGCCACCAATGGGCCCGCGGTCGCATCCCCGACGACCGCGGCCGCCGCCACCGGGTCGGTGTTTCAGGGCGTCGGCCAGAAGACCTGCCTGTACGGCCCGGCGGGCGGCGGTCAGATCGAGACCAAGGCGTGCGACAGCGCGGACGCCGGTCAGGCCTTCTCCATTGCCTCGGACAAGACACTGCGGGCACGGGGCAAGTGCGCCGAGGTGGACGGCACCTCCAACGGCTCCCTCGTGAAGCTGATGACGTGCACCGGCGCCCTGGCCCAGCAGTGGACCTACAACGCCTCCCTGGAACTGGTTACCGCATCGGGAGGTAACTGCCTGGACATTCCCTACGGCAACGAGGCCGAGGGCCTGGCCATGTGGGTCTGGGTGTGCGTGGGCAAAGACAATCAGAAATGGCGCCACGCCCAGTAGCCGACCCGGACCTCGGAGACCCCGCCTGCGGCTGGCCGTGCGCCGCCCTCCCGCCTGCGGCCGCGCCCTGTGCCCGCCCTCCCGCCCCCGCGTTGTGCCGCTGCTGTGTTCGCTCGTCGCGGCGGGGGGACTGGGGCGTTAATTTGTTGGGGGGATTTTTGGTTGTTTGATATTTGGTGGAAACAAAGTTTTGGGTGGAATGGGCGAACGGGCGATTGCGGTTTCTGGGGTTTTTGGCTGGGGGGTGGTGGGTGGAATCTACGCCTGGAATGGTGTGATTGGGATCTCACTATCGATTAACTTAAGATCCTTTCGGGGCGTGGTTGATCTTTGATTTGGGGGTTTGGCAGGGGTGGGGTGGGGTGCTTCGGATTTTGGTGGCCTCGCGGGCATGGGTGGGAGGGGGCGGCCGAAATTTGGGGCAAGAGTGGTTTTGTCCGACGGCGTCATCGGGGGGATATGTGGGGGAGTTGTGGGCGTAACGGGGGTGGTTGACGCGGGTTGAGGGACCGTCCAACCTGGAATGTGTAATGGGTCTGCCTGTCTTGGTAATGGGGCCTTGGGTGGGCTGAGCAGCTATTACGCGGACATTCTGGGTGCTGGGGGGACAGTGGGCGTTATTCGGCTGCATGGTTGGCGCGTATTCAGATTTGCGTTGGTGGGGACGTTCTGTTTCGCGGTGCAGTATTCGATCATGGTTTCGCTCGCTGCGGGTGGAGTTGATCTTTCGGTTGGCAATGCGGTCGGGTTTGTCGTATCCGCTCAGGTGAATTTCCTGCTCAGCTCGGCTTTCACCTGGGGTGGAGCGGTGCGGGTCTCCTGGGTGCGGTGGGCCTCGTACAACTCGACCGCGCTGGTGGGGCTGGCCGTCAATACGACGGTGTTCGGGCTGGTTCATGGGGCGGTTGGCTCGCTGGTCGGGACGGCTGCGGGAGTGGGCGCCGGCGCCGTCTTCACGTACCTGGTCTGTCATTTGTTGATCTTTCGTCAAGGGCGCCGGATCGCGGCCGCGGAAGTTGAGGTTGCGGCATGACGGCGTTGGCTGTGCCGGTTCGGGTCGCGGTTCGGACCTATACCGACGGGGTCGTGGTGGTCATGCCGGCCTACGACGAGCAGGACAACCTGGCGGCTACCGTCACCGACTTCCTGCGTACGTTGGCTTCCGCTGACCTTCCGCATGCGGTGGTGGTGGTTGACGACGGCAGTGCGGACCGCACCGGGGAGGTGCTCGACGAGCTCGCGGCGGCGTACCCGGGGCGGGTCATCGCGGTTCACCACGCGGCCAATCAGGGCTATGGGGCCGCCGTGCGCACCGGCATCGCGGCTGCTCTCGAGCAGACCGAGCTGCGCTGGGTGTTGCTCACCGACTCGGACGGGCAGTTCCACAGCGACGACCTGGTCTCCTTCATCGACGTGCGGCGGCGGGAGCGGGCCGACGCTGTTATCGGGTACCGCGAGCAGCGGGCGGATCCCTGGCGGCGGCGGGTCAACGCGTGGATCTGGACTCGGCTGTGCCGGATCGTGCTCCAGGTTCCCAGCCGGGATGTGGACTGTGCGTTCAAACTGATCGACCGGCGGCTGCTCGACGGGGTGCGGCTGACCGGGGAGGCCGCGGCCATCTCGCCGGAGCTGCTTGCCAAGATCGGTGTGCGGGACGTGCGGCTGGTCGAGCATCCGGTGCAGCACCACCCCCGGCTGCACGGGGAGCAGACCGGCGCGAAGCTGTCGGTCATCGCGCGGTCGCTGGCCAGCCTGGCCGGCGTCTACTGGCAGATGGTCTGGGCCTCGGACAAGCAACCCTGGGTACGGCGGCTGCTGCGCCCGAAGGATCCGCTGCTCACCGTGGTCACGGTGGCCGCCATCCTGCTGTCCGTCGGCGGGTACCTGTACTTCCGGCATCAGGGCGCGGTGCTCGCCTACAAGGACGCCAACTCGCACCTGCTGATCGCGCGGCGGGTGCTGGAGAGTCCGACCGCCGGCGCCGCCCAGCTCGGCGGAGTGTGGTTACCCCTGCCGCATCTGCTCGCGCTGCCGCTGGTGTGGAACGACACGCTCTACCAGAACGGGCTGGCCGGGGCGGTCGTCTCGATGGCCGCCTTCGTGTTCACCGTGCGCTACCTCTACCTGCTGGGGGCCTCGCTGGCGCGCAGCCGGTTCGCCGGAGTCGCCGCCGCGCTGCTGTTCGGGCTCAACGCCAACGCGCTCTATCTGCAGTCGACGGCGATGACCGAGAGTCTGCTGTTCGCCTGCATCGTGGCGACCATCCATTACCTGCACGAGTGGTGCCGGTTCGGCCGGTACCGGGATCTGATCGCCACCTCGGGCGCGATCCTGCTGGCCACGCTGACCCGGTACGAGGGATGGGTGCTCTGCCTGGCGGCGCTGGCCGTGGTGACGTACACGGAATTGCGCCGGCATCGCAGCTATATCCGTACCGAAGCCTCTTTTATCTTCTTTGGTTTCATCGCCTTTGCCGGCATCGCCGGCTGGTGTGTGTGGAACTTCGTCATCTTCCGGAATCCGCTGTACTGGAAGTTCGGCGAGTACGCCGATTCGTCGCTCTGGGTCAAGGAGGGCGAGGCGGCGGTCGGCGACCTGGGCGTTGCCACCCGGGCGTATTGGCTGGCCGCCGAACACAACATCGGGCTCGCGACGCTGCTGCTGGGCGGGCTCGGCACGGTGGTCTACGTCGCTCGTAATCGGCTTCGGCCGGAAGCCGTCGCCGTTTATCCGCTGCTGTTCTTCGGGGTCTTCTTCATCTATGCGCTCTATGCCGGTGAGCGCCCGCTGCACGTCAAGGAGATTAACGGCGAGCTGTACAACGTCCGGTTCGGTCTGATCATGCTGATTCCGGCGTCGATTTTCGCCGGCTATCTGATCAGCCTGATTCCGTCGACGAAGAAGGTGGTGCAGGGAGTGGCCGCGGCCGGCGTGCTGGCCACCGCGCTCGCCGTGCCGGGCGTGGTCACCCTGGACGAGGCGCGCGAATTCCGGGGCAGCCAGTGGGAATCGGCGAACGCGGCCGCCTCGGCCTGGCTCCGGGTGCATCACGACGGCGGACTCACGCTGATGATGTCGTACGAGAACGAGTCGGTGACCTTCGATTCGCGCATTCCCACCCAGCGAATCGTCTACGAGGGCAGCTACCAGATGTGGGAGCCGGCGCTGCGGGATCCGGCCGCCCAGCACATCGAGTGGATCTATATGCGCGGGCTGCCCGGCCAGGAAGACCTGGTGTTCAAGCAGCTGGACGGAACTCCGCAGCTCACCGATCGGTACGACCTCGTCTACCACGCGGGTGACCGCATGATCTACCACCGGAAGGAGCAGGTGCGGTGACCCAGGTGCGGGTGGAGAGTCCTCTAGCCACGCTGAGCCCGGAACTGAGCGCGCAGAAGCTGCTCAGCCGGGGCCAGGCGGTCGGCGGGGTGGTGGTCATCGCGACCGTCGTGCTGCTGCTGACCCTCTCGGCCACCGTCGGGTTCGGACCGTCCGTGCTGTGGTACGGCCAGTTCGCGGTGGCCGCGGTGACCGTGGTGTACGTCGCGGTGATCGCGTTCAAGCTGGCCATGGTCTTCCGGGCCGACGGTTCGCCGGTGCTGCGGTTCGAGCCCGACGACCTGCACGCCATCCCGGATCAGGACCTCGCCCGGTACACCATTCTGGTGCCGCTCTACCGCGAGGCGTCTGTCCTCCCGTACCTGGTGGAGCGGTTGTCGGCCCTTGATTATCCGGCCGACAAAGTGCAGATTCTGCTGCTCATCGAGGAGGACGACACCGAGACCCGGGCCGCGCTCGCCTCGATGGAGCTGGCCACGCAGTTCGAGGTGGTGCTGATCCCGGATTCGCCGCCGAAGACCAAGCCGAAGGCCTGCAACGTCGGGCTGTCCCGGGCCACCGGCGAGTTCTGCGTCATCTACGACGCCGAGGACCGGCCGGACGCCGACCAACTGCGCAAGGCGGTGCTCGCCTTCCGGCTGCTGCCCGACCGGGTGGTCTGCGTCCAGGCCGAACTGCACTACTGGAACCCGTGGACCAACTGGCTCACCCGGTGTTTCGCCGCCGAGTACGCCACCAACTTCAGCCTCTCGCTGCGGGGCCTGGACCGGCACCGGCTGGCCATCCCGCTGGGCGGTACCTCCAACCACTTCCGCACCGACGCGCTGCGCGAGTTGGGCGGCTGGGATCAGTACAACGTCACCGAGGACGCCGACCTGGGCATCCGGATCGCCCGGCGCGGCTGGGACGTGCGGATGATGGTCTCGGTGACCGAGGAGGAGGCCAACAGCCGCCTGGGCAACTGGGTCCGGCAGCGCAGCCGGTGGATCAAGGGGTACATCCAGACCTGGCTCGTGCACTCCCGGCATCCGGTGCGGGTCTGGCGGGAACTGGGCACCAAGCGGGCCGTGGCGATGCACCTGACCCTCGGGTTCTCCACCTTCACCACGCTGATCAACCCGATCTTCTGGGCGCTGTTCGTCAGTTACCTGATCACCGGGCCGAAGTACCTGGAACCGCTCTTCCCGCCGCTCAGCCTGTACGCCGGCCTGGCCACCATGGTGCTGGGCAACGTGATGATGTGCTACTGCCTGATGAACGGCTGCATGGAGCGTGGCCTGCATCGGGCGGTGCGGGCGATGCTGACCGTCCCGCTCTACTGGGGACTGATGAGCGTGGCCGCGTACAAGGCGGTCTTCCAGCTCCTTCGACCCAGCAAACGGCACTTCTGGGAGCTGACCGAGCACGGGCTGGTCTCCCATGAGGCGTAGCGCTGCGCTTTTACTTCTGCTGGCGGTCCTGGTCGCTCCGCAACCCGCGTACGCGGCACCGCCGGCTTCGTTCGACCGCACCCTGCTCGCCGACGGGTTGGACGCGCCGACCGCGTTCCGGTTCGCGCCGGACGGAAGCGTTTTCATCGCCGAGAAGAACGGCGCGGTCCGGCTGTACGACCATGGTGAGCTGCACGCCGAGCCGATGATCACGCTGCCCACCGCGAACGCCGACGAGCGCGGGTTGCTCGGTCTCGAGCTCGACCCGAACTTCGCCACCAACCACTACATCTACCTGGCCTACACCCACGCGGAGAACCTGAACCGGCTCAGCCGTTTCACGGTTACCGGGCACACCATCGACCCGGCGTCGGAGTTCGTGCTGCTCAAGTCCAACCAGCAGGCCAACGTCTTCCACCACGGCGGCGAGGTGCGGTTCGGTCCGGACGGCAAGCTGTACTGGTCGCTGGGCATCAACGTCTATCACCCCAACGCGCCCAACCTGGGCACGATCCACGGCAAGATCCTTCGGATCAATGCCGACGGGACCATTCCGCCGGACAATCCGTTCGTCGGCATTCCGGGCGCGGAGCCGGCCATTTGGGGGTACGGGCTACGCAACACCTTCCGGTTCGACATCGTCCCGAACGGGCCCAACGCCGGTAAACCGCTCGGCGGCGACGTGGGCGGCTCGGAGTTCGAGGAACTCAATCTCATCGAGAAGGGCGCCAACTACGGCTGGCCGAACGCGGAAGGAGTGTGTGCCGGCTGCGGATATGCCCAACCGGTCTACACCTATCCGCACACCGCGCCGCCGGCCAGCGCCGGGTCGATCACCTCGGTGGCGGTCTACACCGGAGACACTTTCCCTAGCGAGTTCCACAACGCGGTCTTCATCGGCGACTACACGCTCGGTTTCATCAAGTACCTGACCATGGACGACACATTCACCAGCGTCATCGCCGTGCACGACTTCGACCTGGACGCCGGGACGCCGGTGCAGCTGGCGGTCGGCCCGGACGGCAACCTCTACCAGCTCGACATCTATCCCGGGGCGTTCTATCGGATCGCGCCGTCCGGCGGCAACCGGGCGCCGGTCGCCAAGGCCGCCGCCTCGCCGGACAACGGACTCGGCCCGCTCGACGTCTCGTTCTCCTCGGCCGGCTCGGCCGATCCCGACGGCACCGCCCTGTCCTACGCCTGGGACTTCGGCGACGGCTCTACTTCAACCGCACAAAACCCCACCCATGCGTACGCCGTCAACGGTGTCTACCCGGCGAAACTGACCGTGAGCGACGGCGACAAGACCGGCACCGCCACGGTCGAGGTGCAGGTCGGCAACCGAAGACCGACCGGAGTCATCACCACGCCGGTAACCCAGTCCCGGTACGACGCGGGCGACACGATCAGTTACGCCGGCACGGCCAGTGACCCCGATCAGGGCGCGCTGCCGGCCAGTGCTTACTCCTGGTCGGTGGTGTTCCATCACGCCGATCACGTGCACCCGTTCCTCGGCCCGATCACCGGGGTCACCGGCGGCACGTTCACCATTCCGCGGATCGCCGACAACGTCGCCACCACCTGGTACGAGATCCGGCTCACCGTGACCGACGGCGGCGGCCTGACCCACACGTCGTCGGTCGCGGTCAAGCCGAACCTGGTGCATCTCACCTTCAAGGCCAACGTCGAGGGCCTGCAGTACGCGGTCGACGGCATTCCGGCCACCGCGACCTACACCGAGAGTGCGGTGGTCGGCGTGCAGCGGACACTCAGCGCGGCCTCACCGCAGTTCCTGGACGGTAAGCAGTACCTCTATCACGGCTGGTCGGACGGGCTGGCCCAGACGCACACCGTCACCACGCCCGCGGTGGACGCTACGTACACGGTGAACTTCGACCAGATCAACCCGCCGCCGGCGCCGTGGGACAGCGACGACGTCGGCACCCGGACCATTGCCGGGCTTTCCTCGTACGACGAGGGCGTCTACACCGTCAAGGGCGGCGGCCACGACATCTGGGACGCCACCGATGAGTTCCGGTACGTCCATCAGCCGCTGCTCGGCGACGGGGAGATCGTGGCCCGGGTGACCGCGCAGAGCGACACCTACGAGTGGGCCAAGGCCGGCATCATGATCAAGGAGTCGGCCACCTCCGGCGCGCCGTACGCGCTGATCGGGGTGACGCCGACACACGGGATGCACTTCCAGGCGAAGTTCGGCGAGGACGGCGGCGAGTTCCCGTACGCCTTCCCGAACGCGTGGATGAAGCTGACCCGGGTCGGCGACACGGTCACCGCCTATGCGTCCGGCGACGGCGTTACCTGGTCGCCGATCGGGTCGACGACGCTGGCGATGGCCACCAACGCCACCATCGGCCTGTTCGTCACCTCGCACGACAACAACGTGCTGTCCGCGGCCGTCTTCGACAACGTCAGCGTGGTCGGCGACGTGAACCCGGCACTGCCGGCGCCCTGGGTCCACCAGGACGTGGGCGCTCCCGCGCTGGCCGGGACGGGCACCGAGATCGCCGGAACGTTCACGGTGGCCGGCGCGGGCGGCGACGTCTGGGGCGACGCGGACCAGTTCCACTTCGTGCACCAGCCGCTCACCGGCGACGGCACGGTCATCGCCCAGGTCGTGTCCCAGCAGGGAACCGAGGAGTGGGCCAAGGCCGGCATCATGCTGAAGGCGTCCACCACGGCCGGTTCCCCGTACGCGGCGATGATGGTCACCCCCGAGCACGGCACCCGGATGCAGGCCAACTTCGCCACCAGCCTGGCCGGCAGCGCGGGTACCGCACCGCGCTGGCTCAAGCTGACCCGCCGGGGCAACGTGGTCACCGGCCACGAGTCGGCCGACGGCACCGCGTGGACGCTTGTCGGCACGGTCGACCTCGGCCCACTGCCGGCGTCGGTCGAGGTCGGTCTCTTCGTTACCTCGCACGATGCCGGGGCGCTCGGCACCGCGACGTTCGACCATGTCAGCGTGGGTGCCGCGGCACCGGGCCTGCCGGTCGGCTGGAACCAGGCCGACGTCGGGGCGCCGGCCCTGCTCGGCTCGGCGTCGGTCAGCGGCAGCACCTGGACCGTGGCCGGCGCCGGCCACGACATCTGGAACGACACCGACCAGTTCCACTACGTGTACCGCGAGCTGCCCGGCGACGGCACGATCGTGGCCCGCCCGCTGACCCAGGGCAACACCAGCGACTGGGCCAAGTCCGGCGTCATGATCAAGGAAGCGGCGTCCCCGCTGACCCCGTACGTGGCTCTCTTCCTGTCCCCCGGCCACGGCATCCACCTGCAGACCGGCTTCAACAGCGACGCCGACGGCGGCCCCGGCAGCGTACGAACCTGGCTGAAACTGACCAGGCTGGGCGACACGGTGACGGGTTACCGCTCCACCGACGGCGTCACCTGGACCGAGCTGGGCACCGCGACGCTGACCGGCCCAGCGACGATCGGCCTGTTCGTAACGTCCCACAACGGCAGCGCCCTGAACACCACCACCTTCGACCAGGTAGCCGTCTCATAAAACGGGATATTTCGCCCTCAAGCTGCGGAAGAAAAGTACCTGCAGATGCGGAGAATAACCGCCCGCATTCCGACTCTGGCCTGCGCTTATGCCGCGCGGGTTTGCCAGGCTTGAAGGAGGTCGGTCGGGCCGTACGCGGCGTCGAGGCCGGAGGTCGACACGCCGCTGCGGCTGAGCGCCACCAACGGGATCGGGTCGTCGGTGATGGTCAGCCGGTGTCTCTGCAACGCCAGGAGATCGTGATTGTCGAACGCGGAGTTCTCCAGCCACTTGATGGAGCCGACGAAGAGCAGTTGCTTGGCCACGGGTCCGCGGTCCGCGCCGACGATGTCGATCTCGATGCTGTTGGAGCGCGTCCAGTAGGAGCCGACCGCCGGAGCCGAGGGCAGGACGCCGTCCGGCAGGAGCCGAGCCAGCGACTCCCGGAGGAGCGGTTCCACCGCGCGTCCGCGCCAGCTCGTCCAGCCGGTCCTGATTCGTTGCAGGGTGATGTCGCCGCGCAGGCGTTCGATCTCGGCCAGGTACGGGCCGACGAAGGTCAGCCAGAAGCGCAGGTAGGGGTCGGTGACCCGGTAGCGCCGATCCTTCGACGTTCCGGTGGAGATCGGCAATTCGCCGGCCACGATGCGCTTGTCGATGAGTACCTGGGTGGCGCGCGTCAACGTCGAGTGAGAGATGCCGCCGGCCGCTTGGGCGATGTTGGTGAACGTTCGCTCGCCGCTGCCGATCGCGTACAGGACCGTTCGCCCCAGCGCGGAGCTGGGGAATTCCGCGGCGAGGGATCGTTCGGCCGAGACGAGCAGGGGGGAGACCGGATTGGCCAGCTCCGTGGACAGGAACTGCCAGAGATCGGTGCCCGGCCGCCAGTCCGCGCAGAGCAGCGGAAGACCACCGGTCACCAGGGCGGCATCGAATGCCTCGGCGGGGGCCAGACCGAGCATGTCGCCGACCTCGGCCGGATTGAGCGGGCCGAGAACCATTTCCTTGCCGCGCTGGTGAAAGGGCCGGCCGTAGGAACCCAGCGCCTCCATCATCGACAGGTCGGACCCGATCAGCACGAGCAGCACGGGCTTACGGCTCAACTCGCGGTCCCATGCCCGCTGGAGAATTCCTTCGAAGGCATCGACGCGGTCGACCAGGTACGGCACTTCGTCGATCACGACGATGCTCGGCCGGTCGTCCGGCAGTACGCCGGCGAGTTGGCGTAGGGCGGCACTCCAGTTTCCCGGGGTGGCGTCGTCGAACACCGCCCGGTCGGGCAGGGTCGAGGATCGGACCGCTTCGGTGAACGCCTCCAGCTCGATCTCGGCGGACGCGCCGGCCGCGGTGAAGAACACGGCGGGCACGCCGGCGCGGTCGACGAACGCCTCCACCAGGCTGGACTTGCCGATCCGGCGGCGGCCCCGGATGAGGAGGCACTGCCCCGGGTGCGGATCGCCGGTGGCCGCGCCGACCTCGGGGAGCAGGGTCCCGATGGTGGCGAGCTGTCGCTCTCGGCCCTGGAACGCGACCATGGAGACCCCCGCATGCTTCCGGCAAAGATGGTATCGCTGGCGATAGTATCTTCAGAGATAGTATCGGATGCGACACCATCTTAGCCGCCGTTCCGCGACGCTGGGCTACATCACCATGAGGCCCAGCATCATGCCGTCGTCCTCGTGGATCACGTTGTGGCAGTGCAGCATGTACATGTACTCGGTGTCGCTGTAGTCGGTGAACTGCAGCTTGATGACCACGGTGGTGCTGGGCGGCAGCTCGATGGTGTCGCGCAGGCCCAGGTTGGCGCCGGTGGGTGCGGCTCCGCCGATCGAGACCACCTGGAACGGCACATCGTGCACGTGGAAGTTGTGGTAAATCGTCGTGCTGCTGTTGACAAGCGTCCACACCTCGGTGGCGCCGACCGTCGTCATGATCGCGTTGGCGTTCATGATGTCCATGGTGGTGCCCGCGACCCCGTTGATCAGGAACGTGTTGCCGCTGTTGGAGAACGTGAACTTACGCGCGGTGGCGCCGGTGGTGTCCAGGTCGGCGATGGTGTTCAGGGTGGCCGGCAGGTCGGCGGGGGTGTCCGTGCCGGTGCTGCTGATCTGGACCATCGACACCGTGTAACGGGTGCCGTTGGTGGAGCTGCGCACGGTCGCGCGCAACGTCGCGGTGGTGGTCGAGGTGAGGTCGAGGACGATCTCGGCCCGCTCGCCGGGGGTGAGGCGCAGGCTGGTCACTGACAGCGGGGCGGCCAGTAGCCCGGCGTCGCTGGCCACCTGGGTGATGGCCGAGCCGTCCGAGAGGGCCACGGTCACGATGTCGGCGAGTGAGGCGTTCAGCAGGCGGAGCCGCACCCGGTTGTAGGCGACCTCCAGGGTGGGGGTGCTGTCGGTCGCGCTCGCGCCGTTGACCAGGAACTTCAACGTCGTGCCGGAGGCGGTGAAGCCGGCGTTGGTGGTGACGAACGCGCCGCTGGTCAGCACCCCGGTGGACTGCATGATCAGCGGGATGTCGTCGGCGCCGTACTCGGTCGGCAGCGCCGCGTTCGCCGCCGACCCGTCGTCCACGATCAGCATGCCGGCCAGCCCGAGCGCCACCTGGTCGGCGGTCGTGCCGAGGCCGTGCGGGTGGTACCAGAGGGTGCAGGCCTCGCCCTGGTTGATGGTGGTGGCGGGGGACCAGGTCGCGCCGGGCTCGATGATGTTCTGCGGTCCGCCGTCGCCGGAGGGCGCGATGTGCAGTCCGTGCCAGTGCACGGTGGTGTCCTCGTCGAGGCCGTTGGTCACCTCGAACCGGACCTGCTCGCCGTCGCTGACCAGCATGGTCGGGCCGAGCGAGGTGCCGTTGTAGCCGGCCGTGCTGACGGTCTCGCCACTGACCAGGGAGGATGTGCTGCCGCTCTGGGCGGTCAGGGCGAAGACCGAGACGCCGTCCTCGACGGTGGCGACGAGTTGATCGGGGATCGGCAGGGTGCCGCCCGCCAGTGTTGCCGTGGTCGCCGTCTCCTCCGCGAAGGAGGTGCCGCTGGTGCCGAACTTGGCGAGAGCCGCGACGGAGGCGAGGCCGAAGGCGGCGGCCAGTGCCCGTCTTCGGGTGACGAGCTTCGGGGTGTCTGTCATGGCCGGAGACATTGGACACCGTCGTTGGCAGCGAGCTTTGCCGAACCTTTCAGTCAGCCATGTGACTGGAAGTTCGCTGTGAATTTCCGGGGCCGCATTCATCGGCTTGTGTAAATATGACGCTATGTATTCCGTCCGTCGCCGGTGGATCACGGGCCTGCTGGTTGCCCTGATCACCGTTCCCACTCTCAGCGCGGCCAACTCGGCCGGTGCCGCCAGCGGACCCACCGCCGCTCATGGTGCCGCCGGCGTCTGGTCCGCATCCCTCGAAGGCGTGCACGGCGTTTCGCCGGACGCCACCATCCGGCAGATCGCCCGGGTCTCGGTGCCCGGCAGCGGCATCCGGGTCCGTCTCGGCAACCCGTTCGGCTCGGCGCCCGTCGTCATCCGGGAGGCTTGGCTCGGCCGCCCGATCGCCCCCGGCGCGCCGAAGCTGGTCAACGACAGCAACAAACGGCTTACCTTCCGGGGTGCACGTAGCGTCACTATCCCGCCGGGACAGTCGGTAGTCAGCGACTCGGTGCCGGTCACCGTGCGGGCGCAGCAGGACGTCGCGGTCAGCATCTACGCGCCCGGCTCGCCGGTGAACGACCATACCTTCCCGCCGTTCGCCTACGACCCGCCGGCCTCCTACATCGGCACTGGTGGGAACACTGCTTCCGATCCGTCGGACGCGGCCTTCCCGGGCTATCCGGTGATTCCCGGCAACACCAGCAGTACGGCGGTGGGCTATCACCCCGGGCAGACCTGGTGGCTGGATCTGGTCACCGTCGACCGGCCGGAGGCGAAGGGCACGTTGGTCACCCTGGGTGACTCCATTACGGATGGTTACAACGCGTACGGGCCTCCCGGCCAGCGGTGGACCGATGTGCTCGCCGACCGGCTCAACGCGTTGCCGGCCTCGGCTCGGGTGGCCGTGGCCAACGCGGGGATCTCCGGGAACACCGTGAGCGTGCAGCCCAACCCGTACGACCCGACCGGCCAGTGCTGCGGGCCGCCGGCGCCGCAGCGGCTCGACCGGGACGTGTTCTCGGTGCCCGGCGTGCGCACGGTGCTGCTGCTCGAGGGCACGAACGACCTGGGCGGCGGCGACAACGCGCCACCGGCGTCGTCGGCGCAGGTCATCGACGCCATGCGGGGGATCGCCGACCGGGTGCACGCCCGGCACCTGCGGATCGTCGGCGCCACCGTCCTGCCGATGTGCAACGCGGCCGGCAGCACCAAGGAGAACAACCGGCTGGCGGTGAACGAGTGGATCCGCACCAGCGGCGTCTTCGACGAGGTCCTCGACTTCGACGCGGTGCTGCGCGACCCGGCCGACCCCACCGTGATGATCGCCGACCTGCGAAACGACTGCTACCACCCGAACGCCGCAGGTGACGCGGTCCTGGGCCGCTTCATCCCGCTCTCGGCGGTCGTTGGCTGACCCCCCCCGCCCAACGCGCTCCACCCCGTCCATGTATGGTTTACCTACCGACGCGGGGTGGAGCAGCTCGGTAGCTCGCTGGGCTCATAACCCAGAGGTCGCAGGTTCAAATCCTGTCCCCGCTACGAGTCCGAGGGGCCCTCTGTTCGCGGAAAGCGCGAACCGGGGGCCTCTTCGCATTTCTGCTCCGGGGGCCGAGCCCCCGGAAGCCCCGCGTTGATGTGGTTGCGCCTTCGTGCTGGTTGCGCGCCGCGTTGCTGTGGTTGCGCCTTCGTGCTGGTTGCGCGCCGCGTTGCTGTGGTTGCGCCTTCGTGCTGGTTGCGCTGGCTGGGGTTTGCTGGTGGTGGGCTGTCAATGGATGAGAAGTGAGAGCAAGGGCGCGGGTACTGCCCAGACTCGGTGGCTTGTGTCAAGAATGGTCTTGGTGGCGAGAATCCCTCGTCCGTACTTGCCTTCGATGGTGCGTGCCTCGCTACGCCAGCCGTGGTCGACCCATTTGCTTTCCAGCGGAACCGTATTGACTGAACCAGTTGCCGACGGGACCGGCACCGGCGCGAGGTCGATTTCATTGTCGGACGCGGTTCGGGCGTACCCGATGGTGTCGCCGCTGATCCAGCGCCCCTCATCCAACTGGTCGATGGCGCGGGCCAGGCTCACGCCGAGCGTGCTCTCGGTCAACTTGGTCATGTCCGGTGTGCTCAGGCCCGCGCGTAGGCGGGAGGGCAACCACGCCAGCAGCGGGTCGGTGAGGTAGAACTTGGCTTGGGCGCCAGGGACGAGTTTGTCGCCCTCGCGCCGTGAGCAGATCAGGGCGGCGTGGCTGGCGATCAGCCGCCGCAGTCTGAGATCGAAGGCCTCTCGGCTGGCGTAACCGAGATCGTTTGCGGTCGAGGTGACGTTGAGCGGGCTGGACGCGCGGTAGGAGAGGAAGTCGAGCAGCCTCGGCAGGGACTCCGGCGCTGCGTCGGGGTCGACATCGCGGCGTAGCCAGGCGGCGAGGTCGCGCATGTAGCCGATCGAGACATCACCAGTTCGGCTGTGCTCCGCCACAGCTCGGGGGAATCCACCGCAGGTGAGGTACGCCTGCCACGCCAGGTCGTAGGCGTCGACGTCGAACGCCACCTTCTCGAGGGAGTTGGCCACGTCGGGGTCCTGAAGTCGGGACGGATCGATCGGGCTGAGGCGGTGGAGTTGCGGGCGGGCTGCAGCAAGATAGTCGCGGAAGCTCATGGGCAGTAGGAGCCGCCGGCGGCGGCCGGGTCCGCTACCGGCTCGGCCAGCCATGAGGTTGCCCTCGATGTCCTCTTTTTCGGCCCATCGGCTGCCGGTTGCCACGACGGTCTCGTCGCCCATTTCGGTGCCGTCGCGGGCGGCCTTGAGTACTGCGGACCAGCCGGTGACGGCGCTGATCTCGTCCAGCAGCCAGATTCGCGGTCGCTGTCGGTCGTTGTCGACCGACCGGGTCAGTTCGCGACCCAGAGTCAGGGCTCGGCGCAAATCCCGTTCCCTCATCCCGTCGCAGGGAAAGTGAATGATCTGCCGGGGATCGACGTCAACTCTGGCGCACAGCGAGGCGGCGGTGTCGATCAGGGTTACCGACTTACCGATGCGCCGTGGCCCGGTGAGGACCACGAGCTGATCGGTGATCGGGCCGGCGGCGATGTCGTCGAGGACCTGCGGGCGAAACCCAAGATCGTGTGTGGCGCGGTCGCGCAGCAGCCGATGGTTGACGGTCCATGCGACCGGGTCGGTTCCGGCAGCCGCCGCTCGCCACCACGGGTTCGCGTCCGTCAGAGTTCACGTATCTCGTCATCGCGCACTTCTGTCATCCTGCCGGTTCAGTCACCAAAACGGGAGGGGTTTTTGGCCTAGGCACCCGCCAGAATGGTAGGGGTACAGAGGGTTGGTAGGCGACAGAAGGGGAGGGGTAGTCATTCAGCTACTCCTGGCGGCACCCGAACGGATTCGGATTCCGGTGTTACTGGTCGGTAGTGATTCTGTGACCACTTTCGATTTGTTTTTGATCATCATGGGGGGATGCGCTGGTCTGTTGGTCTTGCGGTTGGGGTTGTGCTTGTTCCGTTGGTGGTTGCTTCGCCTGCCTCCGCCGCTAGTCAGGCGGTGGACTACGTCGCGCTTGGGGACTCCTATGCGGCCGGGACCGGATCCAGCGGTAGCGCCGACTCCTGTGGGCGGCGGGACACCTCGTACCCGGCTCGGTGGGCCGCGGCCCATGACGTTGCCTCGTATCGGCTGGTGGCCTGTGCCGCGCACACCGCCGAGGACCTGGTGACCGAGCAGATCCCGGCGCTCGGTGCCGGCACCGACCTGGTGACCGTCACCGTGGGGGGCAACGACATCGGGTTCATCAACGCGGTGATCACCTGCGTGCTTCTCGGGGACGACAGCTGCCTCGCGGCGATGGCCGACGCCGCCTCGAAGATCGACACCGAGCTGGCCGGGCGGCTCGACCGGGCCTACGCCGCCATCCGGGCCGCCGCGCCGGGCGCCCGGGTGATCGTGCTCGGCTATCCCCGGCTGTTCGAGCTCGGCAGTTGCCCGGGCGGGCTCAGCCTGGCCAAGCGGGTGGCCATGAACGACGTTGCCGACCGGCTCGACGCCGCGGTCGCGGCGCGGGCGGCGGCGGCCGGACTGGTCTACGCCGACGTGCGGGACGCGTTCGACGGGCATCGGGTGTGTTCGAGTGACCCGTGGCTCAACCGGGTCAACCTGTTCGCGCTCACCTCGACCTATCATCCCAACGACACGGGGTACGCCCGGGGCTATTTGGCGGAGCTTGCGAAGATCACCGGCTGACTGCTCACGAATGCGGCGCTCCCGCCGATCGGATGGGTATGAGTGTCGGCTTTCTCCAGCGGGAGAGCCTGCTGGCGGAAGCTTTCGTGCGCAGCCCGCTCGCGAAGGTGGTGATCACCCTCGAGACCGGCGCTCTCGGTGTGGTGGTCGAGGCGAACGCCGCCTTCGGCCGGCTGGTCGGACGGGAACGCCACGAGGTGATCGGTACCTCGTGGGCGACGCTGTGCGCCGATGAGAGCCCGCTGCCCGGAGCCGACGAGGATCTGATCGTCTGCACGCTGCTGCGCGCGGACGGAACCCCGGTGCCGGTCTCTTGCGGTCTGGTCACGGTCAAAGACGATGCGGGTACGGCGTACGCGTTCGCCGAAGTGACCGAGAGCCGGGACGCCGATCGGGAGGCCGAGCAACTGCGCATCACCATCGGGGTGCAGCGGGAGATCACCGCGGTGGCCCGGGACCGGGATGCCGTGCTGCGCCTGATCGCCGACCGGACCCTGCAGGTGGTGCCGTCCGGGGACACCTGCGTGGTGCAGGAGCTCGACGCCGACGCGGGAGTGCTGCGATCGGTTGCCGGCTCCGGCCGGCTCGGCGACGTGGATCTGCCGCCGAGGCCGATGGACGCGTCGCTGTCCGGCATCGCGATCACCACCGGCCGCACGGTGCGCTGCGACGACACCGAGACTGATCCGCGCGCCGATCCGGGATTGGGCCGGGCGATGGACATTCGGTCAGTGGTCCTGACGCCGCTGTTCGACGTCGACGGGGCACCGTTGGGTGTCCTGTTGGTCGCCAGCCGGCAGACGAGCGCGTTCGACGACAGCGACGAGCGGTTGCTCACCCTGCTCGGTCACGCGGTCAGCGGCGCTCTGCATCATGCGGCCGTCGCCGCCGACAACTTCGCACTGCTGGACCAGACCCAGGCCGCGGTGCGTGCGCTCGCGACCGAGCAGGAGGCCACCCTCGCCGCCGTCGAGCAGCTGGTGCAGAGCGAGCGGCGGTTCGCGTCGGTGTTCGAGCACGGCCCGATCGCCAAGATCGTGGTCGGTCTCCGGGGCGAGGACCGCGGCCGGATCATGCACGCCAACCCGGCGTTCCACGACATCTTCGGCCGTCCCACGACCGGTCCCGGCCGGATGCGGATGGCCGATCTGGTCATCGACGAGCGCGCCGGCGTGCTCGAGGAGCGCCTGGCCGACCTGGCCGAGGGCCGGGACCGGGGTGGGCAGAGCGAGGTCGAACTCCGGCGGGCCGACGGCCGGCCGGTGACCGTGTCCGCGCACACCTCGGTGATCGACGACGAGGGCCGGCCGCAGGTCGCGGTAATTCAGTTCCTCGACGTCACCGCCGCCCGGGAGGCGCAGGCCGCGCTGACCCGCAGCGAGGAGCAGTTCCGTACGGCGTTCGACGGCAGCCCGATCGGCATGTTCATCGCCGACGAACACGGCCGGATCCGGCAGGCCAGCCCGGCCGCCGTCGCCCTGACCGGCCGGACTGCCGACGAGATGGTCGAACTGTCGGCGGCCGAGCCCATTCCCGAAGAGAGCTGGCCGCCCGCCGGGGTGGCCGTCGAGCGGAACATCGAGCGGCCGGACGGCACCGGGGTGTGGACCCGATCGACCGTGTCGCTGATCCCGGGGCCGGACCAGAGCTCCTGGCGACTGATCCAGGTGCAGGACATCTCCGCCGAGCGGGCCGCCGCCGACCTCGCCCACCGCCGGTTGGAGCGACTGCGGGCCACCCTGGACCTGCAGCGCGCGGTCACCGCGGTCGCCGCCGACCGGGACGCCACGGTACGGGTGATCGCGGACCGGGCGCTCGAGGTGTTCGAGGCCGCCGACGCCGCCGGTGTCGTACTCGTCGAGGGGGCCCAGCTGCGCTGCGTCGCCGCGTCCGGCTCGCTGGCCGCCGTCACCGGCGGGGTGATCCCGGCGACCGGCTCGTTCACCGCGCTGGCGCTGGCCAACGGCGGCACCGCGGCCTGCCCGGACACCAGCACCGACGACCGGGTGGACGGCGAGGCGTGCGCCCGGCTCGGTATCCACGCCGCGATCACCGCGGCCCTGCACGCCGACAACCGGGTGATCGGCTCGCTGACCGTCACCTCCAACCGGGCGCACGGCTTCGACGACACCGACGAGCAGCACCTCGCACTGCTGGCCGACAGCCTCAGCGCCGCACTGCGGCATGCCGACGACGCCGCCCGGAACGCCGCGCTGCTCGCCGAGCGGACCGAGGCGCTCGCCGCCCTGCAGCTCAGCGAGACCCGGTTCCGGCTGACCTTCGACAACTCGCCGCTGGGGGTGGCCCTGGTCAGCCTCGACCCGGACAGCCGCGGCCGCTACCTGGCGGTGAACCCGGCGATGAGCGAGATCACCGGCTACCGCGCGGACGAGCTCACCGCGATGACCTACCGGGACCTCTTCGCCGACGAGGTCGGCGAGAACCCCGACGTCCCGGCCCGGGTCGAATGCCGGTACCGGCACCGGGACGGCCACGACGTCTGGGTCGCGCTCTCCAGCGCGGTCGTGCGCGACGACGCGGGCCGCGATCTGTACGTGGTCAACCAGGTGGAGGACATCAGCCGGCGCCGGGAAGCCGAGATCGAGCTGCGCCGGCAGGCCCGGCTGCTCGAACTGATCCCGGCCGCGGTCATCGTCCGCGACCTCGACGGCATCATCCGGTGGTGGAACGCCGGCGCCACCGAGCTGTACGGCTGGCCGGCGTCGGAGGCGGCTGGGCAGAGCACCCACCGGTTGCTCGACACCGTCTTCCCGACCGGCACCGGCGTCGACGAACTACGCCAGCGGCTGCTGACCGACGGCCACTGGAGCGGTCAGCTCGAACACCGGACCGCGGCCGGCGGCACGGTCACCGTGGCCAGCCAGTGGGTGCTGCACCAGCCGGACGGCCGGTCGGACGCCCAGGTCCTCGAGATCAACGCCGACGTCACCGCAGCCCGGGCCGCCGAGCGGGCCCTGGCCGAGAGCGAGCAGCGGTTCCGAGCCCAGTTCACCAACGCCGCCATCGGGCAGGTCATCTGCGAGATCGACGGCACCATGCTCGCGGTCAATCCGGCGTACAGCCGGCTGGTCGGGCGCCCGGCCGCCGATCTGATCGGGCACACCGACCGGGGCATGGTGCATCCCGACGACACCGTCGGGCGTGCGGACCGCATCGCCGAACTGCTGACCGGCCAGGCCGACTTCTACACCGTGGAGGGCCGGCTGCAGCACGCCACCGGACGCTGGATCGACGTCGAGGCGACCATCTCGCTCGTCCGCGACCCGGGCGGCAAGCCGGAGTACATCATCGCCGTGATCACCGACATCTCCGACCGGCGGACCGCCGAGCGCGCCCACGACCGGGCCGCCGAGGAACTGGCCGAACGCAACGACGAGCTGGAGGCGGCCGAACAGCTCCGGTTCGACATCGTCGGGATGCTCGGCCACGAGATCGGCAATCCGCTGTCCTCGATCCGCGGTTACGCCGAGGTGCTGGTGGACGACTGGGAGATCCTCGGGGACGAGCGGCGGGTCCGCGCCATCGACGCGATCTCCCGCCAGGCCGACCGGCTCGACCAGATCGTCCGGGCGGTGCTCGCCATGGTCACCATCGACACCGGCGACCTGAACCCGGACCGGCACGAACTGTCCCTGCACGACGAGATCCGCCGGGCGTTCGCGGCCACCGGCGACGACCGGCTGACCGTGGCCGGCGCCGACGCCCAGGTGCTGGCCAACTCCGGCCACCTGCAGCAGATCCTGGTCAATCTGCTGACCAACGCCGCCAAGTACGCCGGCGGGGTGACCGCGGTCCGGGTCACCGCCGACGGCGGCCAGATCGAGGTGCACATCGTCGATGACGGTCCCGGCGTACCGGAGGAATTTCGGGGCCGGCTCTTCGAACGCTTGACCCGCGCCGCGCGCGACGCCACCGCGGTCCGGGGCACCGGGCTCGGCCTCTACATCGTCCGCGGCCTGGCCCAGGCCAACCACGGCGACATCCGCTACGAACCCGGCCCGGCCGGCGGCTCGATCTTCGTCCTCAGCCTGGAGGCAGCCGGCTCAGCCCGCGGTCTCGGCCTGTAGTTTCTCCCGCCGCCGGCGCCCCCAGGTGCGCGTCTCGGCCAGCACCAGCGAGTCGATCGCGGCGACCAACTCCTGCTGCCGCTGCGGGGTGCGCTCGGCGACCGGGAGCAGCCGGTACTGGCTGATCTCGGCGTTCGCCTTGGCCCGCGCCTCGGAGGCGGCCAGCCAGTCGTCGTGCCAGGACACGATGCGGCGCAGCCCGGCCAGGAAGGCCACGGTGGCGGCCACGATCGCGGTGATCCAGGGCGGCGCGTCGAGGGCCGCGAGCACGGTGGCCGCACCGGCCAGGAGAAGCGCGCCCGACTCCGAGAAAACATAACGGCGATGCGTACGGCGCATCTGCGCCAAGTACCACTCGGCCTGCACCATGGAGTGCACGAGAGCACGATCGGCGAGATCCTCCTCGGCCAGCCGTTCGTCGATCTCGATCAGTTGCTGTCGCTGCGTGCGCTTCACCGGCCCAGTCTGCCGGGAAGGTCAAGAGGCCTGAGTGGGCGCCTCATGCCGATGCGGGCCGGAGGTGGTCCGGTTGATGAAGTCCACGTTCTGCAGCGTCGACTCACCCTCCAACGGCACCCGGTACCGGTAGGTGATCCCCTCATCCCGCACGATGAAGTCGTCGGCGTCCGGCCGCCGCCAGGTGAGAATCATCTGCCCGTACTTCTCGGACAGCCGGACCAGCGCCGGGAAGTTGTCGACGTTGACCACGGGCTTCCCGGGTGGACTGGCCATCGGCTCGACCTGCACGAGCAGGTTGGGGTAGCGGCGCTCGATCTCGGCGCGGGTACGCAACGGCAGCCGGCGGAGGGCGGCGAACAGGATCACGGCGGCGATCGCAACCGCACCGATCAGCAAGAGAACTGCATCGGAACGAGCCTGCGATGCCGTCATCAGGGAATGGCCGAAGATCGTTATCTCGCGCTGCGTCACGACCTCGGCGCCAGCCGTTTTCGCGGCCTCGGTCGTGTATTTGGTGTCTGTGGCGGCCGCCATCCGGAACGTATCCACGCCGATCTGCAGGGGAGCGGCCAGGTCCGAGAGGCCGGCCGACGTCACCGCCGCGTTGAGGTCGACGAGCACCTGACTCTTCCGGCCCGCGCCGGCGGCCTCCGACGCAGCGTCGGATCGGGCGACCAGGTCGGCGAAGTCGAGCGGGACGGTCGCGTCGAAGGTGTCTCCGGTGAACGTCGTTTTCTTGACCAGGGTCAGGGTCGTATGCCAGCCGATGTCGTTGCTCAACGTCGCGGTGAGGGTGAATGCGCCGGCCGGGCCCTTGTAACGGGCGGTCAGGTTGGCGCGGTTGGCGAGCTTTCGGAAGATCGGGTCAGGCGACCGGACCGTCGTGCCGTCGTAGGCGGCCGACTTCGGCACCGTCGCCGTGTAGGAGTAGGTGATGGACTGGGCCGGCGCCGCCTTGGTGGCCTGTGTCACGGACAGTGGCTTCATCCAGCCCAGAATTCCTAGCGTCAAGGCGAGCACCAGTAGCACCGCGGAAATCGCGGCCGCGACGCGCAGCGCGGGCGACAGGCGTTCGATCGCCTTCAGGACCGCCGCAGCGGTCGCCCAGGAGCCTGACTGACCCCCCGACATGGCCCTCACCTTTTTCTTCCGGCGCCCGCGTGGTATGTCCCGCCGTGTTCGTGCCGTCGCGGATGCACCGCTGATGACGAGAAAGCTGAGCATCCCGATACCACTCGGGCCCAGCAGTGGTTTCAGCCAGATACCGCCGTGCGGAACGTGCAGGACGGCGCGGCCGATCATCTCGTCGGTCGTGGGGTTCAACAAGTCGATCGACTCGTTGTTGTCCCCCTTCGTCACAAATCCCGTGGAGCCGTTCCCGCCGATGATTCGATGCAGGACCCGCTGCCCGGGACTTTTCCCATGGTAGGCAACGATCTGGCCGACATGATACGAATCGGCCTTCATGACGAAGACCAGGTCACCCTGGTAATAGACGGGGTTCATGCTGACGCCCTGCGTCACCACGTAGCCGATCCGTTCCGTCATGATGGCCCAAGCACCGATGGCCGCCATCCCAAGGATGGCGGCCACGATGTACTTGCGCAGAGATTGCTGGATCGGATTCCCCCGGATTGGCGATGCTGTAGAAAGCCTCGCATCACCGAGGTGCCGAATGGAGCAAGTTAGGCGACGGTGAGGCCGACGTTGGTGATCCCGGTGTAGTAGCCGCCCGCGGCACCGGCGCCGCCGGTCAGGGCCGGCGTGCAGGTGATGGTGGCGGTGGCGCCGGCGGCGACGGTGACGACCGGGGCGCTGGCGTGGTAGTAAGGCGAGGTCTCGGTGAAGTTACCCGTGCACCGCCACTGGACCGCAGAGCCGCCCAGGCTACCGCCGGTCGGCGTGATCGTCAGCGTCCGCCCGGCCGCGCCGGCGATGACGACCGCGATTGAGGTGGTCTGAGTGCCGGTCGCGTCGGACTGCAGCGTAATAGAGTTGACCGTAGCGCCGTTGATCACCTGGCTGACCGCACCGCCGATGAACTGGTTGTCACCGCTGACGCCGGGAGTGGAGCCACCGGCGAACACCACACCGGAGCCGGTCATAGCGGTCGCGCCTGCGGCGACGACACCTGCAGCGACAACTCCACCGGCGATCTGAAGCATGCCAAGAGAACGCATAGGATCATTTCCCCCTGTTTCGTAGCCATCCGGATTGTCGCCCTCGCGGCTTTTGTGCGGCGGTCTTCCGTGCTCACCGCTTGACACCTGATGAATCGGTCGCGGGTCCCGGATCTGTGAGGGTTGGCGCGATTTTTCTGGCACTTTCCTGGGGAAATTTCGGGGGAAGCGGCTCACGCGTTGCCTCGGCAGTGCTAGTGCACCTCCGGTCCCAAGACGCCCACCGGGGACGCCGTCTGGGAGACTGGGTCAGGTGGGCGAACGAGTGCTTGAAGCGGACTGCGCACGATGCGCCGGGCTCTGCTGTATCGTCCCGGCGTTTGCTAAATCGTCAGACTTTGCGATCACTAAAGAGGCCGGGAAAGCCTGCCCGAATCTGGGTGCGGATTTTCGGTGCGGGATCCACGAGCGGCTCGATCAGCAGGGCTTTCACGGGTGCGTGGTGTTCGACTGCTTCGGGGCGGGGCAGCGGATCACGCAGGAGAACCCGGGCGCCGACCTGTCCACGATGCGGCAGCTGCACGAGCTGATGTGGCTGCTCACCGAGGCGCTCAAGATTGACTCTGCGCAGGCCGTACACCCGAAGTTGCGGGCGGCTCTCGCCGAGATCGACCACCTGGCGGGCGGAACGCCCGCGTCGAAGGACGCGGAGGAGCAGCGGCGGAAGGTCAATCCGCTGCTGCAGAAGGCCAGTCATCTGGCCCGGGCCGGCACGGCCCGCACCGACCACCGCGGCGCCAACCTGATCGGCCGGAAGATGCGTGGGGCCGACCTGCGCGGGGCGAGTTTCCGCGGGGCGCTGCTGATCGGGGCCGACCTGCGCGAGGCCGATCTGCGCCGGGCCGATTTCACCGGGGCCGACCTGCGCGGGACCGACCTGCGCGGGGCGAACCTGGCCGATGCCCTGTTTCTCACAAGGTCACAACTGCGCGCGGCGGTCACTTCTCCCTAAGATGTGCGCATGCTGTGGCTGCTGACCGTACTGGGCATTGTCGGTCTGCTGCTTTTTGATTTCTTCTTCCATGTGCGCAAGGCGCACGTGCCGACGCTGGGCGAGGCCGCCCGGTGGACCGCGATCTACGTGAGCATCGCGCTGCTCTTCGGTCTGGGCGTCACGATCTTCGGTGGCGGCCAGATGGGGGCGGAGTACTTCGCCGGTTATGTCACCGAGGAAGCGCTGTCGGTCGACAACCTCTTCGTCTTCCTGCTGTTGCTGTCGAGCTTCAAGGTGCCGCGGGCCGATCAGCAGAAAGTGCTGCTCGTCGGCATCGCGGTGTCGCTGGTGGCGCGCACCGGGTTCATCTTCCTGGGCGCCGCGCTGATCAACTCGTTTGCCTGGGTGTTCTACCTGTTCGGGCTGATCCTGCTGGTCACGGCCGGCAACCTGCTGCGGGAGCAGCGCGGGGACGACGACGAGTCGCCGGACAACTTCGTCATCCGGCTGGCCCGGCGGGTGTTGCGCACCTCCGACGACTACGACGGGGACAAGCTCTTCACCGTGCAGGACGGCCGCCGGGTGCTGACCCCGATGATCCTGGTGATGGTCGCGATCGGCGGGACCGACATCCTGTTCGCGCTCGACTCCATCCCGGCGATCTTCGGCCTGACTCAGAACGTGTACCTGGTCTTCACCGCCACCGCGTTCTCCCTGCTCGGGCTGCGGCAGCTGTACTTCCTGATCGACGGGCTGCTCGACCGGCTGGTCTACCTGTCCTACGGCCTGGCGGCGATCCTCGCGCTGATCGGTGTGAAGCTGATCCTGCACGCCATGCACGAGAACAACGTGCCGTTCATCAACGACGGGGAGCCGATCCACACCGCCGAGATCTCCACCGGCCTGTCGCTCGCGCTGATCGTCGGCATCCTGCTGCTCACCGTGGTGGCGTCGCTGCTGAGCCCGAAGGGACGCGCGCAGACCTACGTTGCGGCGGCCCGCCGGCACGCCAACGAGTTCCTCGACATCGAGAAGGACCCGGCGTACTGCGACAAGATCTACCACCGCCTGCTCAGCGAGGAGGCGAACATCAAGGCGCTGCCGGAGAAATACCGGGCACGGATCCGGGCCGAGCGGGAACTGATGGATCTGCTGCACCGGGCGCACGAGGAGCACACCGAGCGGGTGGCGGCCGGCAACTGTTACACGCCGGCCGTCGCCCGGTCAGATGTTTCGGGTGCGTGAGCCGATCTCGTCGTCGATCGAGCGGCGCGGGGCGACCCCGCGGCCGCGCCCCGAGTTGGCGGCGAGCCGGGCCCCGGTGCGCCGGATCTGCTCGGCCCGGTCGTCCGGCTCCTCCGGCCCACCCAGGTAGGCGGAGAGGTTAGCGGTCTGGGCCTCGGCGAGACTGCCGCCGGAGACCAGGTTGGCGACCCGGGCGGCCAGGTCGGCGGCGCGGGTGGCCAGGTCGGGAGTGCCGTGCAGGGTGGCGTGGTCGGCCGGCCGGGCCGGCCGGGACCGGACGTCGTCGTCGAAGCCGGGGCGCAGCACCTGTGGTGGCGTGGTGCCGAAGTCGGCTTGGCCGGCCAGTGGCGGCGACGTGGGCGCGGGCACCGGCGCCGAGGCTGAGTAAGCCGGGCGCGGGCGGGGCGGGGGCGCCGACTCCTGCACCGAGACCGCGCCGAGCAGCGTCACGGTCTGGCCTTCGCCGCCCTGGTAGTTGCTGAACTCGGGGCCGATCACCAGGCGGGACAGCATGCGGCCGTGCGGCGCCGAGATGCCGAGCTCGGCGGCGTTTTCCACCCGGTAGCGCGCGATCGTCTGGCGTAACACGTTGGCCAGACGGTCGGCGTCACCGACCGTCGCGATGTCGCCGCCCGCGAAGACCAGCGCGGGGAACGTGCCGCCCGGGCCGGCGCAGACCAGCTGGATCTGGGTGACGGTGGCCGAGCGGCCGGTGTCCCGGTTGCCCGGCTGCACCCGCAGGTGCTGCGGCCACGGCCAGCGCAGTTCGCCGGTGGCACCGGTGACGACGTCCCGGTAGATCACCCGGTCGTCGGTGACGAGGACCTCGGTCTCCTCCGGCAGCGTCCAGCGCGGCAGCGAGCTGGGCTCCTCGAAGGCGTATTCCGCCACGGCGCAGCGGCCGCTCCACAGCACTCGGGAGCCGGCGTCGCCGCCGGCGGCCAGGCTGCCCGGCGCGGCCAGGAAGAACTTGTCGGTCATGCGCCTACCCCCCAGTCGGCGGCCGCGAGTGGAACGCGGCTGGACCGATTACAGCCGAGTAACATCGGCCGCGACAAGTCACTGGCCGCGTTTCACACCTGTTTTGTTGACGACAACACGACAGGCCGGAAATTGCTGCACCTTCGGCCGACGTTTCGTTACTTTCTGCTACTGAAAAGTCCGGCCGGCGGAATGGGTGACGCGACGGCGTTACTGTCGGTAACTGGCGCGATGCTGCCGGAGAATCCGTCCAAATCGGTCTCCACCCGGCCCGGGAACCAGTCGCCGGCCGCCCGCCGGGTGAGCTCGGCGATCGGCAGCGGGGTGCGGCCGGCCAGCACCACGAGGTTGCCGAAGCGGCGGCCGCGCAGCACCGCGGCGTCGGCGACCAGGCAGGCCTCCGGCAGGACGGCGCGGATCGTGGCGACCTGGGCGCGGGCGTAACGCAGCGGCGGGCCGTCCGCGACGTTGGCGATCAGCCGGCCGCCCGGGGCGAGGACCCGGGCCGCCTGCCGGATGAAATCGACCGACGCCAGGTGAGCCGGGGTCCGGGCGCCGGCGAACACGTCCAGCACCACCAGGTCGTACCCGGCCTCGCGCATGCCCTCGACGGCCTCGCGCGCGTCGCCCACCCGGACCCGGATCGAAGCCTTGGCCGGCAGCGGAAGCTCGCGCCGGACCATCTCCACCAGCGGCCCGTCGATCTCCACCACCCGCTGCGGCGAGCCCGGCCGGGTCGTCGCGAGATAGCGGGGCAGGGTCAGCGCCCCGCCGCCGAGGTGCAGCGCGCGCAGCGGCTGCCCGGCCGGCGCGATCAGGTCGATCGCGGCGGCCATCCGCCGGATGTACTCGAACTCGAGGTGGGTGGGGTCGGTGAGGTCGACGTGCGACTGCGGGGCGCCGTCCAGCAGCAGTGTGAACGACTCGGGCCGGTCGGCGTCCGGGATGAGTTCCGCGATTCCGGACGCGACCGTCTCCACGATCCGGTCCGATCTTCTGCGCTGTGCCACCGAACATCCCGATTCCACCAAAAACGACCTGAAGACCGTTTTAAACTGAGAAAAGCTTATTTGAGTACGGAGGTAGGCCGTGTCCACGAGCAACGTGCTGGCTCAGATCATCGGCGATCAGCCGCGCCGCCCGGCGGGGCCGCCACCGACCGGCGCGATGCCCGCGATACTGGCCGCCGCCAAACAGGAAGCGGGCGCACCGCTGCGCATCCGCCGGTACGAGTCCGAGGAGGGCCAGTTCTTCTGGCGCTGGGACTGCGTCGGCTGTGGCGAATACGGTGGCGGCCGGCATCACGACGACGCGGTGTCCCGGGCCATGCGCCACTGTGGCGAACACCCGGAACACCGCTCCTCGCTGCTGCCCCCGGCCCTGTGCCGGCAGCGCGACCAATTCCTCCCGCTGCACCCGATGCTGTTCGCCGTGGACGACGACCCGGGCCCGGAGCCGCTGGCGGTTTAGCGACTAGGGCTGCGTGTCGCCGTCGCCGGTGCGCTTCTGCGCCTCGTTGACGCCCTTGTCGATGTGGTCCGAGTACTTGTTGCCGGTGCGCTTGTCGACCTCGTCACCGACCTTCTCGAGGGCCTGGTCCACCTGCTCGTCGTGCTTGTCGATGAAGTCTTTGGCCTTGTCGAGGAAGCTCATCGGTTCTCCTTGGTCGAGCGTGTCCGTAAGATCTCGGCGGTCCGCGCGATACGCGGGTCCGCGGCGATCTGCTCAAGGCTAAGCCGCAGCGGCATTCGCCAGTTCGGGTACTCGTCGTAGGTACCCGGCAGGTTGGGCTGATCCAGTTCGCCCAGCACGTCGTAGAGCGACGCGGTGATCAATCGGCACGGGGTGCGGGCCAGGAACTCGTGCATGGCCACCACGACCTCGTCGTCGGTGCTGGCCGCGGTGATCAGCCCCTCGGCCCGCAGCGCCGCCTTGAGCTGGGCCCGGTCGGCCTCCGCGGTGGCTCGCTCGTCCTCCACCGAGCCGGCCAGCTGACCCAGCTCGGCCCGCACCTTGACCTGCTCGCCGGCCAGGAAACCGGCCGCGGTCGGCAGGTCGTGGGTGGAGACGGTGGCGAGCGCGTTGCGCGGATAGTCGGCCGGCGGGTAGTAGGGCTGCTCCGGGTCCTTCCAGTCGCGGGTGAACCAGAGCACCGCCGAGCCGAGCATGTTCATGCGTTCGAGACCCTCGGTCACCGCCGGCTGCACCGTGCCCAGGTCCTCGCCGATCACCACGGCCCCGGCCCGGGTCGCCTCCAGGGCCAGGATGCCGAGCATCCCCTCCGGGTCGTAGTGCACGTACGTCCCGGCGCTGGCGTGCATGCCCGGCGGGACCCACCAGATGCGCCACAGGCCGGCCACGTGGTCGACGCGCAGGCCGCCCGCGTTCTTGAAGATCCGCCGCAGCATGTCCCGGTAGGCCGCGTAGCCGGTCTCGATCAGCTGGTCCGGCCGCCAGGCGCTCAGCCCCCAGTCCTGGCCGAGCTGGTTGAACGCGTCCGGCGGGGCGCCGATGTGCACGCCGGCCGCCAGCACGTCCTGCAGCAGCCAGCCGTCGGCGCCGGCCGGGTCGGTGCCGACCGCCAGGTCCAGCACGATGCCGACCGGCATGCCCTGCCCGGCGGCGGTCTCCTTCACCGCGGTGAGCTGCTCGGTCAGCAGTCGCTGGAGCCAGACGTGGAAGGCGATCCGGTCGCTGCGGAACGCGCGCACCGCCGGGCTGTCCGGGCGGCGGAACTCGGCCGGCCACTCCTGCCAGTTCGCGCCGTACAGCTCGGCCAGGGCGCAGAACCGGGCGAAGTCGGTGAGACCCGGGTCGGACTCCAGGTCGATCTCGCCGGCCAGCGGCCACAGGATCTCCAGCGCGGCCCGCTTGGACTGCCACACCCGGCTGTAGTCGATCAGCTTGCCCGCGGCCGGCTTGAGCGCGTCGACCTTGGCACGCAGCGGCGGATCGGCCCGGCGGTATTCGGCGGTGTCCTCGACGTGCAGGTAGATCGGGTTGGCGAAGCGGCGGCTCGACGGTGAGTACGGCGAGGCCGGCACCGGCAGGGTCGGCGTGATCGCGTGCAGCGGGTTCAGCAGCACGAGCCCCGGCGAACCCGACTGCCCGAGGAAGGTGCGCAGGTCACCGAGGTCGCCGATGCCCCACGAGTGAGCCGAGTGCAGGGCGTAGAGCTGAAGCATCCAGCCCCACGTCTCGGGCGGCGCGGCCAGCTCGGCCGGCACCACCACCAGGGTGACCTGCTGCCCGCCGATCAGCAGCCGGTGCCAGCCCAGTGGCAGGTCGTCCGGCACGCCGGCGGTCACCTCCCGGCGGCCGCCGTCCTCGAGCTCGATGGTGCCGGTGCCGGGCAGCTCCCGGCCGGTGCCCGCGCGGACCACGATCGTCCCCGGCAACCGGCCCAGCCCGTCCCGCTCGCGGACCGCGGCCAGCGCCGAGGTGATCGCCTTGGGCGTGGTGGCGTCGACCCCCAGCAGCCCGAGCACGCCGACCACCGACTCGGCGGCGACGTCCTTGCGCTTGCGGTGCCAGTCCTCGTACCAGGTGGCCACCCCGTGGGCCTCGGCCAATGCGACCAGGTCGGCGTCCATCCGCACCCCTTTGCTCGGTTCAGCCTGCTCCCTTACCCTGCCCGATCGTTCCCAATTCGGACAGCCTGTGGAGCAGTTGCGCAGGTCGGGCAGGATGGACCACATGTCTGCAGTAGCGAAGTGGTGGTCCCGGGCCGCCGCCGTGGTGACCGGAGCGATGCTCACCCTGGTGGTTCCGGTGCACGCGTGGGCCGCGAGCAACGGTGTGGCCGATGTGGCGATCGAGGCGGCGAAATACCGGCGGCGCCGCAGCGGGTTCGGTTTCTTCGGCTTCGTCGGCGGCCTGTGTTGCCTGCTCGTGGTCGCCGGAATCGTGCTGGCGATCGTCCTGATCGCCCGAGGTCGGCGGAAGAAGGGCTGATTTTCCGGAAACCGGGGGCGGTTACCCGCAAGCCCGACCTAGCGTTGACGGATGCGGATACGCCGGAGGACGCTCGCGCTCGGCGGTGGCATCGCAGTCCTGCTGTGCGTGCCGCTGGGCATCTCGGTGGCCGCGAGCGCCAACAACGACGTCCTGATCTCCCGCGATCGGGCGGCGATCGCCTCCTCGGTGCGGGGTGCCGACTGGGTGGCCGGGAAGGCCACCGACGCCGACTCGTCCAGCCGCTGGGCCAGCACCGACGGTCCGGGCACCCAGTGGGTGCGGATCGACCTGGGCGCGGTGCAGGCCGTCGACCGGGTCCGGATGAGGTGGGACCAGACGTACGCGAAGTCGTACCGGGTCCAGACCTCGTTGGACGGTTCCAACTGGAATGACGTCTATGTCACCCGCTCCGGCGACGGCGGCACCGACGACCTGAAGCGGCTCGGCGGTTCCGGGCGCTACGTCCGGCTGCTGGCCACCCAGCGGGGGCGGGAGCGCGGCGGTTACTCGCTCTTCGAGATCAAGGCGTACGGGCCGAGAGCCACCCCGCTGCGGGCGGTGACCCCGGCGAGCGGCTCTCTGGCCGCCGGGCTGGACGACGGCCGCAAGAAGGAGACCGCGCTCGAGCTGATCGCCAGCGCCGAGAACTCCACGCTGAGCTGGCGCGAGCAGTACGCCTACATCGAGGACCTCGGCGACGGCCGCGGCTACACGGCCGGCATCGTCGGCTTCTGCTCGGGCACCTCGGACATGCTGGACGTGGTCAACGAGTACAACCGCCGCAAGCCCGGCAACGTGCTCTCGGCGTACCTTCCGGCGCTGCGCACGGTCGACGGCTCGGACTCGCACGCCGGGCTCGACCCGGGCTTCACCGCCGCCTGGAAGGAAGCCGCCCGCGACCCGATCTTCCAGAAGGTGCAGGAGGACGAGCGGGACTGGATGTACTTCGATCCGGCCATGCGGATGGCCCGGGCCGACGGGCTGCGCGCGCTCGGCCAGTTCGCCTACTTCGACGCGGCGGTCATGCACGGGGTCTCCGGGCTGCGCGGCATCCGGGCCGAGGCGTTGCGCGAGAGCAAGGCGCCGGCCCTGGGCGGTGACGAGATCACCTACCTGAACGCTTTCCTCGACGCGCGGACCGACGAGATGCGCACCGAGGAGGCCCACCGCGACACCACCCGGGTCGACACCGCCCAGCGGCAGTTCCTGCGGCGCAGCAACCTCGACCTGACCGGCCCGCTGACCTGGAAGGTCTACGGCGATTCGTACCGGATCGCCGCCGACTGAGAGCCGGCGGCGAGCACCGGAACCTAGGCCTTGGTCCACTTCTGGTTGGTCGTGCCGCCGCAGTCCCACAGTTGCAGGGTCGCGCCGTTCGCGCTGTTCCAGTCCTTGATGTCGACACACTTGTTGGCCGAGACGTTGACCAGGTCACCCGCGGCCGAGAGGGTGAACCGCTGCACCGGGTTGCCGTTGCAGGTCACCAGCTGGATCGGGGTGCCGTTGGTCAGCGCGCCGCCGGCCGGGTCCATGCACTTGCCCATGGCCCGCAGGGTGCCGTCGCTGTTGGCGGTCCACTTCTGCGCCTGGCTGCCGTTGCAGTCGTAGGTCTGCAGGCGGGCGCCGTCGACCGGGTTGGCCCCCGGGATGTCGATGCAGCGGCCGCTGAAGTTGCTCTTCAGCGCGTTACCGGTGCCGGTGCCGCCGCCGTTGTCGTTGTTCCACGCCGAGACGCGTACCCAGTCGACCAGCATGGTCTGTGGGAACACCGTGCTGGCGTCCGGGTAACCGGGCCAGTAACCGCCGACCGCGACGTTCAGGATCATGAAGAAGTTGTGGTCGAAGACCCAGCTGCCGCTGACGTTCGACGGCGTGACCCGGAAGAACTCGGAACCGTCCAAAAACCAGACGATCAAATTCGGAGACCATTCCACCGCGTACGTGTGGAAGGCGTCACCGAGAGCCGAGCCGATCGTGCGGTTGCCGCCGACACCGCCGGCGCCCGAGTAGCCGGGGCCGTGCACCGTCCCGTAGACCGTGTTCGGTGCGTTGCCGACGTTCTCCATGATGTCGATCT
Source organism: Paractinoplanes tereljensis (assembly GCF_016862435.1). Taxonomy (GTDB): domain Bacteria; phylum Actinomycetota; class Actinomycetes; order Mycobacteriales; family Micromonosporaceae; genus Actinoplanes; species Actinoplanes tereljensis. Next base: position 246,745 of record NZ_BOMY01000046.1, read on the forward strand.
CGCCGGTGGTGGGCCAGTTGTTGCCGCCCAGCATCCAGAAGGCCGGCCAGATGCCCTGGCCCTTCGGGATCTTGATGTTGGCCTCGAACCGGCCGTAGGTCTGCGAGAACTTGTCGGCGGTCAGGATCCGGCCCGACGTGTACTGACACGTGCCGTAGTGGCACTGGTAGTTCGCCGGGTTCTCCTTGCGGGCGGTGATCGCCAGGTGGCCCGCGCCGTCCTGGTACACGTTGCTGGTCGAGCTGGTGTAGTACTCCTGCTCGTTGTTGCCCCAGCCGCTGCCGCCGATGTCGAATTTCCACTTGGCCGAGTCGACCGAGGAGCCGGACGAGCCGTTGAACTCGTCCGACCAGGTCACCGGGCCGACCGCGGCCTCGGCGGTGTCGTTGCGGGTGCCGGCCCACAGGCCGCCGGCGAGTGTCGTCGCGACCACGGCCGCGGCGAGAAGGAAACGGGTCTTACGCATGGGGGATTCCTCCGGGGAAGAGGCGTGCGTTACCGGCAACAGTCTTAAGAGATAGACGGTCGTCGGTCAAGTCGACCCGGAGGAATCGGCCCCTAGTTACACCTTTTCGAAGAGATTGGGCAGCTTGGTGGGCTCCCAGCCGGGCAGCGAGGTGTGCGCCTCGAGCACCCGGTAGGTCACGCCCTCGAAGAGGACCAGGTCGCCCACGGCGTACTTGGTGAAGGTGGCCCACTCGGCGGGGGCCGGTGTCGTTTCCGCCGGCGGCGGTGACGTGGTCGTCGGCGGGGCCGTGGGCTCGGTCGTCGGCGCGGTGGTCGGCGCGGTGGTCGGCTCTGTGGTCGGCTCTGTGGTCGGGGGAACCGTGGGCTCCTCGGACGGCGTGGGCTCCTCGGAGGCCGTTGGCGCCGGTGAGGTCGGCTCCGAGGGCGCGGGCGTCGACGGGCCGGCCGTGGGCGGCCCGGTCGGCGACGTGAAGACCTGCACGAAGTCGACCTCCATGCGCCCGGCCGAATCCCCGTCGGTGGCCAGGTTGAGCACGAGAGTCAGCGGGCCGCCGTCGTCCTCGCGGTCGAGCCGCAGGCTCGGCTTGCCGTCAACCGTCCAGGTCACCGTCTCCGGCGACCAGTCCAGGGCGTACGTGTGGAAGTTGCGGCCGGACGTCGGGTCGACGCCGCCCTCGATCGTCTCGATCGAGCCCTGCGGCACTCGCCCGTCCGCGTCGAGCAGCGAGAACGCCCGCCACACGCCGTTCTTGCGCTGCACCTTGATGCGCGCCTCGGCGTGCCCGAACGCGTCGGTGAACGTCTGCTTCGAGCGCAGGACCCGGGTGACCTGGACCTCGCCGTCGGAGGTGCGGGCGCCGTCGCCGACCGGGGTGCCGTTGTCCTTGAGCAGCGCCCACTTGGACAGGTCGAGCCCGCCGCCGCTGAAGTCGTCGGAGAACGAGCTCCGGCCGTAGCGCGCGGGGTTGCGCTGGTGCGTGTCGGCCGAGGCCACGTCGTCCCGTGAGGGCAGCCAGACCGCGGCCACCAGACCCGCGGCAGCCACCGCCAGAACCGCCACGGTCCGCGGGCGGGACATCCACGCCGGCGTACTGGACCGATGACGTGCCTCGTGCACCATGAACTCCCCTTCAGGTAACAGCAGCCACGACTTTGTTGACGCGGCGCCGATCCCGCAAGATCGGGGGAGCAGTTTTAAGATTCTCTTAAGGAAACTCGGCTGGACACCCGAACTGTCGTCCCGCCGTCGCCGGTGATCAGCTGAAAGGTATCGGTCAACTCCTCGGCCAGCCAAAGGCCCCAGCCACCCGGTTGAGTCGCCGCAGGTCGGACCGCCTTTTCCGGCACCGCCTCGGGCAGGCCCGCGCCGGTGTCGCTGACCTCGCACACCACCGCGTCATCCGCACTCCACAGGGCCACCCGGCCCAGGCCACCCCCGTGCCGGACCGCGTTGGTCAACAGTTCATTGACGGCGACCACGAAGTCTTCGAGTCGATCGCCGACCAGGCCGGCGTCGGCCGCGCGGGACGCGACGGCATGCCGCAGCGTGGTGATCGCGCTGTGGTCGAACGTCTCGGTGAGCAGAACTTCGGTGCTGATGTTTCGACCGTAGGCGACGTCCGATCTTTCCGCAGGGCGGGACCCGGTCGGGAAGTGTGATGTGGAAAGGTCGGCGCATGCGGGACGGCGGCTTTCAGGCACCGCTGTGGCGGGCCATCGCGGTGTACCGGATCGCGGCACTGATCTATGCCACGATCCTGGTGATCAACAATGTCGCCCACTACGCGCGGCCGGTCCTGGCCTGGCCGGTGCTGGCGGTCATGCTCGGCTGGACGGCCTTCACCACGTACGCCTATGCCAACCCGGCCCGCCGCGGCCGGCTCCTGCTGGTCGCCGATCTGCTGATCACCGCGGCGGCCCTGGCCGCCAGCGTGGCGGTCGTCGGCCGGCTCGCGCTGGAGGAGGGCAAGCCCACCCTGGCCGTCGCCTGGCACGTGGCGCCGGTGCTCGCCTGGGCGGTCGCCGGCGGCCGTCGCGGCGGGATCGCTGCCGCGCTGGCCATGGGAGCCACCGACCTGGTCGTGCGCGCTCACCGGGACCAGGCCGCGCTGACCGGCTCGGTGCTGATGCTGCTGGCCGCGATCGCGGTCGGCTACCTCGTGCGGATCGCCGAGGTCGCCCAGGAGCGGCTGCAACGTGCGGTCGAGCTGGAGGCGGCCACCCGGGAACGGGAGCGGCTCGCCCGGGACATCCACGACTCGGTGCTGCAGGTGCTGGCGCTGGTGAAGCGGCGCGGGGCCGGGCTCGACGGCGAGGCCGGCGAGTTGGCCCGGCTGGCCGGGGAGCAGGAGGCGAAACTGCGCAACCTGGTCGCCGCCCGGTCGGCGCCGATCGTCGACGGCGCTGACCTGATGACCCTGCTGGGGGCGCACGAGTCGCCGCACGTGACCATCTCCGGCCCGGCCGAACCGGTCCGCCTGCCGGCCGGCACGGCCCGGGAGATCGCCGCGGCGGTGGCCGCGGCCCTGGACAACGTGGAACGGCACTGCGACCCCGGCACCAAGGTCTACATCCTGGTCGAGGACGAGCCCGACGAGGTGGTGGTGACCGTGCGCGACGACGGCTGCGGCATCGGGCCGGACCGCCTGACCCAGGCCGAACAGCAGGGGCGGCTCGGCGTCGCCCAGTCGATCCGCGGCCGCATCACCGACCTGGGCGGCACCGTCACGATCACTTCGGCACCCGATCAGGGGACAGAGGTGGAGATGAGGGTGACTAGGCTGACCTGATGGTGCGGGTGATGGTGGTGGATGACCACCCGATGTGGCGTGAGGGTGTGAGCCGCGATCTCGCCGCGGCCGGCTACGAGGTGGTCGCGACCACCGGCGAGGGGCGGCAGGCGGTGCGGATCGCCGCCGCGGCCCGGCCCGACGTGGTGGTCCTCGACCTGCAGCTGCCGGACGTGGCAGGCGTCGAGGTGATCAACGGGCTGCGGGCCGAGCTGCCGTCGGTGCGCATCCTGATGCTGTCGGCCAGCGGGGAGCAGCAGGACGTGCTCGACGCGATGAAGGCCGGCGCCAACGGATATCTGCTGAAATCTGCCGCTCTATCGGAATTCGTCGAAGCAGTCGAGCGGACCGCGGCCGGCGACACCGTCTTCACGCCGGGCCTGGCCGGGTTGGTGCTCGGTGAATTTCGGCGGCTGTCCCAGGAAAAGCCGGAAGACGCCACGCCGAAGCTCACCGAGCGTGAGACCGAGGTGCTGCGGCTGGTCGCGAAGGGCCTGTCCTACCGGCAGATCGCCGAGCGGCTCGTGCTCAGCCATCGCACCGTGCAGAACCACGTCCAGAACACGCTCGGCAAGCTTCAGCTGCACAACCGGGTCGAACTGACCCGCTATGCCATCGAGCAGGGGATCGACTAGTCGTAATCCGGGGCGTTGGTCTCGTGCATGGCCAGCTCCTCGGCGCTCGCGCCGCCACCGGCCGCACCCGCGTCGTACGCCACGCTGTCGGCCTCGTCGTCGAAGCCGTAACCCTCGTCCGGTGCCACCAGGCGGCCCACCGACTCCGGGTTGTCGTCGTCGAGCTGGCCGTCGTCGTAGAGGGAGATCTGCGACTTCGGGTCCGACGTCGGGCTAGCGCCCCACACGTCGGCGTCGAAGTCACGCTGCTCCGAGCTGTCGACGGTCTCATCGAACGGGTCGCGGGCGGCCGGAAGCGGGTCCTCGGCGCCGACGTCCGGCGTCTCCTGCTTCAGCCGGTAGTCGAGGGACTCGCCCTCGCGTGCCTCCTCGGCCGTGTCGCCGAACCGGTTGGACCCACCGGGCCCGACGCCGGCCAGCGCGGCCGGGTCCTCACCGTCAGCCCAGCGGCTGCTCTCGACGGAGTCGTAGGCGTTGGAATCGTCGTCCGCCGTCCCCGGAAGGCCAGATGCTTCCGGGTCGGACACCTCGGACGGGTAGTCGTTGTCTCGCATGGTCGCAATCTACCCGCGTATTGGGTCGGTCATGCTCCCCGCCAGTAGGGCCCACACCACCTTGCCGTCGGACAGCGCGAGACTGCCCCACCGGCTGGCCACCGAATCGATGAGCAGCATGCCCCGGCCGCCGTAGGAGGTGGGGGCCGGCGCCCCGGTGTACGACGGAACGGTCCCCGAGTGGTCCCGCACCGCCACGCTGAGCCCGCCCCCGTCGTGCGGCGCCAGCAGCACGATCATCGAGGTGTGCGCGTGCTGCACCACGTTGTTGACCATCTCGGTCACCACGATGCAGGCCGATCCGGCAACCTCCTCGCGACCCCACCGCGCGCAGGCCTCGTTGATCAGTTCCCGGGACCGCCGTGCGGCCCCGACCTGCGGCTCCATCCCGACGCTGATCCGCCTGTCCGCGGATGGCGGCCCGAGCTGCGCGAACGCCTTGTCGCGGTCGGCCAGCACCGGCCACTCGGCGGCCTGCCAGACGGTCGGATCGCCGGGACCGCAGAGCACCAGCCGGGCGGCCGGCCAGTCGGCGGTGTCCCGATAGAGATCGCGCAGCACCTCGACGGCGTCGCGGTCGCGCACCTCGAGGTCACCGACGTCGACCACCACCGCCTCCGGCTGCCCGGCGAGCACCTCGAGCAGCGCGGACCGCAGGCTGGGCGCGCTCCCGGCGTCGAGCACCCCGGCCAGCCGAACCAGCGGAAACGGCCCGGCGCCGTCCACCTGGGGTCGGACCTCGCTCGACATGATCGCTCCATTGTGCATAAGACGTCCCCACTTCGCATTTCCACGCGTCGAGGACCCACCCCGTCGTTTGACTGCTCTTCCCGTCAATCGGGACATAAGCGTCTGATGGGCACGGTCGAGATGTACCCAGCCGACCTGGTCTCATGCACGATTACGCCCGCCCGGGCCCGGCGGATCAACTCGGGTGCGGTCAGCGGCCGGTGGCGGCGGTGCGCAGCGGCGTCGACGGGTCGGGGCGACGCGTCGGGGCCGTGGCGTGATGGTGTTGCGGCTCGGCGTACCGGGTCAGGCCGATCACCGCGGCCAGGGTGATCACGAAGCCGACCGCGGCCAGCCAGCCCCGGCCCTCATGGATGCGGTCGCCCAGCAGGAGCAGGCCGACGATGGCGGCCGGAACCGCGCCGGCCGCGTCCATGGCGGCCACCGCCGCGGTGGTCGAGCCCCGCTGCATCGCCAGGCCGAGCAGCAGCTGCCCGACCAGGGAGTGGATCACCAGGAGGTAGAGCAGCGGGTTGGTGAAGAAGCCGGCGGCCGAGTGCTCGTTCGCCAGCGGCCGGGCCGCGATCGCCGCCGCCGAGAAGTCGATGCCGGCCAGCGAACCGAGGACGACGGACCCGAGGGCGCCGTGCAGACGCACGGCAAAGATGCCGGCTATCCCGATCACCAGGATCGACGCGGCCAGAAGGACCACGACGACCGTGCCGAGGCGGCGCGAATGCGCCGGCTC
>NZ_BOMY01000047.1 GCF_016862435.1 Paractinoplanes tereljensis
GGCGCGAATGCGCCGGCTCGGCCGCCATCACCAGGGCGGTGATGCCGGCCAACAGCATGGTGAGCAGGAAGATCTCGGCGGTGGGCAGGCTCCATTTCAGGACGAGTACGCCGAGCAGAGCCGTTACCCCGAGCCCGGCGGCGACACTCGCCTGCACCAGGAACAGCGGAAGGTCCCGTCGCGCGAGGAAGGCCAGGATGAACCCGAGCACCTGACACCCGATGCCGAGCAGGTACGTGCGCTGCCCGGCCAGCCGCACGAGCAGCGCCGGGTCGAAGGTGTGATGCACGGTGGTGCGCGCCGCCGCGGCGGATTGCAGCAGGTTAGCCACGCCATAGGCCAAGATCATGGCGGCGAGGAAGAACCAGCCGGAGGACACCACCTGACGCACGATAGACGAGTTCCCCACACCTCCGAGCGGCTAACCCCCAACCTGGCAAACCCTTTTGTCGGTATTTGCCCCCACCCCATGCGTCCTGCGTGATCTTCGGGGGTCAGCGTCGGGGCGAGACAAGCGCCGTAAGGATGGTTTCGTGGAGGAGACCGTTGGTGGCGATCGCCGCGGTCTTGTCACCGGGCGGCCGCCCGGTCAGCTCGGTGATGGTGCCGCCCGCCTCGGTGACGATCGGGATCAGCGCGGCCACGTCCCAGAGTGACAGCTCCGGCTCGATCATGATGTCCAGGGCGCCCTCGGCCAGCAGCATGTACCCGTAGAAGTCGCCGTAGGCCCGGCTCCGCCAGGCGTTGAGCGCGAGATCGACGACCGGCTCGAGGCGACCGGTGTCGGCCCAGCCGGTCAGGCTGGCGTAACAGAAGCTGGCGTCGGCGAGCCGGCCGACCCGGGAGACGTTGATCCGGGTGGCCGCGTGCTGGTGCTTCCCGGCGAACGCCCCGTGCCCGCGCGCCGCCCACCAGCGTCGTCCCAGCGCCGGCGCCGAGACCAGCCCGGCCACCGGGGTGTCCCCCTCGAGCAGCGCGATGAGCGTGCCCCAGATCGGCACCCCGCGCACGTAGTTCTTGGTGCCGTCGATCGGGTCGATCACCCACCGCCGGGTGCCCGGGCCGGCCGCCGCCTCGGTGCGCCCGAACTCCTCCCCGACCACGCCGTCGCGCGGCCGGGCCCGGGCGAGCGTGGCCCGGATGGCCTGCTCGACGGCCGTGTCGGCGTCGGAGACCGGGGTGAGGTCGGGCTTCGACTCCACCCGCAGGTCGAGTGCCCGGAACCGGCTCATCGAGATCGAGTCGGCGGTGTCCGCGAGCAGGTGAGCGAGCGAGAGGTCGTCGGCATATCCGGCCATGGCTGGCACGGTAGCCGGTCAGGCCGGGAGTTCCGTGTCGGGGTGGTCGCGGTGGTCCAGGTCGCCGGCTCGGGAGGCGAGCAGGCGGCGGTAGGAGGCCAGCCGCCGCGGGTCGGCCTTGCCGCCGGCCACCCAGGCGTCCAGCCGGCACTCGAGGTCGTTGCCGGTGTGACCGCAGTTGGGCTGGTCTTCCAGGGTGCCCTCGACCAGGTCGGGGAAGCCGTGCAGCAGGCTCTCGGCGCTCACGTGGGCCAGGCCGAAGCTGCGGATGCCGGGGGTGTCGATGATCCAGCCCGGATCTTTGCGGGACCGGCCCACCGGTGGCAGCCGCAGGGCCACCGCGCTGGTCGAGGTGTGCCGCCCCTTGCCGATCGCGGAGACCACGCCGACCGCGCGCAAAGCGTCCGGGACCAGGCGGTTGACCAGCGTGGACTTGCCGACCCCGGAGTGGCCGACCATCACCGAGATCTGCCCGGCCAGGCGCTGGCGCAGCTCGGCCAGGTCGCTGTCGGGCTGGATCAGCACGTGCGGCAGGTCGAGCTCGGCGTAGTAGTCGAGAACCTCGGCCGGCCCGGCCAGGTCGGCCTTGGTCAGGCACAGCAGCGGCTCGATGCCGGCGTCGTAGGCCGCCACCAGGCAGCGGTCGATGAAGCCGGTGCGCGGCGTCGGGTCGGCCAGCGCGCTGACGATCACCAGCTGGTCGGCGTTGGCCACCACCACCCGTTCCAGCCGGCCCTCGGGGGTGGTGTCGTCGTCGTCCGCGGTGCGGCGCAGCACCGACGTGCGCTCGCTGATCCGGACGATGCGGGCCAGCGCGCCGGGCGCCCCCGTCACGTCACCGACCAGCGCCACCCGGTCGCCGACCACCACCGACTTGCGGCCCAGCTCGCGGGCCCGCATCGCGGTGATGATCGGGTCGTCGAGCGAGCCGTCCTCCCGGAAGCAGCCGTATCGGCCGCGGTCGACGGTGATGACCAGCGCGTCGACCGCGTCGTCGTGCTTCGGCCGGGTGCGGGTGCGCGGGCGCGACGATCGGCCCGGCCGGATCCGGACGTCGTCCTCGTCGTACTCCCGCTTGCGTCCTGGCAGGTCTAGCTCCTCGCCACGAGTCCCGCCCAGAGTTCGGGGAACTCGGGCAACGTCTTCGACGTACACGCTACGTCGGTCAGGTTTACCCCTGGCACGGCGAGTCCGATAACCGCCGCGGCGTGCGCCATCCGGTGGTCGGCGTAGGTCTCGAAAGAGGTCGCCCGCAGCGGCTGCGGCTCGATGCGCAGGCCGTCGGGGAACTCGGTGATCCCGGCGCCGGCCTTGCTCAGTTCGGCGGCGAGCGCGGCGATGCGGTCGGTCTCGTGGCCGCGGATGTGCGCCACCCCGCGCAGCTCGCTCGGGCCCTCGGCGAGCGCGGCCAGCGCCGAGATCACCGGGGTCAGCTCGCTCACCTCGGACAGGTCGGCGGTGATGCCGCGCAGCGTGCCGGTGCCGCGCACGGTCAGGCCCTCGGGGCCCTGGGACACCTCGGCCCCCAGCGAGGTGAGCAGCTCGGCCAGCCGGCCGACCGGTTGCCAGCTCTCGGCCGGCCAGCCGGCCAGCGTCACGGCTCCGCCGGTGACCATGGCGGCCGCGAAGAAGGGCGCGGCACCGGAGAGGTCGGGCTCGATCACCCAGGTGCGCCCGGTCAGCGGACCCGGCTCGACGGTCCACACGTCGGGCACCGACTCGTCGACCGCGGCCCCGGCGGCGCGCAGCATGTGCGTGGTCATCCGCAGGTGTGGCGCGGACGGCACCGGTGGACCCTCGTGCCGCAGCACCAGGCCCTTGGTGAAGCGCGGCGCGGACAGCAGCAGCCCGGAGACGAACTGGCTGGACGCCGAGGCGTCGATCACCGCCTCGCCGCCCTCGACCAGGCCGGCGCCGTGCACGGTGAGCGGCAGGCCGCCGGTCGCGGACGCGTCGATCGACACGCCGAGCGAGCGCAGGGCCTCGATGATCGGGCGCAGCGGCCGGTTGCGGGCGTGCGGGTCGCCGTCGAACTCGACCACGCCCTCGGCCAGCGCGGCGGCCGGCGGCAGGAACCGCATGATCGTGCCGGCCAGGCCGACGTCGACCCGGGCGGGACCACGCAGCGGGCCGGGCTCGACCGGCCACCGCTCGGCGTCGGTGGTGTCGATCGCGACGCCGAGCGCGCGCAGCCCGGCCGCCATCAGCTCGGTGTCACGCGCGCGCAGCGGCCGCTCGATCACCGACGGGCCGTCGGACAGGGCGGACAGGATCAGCGCACGAGCGGTCATCGACTTGGAGCCGGGGAGCCGCACAACCGTGCTGACCGGGGCCGACGCGGTCGGGGCGAGCCAGGGGCGAGGTTCAGCAGTCACGGTGGCCATTGTGCCGTCGCGGTACGACACTTTCGCGGCGTATTCCCGCCCCCCGGGATCGTGTCGGAAGGCGTACCGTACCGACTCATGTGCGGGCGGTACGCGACGACGCGGAGCGAGGCCGACCTCAGCGACCTCTTCGACGCCGCCGACGTCACCGAGGGACTGGGGCCGAGCTGGAACGTCGCGCCCACCGATCCGGTCCCGCTGGTGCGCATCTCGGCGAGCCACGACGGCAAGCGAGTGCTCGACACCGCGCGCTGGGGTCTGCTGCCGCCGTGGGCCGCCGACCAGCGCGGTGGCGCGAAAATGATCAATGCCCGCTCCGAGACGGTGGCCACCTCCCCGGCCTTCGCACCGTCGTTCGCCCGCCGCCGGTGCCTGGTCCCGGCCGACGGGTGGTTCGAGTGGGTTCGCACCGGCAAGGAGCGCCAGGCGTTCTACATGACCCCGGCCGACGGCTCGGCGCTCGCGCTGGCCGGCATCTGGTCGCCGTGGGGCCCGGAGAAAATGCTCACCTGCAGCGTGCTGACCACCGCCGCGCGTGGCGGCCTGGCCCGGGTGCACGACCGGATGCCGCTGATCCTGCCGCCCGAGCGCTGGTCCGACTGGCTGGCCGGCGGCGGCGAGGCCGACGCGCTGCTACAGCCGATGACCGAGCGTGAACTCGCTGCGATCACGGTCCGTCCGGTGGGCCCCGCGGTCGGCAATGTGCGCAACAACGGACCCGAACTGGTGCAGCCCGTCGCGGAGGCAACGCTCTTCTGAATTCTTCATGATCAACAACGGGCTTTGTCGAGATATGTGCGCATTTTCAAAGGCGAACTTTGTTTCGAGATAGATAAGCCCCTTGTTCTGATCTTCTACCGTGCGATAGAAACCAGCGCCGGAGTGGTGCCGGTTCGCACGGTGCGGACAGGCCACCACATGCTGTACCGGTCCCACGGGGGAGGTGGGCTGATGACACGGGCTCGTATGCCGCGTCCGCACGAAGTGGCTATCGCTCGACGCGATCCACGACTGCTCGAGGCGATCGAGGAACGCCGCACCGATGAGGCTTGGCGCACTAGAGGTGCCTGCCGGAGCGTCGATCCAGAAACCTTTTTTCCGGCTCCGAACGAGCCGTCCGAGAGTGCCATATCGCTCTGCGGGACGTGCACGGTGCAGGGGCCCTGTCTGGCCTGGGCTCTACAGGTCGGCGACTGTCACGGGGTCTGGGGCGGCACCACGCCGCGCGAGCGCCGCGCGATGCTCGTCGCCTGGCGAGAACGCGTTCGTCCGGACGGCACCGCCGTCGAGGACGACGCCGATGAAGAGGATCGCCGGCTGCTCACGTTAATCCCGTTGAGTCGCTGATCCGTTGGTCGGCACTGCTGCTTTCATAGGGCGGTGACCAGCACCGAAATCGACACGCCGCGCGGGCCGGCCGGGATTCGCATCATCGAACCGGCCGGCTCGCCCGTCAGTCTGCTCTTTCTCGGCCACGGGGCCGGCGGTGGCGTCGACGCGCCCGACCTGATCGCGGTGCGCGACGTGGCCTCGGCGGCGGGCGTCCGGGTGGTGCTCGTCACCCAGCCCTATCGTGTCGCCGGTCGCCGGGCGCCCGCGCCGGCCGGGCAACTGGACGAGGCATGGACGGCGGTGATCGAGCACTACCGCGTACCCACCCTGCCGTTGATCTTTGGCGGGCGGTCCAGCGGAGCGCGAGTCGCCTGCCGCACCGCTTCCACGCTCGGCGCCGCGGGGGTTCTCGCCCTGGCGTTTCCGCTGCATCCGCCGGGTAAGCCGGACAAGAGCCGGGCCGGCGAGCTGCCCGTCGACGTGCCCACCCTGGTCCTGAACGGTGACCGCGACCCGTTCGGCGTGCCCACCCCGACCGCCTCCGTCGAGGTAGCCGTGCGCCCCGGCGCAACCCACGACCTCCGCAAGGACGTGACCGGCACCGCCACCCTCGCCCTCACTTGGCTCCGCCAACACGGCTGGGCTTCTTGAGGAATGCCGGGCCGGGACAAACGGTTGTAAGACCCGCGAGCTTGTCCGGCGAGAGGGGTTTGAGCAGGTGCGAGCCGAAGTCAGGTACAAGGACCGCGAGGTCGACCGGGTGCAGAAGCTGTTGTCCGCCCCGGAATGGCCCGCGACGGAAACCACGCCATTGGTGAGTGTCAGCACACCGGCGGTTTTCTCAGCGTCTACTGGGGCACTACCCGTATCCTCGGCACGGCAGTCGAGGGGAGAGCTGAGGGTGGCCCAGACAGAGCGTACGGAGGAGCGCCGCGCGCGCTTCGAGCGGGACGCGTTGCCTTTCGTGGACCAGCTATACGCAGCCGGCCTGCGGATGACGCGCAATCCGGCCGACGCGGAAGACCTGGTGCAGGAGACGTTCTTGAAGGCGTTCTCTGCGTTTCACCAGTTCGAGGAGGGCACCAACCTCAAGGCGTGGCTGTACCGCATCCTGACGAACACCTACATCAACTCCTACCGGCGCAAGCAGCGTCAGCCCGTCCAGGCTCCGACCGAGGAGATCACGGACTGGCAGCTGGCGTCATCGGAGTCGCACACGTCGGTGGGTCTGCGGTCGGCCGAGACCGAGGCGCTGGACCGCCTGCCGGACAGCGACATCAAGGACGCGCTCCAGCAGTTGCCGGAGGATTTCCGGCTTGCCGTCTATCTTGCCGACGTCGAGGGTTTCTCCTACAAGGAGATCGCCGACATCATGGGTACCCCGATCGGCACGGTCATGTCCCGGCTGCACCGCGGCCGTCGCAATTTGCGTAAGCTCCTCGAGCAATACGCCGCCGACCGGGGCATCACCCGGACAGCATCGGAACCGCAGGAGGCGTGAGGCGAGATGAGCGGCGTGAACGGCGAGGAACTCGAGCCTGATTGCGGCTTCGTCCTCAACGAGGTTTATCTCTACCTCGACCTGGAGTGCAGCGAGGACCGGCGAACGCTGATCCAGAAGCACCTGGACGACTGCACGCGATGCCTGCGCGAGTACGGCATCGAGCACGAGGTGAAGGCCCTGGTGGCCCGTTGCTGCGGCGACGAGACGGCTCCGCGAGAGTTGCGCGAGCGGTTGCGAATCAAGCTGGACCAGCTGGAAGTGCAGGTAGAGACCAGGGAGTACCTTCCCTGACAGACGACGAAGGCCCGGCGTGATCGCCGGGCCTTTCGTATTTGCTCAGCTGTTTGGGCGCTTGCCGTGGTTGGCGGCGCTCTTCTTGCGGGCCTTCTTCTTGCGCGACTTCTTAGCCATGGTGAACTCCTGTTCGTTGCATGTTTCCCGGCCCGATCGTAGTCGGCGTGCCGAGCCGGGCCGGACTCGGCCGGACTGAGATCCGTGATTTGATGGCCTGAACGAACGTTCGACGAGGAGGGTTCCGATGGCGGACGAGATCCGGGCCGAGATGGTGGCCAACGTGTGGAAAGTCGTGGCGTCCGCCGGGGACACCGTCGCCGAGGGCGACACCCTCGTGATTCTCGAGTCGATGAAGATGGAGATCCCGGTGCTCGCCGAGTCCGAGGGCACGGTCAACGAGCTGGCCGTGCACGAGGGCGACGTGGTGCAGGAGGGTGACCTGATCGCGGTCATCGGCTAGCGGTTTACTGCCGCCGCCAGCGCAGCAGCAGACGGTTGCGGCCGCGGCCGCGCTGCCGGGGCACCGACGCGCTCCGGATCATGCTCGCGGCCGTCGCCCGCATGGCCGGGTCGAGATCGGGTGTGGCCAGGGCCAGTTCGGCCACCGAGCGCGCCCCGGGACGGCCGGCCACCTCGGTGAGCCGGCCGGCGACGATCGCGGCCACGTCGGCGCGGGCCTCGGGGTCGATCCAGGCCGAGACGATCAGCGCGAACAGCGCGGCCTCGGTGACCCGGTCGAGCCCGCCGTCGATCAGGTCGAGCAGGATCTTGCGGCGTGCCGAGTCGAGCCAGGGATCCTCGGCGCCGTGGTGCAGCAGACCCAGGCAGGCCCAGATCTCGGCGGCGGCCACGTCGGCCGGCGGGTGCGCGAGCACGGCCAGCAGGTCGAACGGCTGGACCAGGATCAGCGGGATCGCCGCGTCGTACGCCGCCGGGGGATGGGCCCAGGACAGCGACGCGACCTGCCGCAGCCGGTGCACGGCGTCGGCGGACGGCTCCTCGGCGGCCCGGGCCAGGCCGCGGGGCAGCGGGGCGGCGGCCGGCGTGCCACTGAGCCAGGACACCTCGCGGCAGCAGTCGGCCAGATCGGTGTGCTCGTGCGACTCGTCGGGGTGGTCGCGGATGAAGTCGGCGAGCCGCACCAGGTGGGCGAGGTCGCCGTCGGCCCGGTGCCGAAGCCGGTGCGCGGTGTGCACGGCGCAGTCGTAGTCGGGATCGCGCTCGAGGGCGCGGTCGACCCAGTTGAGAGCGTCCTCGAGGCGGCCGTTGTCGGCGAGGGTGCCGGCGATGTCCGCGTACACCGAGAGGTCGTCGGGGTCGTGCGTGACGGCCCGGCGCAGCGCGGCCAGGGCCTCGGGCACCTTGCCGGCGCTGCGGTAGGCGTAACCGAGCCAGATCTCGGCGAGCTTGGAGGGCCGGGCCCGGGCGCCGCGGGCCGCCCACTCGACGGCCAGCGCGGTCTCCCCGATCCGGCGGGCCAGGGCCGACCCGGCGCCGAGCAGCATGGCGTGCTCGGGGTTGGCCCGCACGGCGTGCTTGGCGACGTCCAGGTAGGGCCGCAGCGTGGTGCGGGTGCGGGTCGGGGCGGGATCGCCCACGGCGGTGCACAGCCGCATGAGAAGTTGGACGAGCAGGCCCGGATCGATGCGCACGCCGAGCGCCGGGTCGCCGACCCAGGGCACGCCGGCCCAGTCGGAGCCGGGCGCGCGCCCGCTGGCCGCGGCGAGCAGGGGCAGGGCCTCGTCCGGGTGGCCGGCCGCGGCGAGCAGGTGCGCGCGGGCGGCGAGCCCGCCGGCCGAGACGTGCGGGGCGAGCGGAAACAGCGTGAGACCGCCGCCGGGCAGCGCGGCGAGGCGGCCGAGCAGCTCATGCGCCTCGGGGAGGGTGGGCGCGTGATTGAGCGCACCGGCCAGGTGGTCAGCGGCCTGCTGTGGCTCGTCCCGTGCCAAAGCGGATCTTGCCTGCTCAAGAGCGCGGTGTGCATCCACGAACGAGAACAGTAGGGGAAGAGGGGCCTGAATGTCAGTCCCAGTTCTTGCGCATTAGTGCTCGAAACGTTGACGATGTAAGCGACTTCTTGCAAGACTGCGCAGCAACTGCGCGGAGAAGCGCTCACCATGGGAGGAAAACGTGACGCAGCGGGGCCAGGGCATGGCAGCGGACATCGCGGAACAACCGGGCGGATTCGCGCGCCTGCTCGATGGCGAGCACGCGGCCGCGATCGCCGAAGTGGCCGCCGAGGTGGCCCGCCGAAAGCCACGGAACGTGATGTTCGTGGCCCGCGGTACCTCCGACCACGCCGCGCTCTACGGGGCGTACCTCACCGAGATCCGGCTCGGCCTGCCGGTCGCCAGCGCCTCACCGAGCGCGATCACCCTCTACGGCGCGCGGCCCGACTTCCGCGGCACCCTGGTCGTCGGGGTCAGCCAGAGCGGCGGCTCGCCCGACCTCACCGGCGTGCTGAGCGCGGCCCGGGAGAACGGCGGGCTCACCCTCGCCGTCACCAACAACCCCGAGTCGCCGCTCGCCCAGGCCGCCGAGCTCTCCATCGACGTGGCCGCCGGGCACGAACGGGCGGTCGCCGCCACCAAGACCTACACCGCCGAGCTGCTGGCGCTGCTGCTGCTCATCGAGGGCGTGCGGGCCGGCGACGGGCGACTGCCGGACGACGAGCGGGCGGCCCTGGACAAGCTGCCCCAGCTGGCCGAGGACGCGCTGGCCGACCCGGCCGCCGACGACCTGGCCCAGCGCTACCGGTTCGCCTCCCGGATGGTCACCACCGCGCGGGGTTACGCCTACCCCACCGCCCGGGAGGCCGCCCTGAAGCTGATGGAGACGTCCTACCTGCCGGCCCTCGCGTTCTCCGGGGCCGACCTGCTGCACGGCCCGCTCGCGATGACCGACCCGGACGTGCCGGTGCTGGCCGTGGTCGGCGACGGACCGGGCGGCCGGTCGATGCGGGACGTGGTCAACCGGCTCGCCGAGCGCCGCGCCGACGTGGTCACCATCGGGGCCAGCGACGTCGAGGGCGCGTCCGGCCGACTGGCCGTGCCTCCGGTCGCCGACGAGCGGTACAGCACGCTGCTCGACATCCTGCCGCTGCAGAAGCTGGCGCTGGCGCTGGCGCTGGCCCGGGGCGAGGATCCCGACGCGCCACGCGGGCTCAAGAAGGTCACCACAACCCTCTAGAAACATGACCGTGGCAGTCTTGGGGTTGTGTCCACGCTCCGTGATCTGGCCGAGGAGCACACCCGCCTCGGCCCCGCCGACATCGACCACCTGCACCGGCTCGCCGGGGACTGGCAGCTGCTGAGC
The DNA here is from genome assembly GCF_016862435.1 of Paractinoplanes tereljensis. Lineage (GTDB taxonomy): Bacteria > Actinomycetota > Actinomycetes > Mycobacteriales > Micromonosporaceae > Actinoplanes > Actinoplanes tereljensis. Next base: position 10,128 of record NZ_BOMY01000047.1, read on the forward strand.
GACCTGTCGTTCGCTGACCTGCTGTTGTGGGTGCCGGTCCGGAGTGATCCGGGCCGGCCGCGCGAGTTTCTCTGCGTGGCCCAGGTGCGGCCGACCACAGCCCCCACGGCATATCAGGACGACCAGGTCGGCAAGATCGTCGGCGGTCCGGAGGTGGCACACCTCGACATCGCCTTCACCCAGGAGCGCATCTGGCGGGAGGGCGACCCGGTCTGGTACGGCGATACCCCCGCCCGGCACGAGGCCATCCCGGTGCGCCTGCGGGACGAGACCGACCGCGAGGAAGGCTGGAGCGAGGTCATCGCGGTGATCGGCCGGGACACCAACCTGTCCACCGCCCGCACCCCCAGCCAGCTCGAGCTCAACTACCTGACCACCGCCGACGACCTGGCCCAGATGGTGGCCGACGGGACGTTCCCGCCGCCTCGGCACCCGGGCGAGACCACCTCGGCGCCGCGGGTCGGCGACGGGCTGATCCGGCTCGACGCGAGTGGCAAGGTCACCTACGCGAGCCCGAACGCCCAGTCCGCCTTCCGCCGCCTCGGGTTCAACGCGCACCTGGTCGGCGAGGAGCTCTCCGGCCTGACCAGCCGGCTCGCCGCCGACCCGCTGGAGGGCAACGACGCCGCCGAGCGCATCCTGGCCTCGCTGCGCGGCGAGTTCCCGCCCCGGCAGGAGGTGGAGGCGCGCGGTGCCACCGTGCTCACCCGGGCGCTGCCGCTGCTGCCGGCCGGGGTGCCGATCGGCGCGCTGGTGCTGGTCCGCGACGTCACCGAGGTGCGCCGCCGGGACCGCGCCCTGATGACCAAGGACGCCACCATCCGGGAGATCCACCACCGGGTGAAGAACAACCTGCAGACGGTGGCCGCGCTGCTGCGCCTGCAGGCCCGCCGGGTCGATTCGCCGGAGGGCAAGGTCGCGCTCCAGGAATCGGTGCGCCGGGTCGCCTCGATCGCGCTGGTCCACGAGACGCTCTCGATGTCCAGCGACGAGGCGGTCGAGTTCGACGGCATCGTCGACCGGGTGGCCACCGCCGCGACCGAGGTCGCGGCCACCGACTTCACCGTCAAGATGCGCCGCGAGGGCACCTTCGGGGTGTTGCCGGCCGAGATCGCGACCTCGCTGGTCATCGTGGTCAACGAGCTGCTGATCAACGCGGTCGAGCACGGTTTCCCGGCGTCGGAGCACGATGTGCCGCTGGACGCCGAGCGGGTCGAGGTCGGCGAGGTGGTCGTCTCGGCGCACCGGTTCCGTAAGCAGCTGCACGTGACGGTGGCCGACAATGGTCAGGGCCTGCCGGAGGGCTTCCGGGCCGAGTCGAGCGGCAACCTGGGCCTGCAGATCGTCCGCGCCCTGGCCACCGGTGAGCTGCGCGGCAGCATCGAGTTGCGCAACCGGGCCGGCGGTGGCACCGAGGCCGTTCTGGTGGTCCCGCTCGGAAAGAGATGAAAGTCTAAGTAGATGTTCTTAACTATTGACTAAGGTCTACTTAAAGCTCTAACTTCGTGGCTCACGCTTGCCGATACGGGGCCGGTTGGGCGTCGATGCCTTGCGCTCGAAATCCCTAGCTGGACCCTGTCGCGGTCATGGTCCACGGGGGAGCAGTAAGTGTCGATGACGCATGTCCGGATTGCGATGGGATCCGCGTTAGCGGTCCTCGCAACATCTATAACGGCGGTAGGATTTAGCACCGCCGCCCAGGCCGCTTGTACGGCCGAGGCCGAGCCCGCACGCGAGACCGAGGCCCTGGCGCAGCGGCTCGCGGAGCTCTGCGGCAAGCCGGTCGAGGTGCTCTCCGAGGCCGACGAGACCACCAAGGTGCTCGCGCTGCCGAACGGCAACTTCTCGCTCGAGTCCTATGTCGAGCCGCAGCGGGTCGAGCGCGACTCGCGCTGGGTCCCGCTCGATCTCAACCTGCAGGCCGGCTCCGACGGGCGGCTGCGGCCCCGGGTCGCGGCCGACGTCTCGTTCTCGGCCGGCGGTTCCGGCCCCCTCGCCGTCTATCGCGAGGGCGGCGCCGACTTCTCGCTGACCTGGCCCGACGCTCTGCCGGCCGGGGTGGTCGACGGCGACGCGGTCACCTACCCCGAGGTCTACCCGGGCGCCGACCTGGTGGTGCGCGCGGTCGCCGGTGGCTTCTCGCACGTACTTGTGGTGAAGACCCCGGAAGCGGCCGAGAACCCGAAGGTGCGCGCCACGGCGTACGGCATCGGTGGTTCCGCCACGGTGACCGAGACCAACGGTGAGGTTGTCCTCAAGGGCCCGCGCGGCGTTATCGCCGGCGCGCCCCGCGCCGCGGCCTGGGACTCCACCCGCACCAAGCCCGACCCGGCCGGCACGCTGCGCAAGCTTGCCTCCGAGACGGCGGTGGCCGACCCCTCCACCGTCGAGGCCCCGGGCGGGCTCGCCCGGCAGGCCGAGGTCGACGTCGAGGTGACCGGCAAGCGGCTGACCGTGCGACCGGACGCCGCCCTGCTGGACGGCGCGGCGCGGTTCCCGGTCTACATCGACCCGACGTACTCGAAGTACTACCAGAAGTGGATCCCGGTCAACGACTCCCGCCCGGACACCAGGTGGACCTCCGGGAACGCCTGGCCGCGCGAGGTCATCCGGATCGGGTCGAACTTCGACAACTACGGCGACATCTGGCGCGCGCACACGCAGTTCGACGTCACCTCGCTCCGCGGCAAGCGGATCATCAAGACGCCGAGCGTCGAGGTCTACCTGACCCACACCGCATGGTGCGCGGGTGAGTCGCTGCAGCTGTGGCAGACCAACGCGATCGACGGCAACACGCCCACCTGGACCGGGATGAAGGGCAAGTGGCTGCACGGCGCCGCGCTGCAGACCAAGACGGTCAAGGCGAACAGCGGGTGCAGCGGGCAGAAGCCGTCCTGGGCCAAGTTCAACGCGGCCGCGGTGAAGACCCGGGTGCAGGTGGCCGCGGACGGGAACGCCAGCACGATCACCTTCGGCCTGAAGATGAAGACCGAGAGCGGTGGCCACTGGGCCAAGGCCGAGCGCGGCAAGGTCAAGCTGGCCGTGGAGTACCAGTCGAAGCCGACCTCACCGGTGGCGGTCCGTTCGTCGCCCGGCGGCAACTGCAACAAGACGTCGCCCGGCCCGTGGATCAACGACAGCACCCCGGCGCTGTACGGCAAGGCCGCCGACGCCGACAACTCCGTGAAGATCGTCTTCGACGTGAACGGCCCGACCACCCCGGCCGACCACACCTCGGGCGCGGTCGGCTCCAACGCCGAGGCCGGCTGGACTACCGGTGCGCTGGCCGACGGCGCCTACAACTGGAAGGTCTACGGCACCGACGGGACCGACAAGACCGGGTGGAGTGCCACCTGCTACTTCCGGCAGGACCACACCCCGCCTTCCGCACCGGTGATCACCCGGACCTCGGGCACTCCGGTGCTCGGGCAGCCGGTGACGCTGAGCTTCGCCTCCACCGACGCCGGTTCGGGCGTGCTGCGCTTCGAGTACGGCATCGGCGTGGACGCGAAGCAGACGCTGCTCACCGCCGCGTCCGGGAAGGCGAGTCTGACCTTCACCCCGGACACCGGGCGCACCCAGGTCTACGTGTGGGCCCGGGACAACGCGGCCAACTACTCGGCCCGCGCGATCTACAACGTCTTCACCGGGCGGGTCACGCCGGTGGTGCCGATGGGCGTCTACCGGATGACGTACGACCTGCGGGACGACTCCGGCACGAGTGACTCCGACGGCAACGAGGACCCGTTCGCCAACGAGAAGGACCTCACGCTGGCCGGTTCCGGTACGACGTACGGCACCGACCGGCTCGGTAAGGGTGGCGCGGCGCTCTACCTCAACGGCAGCGGCTGCGCCGGGACCCCGTCGGTGCTGCGCAGCGATGCCCCGTACACCGTCTCGGCCTGGGTGAAGCTGACCGACAAGGCCGCCGACCGCGGGGTGGTGACCCTGACCGGCACCAACATGCAGGCGCTGGCCCTGTACTACGAGAAGGCCAAGGACCGCTGGAACCTCGGCATCTCCTCGGCCGACGTCGCCGCCCCGACCTGGAACTCGGTGCTCAGCCCGGCGGCCCCGGCGGTGAACACCTGGGAGCACCTGGCAGTCACCGTCGACCCGGTCGGCAAGCTGCTGCGGCTCTACGTCAACGGCAAGATGGTCGCCGAGACCGCGATCACCGTGACCACCTGGCACGCCGGCTACAAGACGCTGATCGGCTGCAGCGGAACGTCCACGGTGGCCAATGCCAAGCCGATGATCGGCGCGATCGACCAGGTCGGCCTCTGGAGCGGCCTGCTCAGCGAGGCGCAGATCCAGGCGGCCGCCAATGAGCTGCCGGCCGGCATCGCCGGTGCCTGGGCACTGCGCGGCACCGGCGCCGACCGGGCCGAGCACGGCTACGAACTGACCGTCCCGGAGCCGGTGGTCCCGACCACCCCGCCGACGCCCGAGCCCACCGAGGAGCCGGAGGAGCCGGAGCCGACGGACGAACCGACGGACGAGCCCACGCCGGACCCGACCGACACCGGTAACCCGGAGGAGCCGGAGCCGACCGGCACGCCCGAGGTGCCGGACGAGTCCGAGGAGCCGACCGAGGACCCCACCGAGGAGCCGACCCCGGAGCCCACCACCCCGCCGGCACCGCCGATGGAGTGGACCGCCGACCAGTACGCCCGGCCCGACTCGGCCTGGTACGTCAGCGGTGACCGCTGCGCGACCAGCCCGCGTTCGGTGGTCCGCAGCGACGAGTCGTTCTCGGTCTCGGCCTGGGCCCGGCTCGACGACGCCAGCGCGTTGAACCAGACCATCGTGGCCACCGACGCCACCCGGATCAGCGGCTTCTACCTGCAGGCCCGGGCCAACGGCCAGGGCGTGCCGTTCTGGTCGCTGACGATGAAGGCGTCCGACATCGAGACGTCGACGTCCGAGTGGGCGGGCGGCACGACCGACGCGTTCGCCGCCACCGTCGGCAAGTGGACCCACCTGGTCGGCGTCTACAACGCCACGGCCAAGTCGATGACCCTGTACGTGAACGGCGCGAAGATCACCACGGTGACCCGGGCCGCCGCTCCCTGGAACGCGTCCGGCCTGCTCACCATCGGCTGCGCCAAGTACGCCGGGGTCACCCAGGACTACTTCCGCGGCGCGATCTCCGACGTGAAGGTGTGGCGCGGCGCGCTCTCCGAGGCCGAGGCGACCGCCGTCAAGCAGGCCAACAACCCGGTCAAGCTGGAGGGCCAGTGGCCGCTGGAGGGTCCGCGCTCGGACTCGCCGACCAACCTGAACGACACCTCCGGTAACGCCCGGGACCTCACGGTGGCCGGCGCCTACACCTGGGAGCAGGACCGGGCCGCCAGCCGTAACGGCGCTCTGGGCCTGGCCCTGGCGGTGGGTTCGTGCGCCGAGACGAGCAGTGCGGCGGTTCGCACCGACGGCTCGTTCTCGGTGGCGGCCTGGGTCGCGGTCGACGAGCTGACCGGCACCCGGACCGTGGTGTCCCAGTCCGGCGGGGTCCGGCAGGGCTTCCGGATGGAGTACTTCGCCGACGCCGGCCGCTGGCGGGTCGTCATGCCGAGTGCGGACACCGCTGCGGCGTCGCTGGTCGAGGTGCGGTCGCAGGCCGCACCGGTGGCCGGCACCTGGACCCACCTGGCGGCCGTCTTCGATCTGCCGGCCAAGAAGCTGCGCTTCTACGTGGACGGCGATCTGCAGGGTGAGGTCTCGGTGAGCACCGCGCCGTGGCACGCCGCGGGTCCCCTCACGGTCGGCTGCACCGGCACGACCGCGGGCGCCCGATCCAACTACCTCGGCGGCGTCGTCGACGACGTCCGGGTGTGGACCTCCACGGTCGACGCCGACCTCTTCGGCACCTTCGCGCACGCCTGATCCGGGAGAACTCGATGAAACGCAAGGGCTTTGCCCTGGGTGCGGCGGCGCTGATGCTGACGTCGTTCCTGACCTATCACTGGGTGGCCGAGGAGTTGAACGGCGAACGGGACTCGCAGTCCGTCGCCGCCAAGGACTTCGGCACCGTCAAGATCGTTGATGCGCCGCTGCCTGCGGACGGCGGCGCCTGGAAAGGATCGGCCAAGGGCCGCTGGCCCTCGGCCGGCTCCGCCGAGATCACCCTGACCGGCGGGGCCGTCTCGGCCCGCGCCGGGTCGATCCCGGTCACGGTCCGACCGATCAAAAGCAAAAAGGCACCGTCCCGGGTACGGGTATCGACGCTGCCCGAGGAGCAGTCCACCAAGCTCGGCCTCAGCGGCCCGGTCCTCGCCGTCGAGGCGGACAGCGCCGGTGACGTCGAGGCCACCGTCGACTTCGACACCTTCACCGGCCTGTACGGCGGTAACTGGGCGAGCCGGCTGAACCTGGCCCAGCTGCCGGCCTGCGCGGCGACCACACCGGACAAGCCGGAGTGCCAGGACCTGACCCCGATCGAGACCGGGCGGAACGGCAACACCCTGTCCACCGCCCTGTCCCTGTCCGCCTCGGCGACGACGATGGTCGCGCTGGCCGCGGACACCGAGTCGGGCGAGGGCGACTACAAGGCCAGTGACCTGCAGGCGTCCGGTTCCTGGACGGTCGGCGACAGTTCCGGCGGCTTCACCTACACCAACGACATCGCGCTGCCGCCCGCACCGGGACCGACACCGCAGATCAGCCTGGGCTACTCGTCGCAGATGGTCGACGGCCGCACCGCCGGCCGCAACAACCAGGCGTCCTGGGCCGGCGACGGCTGGGACTACTCGCCGGGCCTGATCGAGCGTTCCTACGTCGCGTGTGTCGACGACCGGGACAAGGCCGACGACAAGGACCCGAACAACAAGGACAAGAAGACCGCTCCCGACCAGTGCTGGAAGGAGAAGTCGCCGAACATCACCGTCTCGCTCGGCGGCACCAGCACCACCCTGGTCAAGGACGACGACACCGGCGCCTGGCGGCCGGCTCAGGACGCCAACTGGAAGGTCGAGTACAAGGGCTCGGTCGCGACCAAGAGCGACGCCACCTCCGAGTACTGGATCATCACGACGCCGGACGGCACCCGGCACTGGTTCGCCGGTGAGGTCGGCACCTCCAGCTCGCGGTTGACCGTGCCGGTGTTCGGCAACCACGAGGGCGAGACCTGTCACGCCGACGCGTACAAGGACTCCTCCTGCAACCAGGCCTGGCGTTGGTTGCTGGACAAGGAAGTCGACGTCCACGGCAACATGACCCGGTACTACTACAAGAAGGAGACCGGGCACTACGGCGCGGCCGGCGACAAGGCCAACCGGGTCTCGTTCGACCGGGGCGGCAACCTCGAGCGGATCGACTACGGCCTCAACACCGCGTTCCCGGACGTCGCGGCCACCGCCCGGGTGGTCTTCAGCACCGCCGACCGGTGCACCACCGAGTGCTACAAGGACGACAAGCCGGTCAAGGCGAACTGGCCGGACGCGCCGTGGGACAAGGAGTGCCTGGCCGAGCCGTGTACCGACAAGCTCGCTCCGGTCTTCTTCTCGATCAAGCGGCTCACCAAGATCACCACGCAGGTCCGCAGCGGCAGCACCTTCAACCCGGTCGAGTCGTGGACCCTGGACCAGGAGTTCAAGGAGCCGAAGTCGGCCACCTCGGCCTCGCTCTGGCTCAAGTCGATCACCCACGCCGGCCACGTCGGCGGCACGGTCACCGATCCGCCGGTGGTCTTCACCGGTATCGAGATGACCAACCAGGTGAACGCGATCGCCGGTGCCCAGCTGTACTCCCGCTGGCGGATCGACAACATCCGCACCGAGTCGGGCGCCGACATCCACGTCACGTACTCCGACCCGGACTGCGACGCCGGTGACCTGCCGGCGGTGGAGAGCAACACGCGGCTCTGCTACCCGGTCTACTGGACGCCGGACGGTTACTTCGACCCGACTCGGGACTGGTTCCGCAAGTACGTCGTCCGGGAGGTCACCCAGAGCGACCGCACCGCCGACCAGCCGCCGATCCTCACCCGCTACGCGTACTCCAACGAGGGCAGCAACGGCAACGTGCTGTGGGGCTGGGACGACAGCGAGTTCACCAAGAAGAAGCACCGCACGTACGGCCAGTGGCGGGGCTACTCCCAGGTCATCACCCGGGTCGGGCAGACCGACACCGGCAAGGTGCTGACCACTCGCAAGCGCTTCTACCGGGGTCTCGACGACCAGCCGCTGCCGGACGACAAGACCCGCAGCGTGCAGGTCACCGACGCGGCCGGAAACAGCTACAACGACCATCCGGCGCTGGCCGGCTCCCCGTTCGAGGAGGCGCACCTCGACGGCAGCACCGTCGTCGACGCGCAGGCCACGGCGTACTGGGTCAAGCAGACCGCGACCCGCAGCCGCACCGGCGGCAGCGACAAGGCGTACCGGGTCGCGCCGTCTGTGCAGAAGAGCCGCAAGCTGCTCGCGGCGGGCGTCTGGCAGCAGACCGAGACGCGTTCGGAGTACGACGGTGAAGGCAACGTCACCGAGATCTCCGAGCGCGGCGCGGACGAATCCTGCACCCGGTTCAGCTACGTGGCCAACGACGACCCCTGGCTGCGCGGCCTGGTGTCCCGCGAGGAGAAGGTCGCCAAGGCCTGCTCCGAGTCGGTCTCCCGGCCGGCCGACGTCATCTCCGACACCAAGACCTTCTACGACAAGTCGGAGACGTTCGGCACCGCGCCCGCCAAGGGCCTGACCACCCGGGTCGACACGCTCAACGCCTGGACCGGCGGGGCGGCCGCGTACACCACCACCGGCCGGACCGGGTTCGACGCGCTCGGCCGCAAGACCAGCGAGACCGACGAACTGGGCAAGGTGACCACCACCGCCTACACCCCGGCCGGTCCCGGGCCGGTGACCCAGACGACGACGGTCAACCCGCTCGGCCACAAGGTGATCACCGATCAGGACCCGGCCTGGGCCGAGCCCACGTCCATCCTGGACGCCAACAGCAAGCGCACCGACCTGGAGCGGGACGGCCTCGGCCGGCTCACCAAGGTGTGGCTGCCGGGCCGGGCCAAGGCCAGCGCCACCCCGAACATGGAGTTCGGGTACCTGATTCGCAACAACGGCCCGCTCGCGGTCACCACCAAGCGCCTCGGGCCGAACGGGAACTACGTCACCGAGATCGGTCTGTTCGACTCGCTGTACCGGACGGTGCAGACGCAGGAGGACGCGCAGAAGACCACCGACGGCAAGGACGCCCGGATCATCACCGGCACCGGGTACAACGACCGGGGCCAGGTCGAGGTCGAGTCGGGTGACGTCTACGCGTTCGGCAAGCCGGCCACCAACCGGGTGGAGGTCACGCCGGGCGAGGACCGCAACCGGACCGTCAACTCCTACGACAGCCTGGGGCAGGTCACCGAGAAGGCGCTCTGGTCGTACAACGTCCGCAAGTGGGCGACCACCACGGCGTACGGCGGCAGCTCGGCCGGGTGGCAGACCGCGGTGACCCCGCCGGCCGGGGGCACCCCGACCGTCGAGATCGAGAACGCCGACGGCGACGTCATCGAGAAGCGCGAGTTCCAGGGCATCGTCCCGGCCGGCGACTTCGACGCGACCAAGTACACCTACACCCCGCGCGGTGACCTGGCCACGGTCAACAAGGACGGGTTCACCTGGAAGTACGAGTACGACCTGCGTGGCCGTGAGGTCAAGACGACCGACCCGGACAAGGGCGCCACGACGGTCGAGTACAACAACGCCGACGACGTGGTGAAGTCGACCGACGCCAAGGGCGACATCGTCGCCACCACCTACGACGACCTGGGCCGGCAGAAGGAACGCTTCTTCAACGGCACCAAGTCGGCCACCTGGACGTACGACACCGTGGCCAAGGGTCACCCGACCAAGTCGACGTCGATCGTCAACGGCTACTCCTTCAGCCGCGAGGTCTACGAGTACAACGACTCGTACCAGGTCGTCGACGAGGAGTCGGTCATCCCGTCGATGCCCGGGCTGACCGCCCTGGCCGGCACCTACGTCACCACGCACACCTACACGGTGAACGGCCTGCAGTGGCGCAGCAGCCTGCCGAAGGTCGGCCCGATGGAGCGGGAGATCCTCACCCGCACCTACGACGACCTGGGCAACGTGGTCAAGCTGGCGGGGACCTCGTCGCCGTCCGGCGCGGTCCGCACCTACGTCGACCGGAGCACCTACTCGCCGTACGGCGAGGTGCTGAACCGCTGGCTCGGCACGCCGGTCGGGGACAAGCCGCAGGCCTACCAGAACTACGTCTACGACGACGCCACCCGGCGTCTGCAGGAGTTCTACTTCGACCGGGACGGCACCGTCCCGAACGTCGCGGCCCTGAAGTACACGTACGACGCCGCCGGCAACGTGCTCTCGATGGCGAACCGGCCGATCGACGAGGACAACAACGCCCGGGCCGGCGAGGAGGACGTGCAGTGCTTCTCCTACGACTACCTTCGCCGGTTGACGCAGGCCTGGTCGCAGGTGAACACCGCGTGCGGGACCCCGGCGGCGAGCGGTAAGGCGCCGTACTGGAAGTCCTGGACCTTCGACAAGCAGGGCTCGCGGACCTCGGCGACCGACCGGGTCACCGGCAAGACCTCCAACTACACCTACGACGGCTCCTCGCACGAGCTGAAGAACGTCACCACCGACGGGCAGGTCGACACCTACGGCTACAACGTCCGGGGCGACCTGGAAACTCGCACGATCGGCAACCGGACCGAGACGTACACCTGGAGTGCCCACGACAAGCTGACCAAGATCAGCGGGCCGGACGGCGACACCACCATGGTGTACGACGTCGACGGCAACCGGATCGCCCGGATCGACCCGGGCAGCGCGGCCAGCATCTTCATCTACGGCCACGAGTACACGACCACGCCGACCGCGGGCACCACCGCGACCCGCTACTACGAGCACGGCGGCGACACGGTCGCCTCCCGCACCGACAGCACCAGCAAAAAGGGCGACATCATCTGGCTGGGGGCGGACCAGCAGGATTCGGCCGCCTGGGCGATCAACTCGGTCACCCGAGTGTCCACGGTCAAGTACAACGACCCGTACGGCAACTCGCGCGGCACCACCGAGCAGTGGCCGTCCGGGCAGCGTGACTTCGTCGGCGGGGTCAAGGATCCGACCGGGCTGATCCTGCTCGGCGCGCGGTTCTACGACCCGAGGACGGGTGCGTTCATCTCGGTCGACCCCGAGGTGGACGAGTACGACCCGCAACGCCTGCATCCGTACGCCTACGCCAACAACAACCCGGCCACCTTCTCCGACCCGGACGGGCTGTTCTGGGGTGCGCTCAAGAACGGCATCCAGAAGGCGGCCAGCTCGGTCGCCAGTGCGGCGGTCAGTGCGACCAAGGCCGTGGTCAACAACGCCGGCACGATCGCCAACGTCGCGGGCACCATCGCCACGGTCGCGGCCTTCCTGCCACCACCGGCCCAGATCGTCGCGGCGGCGGCGGGCGCGGTAGCCGCGGTCGCCGGGGCCATCGACACCATCAAGGGCTGCGTGGGCGGCGACAACCTCGGTTGCGCGGTCGGCGTGGCCGGGATGATCCCCGGTGTCCGGCAGGCGAAGAACGCGGTCCGCGGCATCAGCGCGGCCAAGGGCGCGATCAAGGGCGGCCTGAAGAAGGGTGCGGACTTCTTCAAACGGAAGAGCCGCGCCGAGATGGAAGCCGCCGCCGAGAAGACCCGGGACGACTACATCGAGGGCAAGGGCCAGAACTGGGCGAGCACCTACACCGGTGCCTACAACCCGAAGACCGGGGAGACCGCGGCCGGGCACTCCGGCCGGGGCACCGGCGGCTGTGCCGAGCAGTGCGCCCAGAACAAGCTCGGGCTGAAGGACAAGCAGGTCCGCTTCACCCGGGCGAAGGGTTGGTTCGGGCGGGGCAAGGACAAGGTGATGAAGGAGCGCGGCATCTGCACCAGTTGCCAGAAGCGCTATTCACCTCGCCAGTTCCCGCGCGGCGTCGACTACTACCCGGGCGGCCGCTGGAGCACCAACCCGTGGTATCGCTTCATGTACCTGTTCCGTAAGTACATGTTCTAGAGACCGGCGTGGCCGGATCGGACAACTGACCAGGAGGTAGTCAAGTGCTGGGAAAGTGGCGGCGGAACAAGGCGGCCGAGTCCGATCCGGCTTCTCTGGAAGCGGTGCTGCCCGGGGTGGGCGCGGTTCCATGGGCGCAGTTGCGCAGCGGGTTGCGCAAGCCGGCACCCGACCTGCCGGGCCTGCTGGCCACGCTCGCCTCGGCCCCGGACGGCAGTGATCTCACCGTCGTCGAAGCCGACCTGGTCGAACGGCTCATCCCGGATGGCCTGTTGTTCCAGGTAACGCCGTTCACGATCCCATTCCTGGCGCGCATCGCGCAGGACTCGGAACATCGGGAGGCGTCGCTTGTCGCTCAGACGCTCCTGGAACGCATCGCGTACGGCGATCCGGAGGCGGACGAACTGGCCGCCGGCCACGACGACCTGCATCGGGACGTCGGTAGAGGGCTCACCGAGCTGGTCGAGTTCCTCTACCGGCTGGCCGCCTCGCCGGAGCCGGACGACCGGGCCGAGGCAGTGACCATTCTGGCCCCGGTGGACGGCCGGTCGGAGCGCTTCCGGCGGCTGCTCGCCGAGGCCGGTGGTCCTGGCGAGGACGAGGTGGTGACCGCGGCGGTCCGGGACGCCCAGGAATACCTGGCCGACGTCGCTAGCGGCGACCGGCCCGGACTGCCGGTCGACTAGGCAAGCTCTCCCGGACGAACAGGGTGATGGTGAAGCCACTCACCCGCCAGAAGACGAGTTGGTCGTACTCCTTGAGTACGGCCTTCTCGCCGTAGGTGAGCTGGTTGGTGGCGGTCGCCCGGTAGACCGGGTCGAGGTTGTCGGCCGCCATCACCCAGATCCGCTTGGTGTCGCCGAGGCACTTCACCGCGTCTTTGCACTCGGTGGCCCACAGCGACGCGTTCGAGACCTCGGAGGAGGTCAGCATCAGGTCGCGCGGCGCCCGGTCCCGTAGGTAATAGGCCAACCCGAGGTCGGTGGCCTGCCAGCCGTCGCGCGGCGCGTAGATGATGCCGTCGCCCGGCGCCTGGTTCTCCAGGATCACCTCGGCGGCCGACTCGAAGTCGAACGACGAATGGGCCCGGCGCATCGCCTGCTGGGCGGGCAGGCCGATGGCGCCGAGCGCCAAAACCGCTACCAGGGCCACCGGCAGGCGGAGAAGGCTCAGCCCGGCGCCGGCCAGGGCACACAGCAGGGGTACGGCGAACATCAGATAGCGGGACACGAAGATCGGCGCGACCAGTTGGTCGTACGCGTAAAGCAGGCCGACCGGCAGCAACGCCGCCGCCCAGAGCACCGCGGCCGGGGTTGCCTTTCCGCGTTTGAGCGCGAGAATCGCCAGCCCGGGCACCGCCCCGCCGAGGATCGGCGCCACGAACAGCGACCCGGCCACGTCCGCCAGGGCCCTCGGCATCGCCTTGTCCAGCCAGTTCAGCTGGCTGGACTGCTGGCCCAGCCCGTTGCGGGTCAGCGGCAGCATCGCGCCCACCCCGGCAGCGACCGCGAGCACCCACCACAGCGCCCGCCACCGCCCGCTCCGCCACACCGCGACCAGCACCATCACCAGATGTCCGGCCAGCACCATCAGGCTGAGCAGGTGGGACAGGCCGGCCAGGGCCACGCACAGGGCGTACCCGGTCCAGGTCCACCAGCGCGACCGGTCGAGTGCGATCGCCAGCAGCAGGGTGGCCAGCGCCACGAAGAGGGTGGCGAACGCGTACCCGCGAATCTCCTGGCCATAGCGCGACACCGCCGGCATGACCGCGAAGAGCAGGCCACCGAGCAGCCCGGCCGCGTTGCCCCACCAGCGCCGGGCGAGCAGCGCCACCACGGCCGCGGTCGCCGTCATCGCGATGATCGACGGCACCCGCATGGCGACCGCCGAGTCCCCGTACCAGCCGATCCAGTAGTGCAGGAACAGGTAGTACGGCACCAGGACGCCATCGATGTGCCGGCCGGTCGCGATGATCTGGTCGACGTTGCGGCTGGCGATGCTCCAGCTGGCGATCTCGTCCCGCCACGGGCCCGGCCGGGCGGCCTGGTAGCTCACCGCGAAACCGGCCGCGACGGCGGGCAGCACCCAGCACAACTGGGTGCGCAACCAAGCCGGAAGGAATCTCACGAGGGGACAGGGTTCCAGGTGTGATCGACGAGGGGTAATCCAGGTGTGCTGGTAGGCACACTCCCGGAATCTGGACCGTACTGGCCCAGAATGCCTCCGTGTGTAAGGCTTACCCCCATGACCGCTGCTGTTGACCGCCGCTTCGTGGCTCGCCGCCACGTTGATTACGGCCGCGTCCGCAGCGCGATGTGTCCGGCTTACTGACGCCGCCCGATTTGAGTCCGGGCGTGCGAGACGCGCCGGCACTCTCCTGACACAGACGTCACGAGTCCTCCAAATGCCGAACGTGTCGACGTGCGCCCACCGACACCCGGAGGACCGCCGACATGGCGCCCAGCAGCACCCCAGCTACGCCGACCGCCCGCCCCCGTAAGGCGCGCGGCGAAGGCCAGTGGGCGCTCGGACACCGCGAGCCGCTCAACCCCAACGAGCGCAGCAAGAAAGACGACAACCCCCTCAACGTCCGGGCGCGGATCGAGAACATCTACGCGCACGGCGGCTTCGCCTCGATCGACCCGGCCGACCTGCGGGGCCGGTTCCGCTGGTGGGGGCTCTACACCCAGCGCAAGGCCGGGATCGACGGCGGTCGCACCGCGATCCTCGAGCCGGAAGAGCTGGAAGACGAATACTTCATGCTCCGGGTCCGGGTCGACGGCGGCGCGCTCAACCTGGCCCAGCTGCGGGCCATCGCCGGCATCTCCACCGAGTTCGCCCGGGACAGCGCCGACATCACCGACCGGCAGAACATCCAGATGCACTGGATCCGGGTCGAGGACATGCCGGAGATCTGGCGCCGGCTGGAAGCGGTCGGCCTGCAGACCACCGAGGCGTGCGGCGACTGCCCGCGGGTCGTGCTGGGCAGCCCGGTCGCCGGGGTCTCGGCCGACGAGGTGCTCGACGCGACGCCGGCGATCGACGAGATCGTCAAGCGGTACGTCGGTGACCCGGCCTACTCCAACCTGCCGCGCAAGTTCAAGTCGGTCATCTCCTGGCTGCCCGACGGGCCCTACCAGGCGAACGACATCTCGCTGGTCGGCGTGGTGCACCCCGAGCACGGCCCGGGCTTCGACCTGTGGGTCGGCGGCGGCCTGTCCACCAACCCGCGGCTGGCCGAGCGCCTCGGCGTCTGGGTGCCGCTGGCCGAGATCCCGGACGTCTGGGAAGGCGTGATCGGGATCTTCCGCGACTACGGCTACCGCCGGCTGCGGCACCGCGCCCGCCTGAAGTTCCTGCTCGCCGACTGGGGCGTGGAGAAGTTCCGGGAGATCCTGGAGAAGGAATACCTGGGCCGCACCCTTCTCGACGGGCCGTCGCCGGAGCTGCCGGAGCGGCCGATCGACCACATCGGCGTGCACAAGCAGCGCGACGGGAAGAACTACATCGGCGCCGCTCCCGTGGTCGGCCGTTCGTCCGGCACCCAGCTGACGAAGTTGGCCGACCTCACCGAGGCCGCCGGTTCCGGCCGGGTGCGGCTCACGCCGTACCAAAAGCTCCTGGTCCTTGATGTTGTCGACGAGAACGTCGAAGGCTTGATCCGCGGGCTGCGCGAGATCGGCCTGGAGGCGCGGCCGTCCGCCTGGCGGCGCGGCACGATGGCCTGCACCGGGCTGGAATATTGCAAGCTCGCCATCGTCGAGACCAAGGCGCTCGGCGAAGATTTGGTCGCCCGGCTCGAGGAGCGGCTCAAGGACTTCGACGCGGACATCTCGGTGCACATCAACGGCTGCCCGAACGCCTGTGCCCGCACCCAGGTCGCCGACATCGGCCTCAAGGGCCAGCTGGTCATGAACGCGCAGGGCGAGCAGGTCGAAGGCTTCCAGATCCACCTCGGCGGCGCCCTCGGCATGGCCAAGGGCGAGACCGCCGGCTTCGGCCGCAAGCTGCGCGGCCTCAAGGCCACCGCCGAAGAGCTCCCGGAGTACGTCGAGCGCGTCGCCCGCAACTACCTGGACGGCCGCTCCGACGGGGAGACGTTCGCCGTCTGGGTGATGCGGGCCGAGGAGGCGCTTCTCAAATGAGCGACGCCCGATCCGCCCCGCTCTACTGCCCCTATTGCGGGGAAGAGGACATCCGTCCCAACGAGGCTTCGCACGGTGCCTGGGAGTGCCACTCCTGCGCCCGAGTTTTCACGGTCAAGTTCAACGGGTTGCTGTCCAAGGGAGTAAACCGATGACAGTCATGGCCACCTCACTCAACCTCATCGGTCTCGGTCCTTCAGTGGTTGCCGGACGCCGCACTCCCGAGGAGCTCAAGGCACTCGCGCTCGACGCCGCCGTCGCGCTCGAGGGTGCCCCGGCCGAGCAGATCGCCAAGTGGGCGACCGACACGTTCGGCGCGCGCTTCTGCGTGACCAGCTCGATGGCCGACGCCGTCGTCGCCCACCTCTTCTCCCGGGTCGCCCCCGGCGTCGACGTGGTCTTCCTCGACACCGGCCTGCACTTCCCGGAGACGCTCAAGGTGCGCGACATCGTCGCCGCGACGATGAACGTCAACGTGCGCTCGATCCGCCCGCAGCAGACCGTCGGCCAGCAGGACGGCGAGTTCGGCCCCCGGCTGTTCGCCCGCAGCCCCGACGAGTGCTGCTTCATGCGCAAGGTCGAGCCGCTCGAGCGCGCCCTCGCCGAGTACGACTCGTGGGCCACCGGCCTGCGCCGCGACGAGTCGCCGACCCGGGCCAACACACCGGTCGTGACGTTCGACGCCAAGAAGGGCAAGGTCAAGGTCAACCCGATCGCGGCCTGGACCCAGACCGACGTCGACCGCTACATCAGCCGCTGGAACGTCCCGGTCAACGAGCTGTTCAAGAAGGGCTACGGGTCGATCGGCTGCTGGCCGTGCACCCGGCGCACCAAGGCGGGCGAGGACCCGCGGGCCGGCCGCTGGGCCATGTTCGAGAAGACCGAATGCGGCCTGCACGTCTGACCCCGTCCCGGGACCGGCCGGCCGTGGTCCTGGTGGCCCACGGCAGCCGCGATCCCCGGGCCGCCGCGGCCACCGAGGCCCTGGCCCGTGCGGTGCGCCGCGCCCACCCGTCGTGGGACGTGCACGCCGCCTACCTCGACCACGCCGGCCCGCGCCCGCTGGACGTCCTCGCGTCCCTGGCGCCGGGCCGCCGGGCGGTCCTGGTCCCGCTGCTGCTGACCAAGGCCTACCACGGCCGGGTGGACATCCCCGCGGTCCTGGCTGCCGCCGAAGATCTACCCGTTTCGGTGACCCTGGCCGAGGTACTCGGCCCGCAGCCCGGCCCGCTCGCGGCCGCCGTGCCGGTCCCGTCGCTTCTGGTGGACGGCTTGGCGCGGCGCCTGCCCGCGGCGGGTCTCGACGCGGTCGTGCTGGCCGCGGCTGGTACCCGCAACGCGGCCGCGCGCGCAACGGTCGAATGGGCGGCAAACGCCCTGAGCGCCCGCCTGAGCCTCCCGTGCGCCGTGGCCTATGCCTCGGCCGCCCCGCCGCTCCCGGGCGCGGCTGTCGATGCCCTGCGGGCGTCCGGCGCCCGTCGCATCGGCATGGCGGCCTACTTCCTGGCCCCGGGTCATCTCTACGACCTGGCGGCCGACTCGGCCCGCACCGCCGGCGCGGTGACGATCGCCACCCCGCTGACCGACGCCCCGGAACTTGTCCGATTGGTGGCGGCTCGGGTGGGTGCGGTGGCTTCGCCGGCTTCCGCCGCCGCCTGATCTGTTGCGGAGAGTAACTGGATCATGTGGCCCTGTGGAGGGTCGTCAGGTTCCACAGCGGAGGGTGAGGATCTTTGTGCGCCGCGCAATTTCGAGATCATTTCGCGAATCTCGATGGAACGCACGGTGATCCAATTTGCGCTCTCCGGAACGGCTCTCATAAAGCTCTCAGGAAATATGAGCCCCGTGTAATCGAGTCAGAACAGCAAGACGCCCCGGTGCCGATCGGCCCGGGGCGCAAATGCTGTGAGTGGTTCTTTGGGGGATTGGTTCAGGCGGTAGGAGCGCCGACCCGGAGGCCGCCACGACGCTTGACTGCGCGCCGCTCATCTTCGCTCATCCCGCCCCAGACGCCGGCGTCCTGACCGGACTCGAGTGCCCACGAGAGGCATTCCTCGGTCACGGGGCACCGCCGGCACACGGCCTTGGCCTGCTCGACCTGCAGGAGCGCGGGGCCGGACGTCCCGATCGGGAAGAACAGCTCCGGGTCCTCGTCGCGGCAGATCGCATCGTGACGCCAGTCCATGGCGGCAACACTCCTTGTTTCGGATGGGGTTAATGAATGAACTACTGGTATTACCTATGCGTGCGCGGTGGCGACCTTCGGGCGGGGGCCCGTCTGATCGTCGGTGCGTCAGCAAGCTTTTGGTCTTACTCCGTGCCGTTCAGCGCTTCTGGATTAGGAACGCGCGCAAGCAGCAACGGGTTACTTCTTATCGCTTGTGAATGCTTTCACGAACTCCTGCGATGTCAAGGGTAGCGGCGGAAATTTCTCCCCGCGGGTGAGCTGGCTCACGACCCCTTTGTCCGGTTCTGAGGCGACTTTCAGTACCGGATGACGAACGCTCCCATCAATGTAGTACGGTCTCGGCCGCCTTGCCGCTCTTTTGCCCGTCTTTCTGTAACGGATCGTGAGCGTGGTACCCGGCGGTCAGCAGATCACACGCAAAGCTTCCGGGACGGACACGAAGTGCACCTTCTGGCGCTCCCCTAAGTAGTCGCCGTCCAGCTGGAAAGCCTGCGGCCGATTCGCCACCACGGTGAATTCGGCCTGGTCATGCAGCTGCAGCACCTGCTTGCCGTGTGGATTGCCCTTGCGGGTGGCCAGTTGAGCCAGGGTTCGTGTGGTGCTCGTCACCGCGAGCCGCCGCAGCGCGAGCACATCGAGCCCGCGATCGAACGAGGCGGCCGGGTTCGGGTTGATCGGGCGATCGCCCAAATAGGTCCACGGGGCGGTGTTCTGCACGATCACCGTGCCGAGGTCCATCTCGGCCGGTTCGCCGGGCCGCTCGATGGAGATCGGTGGGATCTTGCGGTCGTCGCCGACCACGAACTGGCCGACGATCGAGCGGAAGTAGAGAGACGGTGTGGACTTACGGCCGCGCAACCGGGCCTGTTCGACCCGGCGCACCACGGCGGCGTCCAGGCCCACCCCGGCGGCGAAGGTGAAGTAGCGGTCGTCGGCGCGGCCCAGCCCGATCACCCGGTGCCGGCCGTCGCGCAACGCATCGAGGATCATGCTGGTGCCGTCGACCCAGTCCCGCGGCAGTCCGAGCGCGCGGGCGAAGACATTCGTGGAACCGCCCGGCACGACGGCGAGGGCCGGCAACGCCTGGGCCCGGGGACCGGCGATGCCGTCCAGGGCGGAGCGCGCGGTCATCAATCCGTTGACCGCCTCGTTGACCGTGCCGTCGCCGCCGAGGGTGACCACGACATCGACGCCGCTCTCCGCCGCGGCACGGGCCAGCGACGCCGCGTGCCCGCGCCGGGTGGTGTATTCGACGGTCAGACTGACCGCGCTGCGCAGGGCCCGGACCAGTACGTCTCGGCTGCGCTCGCTGGTAGTGGTGGCTTTCGGGTTAACCACCAGTAACGCCCGCATGGGCGGCACTGTACCCGTCGAGCGCGTTCTGAGCTGTCGGTATGGTGCACAAGTGGCCGGTGAGAATGCAGTCGTTGACAACCCCCGGACCTTGGTATCGGCCGTGTGGCTGCTCTACCTGGAGTGTGCCGGGCTGGCCGGCCTGACCGCGTACCTGGTCTATCGGGACGTGACCGCGGAGAAGCTCGAGGTCGGCGTGGCCGTCTCGCTGACCGTGATGACGGCGCTGGCCGCCGTCGTGATCTTCTTCCTCGGCCGCTCGCTGGCCCGCCGGCAGCGCGGCGCGCGCGGCCCGTCGATCGTCGTGCAGCTGTTCGTGATCGCGGCCGGCGGCTTCCTGGTGCAGGTCGGCCCGGTCTGGGTCGGAATAATTCTGATGATTACAGGTGCCCTGACCGGGGTACTCACCGTTGTTCCGCCAAGTACCAGAGCGCTCGGCGTCGATTAATCACCCTCGAACCGTTGGTCAGGGCCTACCCTGTGTAGGTGACCGGATCTACGGTGCGACCTCCCGCCTATCAACTGCTGGCGGATGAGTTACGGGCGGACATCACCTCGGGACGGCTGCAGCCGGGCGAGCGGCTGCCACCGGAGCCCGAATTGTGCGTAAAGACGGGGGTTAGCCGGAGCACCGTCCGGGAGGCGTTACGCCTGCTGGCGAGTCAGCACCTGATCGTCACCACCCGCGGCGTGACCGGCGGCAGCTTCGTCTCGCACCCCGACGCGGAACAGCTGGCCGACGGCCTCGCCACCGGCTTCACCCTGCTCACCAACTCGGACGGGGTGGGCCTGGCCGATCTGCTCGAGCTGCGCCGCGCCCTCGAGGTGCCGGCCGCCGGGCTGGCCGCGCTGCGCCGGGAAGACGATCACCTGCTGGAGATTCGCAGCGCGCTCTTCGACCCGGCTCTGGACGACCTCGAAACCATGCTGGCCGCGCACGCCGCGTTCCACATGGCGGTCGCCAAGGCGACCGGCAACCCGCTGTTCGAGCTGGTGGTGCGCCCGCTCTACCACGCGACGTACGGCGAGGAGGTCACCAGCAACCTGCCGGAGGGTTACTGGGTGCAGATCGACGTCGATCACCGGCAGATGCTCGACTGCCTGGTCAACCGGGATGCCGAGGCGGCCAGCCGGGCCGCGGCCGCACACCTCGATTACGTGGTGCGGTCGACCCAGACGCTGGACGTCACCCCTCGGTACGCCGGGTGAGCAGGCGAATCGTCGCGTGCTGACCGTTCGCCTCGGCCGACGCCGAGGTGGTCAGCGCGGTGAGCACCTTCCAGGCGAAGGACGACTCGGCCGGTAGCCGGGCGCCACGCACGGTGGTCACGCTCACCTCGACGGTCAGCGCGTCGTCGGTCACCGCGAAGCGGCACTCCAGCTCGGCGCCCCGGGTCGCGATCGCCAGCAGCATCGCGCACGCCTCGTCGACGGCGATGCGCAGGTCTTCGATCTCGTCCAGCGCGAAGTGCAGCCGGGCTGCGAGGCCGGCGGTGGCTGTCCGGAGCACGCCCAGGTAACCGCCGTCGGCGGGCACCGTGAGCAGAACGACGTCGTCGCCGAGCGCCGGATCCGGGTGCGTGAAAGTCACGAATGTGAGCCTATCTGCTTACCGGGGCCGGCGGGGAGGCGCGTTCGGCGAGCCGGTGCAGGGCGTCGCCCGACAACCGGTACGGCACCCAGTCGGCGGTGACCTCGGCGCCGATCGCGGCGTAGAACTCGGCGGCCGGATTCCAGTCGAGCATCACCCACTCCAGGCGGTGATAGCCACGCTGCACACAGATCTCGGCGAGGGCGGCGAGCAGTGCGCCACCGGCGCCGGCGCCACGCGATTCCGGCCGGACGTAGACGTCTTCCAGGTGGATGGCGCTCGTTCCGGTCCAGGTGGAGAACTTGAGGAACCAGAGTGCGAACCCGATCGGGCGGTCCGCCGGGTCGACCGCGACGTGCCCGAAGACCGTGGGCTCGGCGAACAGGACGCCCTCGAGCTGCTCGGTGGTGAGGTGGCACTGGTCGGCCGCGCGTTCAAAATCGGCCAGCTCGTGCACCATCGCGACAACGGCCGGCACGTCCTGCGGACGTACCGGCCGAACCGTTGCGGTGAAGCTCACGCCTGCTTGGTCTCCCAGAAGATCTTGGAGATCTCCTCGATCTTGCCCAGGAGCTGCTCGGCCACAGCGGGGTCGACCGAGCCCTTGGCACCCGAGGCACCGGCAAGCTTGGTGGCCTCGTTGAACAGCTGGTGCAGGTTGGGGTACTTCTCGAAGTGCGGGGCCTTGAAGTAGTCCGTCCACAGCACCCACAGGTGGTGCTTGACGAGCTCGGCCCGCTGCTCCTTGATCAGGATGGCGCGAGTGCGGAACTCGGGGTCGGTGTTCGCCTGGTACTTCTCGGCGATCGCCTTGACCGACTCCGCCTCGATCCGGGCCTGCGCCGGGTCGTACACACCGCAGGGCAGGTCACAGTGTGCGCTGACCACGGTCCGCGGTGTGAAGAAACGCGGAAGTCGCATGAGGACTCCTCCATACGGGTTTGCGATGATCCGCAGTTGACACTACCCCTTACATCCCGCCACTAACGCAACGGAGGACTGATGCCTTGAGATGGCAATTACCACTGTTCGCAGTCTTGGTGAACGGACCGTCGATGGTGCCCGCCCTACGCTCCGGTGACGCGTTGCTGGTGCGGCGCGGGGGACGGGTGCGCCCCGGGGACGTCGTGGTCGCGCGTTTCCGCACCCGTCCTGACCTGCTGGTGGTCAAGCGGGTTATACGCGAGCAGGACGGCGGCTGGTGGATTCAGGGCGACAACCAGCTCATCGAGGACGACTCCCGTAAGTACGGGGTGGCGGATGTCATCGGCCGAGTCTTAATTCGCTACTACCCGCGCGTAGGTCGGCTAGGTTAGTGTCCGTGTACCGCAGCGCACACCCGCGCAGCGGTTGCTACCCCGGGTGATCCCCGCATCGCACCGCCGCTCGGCGCCCATTCGCGACCGAGGACCGAGCCGGTGCACCGTGTCAACGCCGATGCCGTGTGGAGTCACCATGTCTTTCTTCAGTTTCGAACTCGATCCCTCTCTTGCCGCCGATCCGGTCTTTGACCTGCATAAACACGGCAAGATGTCGATCAGCCCGACCGTCTCGCTGGCCAGCCGCGACGACCTCTCCCTCGCCTACACCCCCGGCGTCGCCCGGGTCTGCGAGGCCATCGCCGAGGATCCCGCGCTCTACCCCGACTACACCTGGACGGCCAACACGGTCGCCGTCATCACCGACGGCTCCGCGGTGCTCGGCCTCGGCAACATCGGCCCCAAGGCCGCGATGCCGGTCATGGAGGGCAAAGCGATCCTGTTCAAGCAGTTCGGCGGGGTCGACTCGATCCCGATCTGCCTGGACACCCAGGACGTCGAGGGCATCATCGCCGTGGTCAAGGCGCTGGCGCCGTCGTTCGGCGGGATCAACCTCGAGGACATCAGCGCCCCGCGCTGCTTCGAGATCGAGCAGCGCCTCGACGCCGAGCTCGACATTCCGGTCTTCCACGACGACCAGCACGGCACCGCGGTGGTCACGCTGGCCGCCCTGCGCAACGCCGCCAAGCTGCTCGGCCGCCAGTTCGCCGACCTGCGCATCGTGATCAGCGGCGCCGGCGCGGCCGGGGTCGCGATCACCCAGACCCTGATCGCGGCGGGCGTCCAGGGCGCCAACGTGATCGTCTGCGACTCGCGCGGCATCATCCACGCCGACCGTGAGGGCCTGAGCGGCAAGAAGGCCGAGCTGGCGGCGACCACCAACATCTCCGGCCGCACCGGCGGCATCGCCGAGGCGCTGATCGGCGCCGACGTCCTGATCGGCGTCTCCGGCGGCGCGATCGAGGAGAGCGCGCTGGCCGGCATGGCCCCCGGCGGCATCATCTTCGCCCTGGCCAACCCCACGCCGGAGGTCCACCCGACGATCGCCCACAAGTACGCCGCGATCGTCGCCACCGGCCGCAGCGACTTCCCCAACCAGATCAACAATGTCCTGGCGTTCCCCGGCATCTTCCGCGGCGCCCTCGACTCCCGCTCCACCACGATCACCGACGCGATGAAGGTGGCCGCGGCCGACGCCATCGCCGAAATCGTCGCGGACGACCTCCGCGCCGAGGCGATCGTCCCCTCACCGCTGGACCCGCGGGTCGCTCCGGCGGTCGCCGCGGCCGTCGCCGCCGCCGCGATGAAGGACGGCGTGGCCCGCCGCGAGGTCCCGTCGGCCCCCACGGCCCCTGCGGCCGCAACCCAGGCCGCATCCGCGCCAACCCACTGAGCTTGTCGGACAAGGGCCCGGCGGTTTTCCGCCGGGCCTTTTCCATGCCCTTATAGGTACGCCCAACACCGTCCCGCCCAACCCTGACCGCCCCGCCGAGCAGCGCGACCACCTGCAACAACAGGCCGCACCGCGCCTCTCGCGCAAGATCGCCCCCAGACCCGCGCCGGGCGATCAATTTCGGTCCGGGCGCCGACCGGTCGGTCCGCCCGGAGGCGGACCGGGGAGGGTGGGTGGCTACGGCCTGGCCTGCGCGGCGGGGGCGGGGTGTTGCGGTTGGGGACGGCGTCGGGCGTACTCATGAATTTCGGTTTGGCTTATAAGGTCGATGGATGCGTGCCGCCAGTGCTATCGCCGCCTCGCCCGACAAGCCGTTGAGTGTGCTCACCGTGGGTGAGGTCGCGGAGCCGGAGTTGCCGGAGGGGTGGGTCGCCGTTGAGGTGCGCGCGGCCTCGCTCAACCACCATGACCTGTGGTCTTTGCGTGGGGTCGGGCTGCCGGGTGATCGGCTGCCGATGATTCTCGGGTGTGACGCCGCCGGGGTAACTCCGGAGGGTGACGAGGTGGTGATCTATCCGGTCGTCGCCGACTCGGGGGATCCGCGCGGGATGTCGCTGTTGTCGGAGCGGTTTCCGGGGACGCTCGCCGAGCGGGTCGCGGTGCCGCGGGACAACCTGATTCCCAAGCCGGCCGGGCTGTCCTTCCTGGATGCGGCGTGCCTGCCGACGGCCTGGCTGACCGCCTACAACATGCTCGTCACCCGTGGGCGGGTCGATCTGGCCTCGTCGGTGCTGGTGCAGGGGGCCGGCGGTGGGGTGGCGACGGCGGCCGTGGTGCTCGCCCTGGCGATGGGCAAGACGGTCTATGCGACAAGCCGCGACCCCGGCAAGCGGGCGAAGATCGCGGCGCTCGGCGCGGTGGCGGTCGAGCCCGGCGCGCGGCTGCCGGAACGGGTCGACGTGGTGATCGAGTCGGTGGGGCAGCCGACCTTCGACCACTCGATGAAGTGCGCGGCGCCGGGCGCGCGGATCGTCGTGTGCGGGGCTACCGGCGGGCATCTGGCCACGGTTGACCTGCGGCGGCTGTTCGCGATGCGGCTCGAACTGCTGGGCAGCGTGATGGGGACGCTTCCCGAACTGGAGGCGCTGATGGACCTGCTGGTCGAGAAGGACATCCGGCCGGTGATCGACTCGATCTACGGCTTCAGCGCGGTGGCGGACGCGTTCGCCCACCTGGAGTCCGGTGATGTGTTCGGCAAGGTGGCGCTGGACTTCCTGCACTGAGCTTTTTTAGAGGCGGTTGGTGAAGGTTGCCAGGTTGTCCTCGGCGGCGTCCTTGGTGAGGCGCGACTTCGCGGAGCGGTCGCCGTAGAGGCTCCAGCGCCAGAAGTCCCGGCTTGTCGCGGAGATGACGTCGAGTGAGCGGCCGCTGGCCACGTGACCACCGCGGGGGAACGTCAGGAACGCCTTCGGCCACTTCAGGGCGTCGAACACGGACCGGCCGTCGGCGTAGGCGATGGTGTTGTCGAGCTTGCCGTGCACGAACAGCAACGGCGTCGCGGCGCCGGTCAGCGGCGTCGCGATGATCTGCCGTCCGGCCAGCACCAGGCCGGCCCGCAGTCGAGCGTCCCGGTCGCCGCTGAACATGCCCAGCGTGGTAATCCCACCCGCCGAATGCCCGGCCGCCGCGATCCGCTCGGCGTCGACCGTGTCGCCGAGCCGCTTCACCACCTGCGTGATCACGTAGCTGGCGTCGGCCGGCTGGTTGACCACGTCGAGCGGGTTGAACTCGCTGACCCCGCCGGCGGTGAACGGATAGGCCGGCGCGGCGACCACAAAACCGGCCTTCGCCCAGGTGGTGATCATCGCGGCGTAGTCGCGCGGGCGTGCGGTCAGCCCGTGACTGAACAGGATCAGCGGGAAGGGCCCGTCGCCGGTCGGCCGCCAGATCGTCGTCGGCAGCGGCCGGTCGCCGCGGGCGAACGCGACCTGACTGGTCTTGAGCGCGAAGGTCCTGCTGGGAGCCGTAGCGGCCGCGCTGGGCGTCGCGGTGGTGGGCGTCGTGGCACTGGGTTTGGCGGCGCTGGTTGTCGGGCTGCCGGTCGTCGGGGTGCTGGCCGGCTGCGCCGAACAAGCGCTCGCCGACGCCGCCGCGCCGGCCGCGACAAGGGTCTTGATCAAGGTACGGCGATGCACCCGGCCCATTGTGCCGCCGTTACCTGTGGAGCCTCGGCGGCTGCTATCGCCGGCCGGGGTAGACCATGCGCGGCACTCGGCGACCGGCGGCCTCGTCGCCGTTCAGGGTCCAGCGCAGGAAGTCGATCACGGTGGACTTCATGGTCGGATAGCCGAGTTCGCCCGGCTGCAGGTAGGTGGAGTGCGAGTTACGGCGCAACAGCAGGTAGGCCTTGGGCCAGGGCACCAGCTTCCAGGCCGCCCGGCTCACCGCCATCGGCACCACCGGATCGGCGGTGCCCTGCAGGAACAGCATGCTGGCCGGCGCCCCGGCGAACGCACCCGGAGCCGCCCACCCCGCCATGATCACCCCGGCCCGCAGCCGCGGATCGTGCCCCGCCGTGAACAGCCCGCTGGTCGTGTACCCGCCGGCCGAGTGCCCGACCGCCGCGATGTGCTCGGCGTCGATCCGATGCCAGAGCGGATCCCCGGGCGTGTAGTTGAGCCGCAGCACTCGAGACAGCACATACCGGGCGTCAGCCGGCTGCCGCACGATGTCAGCCCGCCGAAACCGCAAAGCGAACTCACTGGTGTACGGGTAGGTAGGCGCAACAACCACGAACCCAGCCGCGGCAAACTGGGCCAGCACCGGCGCATAGCGTTCCGGCGACCCGGACAGCCCATGACTGAACAGAACCACCGGAAAGCGCCCGGTAGCAGGCGCAAGCCCGGCCCGCGCGGAAGCCGCCACCCGAGCCACAAGCTCAGCCGGCACCGGCCGACTGACCCGCTCCGCCCGGTCGGCCCGCTCTGCCTGGCTGGCCCGCTCTGCCTGGCTGGTCCGGGCGGCGCGGTTGGTCCGGGCGGTGTGGCCAGCTCGCGCTGCGTGCTTGTCCCGGGCGGTGGGGCCCGCGGGAGCGGTGCGCTTGGCCTCGGTCGTTGCCTCGGAGGAGGCTGCCGGTTTGGGGCGTGCGGCGCCTTGTGACGCGGTGGCGCGGTCGCGGTGGCTTGCTGGGGCGAACAGGCCGTCCGTCGGCTGGGGGAGGCGGCGGCGATTGGTCAGTTCGGCCTGGTCGGGGTCGGCGGCGGGATAGAAGACCAGCGTGGGGAGCGGGCGGTCGAGGCCGCGTCGCAGGTCCAGGGTGCGGACGCCGACCGGCCAGGTGGGCTCGTCGGCCGCGGCCGGGAGCGCGATCAGGGGCGCCGGCTCGGGCCGGGAAATCGGCGCCGGCCGGGTCGGTTCGCTGAAGCATCCGCCGGCCGCCAGGGCGAGAATCAGGGCCACCGCCGTGCCCGCCAGCCGCCGCGTTCCCATGATCCGACGTTACGGCGCAACACTCCCACGAAGGAGTGAAATCGCCGGACCGGGTGAATAGGCACTGGTAGGCGACATGGTCGGCAGGGTGGGGTGGTCGGCGGGCGGGCTTCTTTTCGCTATGGTCTTGGCCATGTCTGACAACAGCGTCGATCCGAGCGGCAACACCGAGGCGTTCCGGGCCTTTACTCAGGACACCCCGCAGGAGCCCGCCGCAGCAGCCTCCAAGACCCCGCTGATCGTCACCGGCGTGGTCGTCGCCGTCGTACTCATCGCCCTGATCGCCTGGCTGGCCAGCTGATCAGTCGGCCAACCCGAGAGCGGCGCGGGACTGGTTGGCAATCTCCAGTTCCTCGTCCGTCGGGACCACACACACCGCAGTGCGCGAGCCGTCCGGGGAGATGATCTCCTCGGCGGCTTCGTTGCGTGTGGGGTCAACGGCGATGCCCAGCGGTTCCAGACCGGCCAGCGCCGCCGCCCGCACCTCGGGGGAGTGCTCGCCGACCCCGGCCGTGAACGTGATCGCGTCAACCCGGCCGAGCACCACCAGGTAGGACCCGATGAACTCGCGCAGCCGCCGGATGTAGACGTCGAAGGCCAGGACGGCAGCCGGGTCACCGGCTTCGCGGCGCTGCTCGACGGTGCGCATGTCGTTGTCGCCGCACAGGCCGAGCATGCCGCCGTGCCGCGTCAGCGAACTCTCGATCTCGTCGATCGGCAGGCCGGCCACCCGATGCAGATGGAAGATCACGGTCGGGTCGATCGAGCCGCTGCGGGTGCCCATCACCAGGCCGTCCAGCGGCGACAGGCCCATCGACGTGGCCACGCTGCGGCCACCTCGCACGGCGGTGGCGCTCGCGCCGTTGCCCAGATGCAGGGTGATCACGTTGGTGTCCTCGACCGGCCGGCCGAGGATCGCGGCGGTGCGGCGAGCGACGTATCCGTGCGAGGTGCCGTGGAATCCGTAGCGCCGGATCTGCCACTTGGCGGCCAGCTCGGCGTCGATCGCCCAGGTCACGCCCTCGGGCGGGATGGTCGCGTGGAACGCGGTGTCGAAGATCGCCACCTGCGGCACGTCGGGCAGCAGCTTGCGGGCCACCTCGAGGCCGGTGACCGCGGCCGGGTTGTGCAGCGGCGCCAGCGGGATCAGCGACTCGATGCGGGCCACGACGTCGTCGTCGACCACGGTCGGCTCGGTGAAGTCGGAACCGCCGTGCACCACCCGGTGGCCGACCGCGGCCAGCCCTTCCAGGTCGGTCTCCGACATGATCCGCTGTAACGCCTCGCGGTGGTCGGCCGTGTTGCCGCCCGGCTCGCCGATCTTCTCGACCAGCCCCTTCGACACCGTTTCGGTTCCGTCGAAGAGCCGGTATTTCACCGACGAGGAACCGCTGTTGAGCACCAAAACCCTGGTCATCGCGCTGCCGCCTGAATCGCTGTGATCGCCACCGTGTTGACGATGTCCTTGACCGTCGCACCGCGGGACAGGTCGTTGACCGGCCGCCGCAGCCCCTGCATGACCGGCCCGACGGCGACCGCATGGGCCGACCGCTGAACCGCCTTGTACGTATTGTTCCCGGTATTTAGATCGGGGAACACGAAGACCGTGGCCTTGCCGGCCACCGTGCTGTCCGGCAGCTTGGTGGCCGCGACCGCGGGGTCGATGGCCGCGTCGTACTGAATCGGGCCCTCGACCGGCAGGTCGGGCCGGCGCTCCCGGACCAGCGCGGTGGCCGCCGCGACCTTTTCCACGTCGGCGCCCGCGCCGGAGCTGCCGGTCGAATAGGACAGCATCGCCACCCGCGGCTCGATGCCGAACGCGGCGGCCGTGTCGGCCGAGGAGAGCGCGATGTCGGCGAGCTGGGCGGCGTCGGGGTCGGGGTTGACCGCGCAGTCGCCGTAGACCAGCACCCGGTCGGCCAGCAGCATGAAGAACACACTGGAGGCGACGGTCAGCCCCGGAACCGTCCGGATGATCTCGAAGGCCGGGCGGATGGTGGCGGCCGTGGTGTGGTTGGCGCCGGAGACCATGCCGTCGGCATAACCCTCCTCGACCATCAGGGTGCCGAAGTAGTTGACGTCCCGGACCACGTCGTACGCCAAGTCCAGCGTTACGCCCTTCTTCTTGCGCAGCTCGGCGTAGCGCGACGCGAAGCGGTCGCGCCACTCGCTGCTCTCCGGGTCGACCAGGTTGGCCCCGCCGATCGAGACGCCGAGCTCGCGGGCCCGGCGGGTGATCTCGGCCCGGTCGCCGAGCAGGGTGAGCTCGGCGACGCCGCGGCGCAGCAGGGTCTCGGTGGCCCGCAGGATGCGCTCGTCGGTGCCCTCGGGCAGCACCAGGTGGCGTCGCTCGGCGCGGGCCTTGTCGATCAGATCGTTTTCGAACATGAGCGGGGTGACCCGGGCGGAGCGGGCCACGTCGAGGATGCGGGCCAGCTCGGCGGTATCGACATTCTCCTCGAACGCACCGAGCGCGGCCTCGACCTTGCGCGGGGTGCCGGTGCTCAGCCGGGCCTCGATGCGCGAGGCCGAGGCGATCGTGTGATAGCTGTCGGAGTCGACCACAAGCATCGCGAGCCCGGTGTTGAGTTTCTCGATCACCGCGACCGCGCGCGGGTCGGGTGCCTCGCCGAGAGTCAGCACCAGGCCGGACAGCGTCACGTTGCCGGCCGCGTGCGCGGCGCTCGCGGCCACCAGCAGGTCGGCCCGGTCGCCCGGGGTGATCAGCAGCGCGCCGTCGGTCAGGTGCTCCAGCAGGGCCGGCACGTGCGCGGCCCCGACCACGTAGTCGAGCACGTCGCGGTCCAGAGCGTTCGTCGAGCCGCTGACCACGGTGGCGTCGAGCGCGGCGGCCACCTCGGCGACGGTCGGCGCGGCCACCGCGGCGACCTCGGGGATCGACCACATCGGCACCGGCAGCCCGGCGGCCGGCTTGAGCGGCACGCCCGGCGGCACCCGGTTGGCGATCACGGCCAGCACGGTGGCGTCGAGGTCGACGAGCGAATGGTAGGCACTGCGGGCGGCCGCGCCGATCGACTCCTCGCTGCGCCCCTCGCCGCTGATCACCGGGATCACCACGCTGCCGAACTCGGTCGCCAGTCGGGCGTTGAAGCCCAGCTCGCGGGGCATCTCATCACCGCCGCTGGCCGGGCTGCCGGTGAAGTCACTGCCGATCACCACGACCGAGGCGCTCTTGCGCTCGACCTCGCGGTAACGCTCGACGATGCGGGCGATCAGCTCCTCCCACTTGCCGTCGGCCACCAGCTGGCCGGCCTCGGCCGCGGTGACGCCGAACGAGTCGGCGTAGGGGGCGACCACCGGGTAGCGCTCGGTGAGCAGGGTCAGCAGGGGATCAGTGCCGGGCCCGGGGAGCAGCGGGCGGAACACTCCGATGCGGGCCACCTGGCGGGAGAGCAACTCGGCCAGGCCGAGTGCAACGGTGCTCTTACCGACACCAGGCCCAAGCCCGGCCACATAAACGCTTCGTGCCACGCCTTCAACCTACCGGCGGACCGGCAAACACCGCCGGGCCAAAAGTCCTCTTGTGGATGAAGACTTGCTTAGTGCACACTAGGCGCCCGTCACCCCTTATCCACAGGTCCCAGCTTGGCACTTGTGGCGGCGACCGGCTTCGGTACGGTCGATCCGAACCAAACGTGGAGGTCCCCGATGAACGACCAATACAAGGCGCGGCTGTCGGCCGTTGAGCAGCGCGTGGAGTTCGAAGCAGGACTACGCGCCAAGGTCGACCGAGATCTCGCTGACCTGCAGAGCGGTCAGCAAGGCATGCTCAAGGTGGTTAACGCACTGCGCGAAACGCAGGTGGAGCAGGGTCAGGCCATCGGGCGGATCGAGAGCCGGATGGACAAGTTCGAGGCCACGCAGAACCTGCACACAGCCGCTCTGAACCACCACAGCGCCATCCTCACCGAGATGGTCCAGCTGGCCGTCGAGCAAAAGCGGCGGACAGATCAGCTGGACGCAAAGGTGGGCCAGCTCAGCACGCAGATGGTTCGGGTGCTCGAGCTGCTCGAGCCGCCGCACGCGCCGCGGATTGCAGCGGCCTGCTGATCAGAGGAGCCGCCGCAGATATGCCTCCGGGTCGGCCAGGAACAGGCGCCAGCGGTTGGTCAGCTCCAGGTCGGCCCAGGTGGTGCGGCGGATGCCGTGCTCGCCCAGTTCGAGGATGGTGGCGCCGGGCAGGGCGGTCAGCAGCGGGGAGTGGGTGGCCACGATCACCTGCGCGCCGGCCAGGCGCAGGGTGTCCAGGTGGGCGGTCAGGCGCAGGGTCGAGGTGAACGAGAGCGGGGCCTCCGGCTCGTCCATCAGGTAGAAGCCGAAACCGCGGAACTTGCGCTCCAGCAGCGTCAGGAAGCCCTCGCCGTGGCTGCGCTCGTGCAGGTCATGGTCCGGCGAGTCGGGGAGGTCCTCGAGGTACGTGTAGAGGCCGTGCATGGTCTCGGCCCGCAGGAAGTACGAGTTGACCCGCTTGCCCGGCGTCCGGACCACCCGCAGGATGTCGGCCAGCGGCGACTCGGTGACCCGGGTGGAGTGCATCGCCCCGCGCGAGCCGCCCTCGGGGTTCAGGCCGTGCACGCCGGCCAGCGCCTCGATCAGCGTCGACTTGCCCGAACCGTTCTCGCCCACCAGGAAGGTCACTCCGGCGGGCAGGTTGAGGCCGTGCTCGAGGACCGCCGCCACCGCCGGGATCTTCGCCCACCAGGCGTTCCGGTCCAGCGAAGCGCCCGGGGCGAGCTCGATCCGGCGGATCGGGGGCGGCGTTTTACTCGTCGTCATCCTCGTCGGCCCGGGCCAGCCAGGTAGCGAAGCGCTCGATCGGGGTCTCGAACTCGGGGTTGATGTCGACGAAGGTGCTCAGTTGGGCGCCGAGCCACTCCAGCGTGACGGTTTCCTCGCCGCGCCGTTCGACCAGTTCCTCGATGCCCCGATCGGTGAAGTACATGACCGGATAGTAAAAGGGGGCGCTCCGCCGAAGCGGAGCGCCCCCATCAAATCAGCGTTACGGCCGCGGAAGAGCGGCCTCGATCAGCGCCGACTGCTCGGCGTCGTGCATCTTGGCCGAGCCGACCGCCGGAGCGGCCGCGGCCGGGCGGGAGATCCGGCGCAGCCGGACGCCCTCCAGGTGCTCGAGCAGGTTGAGCGCCACGAACGTCCAGGCACCCTGGTTCGCCGGCTCCTCCTGCACCCAGGCGAAGTCTTCCGCGTTCGGGAACTGGGCCAGGATCGCCTTGAGCTCGGCCACCGGCAGCGGGTAGATCTGCTCCATCCGGATGATCGCCGTGTCGGTGATGCCGCGCTCGGCCCGGGCCTGGAACAGGTCGTAGTAGACCTTGCCCGAGCAGAGCAGGACCCGCTTCACCGAGCCGGCGTCCAGCGGTGCGCCGTTGACCCCGGCGTCGCCGAGCACCGGCTGGAACGTGCCGGTGGTGAAGTCGGCGACCGACGACACCGCCAGCTTGTGCCGCAGCAGCGACTTCGGCGAGAACACCACGAGCGGCTTGCGCTTGCTGGACAGGGCCTGGCGGCGCAGCAGGTGGAAGTAGTTGCCGGGGGTGGTCACGTTGGCCACCCGCATGTTGTCCTGCGCGCAGAGCTGCAGGAACCGCTCGGGCCGGCCGGACGAGTGGTCGGGACCCTGGCCCTCCTGGCCGTGCGGGAGCAGCAGCACCAGCGACGACTGCTGGCCCCACTTCACCTCGCCGGAGGAGATGAACTCGTCGACGACCGTCTGGGCGCCGTTGGCGAAGTCGCCGAACTGGGCCTCCCAGAGGACCAGCGCGTCGGGGTTCTCCACCGAGTAGCCGTACTCGAAGCCCATTGCCGCGTATTCGGAGAGCAGCGAGTCGTGCACGAAGAACCGGGAGTTGCCGGTGGCCAGCGTCGACAGCGGCAGGAAGTCCTTGCCGGTCTTCGAGTCGACGATCGACGCGTGCCGGGAGACGAACGTGCCACGGCGGGAGTCCTGGCCGGCGAGCCGGACCGTGACGCCCTCGTGCAGCAGCGAGCCGAAGGCGATCAGCTCACCGAACGCCCAGTCGATGCCACCCTCGTTCGACATCTTGGCGCGCCGCTCGAGCAACTGCTGCACCCGCTTGTGCGGGGTGAAGCCCTCGGGCAGCTCGAGGTGGGCCTGACCGACCGAGCCGACCGTGGCGGCGTCCACCGCGGTGTCGACCTGCGGTTCCGGCTCCTCGGAGATGACCCGCGGCCGCGGCGGCGTGCCGGCCGCGTCCCGGGTGGCCTTGAAGACCTGCTCCAGCTGCGACTGGTAGTCGCGCAGCTGTTCCTGGGCGTCGTCGACGGTGATGTCGCCGCGGCCGATCAGCTCCTCGGTGTAGAGCTTCCGCACCGAGCGCTTGGTGTCGATGATCTGGTACATCCGCGGGTTGGTCATCGACGGGTCGTCGCCCTCGTTGTGACCACGGCGGCGGTAGCAGACCATGTCGATGACGACGTCCTTGTTGAACGCCTGGCGGTACTCGAAGGCGAGCTTGGCGACCCGCACCACGGCCTCGGGGTCGTCCCCGTTCACGTGGAAGATCGGCGCCTGGATCATCCGGGCCACGTCGGTCGAATACATCGAGCTGCGGCTGTACTCCGGGGCGGTGGTGAAGCCGACCTGGTTGTTGACGATCACGTGGACCGTGCCGCCGGTGCGGTAACCGCGCAGCTGGGACAGGTTGAGCGTCTCGGCGACCACGCCCTGCCCGGCGAACGCGGCGTCGCCGTGCACCAGCAGCGGGAGCACCGTGTAGCCGTGCAGGCCCAGGTCGAGGCGGTCCTGCTTGGCGCGGACGATGCCTTCCAGGACCGGGTCGACGGCTTCCAGGTGGGACGGGTTGGCCACCACGCTGACGGTCGTCGAGTGCTCGCCGTCCGGCGTGGTGTATTTCCCGGTCTGACCCAGGTGGTATTTCACGTCGCCGGAGCCGTGCGAGGACTTCGGGTCCATCTGGCCCTCGAACTCGCTGAAGATCTTCTCGTACGGCTTGGCGACGATGTTGGCGAGCACGTTGAGCCGGCCGCGGTGCGCCATGCCGATGACCATCTCGTCGAGGCCGGCCTCGGCCGACGACTCGAGGACGGCGTCGAGCAGCGGGATCAGCGACTCGCCGCCCTCCAGCGAGAACCGCTTCTGCCCGACGAACTTGGTCTGCAGGAAGGTCTCGAAGGCCTCGGCGGCGTTCAGCCGGTTCAGGATGTGCTTCTGCTCGTCCTGGTCGGGCTTGGTGTACTTGATCTCGATGCGGTCCTGGATCCAGCGCCGCTCCTCGGGACCCTGGATGTGCATGTACTCGATGCCGACCCGGCGGCAGTAGGTGTCCCGCAGGACGCCGAGCACGTCGCGCAGCTTCATCCGCTGCTTGCCGGCGAAGCCGCCGACCGGGAAGGTGCGGTCGAGGTCCCACAACGTCAGGCCGTGCTGGAGCACGTCGAGGTCGGGGTGCCGGCGGATCTCGAACTCGAGCGGGTCGGTGTCGGCCATCAGGTGACCGCGCACCCGGTACGCGTGGATCAGCTCGACGACCCGGGCGGCCTTGTCGATCTGCCCCTCGGACGTGCGGGCCACGTCGCGCACCCAGCGGACCGGTTCATAAGGAATGCGCAGCGACGTGAAGATCTCGTCGTAGAACCCGTGGTCGCCCAGCAGGTATTCGTGCATCGCCTTGAGGAACTCGCCGGACTGCGCGCCCTGGATGACCCGGTGGTCGTAGGTGCTGGTCAGCGTGGTGGTCTTGCTGACCCCGTGGTCGGTAAGCGTCTCGTCGCTCATGCCCGCATAAGGCGCGGGGTATTCCATCGCGCCCACGCCGACGATCGCGGACTGGCCCTGCAGCAGGCGCGGGATCGAGTGGACCGTCCCGATGCCGCCCGGGTTGGTCAGCGAGATCGTGGTGCCGGAGTAGTCGTCCATGGTGAGCTCGTTGCGCCGAGCCCGCCGCACCACGTCCTCGTACGCCTGCCAGAACTTGCGGAAGTCCATCTGCTCGCAGTTCTTGATCGACGGCACGACCAGGGTGCGGGTGCCGTCCTTCTTGGCGAGGTCGATGGCGATACCGAGGTTGATGTGCTCGGGCTGCACCAGCGCGGGCTTGCCGTCGATCTGGGCGAACGAGTTGTTCATCTCGGGGTGCTTGATGACCGCGCGAACCAGCGCCCACCCGATCAGGTGGGTGAAGCTGACCTTGCCGCCGCGCCCACGGGCGAGGTGGTTGTTGATCACGATGCGGTTGTCGACCATGAGCTTGGCCGGGACGGTCCGCACCGAGGTGGCGGTGGGCACCTCGAGCGACGCGTCCATGTTCTGCACGATCTTGGCGGCCACGCCGCGCAGGGTCGTGACCTTGGCACCCGCGGGCGCCTTGCCGTTCGAAGCGGCGGCGGCCGGAGCCGGCTTGGCGGCCGGCGCGGGCTTCGGTGCAGGCTTCGCAGCGTCGGGAACGGTGGGCTTCACCGGCGCCACGGTCGCGGCCGCGGGGGCGTCCGTGCCGGCTTTGGCCGCCGTGGCGGTCGCATTGGCCGCCTTAGCCTCGTCGGGGGTGACGATCGAACCCGTTGCCATCGCCGGCTTGTAGTCGGCGAAGAAATCGTGCCAGGCGGGGTCAACACTGGTCGGGTCGGCCAGGTAGCGCTGGTACATCTCATCGACGATCCACTCGTTGGGGCCGAAGTCCGCGAGCGGGTTGTCATGCGAAGTCTGCTGGGTCGACACTTTCGTGTTCGCCTCTTTCACCATGTTGTCAGCACGCGACCGGGTCGTCACATGGGACGGGAAGAAATTCGGTGTCAAGGCTACGCCGTGCGGGGGCAAGATCCGCCCCCGCGTCGGCTCTACGAAGTCTAGAAGGTTATGTTGCGTCAGGAGATGTCGCGGCGTTTGGTGAGCCACGTGCCGAAGAAGCCGGCGACCACCGCGTAACCGATCAGCACGACGGCACCGACCCAGCGCGGAGGGTTACCGGGCAGTTCGGTGCCCGAGATCATCAGCTGGGACGCGGTCGTCGGGATCAGCACCTGAAGGTTCTCGAACCACTGCGCCACGTACTGGGTGAGCAGGAAGAAGATCAGGCCGATGGCGGACGTGCCGACCACGTAGACGATGCCCAGGATGAGCGTCGCCGCGAGCTGGTTCTTGATCAGCACGCCCAGGCCGACGCCGAGCACCGCCCACAGCACGAAGGCCAGCAGATTGAGCCCGATCGCTCGCCACACCGCGCCCTCGCCGAGCTGGCTGCTCAGGTCGAGGTTGTTCATGATCAGCGGGACCACGATCAGGTTGAGCAGCGTGGTGAGCAGCCAGACCAGCACGCCGACGATGACCGCGGCGCCGAACTTGGCCAGGATGACAGATTCCCGCTTAGGGGTGACCAGGAACGTGGCGGTCGCGGTGAGGTGGAAGAACTCACTGGTCACGATGATCGCCGACAGCAACAGCACGATCAGGATGCCGAAGTACTGACCGCTCGTGTAGAGCGTGGTGGCCACGTTGATCGGCTCGAGCGCGGCCCGCACCTGCTCGGCCTGGTCGGGGTCGCTGACCTGGTCGGGGGAGGTCGAGGCGAACTGGGCCCAGTTGGCCAGCACGCTCGCCGCGTACAGCGGGAGCAGGACGATGCCCATGATCCACCAGATCGCGGTGGTGCGGAGCTTGAAGAGCTCGGCGTTGATCAGGTTCATCGAATGCCCGCCATTCCGGCCGTCAGTTGCAGGAAGACCTGTTCCAGGTCGCCGCGCTCGGCGACCAGTTCGTGCAGCTCGACCGAGGCGGTGAAGGCGGCGTGCCCGATGGCGGCCGCCTCCGCGCCGCCGACCAGCAGCGACCCGTCGGCCTGCGGCGCCACGGTGGCCCCCAGAGCGGACAGGGCGGTGGTCAGCTCGGCCGCCTGCGGGGTGCGCACCCGCACCTGGGTGGTGCCCATCGAGCCGAGCACCTCGTCGACCGGACCCTGCCGGACCAGCTTGCCGGCCGCGACGATCACCACGTCGTCGGCCAGCACCTGCATCTCGCCGAGCAGGTGGCTGGAGACCAGCACGGTGCGGCCCTCGGCGGCCAGCGCCTTGAGCAGGTCGCGCATCCAGCGGATGCCCTCGGGGTCGAGGCCGTTGGCCGGCTCGTCGAGGATCAGCACCTGCGGGTTGCCGAGCATCGCCGCGGCGATGCCGAGCCGCTGCTTCATGCCGAGCGAGTAACCCTTGAACTTGCGCTTGCCGGCCGGGGTGAGCCCGACCAGTTCGAGCGTCTCGTCGGCCCGCGAGTCGGGCAGCCCGGCGGCCCGGCAGATCATCCGCAGGTGGTTGCGGCCGCTGCGGCCGCGGTGCGCGCTGGACGCCTCGAGGACCGCGCCGACGTGCCGGATCGGGTCGTGCAGCTCGGTGTAACGCTCGCCGCCGATGGTGGCGTTGCCCGAGGTCGGCGTGACCAACCCGAGCAGCATGCGCAGGGTGGTGGTCTTGCCGGCACCGTTCGGGCCGAGGAAGCCGGTCACCCGCCCGGACCGCACGGTGAAGCTCAGGTCGTCGACGGCTCGAAGCTTCTTGTACTGCTTGCTCAGGTGATCGACGACTATCGCGTCGCTCGCTGGCCCGGTCATCGAGCAGCCCCCTTCTGGAAAGGGATCAACGTACTAGTTATGTGCCAGCTGTGTGGGCCCGTGGCCGAAAGCACAAGGCGTTCATGTTTCGGCCATTCATCCCTACCAAGGCCGACATTCCATCGGCAGTTGTCGCCCTTACACAGGTCACATGGCAGTTCTTCTGACCGCCCCCGCATCTACCGGGACCAGCGGCTACACCCTGCTCATCGCCGACGACCCCAGCCAGGTCGCCGCCGCGCAGCGGCTGCGCCACGACGTTTTCGCCGGCGAACTCGGCGCCAATCTCACCGGCGCCGTGGACGGGCGGGACGTCGACGAGTTCGACGAGCACTGCGACCACCTGATCGTGCGCGACGACGCGACCGGCGAGGTGGTCGGAACCTATCGGATGCTTCCCCCCAAGGCAGCCGAGCAGGCGGGCCGTCGGTACGGCGACGGCGAGTTCGACCTGAGCGCTCTGCGCCCGCTGCGCGACCAACTCGTCGAGACCGGGCGCTCCTGCGTCCACCCGGACCACCGCACCGGCGCCGTGGTCAACCTGATGTGGGCCGGCATCGCCCGCTACATGCACCTGAAGAACCTGCGCTGGCTCGGCGGGTGTGCCTCGGTGCCGCTGGACGACGGCGGCGTGACCGCGGCCGGCGTCTGGGCCCGGGTGCAGTCGAAGCACCTCGCACCGCCGGCGCTGCGGGTCACCCCGCGGCAGAGCTGGCTGGACCGCACCGAACTGGTCGGCGACCCCAAGACGCAGCCGCCCGCGCTGCTCAAGGGCTACCTGCGGCTGGGCAGCTGGATCTGCGGCGAGCCGGCCTACGACCCGGACTTCGAGTGCGCCGACTTCTACGTGCTGTTCTCGATGGACCGGCTGGACCCGCGGTACCGCCGGCACTTCCTGGGAGCGGCCCGATGATGTGGCAGCCGGTCTCCGGGTGCGGAGACGAATGCCGGGACGGCGCCGACGTGCGCGCGCTCCCCGGCCTCGCGACCCTGCGGGTGGTGACTCTGGCCGCCGTACTCGCCGGGGGCTTTGTGATGGTGCCGCTGCTGCGCGGCACCGCGCTGCGGACCCTGGCCCGCACCATGCTCGCGGTCCTGGGAATCAGGCTGGTCCGGCGCGGCCCGGCGCTGCGCCCGGGCAGCCTGCTGGCCGCCAACCACGTCTCCTGGCTGGACATTCTGGTGCTGCTCGCGGTGGCGCCGGTCCGGCTGGTGGCGAAGGGCGAGGTGGGTGCGTGGCCGGGCATCGGGGTGATGGCCGGCCTCTCCGGGGCGATCTTCATCGATCGCTCGCGCCCGAAGGCGCTGCCGCAGACGGTGGCCGAGGTGGCGGCCGCGCTGAAAGCTGGGCGGTCGGTCGCGGCCTTCCCGGAGGGTACGACGTTCTGCGGTGCCAAATCCGGGCTTTTCCGTCCCGCCCTGTTCCAGGCCGCGATCGATGCGAACGCGCCGGTGGTGCCCGCCTCGATCCGGTACGACACCACCGCGGCGGCGTTCATCGGGGATGACACGCTGTGGGCTTCGATTCGCCGGGTGGCCGCGCTACGTTCTCTGACGGTGACCCTGGTGACCGCTCCGGCCTTGCGCCCGACGGTCGAGGCCGACCGCCGCACCCTGGCTCGGGCAGTCCAATCCTCCCTGGGACCTTCCAGCTACAGGTTGGCAGCTTGAGTTCTTTCCCAGACAACTTTCAGCCAGTGTGCAGCGAAGCTGCAGCGTACTGATAAACAATGGCCGTCATGGCCATCCAGACTCAGCCCAAGCAGAGCGAGGCAAAGCTCCTCGTCGTCGAGGACGACGCGAACATTCTCGAGCTGCTCTCCGCCAGCCTCCGCTTCGCCGGGTTCGACGTCAGCACCGCGACGAGTGGCAGTGCCGCCGTGAGCGCGGCCAAGAACGCGACACCCGACCTGGTCGTTCTCGACGTCATGCTGCCCGACCTCGACGGTTTCGAGGTCATCCGGCTCATGCGCGAGGGCGGCCAGCGCACGCCGGTGGTCTTCCTGACCGCCCGGGACGGCACCGACGACAAGATCCGCGGCCTGACCCTCGGCGGCGACGACTACGTCACCAAGCCGTTCAGCCTCGAGGAGCTCACCGCCCGCATCCGGGCCGTGCTGCGCCGCACCACCCAGGGCGAGGAAGAGCCGTCCCGCCTGGTCTTCGCCGACCTCGAGCTCGACGAGGAGACGCACGAGGTCTACCGGGCCGGCAACCGGGTGCAGCTCTCGCCGACCGAGTTCAAGCTGCTGCGTTACCTGATGCTCAACGCCAACCGGGTGCTCTCCAAGGCACAGATACTCGATCACGTGTGGAAGTACGACTTCCGCGGCGACGACAACATCGTCGAGTCGTATATCTCCTACCTTCGGCGCAAGGTCGACAACGTCCAGCCGCGGCTGATCCACACGCTGCGCGGCGTCGGGTACGTTCTTCGCAAACCAGCCGTCTAGGCCCGCTGTGACGCTCACCGAGCGGGTTCGCACCGCGATCCCGCCGCAGCCCAGCCTGCGCCGGATCTCGCTGCGCACCAAGCTCGTGGCGTCCGTACTCGTACTGGTCTTCGCGGCTCTCACCCTGATCAGCCTGGCCAGCACGTACGCGTTGCACAGCTACCTGATCTCGCGGATGGACGATCAGCTCCGCTCGTTCGCGGACACCTCGGTCGCGACCGCAGCCAACAACAACCGGGCGCTGACCCACTCCTGGGTGGTCGTGCCGCCGGACTACATCGCCGCGGCGACCTCGGTGACCGGGGTCGGCGAGGTGTACGCCGGTGGCGGGCTGACCGCCGCCGACGTACCGAAGCTCCTGACCGGCCTGGACGAGATCAACGCGCACGCCAGTGCGCCGTACACAGTGCGTTCGACAAACGGCAAGTACATGTGGCGGATGCTGGTGATCCGCCTGAACAACGACTCGGTGCTGCACGTCGGGCAGCGGATGACCGGCATCGACGACGCCATCGCCCGGCTGGTCCGGGCCGACGTGCTGGTCGGCGTGGGCGTACTGATCGCGTTGGCCGCGGTCGGGGCCGCGCTGGTCCGGCAGAGCCTGATCCCACTGCTGCAGATCGAGCGCACGGCCGCCGCGATCGGCGCCGGCGATCTCTCCCAGCGGGTGCCCGATCCGGAGGAACACGGCGGTGAGGCGACCACCGAGCTGGGCCGGTTGTCCCGGGCGTTGAACGCGATGCTCGCCCAGATCGAGGCGGCCTTCATCGCCCGCGCGCAGTCCGAGATGGCAGCCCGCGAGGCGGCCGAGGCCGCCCTCGGCTCCGAGGCCCGGGCGCTGGCCTCCGAGGCCAAGATGCGGCAGTTCGTCGCGGACGCTTCGCACGAGCTGCGTACGCCGTTGACCACCATCCGCGGCTTCGCCGAGCTGTACCGCCAGGGTGCGGTCGCCGACCCGGCCGATGTGGCCCGCCTGGTGCGCCGGATCGAGGACGAGGCGGCCCGGATGGGGCTGCTCGTCGAGGACCTCCTGCTGCTGGCCCGGCTGGACCGGGAACGCCCGCTCACGCTGGCCCCGGTCGAGTTGCCGGTGCTCGCCCTCGACGCGGTGCAGGCGGCCGAGGCGATCGCGCCGGAACGCCGGATCGAGCTCGAGGTGCGCGGCGACTCGGAGAAGCTGGTGGCGTACGGCGACGACGCCCGGCTGCGCCAGGTCGTCGGCAACCTGATGACCAACGCGCTGGTGCACACGCCGCCGGACGCATCGATCACCCTGCGCACCTACGCCGAGCCCGGCGACCGGGCCGTGGTGGAGATCTCGGACACCGGTCCGGGCCTGAGCGAGGAACAGAAGGCGCACGTCTTCGAGCGGTTCTACCGGGCCGACGAGGCGCGCACCCGGCACACCGAGCGCGAAGCGACCGGCACCGGGCTCGGGCTGGCCATTGTGGCGGCCATCGTGCGGGCGCACCAAGGAAG
Source organism: Paractinoplanes tereljensis (assembly GCF_016862435.1). Taxonomy (GTDB): domain Bacteria; phylum Actinomycetota; class Actinomycetes; order Mycobacteriales; family Micromonosporaceae; genus Actinoplanes; species Actinoplanes tereljensis. The sequence goes on from NZ_BOMY01000047.1 coordinate 52,192, forward strand.
CGTCGAGGTGATCAGTGAAGGGGGGCGTGGAGCGACCTTCAAGGTCACTTTGCCCACCCTAAATCCCGACAAAAGCTTCACAGAAAACATCCAGCCGTAACACAGTCTGATTCGAGCACAGCGGGGCAAAGTGAGTGCCATGAACGAGAACGAGACCGAACCGCGGACCGCGGACGCCGCTTCCGAGAGCAGCAGCGCGGAGCGGGGACAGTCTGAGCAGCCGGCCACCGCCGCGCAGCCTGCCGCCACTCCGGCGCCCGCCGCCCCGCAGTGGAGCGCCCCCACGCCGGCCACCCCGGCGTCGGTGGCTCCGGCGTCGGCGTCCCCGGCGTCGGCGGCCCCGCAATCCGGCACACCCTGGCAGCAGCAGTCGCCGTGGCAGCAGCCCGCCGGCTACCCACAGCACCCGGGTTACCCGCAGCAGCAGGGCTACCAGCACCCGGGCTATCAGCAGCCCGCCGGCTACGGCCAGCAGCACCCCTACCAGCAATACGCGCAGCAGTCGGCCTACGCCAACGGCTGGTCGGCCGCCACCCAGACCACCGCGCAGCCGGCCGTCGAGGGGCAGCCCGACTGGCAGTCCACCGACCAGGCCGGTGCGCAGACCTGGCAGCCCGCCGACCAGACCGGGCAGCCGGCCTGGGCCGTGCCGGTCGGCACCGAGCAGCGCCCACCGTCCTCCGGCCGGGGACGCAAGATCTTCGTGGCCGGCGCCGCCGCCGTGCTGATCGCGCTCGGCGCGGGCGGGGTCGGCGCCGCGACGGCACTGGCCTTCAGCGACGACAGCAACAGCCCGACCGTGCAGACCGGTAACTCGTCGACGACCCGGGTGGTCGACCGCTCCTCACTGGCCCAGATCGCCTCGGCCGTGCAGGACAGCGTCGTCTCGATCACCACCCAGTCCGGCGAGGGCTCGGGCGTGGTGCTCACCGCCGACGGCTACATCGTGACCAACAACCACGTGGTCGCCACGGCGACGGGTTCGACCGTCACGGTCATCTTCGCCGACGGCAAGAAGGCGTCGGCCACCATCGTCGGCACCGACGCGCGCACCGACCTGGCCGTGGTCAAGGCCACCGGCGTGTCCGGCCTCAAGGCCGCCAAGTTCGGCAAGAGCTCCGACATGCAGGTGGGCGACACCGTGCTGGCCATCGGCAGCCCGCTCGGCCTGGAGGGCTCGGTGACGGCCGGCATCATCAGCGCCAAGGACCGCACCATCCAGTCCAGCAGCGAGGACAGCCAGCAGGAGAGCCCGTTCGGCGGCGGCACCCAGCAGCAGCAGTCCGCCTCGACCACGATGTCCGGCCTGCTCCAGACCGACGCGCCGATCAACCCGGGTAACTCCGGTGGCGCTCTGGTCAACACCAACGGCGAGGTCATCGGCATCAACTCGGCGATCGCCACCCAGGGCTCGAGCTCCGGCAACATCGGCCTCGGCTTCGCGATCCCGAGCGACAAGGCCAGCCAGGTCGCCAACGACCTGATGGCCGGCAAGAAGGTCAGCCACCCGGCGCTCGGCGTCAGCGTGGCCGACGCGGAGAACGGCGGTGCCCTGGTGAGCACCGTGACGGCCAACAGCGCCGCCGCCAAGGCCGGCATCCAGCAGGGCGACGTCATCACCTCGGTGGACGGCAAGAACATCGATGACTCCGACGACCTGGTCGCGGCCGTCCAGGGCGGCACGGTCGGGCAGAAGATGACCATCGAGTACACCCGGGACGGCGCCAAGAAGTCGGCCACCGTCACGCTGGCCGAGGCCGAGTAACACCAAGGACCGGATTTCCCTCCCCGCTGCGGCGGGTGGTGTGACAAGGGGGTTGTCACACCACCCGCCGCACGTTCGTTTAGGTATGCCGTTATTCCGGGAACTTTTCGGACAACCTCGCCCGAATGCCCGCCTAGGACTCGCGCTGGTAACGGAGTTCCGCCTAATCTCCAATCCGCTAACGGCTGCGCCCCCCGCCGCCGAGCTGGAGAGGCCGCTCAGGTGACCTACGTCGATACCCGGATGAACGTCTGGGAAGCCCTGGCCGGGCGGGCTCCGGGAGAGCCCGGCGGCCCCGCCGACCCCGGCCTGTGGGGAGCCGTCGTCGATCGGCTCAATCCGGTGCGGGCCCGGCCCGTGCTGCGAGCCGGCATCGAGGCTGTTCAGTTGAGTTCGGCGCGCGGCGAGGCGTACATCATGCTGCGCTCGCCGGACGGCGGCACCCGGGCCGGCTACCTGCGGCTGACTCCCGAGGAGTGGCAGCTCGCCCTGCTGATGGACGGGGAGAACACGGTGGCCCGCCTGGTCGCCGAGTTCGCCCGGATCGCCGGCCGGCTCGCCCCCGACCAGGTCCGCCGGGTGGTGGCCGACCTGGCCGGCAACCGGATGCTCGACGAACTGCCGATGGACGCGTTCCGCCCGGTCGAGGAATCCCGGCGCAAGGCGCTCCCGGAGCGGGTCGGCAACTCGATGCTGGCCGCCGCGCGCGGCCGCCGGATGCTTGTCTTCGACGTCGACGGCCTGGTCACCGCGCTCTACCGGGCCGGCGGCAAGCTCTTCTTCGGCACCGGGGCCTTCGTCGGCACCGGCGTGCTGGCCGTGCTCGGCCTGGCCCTGTTCGTGACGACCTGGTCGCGCGGCAGCCGGTCGCTGTTCCTGACCAGTGACTCCTACCTGGCCGGTGCGGTCGTGCTGGTGGTGCTGAACGGCATCGTGCTGTTCACCCACGAGCTGGCCCGGGCGCTGGCCGCCAAGGCCGCGGGCCGCGAGGTGCCCGCCGCCGGTCTGCTTGTCTACTTCGGCATCCCGTCCTTCTTCGTGGACACCACCGACGTGTGGATGGCCGGTCGCCGGGCCCGCATGCTGGTGGCCGCAGCCGGTCCGGGCAGCGCGCTGCTGCTGGCCGGCCTGGTCCAGCTCGGCGGGCTGGCCGTCCCGGCCCTCGGCGGCCTGGCCTTCAAGCTCGCCTTTTTGTGGTACCTGAACGCTTTCTTCCAGCTCAGCCCGTTCCTGCCGCTCGACGGTCAATACCTGCTGATGGACTGGCTGGAGATTCCGCAGCTGCGCGCCCGCGGCCTGGCCTGGATCGGCGCCCGGCTGCGCGGCCGCCCGCCGCGCTGGTCGGTGCTCGACCGCGAGGGCCGGCTCGTCGCGCTCTACGGCGTCCTCTCCGTCGCCTGGCTCGCCCTCGCCGCGGTGCTGACCCTGCGGGTGTGGGAGGACCGGGTCTCCGGCCTGGCCACCGGCCTGTGGCAGACCGGGCTGCTCGGCGGCCTGCTGCTCCTGCTGGTCGTCCTCGGTCTCGGCGCGCCCGCCGTCTTCTTCCTGCTGGGCCGGCTCACCCGCCGGTGGCGCCGGTCCCGGCAACGCAGCGCCGAGAACGACCGGGAGGCGGACAGCCCGCGCCGGGTCGCCGCGCTGCGCGCCTCCGAACTGGGCGGACTGCCCGAGCCGGCGCTGCAGGGCCTGGCCGCCCGGGCCCGCTGGGAGCACCCGTCCACCGGCCGCCCGCTGATCCTGGCCGGCGGCTCGCAGTCAGCCGTCTACGTGGTGGTCGAGGGCACGCTGACCGCGCGCAAGCCCGGCGACCCGCCCGGCACGGTCCGCCACCACGTCGGGCCCGGCGGGGTCGTCGGCCTGGTCAACGCGCTCACCGGCCGGTCCACCCAGCTCGACTGGTACACGTCCGGCACCACCCTGCTCTACATCCCGGCCGCCACGGTCGCCACCGTGGTCGGCCCGCTGCCCGGCCCGCCGCCGCAGGACCGGGCCGAGGCCGAGGCGCTGTTCGCCGACACCCCGGCGCTCTCCGGCCTCGCCGTCGACCAGCGGCTCGCGCTGATCGCCTCGGCGCATCCGGTCGACCTCGAGCCGGGCGCGCCGGTGATCCTGCCCGGCCCGACCCACGCGGTCGTCGTCGAGTCCGGCGTGATCGCCATCCCGGACGGCATCGAGCTGCGCCGCGGCACCCTGGTGGGCCCGGTCGGCGACGGCAGCCCCGGCATGGTGGCGCAGACTCTGACCCCCGTACGCCTCTGGGTCCTGCCTGATGCTTCTGACCTTCCTCCGCTGGTCGGGGCCACCCACCGGCCCGGCTCGCCGATGCCGGTGGTCGCGGTCAACGGCGGTCCGCGGCCGGGCGCGCCCGCGCCCGACGCCTACCCGCCGCTCGCGGTGCCGCCCGGCCCGCCGGAAGGGCCCGACGACCAGTCGGTCGACCGCCGGTTCGAGGGCCGGCTCTGGTGGTTCACCGTGATATTGCTGGTGCTCGCCCTGGTGTTCACCGTGCTCAGCTTCCGGCCCGGGCCGGCCTGGGCCGAGATGGCCCGCGACCGGGTGCTGATCACCGTCGACCACGGCCGGGCCACCAGCGAGGCCGAGAGCGAGCTGGCCACGATCGAGGCGGGCGACGAGCGGTACGTCGGTGCGGGCACCGAGGTCGACGTGCCGACCGGGGCCACGGCCCGGCTCACCTTCCCGGGCGGCGGCGTCACCGTGCTCTGTGCCGGCTCCCGGGTGATGGTCGGCGACCTGTCGGTCGGTAGCGGGCGGCACCAGAGCCCACGCGGCGCGATCAGCCTGCAGGCCGGCCGGGTGCTGGCCGACACCACCGGCACGAGCGGCGCGTTCAACCCGCTCGCCCTGACCGTGACCCGTCCCGACGGCAAGATCACCAATTCCGGTGCGGCCTGGTACTCGGTCGACCCGGCCGCGGTGACCGTCTCGACCGGCACGGTGTCGGTGGCCGGTCAGGCCACCGCGGGCACCGGCGCGAAGCTGAGCTGCGGCGACGGCGTCGAGGTCACCCAGCCGTCGGAGGAGCAGAGCACCGAGCCGAGCGAGGAGCCGCTGCCGTCCGAGTCGATCGCGCCGGCCGAGTCGGCCAGCGCCGTGCCGTCGGTGAGTGCCAGCCCGACGGCGACCGAGGATTCGACCGAGGAAACGACGCAGCCGACCGAGGCCGCCACCACCCAGGCCCCGACGACGCGCCCCACCACGATCCGGCCGCCGACCACCACCACGCCGACCACCAGGCCGACGACGGCGGCGACGACACCTCCGACCACCACTGCGGCGCCGCCCGAACCAACGCCGACAACCACCGAGCCGACAACAACGCCGCCCACATCGGAGGTACAGCAGACCCCCTCCTCCTAGGTAATGTCAGAGGCATCGAAAGGGGATCGATGCTCTGCTGGTTCTGTGCCGAGGCCGCTCGCGCGAGTTGCCGCTTCTGCGGGCGTGCCGTCTGTCCCGACCACGCCCGCTTCGGGCCCTACCTGCTCCAGGTGAACCGTTCCGAGACCCGGCAGCGGGTCGAGGCGCTCGTGGTGGAGGACGCCGTGCAGTGCGGCACCTGCCGGCCAAGACCACACCCAGTGGCGATGCCCGAACTGGACTGAACGCCGTACCGTCGAGGAATGAAGCAGAAGGACGGCGAGCCCAGCGACCTCGACATGTGGTCGGAGTTCGGCACCGCGGCCGGGATGGCGGCCGTCAAGCTGCCCGGCGGCAGCCGGGCGGGTCTCGGTGAGCGCCCCGACATCGACGGCCTTCCGGCGGTGCAGGGGCTGGGCGACGCGCCGACGATCGGCCTCGACGAGGCGGTGCGGCACGCCACCGCCAAGGTTCGCGAGACGGCCGCGCCCGAGGGCTATCACAACCGGGTCGACGCGGACGGCGACGGCCACCTGGACGAGGCCACCTATCGCGGCGACGGCAAGGGCGGCGCCGAGATCCTGGTCGACCTCGACGGCGACGGCCAGGCCGACTTCATCGGGCACGACACCGACCTCGACAACCGGGTCGACTTCGCCGACTACGACAAGGACCACGACGGCGTCTTCGAGAAGCGGATGTACGACGACGACGGCAACGGCTACCTGGACCGTACGGAGTGGACCCACGGCAGCTGATCGTCCGTCGTCTATTTACATTTACAGTTAACAGTCCTAATAATTGGCCATGCGCCGATCGACGATCTTCGCCATGGCAACCGCCGCGCTCCTCCTCGGCGGCACTCCCGTCTACCTCGCCAGCTCGGCCAACGCCGCGACCGCCTGCGCCACGGCGTGGAGCGCCACGACGGTCTACGTCGGCGGCAACAGCGCCTCGCAGAACGGCCACAACTACACCGCGAAGTGGTGGACCCAGAACGAATCCCCGGCCACCCACTCCGGACAGTGGGACGTGTGGGCCGACAACGGGGTCTGCGGAGGGACTACCACCCCGCCGACCACCGCCCCTACCACCACACCGCCGACGACTCCGCCCACCACCGCGCCGACCACGCCGCCGACGACTCCGCCGACCAGCTCCCCGGTCACCGGAATTCCGAAGCACGCCCTGATCGGCTACCTGCACGCGAGCTTCGCCAACGGCTCCGGCTACCTGCGGATGTCCGACGTACCGGCCGACTGGGACATCATCAACCTCGCCTTCGGCGAGCCCACCAGCGCGACCTCCGGCGACATCCGCTTCACCCTGTGTCCGGCCACCGAGTGCCCCGGCGTCGAGACCGAGGCCCAGTTCATCGCCGCGATCAAGGCGAAGCGGGCGGCCGGCAAGAAGGTCCTGCTCTCCATCGGCGGCGCCAACGGCCAGGTGCAGCTCACCACGACGGCGGCCCGGGACACGTTCGTCAGCTCGGTCAGCGCGATCGTCGACAAATACGGCCTGGACGGCGTTGACGTCGACTTCGAGGGCCACTCGCTGTCCCTGAACACCGGCGACACCGACTTCAAGAACCCGACCACCCCGGTGATCGTCAACCTGATCAGCGCCCTGCGTTCGCTCAAGGCCCGCTACGGCGCCGGCTTCGTGCTGACCATGGCCCCGGAAACGTTCTTCGTCCAACTCGGCTACCAGTACTACGGCTCCGGCCCGTGGGGCGGCCAGGACCCGCGGGCGGGTTCCTACCTCCCGGTGATCTACGCGGTCCGCGACTTCCTGACAATCCTGCACGTCCAGGACTACAACTCGGGCTCGATCATGGGCCTGGACAACCAATACCACTCGATGGGCGGCGCCGACTTCCACATCGCGATGACCGACATGCTGCTGGCCGGCTTCCCGGTGGCCGGCAACACCGCCAACGCCTTCCCGGCCCTGCGTGAGGACCAGGTGGCGTTCGGCGCGCCGAGCTCGGTGAGCGCCGGCAACGGATACGTCGCTCCGGCGGCGGTCCAGCAGGCGGTCGGCTGCCTGGTCAGCGGCGCCAACTGCGGCGGCTACACGGTCCGCAGCGGCACCAACCCGAACTTCCGCGGCCTGATGACCTGGAGCATCAACTGGGACAAGTTCTACAGCTGGGAATTCCAAAACCAAAACGGCAAGTTCGTGAAGGCGCTGCCGTAGCTGTCGCAAAAGATCAAGATCAGAAAGATCAAGATCAGGATGTCGTGCCTGGGTGGGTGGTTGCGCGCCGCAGCTCCCGCCGGGGCCGGGCCGGGGCCCAGCAGAGCTGGCCCTGGCCCTTCATTCTGCGTGCGTGGGGAAGATCAAGACCCTCAGGCGGCGATGACGTTGTGCACGGCTACCCGGTGGGTGTCGGGGTTGGACCATGACCAGTTCGGGTGGGCTCGGTTCGTCAGCAGGACGACCACCATTCGCTTGGCCGGGACCACCAGCAGCGACGTTCCGGTGAAACCGGTGTGGCCGAAGGCGGTCGGTGAGGCCAGCTTGCCCATGAACCAGGTCTGGTTCATCTCGACGCCGAGGCCGTGGTCGGCCGAGCGGCCCGGTCGCTCGGCGTCGATCGCCTTCTTGCCCTTGTTGACGTTGGTCAGCATCTTCTGGACCGTGCCGGCCGAGAGGATGCGCTTGCCGTTGTAGGTGCCGCCGTTCAGCAGCATCTGGCCGATCACCGCGACGTCCCGGGCGGTGCCGAAGACACCGGCGTGCCCGGCCACCCCGCCCAGGACGTTGCAGACGTCGTCGTGCACCGTGCCGCGCAGCAGCTCGCGCGAGGTGCGGGCGTCGGTGGCCACCAGGCGTTGCTTGTCGGTGACCCACTTCAGCGGCTGGAAGCCGGTGTCCTTGAGGCCCAGCGGCGTGGCCAGGTTGTCGCGCAGCGCCCGGTCCAGGGTCTTGCCGGTGAGCTTCTCGACCAGCCGGCCCAGCACCATCAGCCCGGTGCTGGAGTAGCGGAACGTGGTGCCGGGGACGCCGCCGCTGACCAGCGGGGTGGCCAGCACCGACTTCCACCGGGCGGTGTTGTTGGCCATCCCGGTCACCTTGGCGCCGACCGGGAGCGCGCTGGTGTGCGCCAGCAGCATCGCCACGGTGATCTTTTCCTTGCCGGCCCCGGTGAAGTCGGGCAGGTACTGCCGCACCGGTGCGTCCAGCGCGATCTTGCCCTGGTCGACCAGCTGCAGGGTGAGGATCGCGGTGTAGACCTTGGTGAGCGAGGCCAGGTCGAAGATCGAGTCGGTGCGCATGGTGACCCGCTTGGCCGCGGGCAGATCGACGGGACCGGCGCCATAGCGCAGGGCGTGCCCGACCGCGGTGGTCATCCGGGCAGTGCCGTCCTGCAGCACGAGCGCGACCGCACCGGCGTACCCGGGATGCTTGGGGTTGTCTTTTGTGGGTTTGAGGTATTTGGTCAGGGTTTCTTTGACTTTGCCGGCATAGGGCGCGGTAGCGGCCGCGGCTGACCGCGCCGGGGCGGGCGCGGAAGACGACGGAGCAGCAGCCGGCGGCTCCGCCGAGGAGACCGGCTCGGCCCAGGTCGTCGACGGTGCGGAGGCCCGGCCGCAGCCGGCGAGGCCGGCGGCCAGACCGGCGGCCAGGACGGCGCGGCGCGGAAGGGTCACGGCGACGATGATGACACGGACCACGGTGTACGCACAGGCGAGAGCGGTAGGGGCCGGATCGGATCGTGAAACGATGACGGCATGGTCAACGAGTCGGTGGCGTTCGTTCTCGGTGGTGGCGGGGTTCTCGGTGCGGTCGAGGTCGGGATGCTGCGAGCGCTCTTCCGGGCCGGTTTCAAACCGGACGTCGTGGTCGGCACCTCGATCGGCGCGGTGAACGGCGCACTCGTCGCGGCCGACCCCAGCGAGTCGGTCACCGACCGGCTGGTGCGGCTCTGGACCTCGCCGGAGGCCGCCGCGGTCTACGGCGACTCGATCGGCCGGCAGGTGCGCCGGTTCGCGGCCCGCACCCACCTGCACTCGCCTAGGCCGCTGCGCCGGCTGCTCGAGGGCGAGTTGGGCGAGCACACCACGTTCGCCGACCTGAAGATCCCGTTCCGCTGCTGCGCGGCCAGCATCGAGCGGGCCGCCGAGCACTGGTTCGACAGCGGGCCGCTGGTCGACGCCGTGCTGGCCTCCTCCGCGGTGCCGGGGCTGCTGCCCCCGATGGAGATGTCGGGAGAGCACTATGTGGACGGTGGCATCGTCAACTCGATTCCGATTGGCGAGGCGGTCCGGGTCGGTGCAAAACTGATCTTCGTGCTTCAGGTGGGGCGGATCGAGCGGCCGCTCAGCGTGCCCCGCCGGCCGTGGGAGGTGGCTCAGGTGGCGTTCGAGATCGCCCGCCGGCACCGGTTCGCGCGCGAGGTTGCCTCGCTGCCCGACGATGTACGTGTGCATGTCCTTCCCGCCGGCGGTGGCGACGGCCGCGACGACAGCCCCTGGGCCTACCGGGACATGGCCGCGGTCGGCCGCCGGATCAGCCGGGCCTACACCGCCTCCCGCCGTTACCTGGCCGCCAACGTGCATCCGTTGCCGGGCTCGCCCTGATGCCCCCGGTCTGGATACGCCGCCTGATCTTCGCGCCCGCGGTGGTGCTGCTGGCGATCGCGCTGCTCACCACCCTGCCGGTCTGGCTGCTGCTCGCACTGGCCGCGTCGCCGCTGGTGCCGGGCCACCTGCGGGTGCCGCGTCTGGTCTTCCTCGGCATCGTCTACGTGGTGTGGGACGCGGCCGCCCTGGTGGCGCTGGCCGCGCTCTGGGTGGCGTCCGGATTCGGGTGGAAGGTCCGCGGCCCGCGTTTTCAGCGCGCTCACTACGTACTGACCGGAAAGTTCTTGGGGGTTTTGTTCTGGTTGGCCCGATGGTCGCTGCACCTGACCGTCGACGTGGTCGGCACCGACCCGGACACCGCGATCCCGGGCCGCCCGGAGATCGTGGTGAGCCGGCACGCCGGGCCGGGCGACTCGTTCATCCTGATCCACGCCCTGGTCAACTGGTTCGACCGGGAACCGCGGATCGTGCTGAAGGCCACCCTGCAGTGGGACCCGGCGGTGGACGTGCTGCTCAACCGTCTGCCCAGCCGGTTCATCACGCCGGGGCGCACCACCCCGGGGACGAAGAGCCTGGAGGACGAGGTCGGCGAGCTCGCGGTCGGCCTGGACGAGAACGACGCCTTCGTGATCTTCCCGGAGGGCGGCAACTTCACGCCCCGGCGCAAGGTCAAGGCGATCCAGTGGCTGCGCCAGCGCGGGATGACCGGCCTGGCCCGGAAGGCGGAAAACCTGCGTAACCTGCTGCCGCCGAAGCCGGGCGGCCTGTCCGCGGCGATCGACGCGGCACCCGACGCGGGGGTCATCTTCGTGGCCCACACCGGCCTGGACCGGATGATCACGGTCGCCGACGTGTGGCGCGAGCTGCCGATGGACAAGCAGCTCATCATGCGGTTCTGGAGCGTTCCGCCGGAGGAGGTGCCGGCCGGCGAGGAGGAACGGGTGGCCTGGCTCTACGACTGGTGGGCCCGGATCGATGCGTGGATCGAGGAGAACCGGCCGGCGGTCCGTCCGCTGTCTACGGACTGGACCGCCCGCCGGATGTCTCAGGAACCGAGCGAGTTGTAGAAGCTGTCCGGGGCCTCGGTGACCTCGGACGCGGCCGGCGCGGCGACGTTCACCGGGGCGCCGTAATCGGCGTAGGTCACGTCGATCGGGTCACCCTGCGGGACCGTGATGGTCAGCTTGGTGAGCCGCCCCTGGTCGTCCAGGGCGGCCGTGAACGGCACCTTCGACGCGTCCGCGCCGTAGCTGTCGATCGTCACCTGGCTGAGCCCGGCGAGCCCGGCCGCCTTGGTGAGGTCGAGCGTGCCGGCGTACGTACCCGTGCCGGTTTCCTTGACGTCGGTGGCCGCACCCAGCAGATTCGCCGTACCCACCGGGTCGATCTGATTCGGCCGCAGGCCGATGTTGGCCCCGGCCGGCAGCCGGGAACCGTCGAGGTGGGTCCACGTGCCGGCCTTGGTGATGCCGGGCACCTGGGCGTAGAGGTCGTCGCCGAGCAGCAGCGATTTGATGTTGATCTCGGCGTTCGGGCCGCTCGCGGTGAGCTGGGCGCTGGCCTTGCCACCCACCGGGTCGATCGCGCCGGTCAGCTTGAAACCGGCACCGGAGGTCGCCGTGAGGGTGAAGCTGGTGGTGCCGAGCAGGGCCGTGGCCTTGGACAGGGCCGAGACCGCGCCCGCCTCGGCGGCGCCCGAGGAGGGGCCGGCCGCGACGCTCGGGGCCGGAGCTCCGGAGGCGGAAGTGCTGGCCGTGCCGCCGTTGTCGCACCCGGCCATCGCGAAGCCAACCGTGGCGATCGTGGCAATACCAAGCCCGGCGAGCCGTGGTGTCCGCATGTACGTCCTCCCTGACGTGGCCGGCGTCTGGGGTGACTCCGGCTGATCGACATCAATTCCCGGCAGGCCCGGTGGGCAAACGGCACCTTCCGGGTACGGCATGATGGGCCGAGGCAAGAACACCTGGAGGATCCGTGAGATTCGAGGTCAGCAAGGTCCTCGATGCCATCGAGGCGCGGCTGTCCACCGACCCGGCACTGGCGCGGGCGGTGGTCGACCTGTCGGAGATCGTGCGATATGCCGATCTTGACGGCGGGCGGCCGGCCAACTCGGTGCGCCTCGGCCTGGTCGTTGACGCGCTCGGCCGCTACCTCTCCGAGGAGAATGTGCCGGTTTACGTGGTGTCCCCACGCGCGTTGCTCTCCGACACCGACCTCACCTCGAACGAGCGGATGGTCATCCGCCGCTGGGCCGACGACGGCAAGGTCGAAGTGCTGCCGATGCTCGACGACCGGGTCTTCGAGGTGGCCGAGCTGCTCGGGGTGCCGGTGCTCACCCGCACCCGGGGTGAGCAGTTCCGGGCCCGCCGCCCGTGGGTCGACGAACCGGGCCGGCTGCTGGCCGCGGTGGCGGGCGAGGGCGGCACCCCGGTGCTGGTCTCCCGGGTGGGCCGCGGCGACCCGGCCAAGCAGGCCGAACGCTCACCGATGGGCGAGCGGCTGCTGGCCCGGGTGTGGCGCTGCCCCGAGTCGAACTGCACGAGCTTCGGGTCGGGTGTCGACTCGGACAGCCCGTTCGCCGACATGCGCACCTTCACCAGCCCGGTGTCCCAGCCGCCACCGGCGGTGCGGGCCGGGGCGCCGTCGTGCCCCCGGCACGGCGCGAAACTCAAGGACAACGGGGCTCGCCCGGCGGTGGAGGTGCTCTCGGTCCGCATCGACGGCATCGTCCGGCAGCGCTTCGTCGTCTCCACCGAGGGCCCGGTGGTGGTCGGCCGGGCGCCCGAGGGCGGCAAGGGCGTGATGCTCGGCCAGTGGCTGAGCGAGGACGCCCGGAAGTGGATCAGCCGTGGCCACGTGCAGTTCGCGCTGCGCGACGACGGCACCCTGACGGTCCAGGACGTCAGCACCAACGGCTCCGGCGTCCGCCCGGGCGGTTCCGACGACGATGACCAGCGGGTCACCCTCGGGCGTAATGAGAGCCGCCCGCTGGCCGCGGCCGACGTGGTGGAGCTCTACGCGGGCGTCAACGTGGGCCGGTCGAAGATGTGGGCCACCGGCGGGGTCGTCCAGCCGCATTCGGTCATGGGCGAGGCCCCGACGATGGCCCTGCGAAAGTTCGACCGTTAGGTAAGGATCGCGGCGAGCTGGGCTGAGCTGGCTGGCTCCGCTTCGCTCCGCGGGGACGCCCGCCCTATAGGCCAGTGAGATGGTGGGCGGTTTTCCGCCACCCGCAAACCCCGCGGGCGTCGAAAAACCACCCACCATCTCACTGACGGCGGTCGTCCAATATTGCCGCCAGTTGTCCAACCGCAAGATCGAGTTCCTCCGCCGTGACCACCAGGGGCGGGGCCAGGCGGATCGTGGAGCCGTGGGTGTCCTTGGCCAGCACGCCGCGGGCGGCGAGCCGCTCGCACGCCTGGCGGCCGGTCATCAGGGCCGGGTCGATGTCGACCCCGGCCCACAGGCCGCGGCCGCGCACGGCGATGACGCCCCGGCCGATCAGCGCGTTCAGGCCGGCGTGCAGGCGGTCGCCGAGCTCCTCCGAGCGCTTCTGGAACTCGCCGGTGGCCAGCAGCCGCACCACCTCGGTGCCGACCGCGCAGGCCAGCGGGTTCCCGCCGAAGGTGGAACCGTGCTCGCCGGGCTTGAGCACGCCCAGGACGTCCTTGTTGGCCGCGACCGCGGAGACCGGCACGATGCCGCCGCCCAGGGCCTTACCGAGCACGTACATGTCCGGGACGACGCCCTCGTGCTCGATCGCGAACGTGCGCCCGGTGCGGCCCAGGCCGGACTGGATCTCGTCGGCCACGAACAGCGCGTGGTTTGCGTCGCACAGCTCCCGCACGCCACCCAGGTAGCCCTCCGGCGGCACCAGCACGCCCGCCTCGCCCTGAATCGGCTCCATCAGCACGGCCACCGTGTTCGGGGTGAACGCGTCGGCCAGCGCGGCCAGGTTGCCGTAGGGAACAACCACAAAGCCCGGGGTGTACGGCCCGAAATCGTCACGGGCGTCCGGGTCGGTGGAGAAGCTGATGATCGTCGTGGTGCGGCCGTGGAAGTTGTCGGCCGCCACGATGATCTCGGCCTGCCCGTCCGGCACGCCCTTGACCTGGTAACCCCACTTGCGGGCCACCTTGATCGCGGTCTCCACCGCCTCGGCGCCGGTGTTCATCGGCAGCACCAGGTCCTTGCCGCAGAGCGCGGCCAGCCCGCGGCAGAACTCGGCGAACTGGTCGTGCACGAACGCCCGGCTGGTCAGCGTGACCCGGTCGAGCTGGGCGTGCGCGGCCGCGATCAGCCCCGGGTGGCGGTGGCCGAAGTTGAGCGCCGAGTAACCGGCCAGGAAGTCGAGGTAGCGGCGCCCGTCAACGTCAGTGACCCAGGCGCCCTCAGCCGAAGCGACGACGACCGGCAGTGGGTGATAGTTGTGCGCCGTCCACCGCTCGGCTTCGGCGAGCGCCTCCGGCGTACGCAGATCCACGCTTGTCATCGCACCTCCAACGTGCAGCACTTGGGACCGCCGCCGGCCTTGCGCAGCTCGGAGACGTCCACTCCGACGGTCTGGTAACCGGCGGCTTTCAGCGAATCGGCCAGGTGGGTGGCCTGGACCGGCAGCACCACGGTACGGCCGTCGCTCACCGCGTTGAGGCCCAATACCGCGGCATCCTCCTCATTCGCGATGATCGCGTGCGGGTAGAGCTGCCGGAGCACGGCCTGCGAGCCCGGCGAGAACGCGGACGGCAGGTAGGCGACGTTGGTGTCGTCGAGCACGCAAAGCGCGGTGTCGAGGTGGTAATAGGCCGGGTCGACCAGCTGGAGCGTGATCACCGGTCGGCGCAGCACCTCCTGCGTCTCGGCGTGCGACGCGTGCGAGGTGCGGAAACCGGTGCCGGCCAGCAGGATGTCCCCGGCGAGCAGGATGTCGCCCTCGCCCTCGTTGGTGTGCTTGGGCTCGGTGACGTCGAAACCGTGCTCACGGAACCACGCGGCGTACGCCGGGGCCTCGTCGGCCCGCTCGGCGTCGCGGAACTGCACGGCCAGCACCCGGCCGTCGACCACGGTGGCGCCGTTGGCCGCGAACACCATGTCGGGCAGCCCGGGCAGCGGGTCGATCAGCTCGACGGTGTGACCCAGGTCGAGGAAGGTCTGCCGGAGCGTCTCCCACTGCCGGACGGCGAGGGCGTTGTCGTACGGCGCCGTGGGGTCCATCCACGGGTTGATCCGGTACGTGACCGCGAAATGGGTGGGGCGGCACATGAGGTATCGACGCATGACCCAAACGGTAGGGCCGTTCGGCGTACGGAACTATGGCTCGATCATGCGTGCCACGTTCGATTCGTGCGTCATTTCTAGCCGCAGCGAAGATTCGTTGCAGACACACCGGAGGGCGGCTCACCGTTGAGCCGCCCTCCGAAGGTGTTGCGGTCGCGAACCGCTAACCGCGATCTAGAAGTGCCCGTCAGATCTTGTTGACAAACTGTGAATCAAGCCACTCACGCAGGCTGTTCACCGGCTGAACGTCGGTGCCCAGCCAGTACAGCGAGCCGGTCAGGGCGAGCACGCCGAGCACGATCGCGCCCAGCGAGAGCACCATGCCGATCAGGGCGTCGGTCTTACCGGCCACGTGCCGCTTGCCGGTGGCGTGGATGCCCGCCAGCGACAGGATCAGCGCCAGGCCGGCCACGCCGATGCCGTAGCCGAGCAGCGGCCCGGAGAGCACCAGCAGAACCGCGACGACGCTGAGGATCAGGCCGAGCGTGGCCAGCAGGCTGGCCCGCGGCTTCGGCCCGGTCACGACCGGGGTCACCTTCTCCTCGACCACCGGGGTCTCGAGCGTGTCGTGCTTGTTGTCGGGCCACCGCTTGACCGCGGTGGGCGGGGGCGGCGGAGTCACCGTGCGGTCGGCCGGCCGCAGGTCAGCCGTGGTGTCGTCGCTGCGCGGCCGCACCGCGCGGGCGGGGGTGTCGGTCGTCGTGGCGGGACCCGCCGTGCTCGGGCGGTCCGCCTCCGCGGTCTCGGCTTCGGACTGGCGGGAGAACGTCGGGAGCCTCACGTCAGTACCTCCTTGACGATTGTGGGGGATGACACGTCCTATACCCCGATCGCCTCAGGAGCACACAAAGGGCGCGCGGCAATCGCCGCGCGCCCGATGGAACAGCTGGTCAGACCGGCAGAGCCACCACGTCGGTGGCCTTGGCGATCACGTGGTCGACCAGGCCGTAGTCCTTGGCCTCGGTCGCGGTGAACCAGCGGTCGCGGTCGGCGTCGCGCTCGATCTCCTCCGGGGTGTGCCCGGTGTGGAAGGCGATCCGCTCGTTCATCACGTGCTTGACGTGCAGCATGCTCTCGGCCTGGATGGCGATGTCGGCCGCGGTGCCGCCGATGCCGCCGGAGAGCTGGTGCATCATCACCCGGGCGTGCGGCAGCGCGTAACGCTTGCCGGGGGCGCCGGCGCAGAGCAGGAACTGGCCCATCGAGGCCGCCATGCCGAGCGCGATCGTGGCCACGTCGTTCTTGATGTACTGCATCGTGTCGTACACCGCCATGCCGGCGCTGATCGAGCCGCCCGGCGAGTTGATGTAGAGCGCGATGTCCCGCTCGCTGTCGTTGGACGCGAGCAGCAGCATCTGGGCACAGATGCGGTTGGTGACCTCGTCGTTCACCTCGCTGCCGAGGAAGATGATGCGCTCCCGCAGGAGCCGCTCGAAGACCTGGTCGTCGAAGGATGCTCCGCCACGCATCGTCAGCTCGTCACTCATGCGCCAACCTTTCCTCAACATCAGTGGTCCCAACCAGCGATTCTCCTCTAGGCAGAAATACCGGATAGCGTTGCCCCTCGTGCCAGAGGGACACACCATTCACCGACTCGCCGCCCGGCATCTCGAGCTGTTCGCCGGCGAGAAAATAGGCGTCGACAGTCCGCAGGGGCGGTTCGCCGCGGGGGCCGGGCTGGTCGACGGGCGCGTGCTGCTCGACACCGAGGCGTACGGCAAGCATCTGTTCCACCACTACGACGGCGCCCTCAGCGTGCACGTCCACCTGGGACTCTACGGAAAGTTCGCGGACGGCGAGCCGGCCGTGCCAGAGCCGGTCGGGCAGGTGCGGATGCGGCTGATCGGCGCCCGGCATTGGCTGGAGTTGCGCGGGCCGACCGCCTGCGAGGTGCTCGACCCGCTGCAGGCACAGCGGCTGCGCGACCGGCTGGGCGCCGACCCGCTCCGTGACGACGCCGACCCGGCCAGCGCGTTCCGGCGGATCTCGACAAGCACCAAACCGATCTTCGCGCTGCTGATGGACCAGTCGATCGTGGCCGGGTGTGGCCTCATCTACGCGAACGAGGTGCTGTTCCGGGCCGGGCTGGCGCCGACCACGCCGGGCCGGCTGATCGGCGCCGAGGGCTGGGACGAGCTCTGGGCCGACCTGCGGGCGCTGATGAAGGAGGGCGTGCTGCGCGGCCGGATCGACACCGTGCACACCGAGCACACGCCGGAGGCGATGCGGCGGGCGCCGCGGGTGGATCGGCACGGCGGCGAGGTGTACGTCTACCGCCGCCCCGGCCAGCCCTGCCTGGTCTGTGGCACCGCGATCAGCCGCGGCCCGCTGGCCGGCCGGAACCTGTACTGGTGCCCGGCCTGCCAGAAGGGCTAGGAGGCGGCCGGCGCGGGGCTCGCCGAGACCGACGGTTCCGGTGAAGCCGGCTCCGGCGAGGTCGGGGCGGGCGTGGTCGGCGTCGGTTCGGCCGGCGTCGGCTCGGCCGCGGGCTGACCCGGGATGCCGAGTGTGAAGTTCTCGGTCAGCCAGGGCAGCAGCTTCTGGTACGCCGCGATCGTGTCCGGCTGGTTGAAGTCGTGCGACAGCACGATCGAGCCGGGCCGGACATGCTTCTTGATCTCGGCGATCACCCGGGCGATGTGCACCTCGTCGGTCTCGCCCTCGGTGTGCTTCCAGTCCTGCGGGTCGACCTGCCAGTAGAGCGAGGTCATCCCGGCGGACGAGGCCACACCGACGAGCCGGTCGGTGAAGTTGCCGCCGGGCGCCCGGAAGAACGGGACCGGCGTGCCGGGCACGGCCGCCTGGATCGCGGCGTTGGTGCGGGCCAGGTCGGCCTGGATCTGCTCCGGCTTGTCCTTACCGATGGTGAGGCTGTGGTTCCAGGTGTGGTTGCAGAGCGTGTGCCCGGCGGCCACGATCTCGCGGACGATCTCGGGGTGCTTCTGCACCTGCTGGCCGACCAGGCAGAAGGTCGCCTTGATCTGGTACTGGTCGAGCAGGGCCAGGATCTTCGGCGTCTGGGCCGGGTCGGGGCCGTCGTCGAAGGTGAGCGCTACGGCCGTGCTGCCGGTGGTGAGCAGCGAGTTGCCGGGGCCGGCGGTCTTGGCCTCTTTCTGCTGGCCGGCGTTGGTGGCCTCGACAACCGGGGTGCTCGGCGCCGGGCTGGCGGCGGCGGGGTCGGCGGCTGCGGAGCCGTTGCTCTCGCTCGTCGACGAGGTGTCCGAACCGCCGCCGGGCTTGGTCTTCTGGGTGGCGTGGGTGCCGGCTTTCCGCTCGGCCGCCGCGTTCACCGCGTCGATGGTGTCGCTGCCGCCGCGGGTGCCGGGCACCGCGACCAGCAGCAGGCCGACCGCGACCAGCGAGGCGAGCAGCACCTGCTGCCGGGTCTTGCCCATCAGCAGCCAGGACTCGATCGGCAGGGTGCCGGGTGCGCGGTGGCTGCCGGTGACCGGCCGCTGGTTGACCGGGGCGCGGTGGGTGGCCGCGTGCCGGGCGGGCTTGACGTTGCGCTGCTGGTGTCGCGCGCCGCGCTGGGCCGGCACGAACGCCCGGGTCGGCGGCAGGTCGTAACTGACCCGCGGCCGGGCGTCGGCCAGCGACTCCGGGCGGCGGTGGCGGCCGGCCGCCTCGGCGACGTCGCCGGACGCCGGGCTCAGGTACTGCAGAGTTTGCGGCGACATGCTGCATCTCTACCGTGTGACAAGATCTGGCGCGATACCAGAAGGGTGATACCGCCTTCACGGAAGGTAGTAACACCTGCTGGCGCTCAGTGACCGCTGACTCACAAAATCGGCCAAACTCGACTTACGTGGCCGCGTGAACGGCCTCGGTTGCCTTCCGGGCCGCGATCAGCACCGGGTCCCACACCGGGGCGAACGGCGGCGCGTAACTCAGGTCGAGTGCCGTCATCTCCTCGACCGACATCCGGTTCCACACCGCCACGGCCAGCGCGTCGATCCGCTTGGCCGCTTCCGCCTTGCCGACGATCTGCGCCCCGAGCAGTGTCCCGGTGCGACGCTCGGCGATCAGCTTGATGGTCATCTTGCTGGCTCCCGGGTAGTAGCCGGCCCGGCTGGTCGACTCCACGAGCGCCGTGACGTACTCGTACCCGGCGTGGGTGGCCTCTTTCTCGGTGAGGCCGGTGCGGGCCACCTCGAGCTCGCAGACCTTCGTCACCGCGGTGCCGATCACGCCCGGGAACGAGGCGTAACCGCCGGCCAGGTTGATCCCGGCCACCCGGCCCTGTTTGTTGGCGTGGGTGCCGAGCGGCACGTGCACCGGCTCGCCGGTGATCAGGTGCCGGGTCTCCACGCAGTCGCCGGCCGCCCAGATGTTCTCGGTGCCCTCGACCCGCATCTGCCGGTCGGTGCGCACCCCGCCGGTCGGTCCGACCGGCAGGCCGGCCGCGGCCGCCAACGCGGAGTTCGGGCGCACGCCCAAGCCGAGGACCACGATGTCGGCCGGCACCTCGCCGGCCGGGGTCACCACCGCACGCACTCGGCCGCCGGCCGCCGACAGACCGTCCACGTGCGCCTCGGTGACCACCTTGATGCCCTGGCCGCGGATCGCCTCGGCGACCAGCGCGCCCACCTCCGGGTCGACGGTCTTGCCCATCGGCTGCGCCGATTTCTCCAGCAGGGTGACGTCGAGGCCGCGCTTCAACATGGCCTCAGCCATCTCCACCCCGATGTAGCCGCCGCCGATCACCACGGCCGTGCGCGGGGCCGGCTCGCCGTCCAGCCATTCCTGGATGGCGGTGCCGTCGTCGAGGGTCTGCACACCGAAGACGCCGGACGCCGGACCCTGGGCCCACTCCGGCGTCACCGGCGTCGCGCCGGTCGCGTAGACGAGGTGGTCGAAGCTCTCCCGCACCTCACCGCCGCCAACCAGATCACGCGCGACGACCTCGCGGTTCGCGGTGTCGATCGCGGTCACCTCGTGCCGCATGCGCAGGTCGATGCCCGCTTTGCGATGCGCCTCGGGGGAGCGGGCGATCAGCGCGTCCAGGTCGTCGACCGCACCACCGATCCAGTACGGGATGCCGCAGGCCGAGTAGGACGTGAAACGCCCGCGCTCGAACGCGACAATCTCCAGCCGATCGGTGCCGAGACGCTTGCGGGCCTGGGACGCCGCCGACATGCCGGCCGCGTCGCCCCCGATGACGACGAGCTTCACGACACCCAACCTACGTCGCGGTGGCTATCGGAGCGTCCGGAACCGGTCAGGATGCACCGCGGGTGGCGCCGGCCAGCCAGTCGACCACGTCGCTCACCGTGCCGTCCCGGCCGAGAATCGCGCGTTGCCGCGCCGCGCCGGTGCCATGCGACCGCAGGCGTCCCATCAGGACAGTGGTCATCTCCAGGTCACCGTGCCGTTCCAATTCCGGGCGTACGTAGTCGAAGAGTTGCCGCATCAACCGCCAGGCCGGGCGTGGTTCCCGGGTCGCCAGGTCGAGCAGCTGGCCCTCGAGCCCGTCCTTCGCGGCCCGCCAGTGCGCGGCCATCAGCAGCGGGTGCGGCACGTCCGGGGCCGGCGCCCCCTCCTCGATGTCCCGCAGCAGCGTCGCGACCAGGCCCCGGGCCAGCGCGGCCAGCAGCAGCGCGTCGTCCAGGCTGGGCATCACGTCGCCCATCCGGATCTCGACGGTGGGGTAGGCGGCGGAGAGCCGGGCGTACCAGTAGAGCATTCCCTCGTCGAGCATCGCGCCGCTCGCCACCAGGTCGGACACGATCTGCTCGTAGTGCTCGTGCGACTCCAGGTGCGGCGTCGGGCCGACCGTGGGCCACCGCTCCCACAGCATCGAGCGCCAGCTCGCGTAGCCGGTGTCGTGGCCGTTGTAGAGCGGCGAGTTCGCGGTGGCGGCCTGGAAGACCGGGAGCCAGGGCCGCAGGTGGTTGAGCACCCGGATGCCGCTCTCCGGGTCCGGGATGCTGACGTGCACGTGCGTGCCGCACATGCCCTGACCGGGGGAGAGGTCGCCGAAGCGCTCCCGCATCCGGTGGTAACGAGGTCGGTCGACAAGCCGGGCGACGGGGCCGGCGGCCGGGCCGGTGCCGACCGCCACCAGCCGGGCGCCGGCCTGCTCGGCCGCGCCGGACACCACGCCGCGCAGTTCCCGCATCGCCTCGTAGAGGCCGCTCAGCTCCAGCTGTGGTGGGCTGGCCACCTCGATCTGGGTGCGGTAGTACTCGTGCTGCACCGACTCGGCGTACTCCGGCGGGATTCGGTCGATCACCTCTTCGACCGCCTCCACGCCGCGCGGTTCGACCGCGTCGACGAGCAGGTACTCCTCCTCGATGCCGAGCGTCAGCAGGTTCTGCGACTCGGCCTCCTGGGCCATCTCTTCGGAGATCGTGGTTCCGCCGGAAGCCGTGTCCATGGCACTGCGATACCCGTCGCTCGCCGACCGGAAACGGTTGCCCGGTCGGGCTACGCTCGGCTGATGCTGCTCGAGAGCTTCTGGGTGCTTGCCGCCCTGCTCGATCCGACCCCGTCCGGGGCGCCGGCGCAGCTCGTCCTCGGCCTGGCCCTGGTCGCCGCCATCCTTATCGTCGCCGCCACGGCCCTCCCGGCCCGGCTCCCGACGATGGCGACGGCAACCTTCGCCCTGTCCCGCCGAGCCCGCGCCACCGAGCGCCCCCGCCTGGCCGACCCGGATGCACCCGGCCGTCCACGCTCCCGAGCCCCGGCGCCGACCCCAGCGGCAGCCTGAGCATCCCTCTCCAGATCAAGCCGATCAGGGTTTGGGTTTTGGGCGCAACCACTTACGCAGAATGAAGGGCAGGGCCGGCGAAGCTGGGCCCCGCCCGGCCTCGGCGTGAGCAGCGGTCCGCACCCACCACCCCGCTACGACATCTGGCCTCTGATCTTCAGGTTTGCTTTCTGCCGCCTTGCGTCCCCATCTTCTTCGGACCGCAAGGGGTCTCCTTATGTTCATTTCCGATGCTTTCGGTGCCGTGGTCGGCGCCGCCCATTCCGCTATCGAAGCCCTCGCCACCCTTTTGACGCCGGCGGCCGGCAGCCTCGCCACCGCTGCGGCAATCATCGTTTTCACCCTGCTCGTCCGGGTGTTGATCAGCCCGATCACCTATCTCCAGGTGCGTGGTGAGCGTCGCCGCGCCGCGTTGAATCCCGAGATCGAGAAGTTGCGCGAAAAGCACGGCGACGACCCGATGACGCTGGCCACCGAATCCCTCGCTCTGCGGCGGGCGAACGGCATCAATCCATTCGCCGCTTTCCTGCCGGCGCTGGCCCAGGCGCCATTCTTCATGATCATGTACCGAGTGGCGATGAATGCGCCGGCCGGGGCGGTGTTCGGCGTTCCGCTGACCGCCCACCTGATCGCCGGTCTGCCGGTCTTCGCGGTCCTGATCGCGATTGCCGTGCTGATCGGCCGATGGTCCTCTCGCCGGATGCCGCCCGAGGCGCCGCGGCTGCTGCGAGTGATGCCCTATCTCACCGTTCTGGCGGTGGCCTGGCTGCCCCTCGCCGGCGCCCTCTACCTGGTCACGTCGGCGTCCTGGACCGCGCTGGAGCACGCCGTCCTACGAAAGCCGGTAACAACGGGCAATCGTTGAACGCCAATGTTGACACCTTCGCGTAACAAGCGTGAAATTTCATGAGAGCGCTCTCATGGCTCCCACTCCCGCCTCTCGTCCCCCCTTTGGAAAGGCGCACCCCCGATGGGATCTCGCTCCCGTAAGAGACTCCGCGGCCTCCTCGCGATGGCCACCGCCACGGTCGCAGTCGCCGCGACCGCCGTTTTCACCATGGATGCCAACGCGGCCGTTCCCGCCGCGCCGTCCGGCATGACCACCGTTTTCAGCGATGACTTCACCGGCGCGGCCGGCACCGGACTGAACACCGCGAACTGGCTCTACGACATCGGCACCGGCTATCCCGGCGGCGCGGCCAACTGGGGCACCGGCGAGATCGAGACGATGACCAACTCGACGAGCAACGTCTACCAGGACGGCGCCGGCAACCTGGTGATCAAGCCGATCCGGGACGCGGCCGGGAACTGGACGTCGGGCCGGGTCGAGACGCAGCGCACCGACTTCGCGGCCCCGGCCGGCGGCAAGGTGCGGATCGAGGCGCGGCTGCAGCAGCCGAACGTGAGCGGTGCGGCGGCGGCCGGCTACTGGCCGGCGTTCTGGGCGCTCGGCGCGGCCGCCCGCCCGGTCGGCGCGACGAACTGGCCGAGCATCGGCGAGTGGGACATCATGGAGGACATCAACGGCCGGTCCTCGGTCTTCGCAGCCCTGCACTGCGGCACCAACCCGGGCGGCGTCTGCAACGAGACCACCGGCCTCACCAGCGGTGAGCGTGCCTGTTCCGGCTGCCAGACCGCCATGCACACGTACGCGGTGGAGTACGACCGCAGCGTCTCGCCCGAGCAGATGCGGTGGTACCTGGACGGCAGCAACTACTTCACCCTCAACTCCTCCCAGGTCGACGCCACCACCTGGAACAACGCCACCCACCACGGCATGTTCGTGATCCTCAACGTGGCGATCGGCGGTGGCTTCCCGGCGGCGTTCGGCGGCGGGCCCACCGCGGCGACGCAGTCCGGCGTGCCGATGCTCGTCGACTACGTGGCGGTGTACCAGTCGTCGGGTGGCAGCACGACGACACCGACCACCGCGCCGACCGGTGGCACCACTCGCGATGCGTTCGCCAAGATCGAGGCTGAGTCGTTCAACTCGTCGGCCGGCGTGCAGACCGAGACCTGTTCCGAGGGCGGGCAGAACGTCTCCTACGTCGCCAACGGTGACTGGCTGCAGTTCAACAACGTCAACTTCGGCAGTGGCGGGGTCAAGGACTTCGTCGCCCGGGTTGCTTCCGGCGCGGGGACCGCGGTGAGCGGCCTTGTCGAGGTGCGCGTCGACAGCCGGTCCAACGCGCCGATCGGCAGCTTTGCCCTCGCCAACACCGGCGGTTGGCAGACCTGGACGTCGATCCCGGGCAACGTCACGGCGGTGACCGGCACGCACACGGTGTACCTGACCTTCACCAGTGGGCAGGCGGCCGACTTCGTGAATGTCAACTGGTTCCAGTTCCGCAAGTAACTCACTGTCATCGATGGGCTGAGGGCGCTGACCTGCGCCTTCGGCCCATCGCCGTATCTAGCAACAGGTGCGAAAAATTTAAGGTTGTTTAACGTCCGGCCCCCTGGACTTTATTGTTAACAGTCCTAAAGATTGACGTATCTCACAGGACTGTATGGAGGGACGGCGATGAAGCGCTCCAGATCGGTGGTCCTCGCGACCGTGGCGGCGCTGGCCGCTGGTGGCGCGGCGGTCTACTTCTCGGGCACGGCCGGTGCGGCCGTCGCGTGCGCCCCCGCGTGGAGCGCCACCCAGGTCTACGTCGGCGGTAACTCCGCCTCGCAGAACGGCCACAACTACGCCGCCAAGTGGTGGACGCAGAACGAGTCGCCGGCCACGCACTCCGGACAGTGGGATGTCTGGGCGGACAGCGGCGCGTGCGGGACATCGACCCCCACCACAGCCCCGACGACCGCACCGACGACCGCCCCGACCACTACGCCGCCGACCACCGTTCCGCCCAGCAACGGCACCCTCCCGGCGCACTTCCTCACCGGCTACTGGCAGAACTTCTACAACGGCGCCGCCGCCCTCAAGCTGGCGGCCGTCCCGACCAACTACGACCTGGTCGCGGTGGCTTTCGCCGACGCCACATCCACGCCCGGCGCGGTCACCTTCACCCTCGACTCCGGCCTGGCCGCTCAGGTCGGCGGTTACACCGATGCCCAGTTCAAGGCCGACATCGCCACCCTGCACTCGCGCGGCAAGAAGGTGATCATCTCGGTCGGCGGGGAGAAGGGCACGGTCGGCGTCGCCGACTCGACGGCCGCCACCAACTTCGCCAACTCGGTCTACTCGCTGATGACGACGTACGGCTTCGACGGCGTCGACATCGACCTGGAGAACGGGCTCAACTCGACCTACATGGCGAGCGCGCTACGCAGCCTGCGAGCCAAGGCCGGCGCCAACCTGATCATCACGATGGCCCCGCAGACCATCGACATGCAGAGCACCGGTTCGTCGTACTTCGCGCTGGCCCTGTCCATCAAGGACATCCTCACCGTGGTGCACACGCAGTACTACAACTCCGGCGCGATGCTCGGCTGCGACCAGATGAACGCGTACTCGCAGGGCACGGTGAACTTCCTGACCGCGCTGGCCTGCATTCAGACCCAGAACGGCCTGCGCCCCGACCAGGTCGCCCTCGGCCTGCCGGCCAGCACCAGCGCGGCCGGCGGCGGTTACCAGGCCCCGGCCAACGTCAACGCCGCCCTCGACTGCCTGGCCCGCGGCACCAACTGCGGCAGCTTCAAGCCGCCGGCCACCTATCCCGGCATTCGGGGCGCAATGACCTGGTCGATCAACTGGGATGTCACCAACGGCAACTCGTTCGCCAACACCGTCAAGCCCCACCTCTCCACACTCCCCTGAAAAATGGAGTCCCCGTGAAACTCGGCAGAAAACTGCTGGTCCTCGGTGCGGTGGCCGCCACCGGCCTGTCCGCCGCGATCATCCCCATGACCATGTCGAACGCGGCCACGGCCTGTGCCGCCGCGTGGTCCTCCAGCGCCGTCTACGTCGGTGGCAACAGCGCCTCGCAGAGCGGTCACAACTACACCGCCAAGTGGTGGACGCAGAACGAGTCGCCGGCCACCCACTCCGGCCAGTGGGACGTCTGGGCCGACAACGGCGCCTGCGGCGGCACCACCCCGCCGACCACGCCGCCCACCACCGGCCCGACCACGAACCCGCCGACCACCGGCACCAAGATGGCCTCCTCGCCGTACGTCTACCCGGGCTGGGGCAACCCGCCGGCGCCGTCGACGGTCACCGCGGCCACCGGCGTCAAGGCGTTCACCGTCGCGTTCGTGCTGGCCAGCAACGGCTGCAACCCGGCCTGGGACGGCGAGAGCGGCCTGACCGGCGGCGTGCACGCCAGTTACATCGCGCAGATCAAGGCGGCCGGCGCGGACATCGTGCCGTCGGTCGGCGGCTACAGCGGTAACAAGCTCGGCCCGAACTGCACCACCACGGCCGCGCTGGCCGGCGCCTACCAGAAGATCATCGACGCGTTCGGCCTGAAGTCGATCGACATCGACATCGAGAACACCGACGAGTTCGAGAACACCGCCGTGCAGGACCGGGTCCTCGGCGCGCTGAAGATCATCAAGCAGAACAACCCGTCGGTGAAGACGATCCTGACCTTCGGCACCGCGACCACCGGCCCGACCTACTACGGCACCCGGCTGGTCCAGCAGGCCAAGGCGCTCGGCGCGAACATCGACATCTTCACCCAGATGCCGTTCGACTTCGGCGGCGGCAACGACATGTACGGCAACACGGTGAACTCCTCCGAGGCCCTGAAGAACCTGCTCAAGACCACGTTCGGGTACACCGACGCGCAGGCCTACAGCCACATGGGCATCTCCGGCATGAACGGTCTCTCCGACCAGCAGGAGCTCACCTCGACCGACACCTGGACGCGGATCCGCGATTACGCCAAGAGCAAGGGCTTCGCGCGGTTCACCTTCTGGGCGGTCAACCGGGACCGGGGCTGCGCCGGGGGCGGCGTTGTCTCGAACTGCTCGGGAATCGCGCAGGCCGACTGGGCCTTCACGAAGATCAGCGCAGGTTTCTAGTCACGGTTGATTTGGGCGCGCGGCTGTCGTTCTCGGCGGCCGCGCGTCTTCTTGATTACCCACCAGCCCACCGCGCCGACGAAGAACGCACCGACCGCGTAGTCGAACCAGTGGCTGTATTTCTCCACGTTCTGCCAGCGCGCGCCAAGCTGGTAGCCGCCGATGATGAAGAGGGCGTTCCACAACCCGCTGCCGAGCGTGGTGAAAACCACGAACTGGCCGAGGTGCATGCGATTGGCGCCGGCCGGGATCGAAACCAGGGAGCGTACGACCGGAGCACAGCGACCGAAAAGCACGGCGTTCTTCTCGTGCTTCTCGAACCATCGATCGGCCTTGTTCAGATCGTCCGCGTCGACCAGCGGGATCCGGTCCAGCCACCGGCGCAACCGGTCCTCGCCCAGTGCCCGGCCGAGCCAGTAGAGCAACAGTGCGCCGACCACCGACCCGGCGGTCGCCGTGATCAGCACCAGCACCAGGTTGACCCGGCCCGCCGAGGCCAGGTACCCGGCCAGCGACAGCACGATCTCGCTCGGGATCGGCGGCACCAGGTTTTCCAGCGCGACGAGCAGGCCGACGCCCGCCTCGCCGAGTGACTCGATCACCGACGCGACCCAGCCCGTGAGTCCGGTCAGCTGCCCCAGGTCGCTTTCTGCCATCGCTCATGTCTACCCGACTCCGGCGCTCTCAATCTTTTGATATGCCGACCATCGGTATATGCTGCCGCCGTGACCGATGGACCGATGCGCGAGCCGACCTTCCTGGTCCTCACCGCGCTGACCGGCGGGCCGCTGCACGGCTACGCGGTCATCGAGGACATCGCCGGGATGACCGGCGGCCGGGTCCGGCTGCGCGCGGGCACGCTCTACGCGGCGCTCGACCGGCTGCGCGCCGAGGGCCTGATCGAGGTCGACCGCGAGGAGATCGTCCAGTCCCGGCTGCGGCGCTACTACCGGCTCACGGGGGCCGGCGAGCAGAGCCTGACAGCCGAGACCGCCCGCCTGCGCGCGCAGGCCACCATCGCGGAGCGCCGCCTGCGCGCGCGCCGGATCCAGCTCGGGGGAGCAACGGCATGACCAGGTCGGAGTCGCGCTTTCGCCGCCTGCTTGCGCTCTACCCCAAAGGCCACCGCGAGGAGTACGGCGAGGAGATGCTCGGCGTCCTGCTGGCCGACGGCCGCACCGGCCCGGGCGTGACCGCCGACCTGGTGCGGGGTGCCCTCGGCGCCCGGTTCCGGCAGGCGTCCACCTCGTTGCGCGAAGCGTTGCGGGACGAGGGGTGGCGGCACGTGGCGTACCCGGTGCATTTCTTCGGCTCGCTCCTGCTGCTGGCCGTGGCCGTCGGGCGATTCGCGATGGCGATCCTGACGATGGTCCGGCGGCCGGACTACGACATCTCCCCGTTCTACGGGGTCGACCTGGTCGGCGCACTCGGCTGGGCGGTCGCGGTGACCGGTGCCGTGCTGGGCGTCCGGCTGCTCGGGGTGGTGGGCGCGGCGGCCGGACTGGCCGGCGAGGTCGTCGTCCCGTTCCGCGATGCGCAGGTCCTCAACCCGTCGTCCTGGATCATCGTGGCCGCGACGGTGGTGCTGATCGCGGCCGCGGTGTCGGTCCGGCGGGCCGCACCGCGCGGCTGGCGGTTCGTGACGGCGGCCGGGGTGGTGCTGATCGCCCAGGGCTTGGCGCCGTTCGGGCTACACGTGCCGATGTTCGGCCTGGTCCCGGTACTGGCGGTGATCGCTGTCGGCGCGCCCGGTCTGGGCCGGCGGTTTCGGGGCCTGATACCGCGGACAAGTAAGGGGGCATGAGTGACCGCTGGTATCAGAAAGCCGTCGTCTACTGCCTCGACATCGACACGTTCGCCGACTCGAACGGCGATGGCGTCGGCGATATCCGCGGCCTGATCGGCCGGCTCGACTATCTCGCCCGGCTCGGTGTCACCTGCCTGTGGCTCAACCCGATCCACCCGACCCCGGGCCGCGACGACGGGTACGACGTGGAGGACTTCTACAACGTCGACCCGCGACTGGGCACCCTCGGCGACTTCGCCGAACTGTTGCACGCGGCGGGCAACCTCGGCATCAAGGTGATCATCGACCTGGTCGTGAACCACACCTCCGACCAGCACCCGTGGTTCCAGTCGGCCCGTTCGTCGCCGGATTCGCCGTACCGTGACTGGTATGTCTGGGCGGACAGCGCGCCGTCCGACCGCCACCAGGGCATGGTTTTCCCGGGCGAGCAGGGCGAGACCTGGTCGTTCGACCGCACCGCGAAGCTCTGGTATTACCACCGCTTCTACAAGTTCCAGCCGGACCTCAACATCAAGAACCCCGAGGTCCGCGAGGAGATCAAGAAGATCTGCGCGTTCTGGCTGCAGCTCGGGGTGGCCGGGTTCCGGATGGACGCGGTGCCGTTCATCATCGAGGAGACCGAACCGGGCAACCCGAACTCGCCCAAGGATCTCGACTACCTCACCGACCTGCGGCAGTACCTGCAGTGGCGCAAGGGCGACGCGGTCCTGCTGGCCGAGGCGAACGTCGAGCCCGACGAGCTGGTGAAGTTCTTCGGTGACACGGGCGGTTCGAACAACCGCATTCACATGCTCTTCGACTTCATGCTCAACGGTCAGCTGATCCTGGCGCTGGCCCGGCAGAACCCGGAGTCGATCATCGCGGCACTGCGCGAGACCCCGAAGCTGCCGGCCGGCGGCCAGTGGGCCACCTTCCTGCGCAACCACGACGAGATCGACCTGTCCCGGCTCACCGCCGACCAGCGCAACCACGTTTTCGCCGAGTTCGGCCCGGACGAGAACATGCAGCTGTACGGGCGGGGCATCCGGCGGCGGCTGGCCCCGATGCTGGGCGGCGACCGGCGCCGGCTCGAACTGGCCTACTCGCTGCAGTTCAGCCTGCGCGGCACCCCGGTGCTGCGCTACGGCGAGGAGCTCGGGATGGGCGACGACCTCCAGCAGGAGGGCCGCAACGCGATCCGCACCCCGATGCAGTGGTCGACGCTGCCGAACGCCGGCTTCTCCACCGCCGACCGCAAGAAGCTGATCCGTCCGGTGATCGAGAACGGCGAGTTCGGCTACGACAAGGTCAACGCGACCAAGCAGCGGCACGACCCGAAGTCCCTGCTGTCCTGGTTCGAGCGAATGATCCGGACCCTCCGGGAAGCGCCGGAGGTCGGCGCCGGGACCTGCACCCACGTCGACGTCCCGGTTCCCGAGGGCGTGCTGGTACACCGCGCCGACGACGCCACCGGTACCATGCTGTTTGTGCACAACCTGTGCACAAAGAATGCGGTCGTCGACCTCAGCTCGATCTATGCCGACGCCGACTCGCCGAACGACGTTCTCGCCGACCGCGAGTACCCCGACCTGGGGAAATTCACCGAGGTAGCGGTCGCCGGGTATGGCTATCGGTGGATCCGGCTGCGGCGTCGTTCGTGAGCCGGGTTAAAGTCGGCCGTCGGCGCAGAGATCACTACCGGAGGCCGCAATGTCGCAGTCCGCACCCACCCGCGTAGCCATCGTCACCGGAGCCGCCCGAGGGATCGGTGAGGCCACCGCCCGCAAGCTCGCCGCCGACGGACTGGCCGTCGCCGTCGTCGACCTCGACGAGGGCGCCTGCGCCAACACGGTGACCGCGATCCACGACGCCGGTGGCACCGCGCTGGCGGTCGGCGCCGACGTCTCCGACCCGGTGCAGGTCGCCGCGGCCACCGAGAAGGTGGTCGCCGAGCTGGGCGCGCCGACCGTGCTGGTCAACAACGCCGGCGTGCTGCGCGACAACCTGCTGTTCAAGATGACCGAGGACGACTGGGAGACCGTGATGGCGGTCCACCTGCGCGGCGCGTTCCTGTTCAGCCGGGCCGTGCAGAAGCACATGGTGGACGCGGGCTGGGGCCGCATCGTCAGCCTCTCCAGCACCTCGGCCCTGGGCAACCGGGGTCAGGCCAACTACTCGGCGGCCAAGGCCGGCCTGCAGGGCTTCACCAAGACCATCGCGATCGAGCTGGGCCGCTACGGCATCACCGCCAACGCCGTCGCGCCGGGATTCATCGTCACCGACATGACCGCGGCCACCGCGGCCCGGGTCGGGGTCGATTTCACCGATTTCGAGAAGGCCGCGATCAGTCAGATCCCGGTCGGCCGGTCGGGTCGTCCCGAAGACGTCGCGAACACCGTATCCTTCCTCGTCAGTGAGGGCGCCGGGTTCGTCTCGGGACAGGTCATCTACGTGGCTGGTGGCCCGCGCGACTAGTTGCTGAGGGGCGCTACAAAGAGATGATGAATCGACGCATGACCTCCCGCAGCGTCTCGCTGACCGGCACATTTCTGTTGCTGGCGGCGGGCGGCGCGGCGGCCTGCGACAGCGGCAATCAATATCAGGACGAAGGCTTCTACTGCGCCGACCAGAACGGTGTGATCGTCGACGAGGACCTCTGCGACGACGACAACTACCACTCGTCCGGCGGGATCTACCCCTATTACCTCTGGCACTCGCCGTCCTACGGGCGGGGTTACTCGGTGGGCAGCAGGCTTCCGTCCGGGGGCAGCAAGTTCGCCTATAACGACAAGGCGTCACGCGCGTCGTTCGGTCTGCCGTCCAGCGGCAAGATCGGCAACGGCACGGTCAAGACGAGTGTGGTCGGCAAGGGCGGGAGCGGCAGCTCGTCCTCGTCCGGTAAGAAGTCCGGCAGCTGACCATGCGCCGCGTTCCTTATGGTCCGGTCCGAGACGGGTGGAAACTCACCAATTACAGTCTCGGACTGACCTACAACGACACCGAACTGCCCGACGGGACGATGATCTCGTACTGGCAGGAGGGTCCGTACTACGACTTCACGGCGGCCGAGATCGAGGAACTCGAATCGGCCACCGCGATCGTCTTCGCGATGTGCCTCGAGGCCGGCGACTGGATGGTCCGGCAGTGCCCGCGACACACCGTCCAGGGCCGCCGGGACGGCTTCTTCGCCTCGGTGTGCAACCCGCAGAGCTGCTTCCTCGCCAAGATCGGCATTCCCGAGTTCGCGCACGAGCAGATCATCCGCACCTGGTTCGACGGTGACGCGGAAACCTGGACGCATTACGACAAAGACCCAGATATGCGTACGCCGATGCAGACCCCGGACTTCTCGCCGAGCGTCTACGGCCGCTTCGATTTCTGGTACAACGGCGCCGGCACCACGCCCAAGCTGCTCGAGTTCAACGCCCAGACGCCGACGTCGCTGGTCGAGAGCGCGGTCATCCAGTGGCACTGGGTCGACCAGACCGGCGTGACCCAGCACGAGTGGCGGCAGTGGAACTCGATCCACGACCGCCTGGTCGGCTGGGAGGCGGCCGACGGCGAGCCGGCCAACCCGGGCGCCTGGCGCCGCAACATCAACAAGTTGCGCGAGGCCCGCACGTGGCTGCCGGAAAAGCCAAAGATCTTCTTTGCGTACGAGACGAGCGAGACATCCGGCGAGGATCGGATGAACGTCGCCTACCTGATGTCGACCGCCGAGGAGGCCGGTTACCCGGTCGAGCTGATCGCGATGAGCCAGATCGGCTGGGACGTGGCCGGCGATCGGGTGCTCTTCGTGCCCGAGCCCGGCCGGGAGGACAAAGCCCAGCCGATCGACATCATCTTCATGCTCTACCCGTGGGAATGGTTCTGGACCGAAGAGGGCGGCAAGGGCTTCTTCCGCAACATGGCCGACCCGACCAAGCACGGCACGGTCTGGATCGAGCCGCCCTACAAGGCCGCGCTGCTCGGCAACAAGGCCCTGCTGCCGGTGCTGTGGAAGCTGTTCGGCGACGACCCGGAACGCAGTAAATACCTGCTGCCGTCCTACTTCGCCGGCTCGGCCGGCGCGGCCACGCTCAAGAGCTATGCGAAAAAACCGGTGTGGGGCCGGGAGGGCGGTTCGGTCACGCTGGTCGGCGACGGCCAGGTGATCACCGAAAACCCCTCCGAGTACGGCGCGGACGGCCTGTTCGTGGTGCAGGAACTGTGCGAGCTGCCATCCTTCGACGGCCTTGAGGGTACGGTTCATCCGGTGATCGGCGCCTGGCTCATCGACGGTGAACCGGCCGGCATGGGCATCCGTGAGGGGCTCGGCACCGACGGCCTGGTCACCAAGGACCGCTGCTACTTCGTCCCGCACACGGTCGAGGCCGACGCTTGAGCGTGCCCGACGTGCCGTTGTCGCCACCGAGCGACGATCGGCTCACCGCACTTGCCCGGACCGGTCTGGGGGCCGAACCCGACCCGGCGTTCGACCGCTTCGCCGACCTGGTGCGGCGCGTGCTGAACGTGCCGGTCGCCCTGGTCAGCCTGGTCGAGGCCGACCGGCAGGTGTTCCCGGGCGCGGGCGGCCTGGCCGAGTCCTGGCAGAAAAGCCGGGAGACTCCGCTGTCGCATTCGTTCTGCCAACTGGTGGTGACCACGGCCGCGCCGCTGGTGGTCGAGGACGCCCGCACCGATCCGCGGGTGACCGGCAACCCGGCCATCGTCGACCTCGAGGTCGTGGCCTACGCCGGCATGCCGCTCACCGATGACACCGGGCAGGTTCTCGGCTCGCTGTGCGCGATCGACTCGGCCCCCCGGGAGTGGTCGTCGAGCGACCTGGCGATGCTGTCCGACCTGGCCGCGGCGTGCTCGGACACGCTGCGACTGCGGATCGCCACGCAGACCGCCCGGCGCCGGGAGAGCCGGGCCGGGGTCGCCTTCGGCCGCAGCCAGCTTCTGCTGCGGGCGAGCGTCTCGCTGGCTAACACCAGCACCCTCGACGACATCGTGAGCGTCGTCCGCGAGCTGGTGACCGGCTCGCTCGACCCGGCCTACGTCGGGGTCTCGCTGCGGGACGGGGCCGGCCGGGTTACCCTGCGGTCCGGCCAGGCGCTGCCGCCGACGGTCGCCGCGCGGTGGAACCGCTACCCCGGTAGTGCCACCACCCCGACCGGGCTGGCCATCCGGCACGGCGTCCTGGTGCTGCTGCCCGACCTGGAGGCGGTCCGCGCCCAGGCGCCGGACTCGGTCGCGACGTTCGTCGAGATGGGCTGGCAGTCGGCGGTCAGCGTCCCGTTGCTCGGCGCGGCCGGCCCGATCGGGGCGCTGACCCTGGTCTGGAACGAGCCGTACGCCCTCGACGACATCGAACAGGCGGTGCTCGCGGCGCTGGCCGGCTACGTCGCCCAGGCGCTGCAACGAGCCGACTACCTGAGCGCGCAGAAGAACACGGCCGAGGTCCTGCAGCGGGCGCTGCTCTCCGAACTGCCGGACGGGGCCCCGTTCGAGCTGGCCGCCCGCTACGAACCGGCCGCCCGCGGCGAACACGTCGGCGGCGACTGGTACGACGCGGTCCGGCTGGAGGCCAACCATCTCGCCCTGGTCGTCGGCGACGTCACCGGGCACGACATGCGGGCCGCCGCCCTGATGGGCCGGCTGCGCAGCAAGATGCGGCTCCTGATGGTCGACCGGCACGAGCCGCCGGCCGCGTTGTTGCGCCGCCTGGACGCCGCCAACCAGGCCCTCGGCGACCGGATCGCGGCGACCGCGGTGCTCGCCTACCTCTACCCCGACCCCGGCGCCGACGGCCACCAGCTGCACTGGTCCAACGCCGGGCATCCCAGCCCGCTGCTGGTCACCGACGGCGGCCTGACCGTGCTCACCGGCCGCGACCCGCTGCTGGGCGTGCTGCGCCGCACCCCGCGGACCAGCCACACCCGGCACGTGCCGCCGGGCTCGACCGTGCTGTTCTACACCGACGGCCTGATCGAAACCCGCGCCGACGTCTGGGACGACCGCGAACAGCTGCTGTGCGACCTGCTGACCGGCCTGGCCACCCTGCCGCTCCCCGACCTGCTGGACCGCCTGTACCGAGAGCTGGCCGGCGACAACCACGAGGACGACGTAGCCCTCCTAGCGGTCCGCACGCCCTGCTAGCTGGCTCCGCTTCGCTCCGCGGGCAATCGCCCCGCTGATGAGGAGGAAGCCGATTTCCTGGCACCGCACACCCCGCGGCGACAGAAAATCGACTGCCTCCTCATCAGCGGGGCGATTGCGGGCAGTTCCGTGGTACCACCCTGCGCGGATATCAGCTCTGCGGCCTATGGCGCCAGATCCACCAGAGGCCGATGAACGGGAGCACCAGGGGCACATAGCCGTAGCCGCTGCCGTAGTGCGACCACACCGTGTCGTCCGGGAAAGCGACCGCGTCGGCGACGCTCAGGGTGCCGACGATCAGCACGCCGAGCAGCTCGATGCTGCAGCTCACCAGGGCGATCAGGCGGCCGCGCTCGCCGCCGACGGCCAGGCCGACCGTCGCCGAGATGTAGACCAGGCCGGCCACCGCGGACAGCAGGTAGGCCAGCCGGGCCTCGGAGAAGTGGGTGGCGATCTGGACCAGGGCGCGGGCGCTCGCCGACAGCGCGAAGACGCCGTAGACGAACAGCAGCAGGCGGCCGAGGCCGGTGTTCAGCGCGGCGTCGGCCGGCCGGGTGCGGGTGGGAGCGGGTGAGTCAGGCAACGGTCACCGACGCAATCTGCTGCAGCCGCAGCACCAGGACCGGCAGCACCAGGCAGGCGACGCCGAGGATCAGGTTGCCCCACCGGGTCGGCTCCATCCGGGCCAGGTAGATCGCGGTGGGGCCGAACGCGATCGTAGTGATCAGATAGCCGCCGAAGGTAGCGGTATCGGACGGCCGATGATCACCGAAGAGGCCGACCACGGCGACCAGCACAAGCACCGCGACCAGCACGCTGACCGCGGCCGTGGCCAGCAGGTCGAAGCGGCTGGGCGCCCGGTTGAGCGCGGCCCGCAGCAGGAGCCAGGCCGCGAGCACGAGGGCGACGACGATCGTCGCAACCGACAGGGGACCGTTCACCCGGCACAGCGTACTGATGGTCGTCGGCCTGATAGCTTGCGGTCGGGCACCAAGAGAGGCAGGCCGCACCATGCGCTTCGGACTATTCGGCACGGGACCCTGGGCGCACCTCGCGCACGCACCGGCACTGGCGGAACACCCCGATGTCGAGCTTGTCGGGGTCTGGGGCCGCAATCCCGACAAGGCGGCCGAGGTCGCCAAACAGTTCGGCGGCCGGCCGTACGCCGAGATCGACGAGCTGATCGCGGACGTCGACGCCGTCGCCATCGCCCTACCGCCGGACGTGCAGGCCCCGATCGCGCTCCGTGCCGCCAAGGCCGGCCGGCACCTGTTGCTCGACAAGCCGGTGGCGTTCACCGCGGCCGAGGCCGATGAGATCGCCGCCGCCGTGACCGAGCGCGACCTCGCCTCAGCGGTCTTCTTCACCCGGCGGCTGATGCCGCCGATCGCCGAGTTCCTGACCGAGGCCGCCGCGGCCGGCGGCTGGCGGGAGGCCCGGGTCGACCACCTCGGTTCGATCTTCACCGACGACAACCCGTTCGGCGCGTCCCCGTGGCGCAAGGAGAGCGGCGGCCTGTGGGACGTCGGCCCGCACGCGCTCGCCGTGCTGCTGCCGGTGCTCGGCCCGGTCGCCGAGGTGGCCGCGATGGCCGGCCCGCACGACATGACCCACGTGCTGCTGCGGCACACCGGCGGCGCGATCAGCACCCTGACCCTCTCGGTCGACGCCGCCCCGGCCGCCGCCCGCGAGGAGACGGTCTTCGCCGGCGAGGCCGGCATCCGCCCGGTCCCGGGCGCGCAGTGGCTGCCTACCGAGGCTCTCGGCCGGGCGATCGACCAGCTCCTGGCGGCGGCCGGCGGCGGACCGAAATCGGAGCTGGACGTCCGCTTCGGCGCCGAGGTGACCGCCATCCTGGAAGCAGCCCAGGAGGCGGCCACCACCGGCCGCACGGTCGCTATTCGCAGCGCCAGATAACCGGCTGTTCCGGCGCGCTCGGGTTGGACGTGTCGGTGCGGACGGCATTGCCGCTCACCACGCGCGCGTCCGCGCTCACCCCGTTCAACCCGAAGATGACCGGGCCGGTGCCGGTCAGTGGGCCGCTCGGCAGGTCCACTGTCCTGGAGCCGATGACGACCACCGGTACCGGGCTCAGCATCGCGCCCATCGTGGCCGGCGCTGAGACACCGTACTGCGCGGCCGCACTGTTGTGGGTGATCCGCTGCCAGGCGCCACCGCGCACGTCCTGCCGGTAGAGACCGTCGTCGGGGCCGTTGATGTCGGAGAACATCGCGTAGACCCAGCCGAAGCGGAGGCCGACCACCCAGAGCTCGCCGCCTTCCGGCTTTTGGAGGGGAGGCGTGTCGAGCTCCCGCACCGTGCCGTCCGGCCGCCACAGGTAGTTCTTCGTCGTGCGGCCGATATAGCTCCCGACCGCCGTGCCGTCCTCGGCCAGGTCGTAGATGCCGTGGAGGTTGGTCTCACCGGCCGGCCGGGTCAGTTCCTCGGGCTCGGCCTCGGGCGACGCCCAGCGAACCGGCACCTCGCTCCCGTATTTGCCGAGCTTGCCGACGATCACGCCGTCGTCGTTGATCTGGACCGCCAGACCGGTGCCGCCCTTGAGCCGGTGGAACGTACCGTTCCGGTAGACGTAGGGGTAGTTGGTGCTGCCGCCGCTCTCGGAGGAGCCGACCGCCACCCCGGACGAGTTGATGTCCCACAGGACGAGGTGCCGCACCGGCGTCGGGGCCTGCGCGACCAGTTTGCCGTCGTGCCAGATCATCGCCGGCGATTGCGTCCCGCCGGCGTTCGGATCGGCCGTGCCGACCTGCCATCGGCCGGCGGCGTCGCTGCCGTTGAGATGAACGAGGCGGTGGCCGCCGTTCGGCAGCTCGTGCAGCGTGCAGGAGGCCGGTACCGCCGGGTCCGGCGGCAGGCTCGGCTTCGGGTGCGGGTTGTCGTCCTGGCCCGGCGCCAGCAGCAGGCTGCCGCCCACCAG
This sequence comes from Paractinoplanes tereljensis, assembly GCF_016862435.1. GTDB lineage: Bacteria > Actinomycetota > Actinomycetes > Mycobacteriales > Micromonosporaceae > Actinoplanes > Actinoplanes tereljensis. Next base: position 89,752 of record NZ_BOMY01000047.1, read on the forward strand.
CGTCGCCACCAGCCCGGCCAGCAGCCCGCCGGTCCACCAGCGCCGGCCGCGCAGCCGCCGGCCGTCGCGTATGGCCTTGGGCACGTCGATCGCGGGCTGGCCGGACGGTTCGCCGCGCAGCGGTTCGAGCAGTGTCATGCCGTAGTCGTCGTCGTTCATGACCGCCTCCCCGTGCTCTTCGTCCGGACGGCGGGCGAGGGCTCGCCGAGGATCTTGCGCAGGGCGGTGAGGCCGTGCGCGGTCTGGCTTTTGACCGTCCCCTCCGAGCAGCCGAGGATCTCGGCCACCTCGGCAACCGGGCGGTCGCAGAGGAAACGCAGCACGAGGACGGCCTGCTGGCGTGGCGGCACCCGGGTGAGGGCGGCACGCAGCACGGTGCGGTCCTCGGCGCCGCCCGCTGACGACGAAGCGGCGCGGTCCGGTGCGGAGCCCCACAGGCGTACCCGCCACCAGCCGCGCCGCTTCTCGTCCAGAAACGCGCGCACCATCATGGTGTGCACGTACGCGTCGACGTTGTCCGCCTCGGCGATCCGCGGCCATCGCGCGTACAGCTTGGTGATTGTCTCTTGCACCAGGTCATCGGCCTGGTGTTCGTCGCCGCTCAGCAGGTATGCGACCCGCCGCAGCGCCGGTATCCGGCCATGGACGTACGCCAGGTACGCCCCATCCGATCCATCATCCATCCCGGCTCCCCGTCAGAGTCTCCCCAATAGACGGCGATCCGGTGGAAGAGGTTGTAGGCGATTTTCAGGGAACCGTGCGCTCGATGGCGGCGGCGCCGTCCTGCTCGAGTTCCTGGCGGGCCCGTTCCACGTTCGCCGGGGTGGGGTCGCGACCCTCGGCGACGGCCAGGTCTTCCGGGTCCCACGGCTGATCGGCTCCAGTGCGCCACTGCGGTTCCTGGCCGGGCGGCAGGAACTCCGGGGTGTCCCGATCGGTGCCACCGCCGGTGATGAAGGCGTCCACCGCCACGTCGTCCTCGATCGCGTCGGCCACCTCCGGGCTCTCCTCCAGTGGCGGGCGAAGTTCGTCGGTCATGTCATCCCTCCAGGTCTATTCCTCTCTCGTCTTACCCCGTTGTTCCCATCGTGACCATGGGGCGGAATCGGACGATCATGTCGTCGGGGGACGAACTGAGCGCTAACTGGACAGGACTTGCGTGTTACGGATGGACGCTACGTAGCGGGCCGAATACATTTTCGCGTGGCACGTGTGCGACGGTGGTGTCCGGACGTGCAGTGAGGGGGATGACGCGTGACAAGCTTGTCCGACGCGGAACGGGATGCATGTGACGTAATGCAGGCCCTGGCCGGTCTGGCCGCCCTGTTGCGCCGCTCCACGGATGATGTGCCCGGCGCGGTGCCGGCCGATCCCGCAGCCGCCGAGACGTACCGTCTGCTGCTCGCCATCGCCGAGGACGGCGGTGTGGCCGCCGCCCGGGTGGTGGCCTACCTGAACGAGCAGCGCGGCGCGGGCGATGGCGAGCTCATCGCGGTGCCCCGCCGGCTCGGTCAGTTCCGCGACTGGGTTCCGCCGCGCGGCCACGTGTTCGGCGCGTCCGGCGGCGTGATCCGGCCGAATGGCGTACCCCAGCCGCGCCGCAGCGATCCGGGCGAGTAACCCCGGTCACCCCGCCGATCGCAGGGTTTCCGACGGCGGCACCCCGAACCGGCTGCGATAGGCCGAGGCGAAGCGGCCCAGGTGGGCGAAGCCCCAGCGGTGTGCGACAGCGGCCACGGTGACCCGCAGCGGATCCGAGCGGCGCAGCGTCTCGTGCGCCCGCATCAGCCGTTCCTGCTGGAGGTACGCCATCGGTGCGCAGCCGAGGTGCCGGCGGAAGCCCTCCTGCAGCGAGCGCACGCTCATCCCGGCGATCGCGGCCAGGTCGGCCACCGTGAACGGCCGCTCCGGCTCGTCGTGGATGGCGTCCGCCACCCGGCGGATGGCCCGCGGCGGCCCGGCCGTGGCCGGTCCGGTCAGCTCCTCGTGATAGCGGTGCGGCAGGCTCATCAGCAGCCCGCTCAGCACGCTGCTGCGTAACTGCTCGGCGATCAGCGGCTGGTAGATCAGGCTTTCCGGGTGCTCCAGTTCGTCACGCAGCAACCGCACCAGCCGGCTCCAGCTGTGGCTCGGCCCGGTCGAGACGTCCATGGCCGGCGGCAGATCGATCGGCCCTTCCACCGGGCGGCCCAGCATGCCGGCCAGTTCCTGTTCGAGGGCGTCCCGCTCGATCTTGATGGCGAGCTCGGCCGAGTTGCCGTCGTGCACGGTGTAGACCGGGTTGCCCGGACCGAACACGGCCGCGGTCGACGGGTCGGCCAGCACAACGTGACCAGCGTGCCGGGTTTGCATACGCCCGGTGGTGGGCATGCTGACGTGATAGGCGTCGATTTCCGCCACGGTAAGGATCATCGGGGACGCGTAACTTAGTTGTCCCACGGTAAGTGGTCCGAGTTGGATCACTTCCATGCCCAGGCCGAAGCCATCGGCGCCTTCCGGGATGCCGACTGCCACGGGATAGTAGAAACGATTTAGCGCGGAACGTGCCTGATCGATATCTACGCTGCTGAAGTGGAGTATGTCGGGAACTTCCGAAGGCGCTGGGCCGGACCGTGGGTAGACGTCACCCATGCTGAAGCGGACTCCATCGCATACCGTGAGTATTCGGCCCCGGTACGTGGAACGTCAACGTTCCCGCCACGCGCTGACCGTTCCAGCACATTCAGGCCATATGAACTACTCTGGCGTTCCGCGCCTACGTGGCGTAACTTGCAGACCAGCGGATTGTTGTAGGAACGCGGTCGGAGAGCGGCGCCTGGGCGAGGCGTCCAGCACCCAGCAGGGCCACGAGGCAGAGCCCCGGGTCGGCGGGTGTCACTCCACGCGGAAACTCGGCGTCGCCCCACTCGACGCCAGGAAGAGGGCAGCCGTGTATCTGCCGATCACCACGCGCCAGTTGGCCGATGGCACCGTCGAGATAGCGCCCAGCGGTGAGATCGACCTGGACAATGCCCACGTGATGCGGGACGCGGTAAATGACGTCCTGACCAGCAGCACGCCGGGCAAGATCTGCCTCGACCTGCAACGCGTGATGCTGATCGACAGCATCGGCATCGGCATTCTGGTGGCCTGCTTCCACACCGCCGCGGCCAGCGGCGTGAAGCTCGTGGTGAGCCACCCGAGCCCCACGGTCTACCGTCAGCTCTGGGTTTCCGGGCTGGTGGGCCTGCTGGGCTGCGCCGAGCCACCCTCGCCGCGCACCTCGGTGGGCCTGCGCCCGTCCTGAGTCACCCGTTGATCGAACGCGGCACGTGACCGTGCCGCGTTCGATTCACTCTTCTGGGCGAAGGTCGTCGACCGATTCCGCTCACACGTCAGTGCAGCGGCACCTTCTCCTGGGCGAGGCGCTCCTCGCCGGAGAGGGTCGACAGCGGCTTCTCCTTGATGAACAGCACCGCGATGATCGCCAGGAACGCGATTGGCGCGCCCACCAGGAACAGATCAGCGGTGGCCTCGCCGTAGATGCCCTTGATCACGTCGAGGACCTGGGGCGGCAGCGTGGCCAGGTCGGGCACCTTGCCGTCGCCGGCGGCCGCGGCGGACGCCCCGAACCTCTCGGTGAACAGCGTCGTCACCCGGTTGGCGAGCACCGCGCCGAGCGCGCTCACCCCGATCGCCCCGCCCATGCTGCGGAAGAAGGTCAGCGCCGAGGTGGTCGCGCCGAGCTCGGCGGCCGGCACGTCGTTCTGGGCGGCCAGGATCAGGTTCTGCATGAGCATGCCGACGCCGACGCCGAGCACCAGCATGTAGATCGACAGCAGCACGACACTGGTGCCGGCGTCGATGGTGGCCAGCAGCAGCATCCCGATGGTCATCACGACCGCGCCCGCGACCAGGTACATCTTCCATTTGCCGAACTTCGTGATGAGCTGTCCGGCAATCGTCGAGGAGAGCAGTAGTCCGAAAATCATCGGCAGGCTCATCAGGCCCGCGACGGTCGGGGACTTACCCAGAGCAACCTGGAAGTACTGCGACAGGAAGACCGTGCCGCCGAACAGGGCCACGCCGACCAGGACGCTGGCCACGATCGTCAGGCTGACCGTACGGCTGCGGAAGATGCCGAGCGGGATGACCGGTTCGGGCGCCTTGGACTCGACCAGGACGGCCAGGGCCAGCAGCACCACGCCGCCGATCACGAACGCGGCGGTCTCCCAGGAGGCCCAGTCGAAGTGCTGGCCGGCCAGGGTCGACCAGATCAGCAGGGTGCTGACCCCGGCGGTGATCAGCAGCGCGCCCAGCCAGTCGATCTTTACCTGGCGCCGGGTCGTCGGCAGGTGCAGGGTCTTCTGCAGCAGCAGGATCGCGGCCACCGAGAACGGCACGCCGATGAAGAAGCACCAGCGCCAGCCGAGCCAGTCGGTGTCCACCAGGACGCCACCGATCAGCGGGCCGGCGATGGTGGCGACGCCGAACACGGCACCGAACATGCCGGAGTAACGGCCCAGCTCGCGCGGCGGGATCATGGCGGCCATCACGATCATCGCGAGCGCGCTCATCCCACCCGCGCCGACCCCCTGGGCGACCCGGCTGACGATGAGGACGCTCACGTTCGGGGTGAAGCCGGCGATCAGCGAGCCGGCCACGAACAGCAGCAGCGAGATCTGGATCAGCAGCTTCTTGCTGTAGAGGTCGGCGAGCTTGCCCCAGAGCGGGACGGTCGCGGTCATCGCGAGCAGTTCGGTGGTGACGATCCAGGTGTAGACGGACTGGCTGCCGCCGAGGTCGGCGATGATCCGGGGCAGTGCGTTCGAGACGATCGTCGAGGCGAGGATCGAGACGAACATGCCGAGCATGAGGCCGGACAGTGCCTGGATCACCTCTTTGTGGGTCATCCGGGCGGCTGGGGCCTCGGCCGCGATGGGTTCCGCGACGGACATGTCACTCAACTTTCGTTCGGGGTGGCCAGGCCGGTGGCGACCATGCGGAAGGATTCGCGGACGAAGCCGGCGAGCTGCTCGTCGGGGCCGGCGGTGGCCCAGCGCATCATCGCGATGCGGAACGCCGAGCCGGTGACCACCGACGCGAGCTGCGGGAAGGTGTCCGCCGGGGTGAGCCCGACCCGGGTCGCGATGGCCGCGATGAACTCCTGCTCCTTGGCCGCGCCCTGCGCGAACAGGGCCAGCAGCAGGGACGGGTTGTCCTTGATCACGCGCATCCGGAGCAGCCACAGCTCCCGGTCGGCCTGCATCGCCGCGATGGCCGGCTCGAAGACGGTCAGCACGGCGTCGACGATCGGGATGTCGCGGGGCAGTTCGAGCAGCCGGCGGCAGACCGTCTCGTTGTCGATCACCGGGTCGCCCAGGATCGCGTCGTCCTTGGTGGCGAAGTAGTTGAAGAACGTGCGTGCGGACACGTCGACGGCCGCGCTGATCTCCTCGACCGTGACATGGTCGAGGCCGCGCTCGTCGGCCAGACGCAGTGCGGCCGCGGTCAGCGCGGAACGGGTCTGTTGCTTCTTGCGGTCCCGGAGGCCCATGGAGAGGAGACTACGGTCAAACTTTCAGACACTGCAAACTTTTATTGGCTGCAAGTAGGCTCCGCGATCTACGCCCTCGGCGTGCTCGCCGTGACGGTCCTCCCGATCACGCCGCAGGAGCCGTCCGGGCCGGTGATCCACTACATCCCGTTCCTGGTGGACGCGCCCAGCTTCGTCCTCAACGTGATCATGTTCGTGCCGTTCGGCGTGCTGGTGCCGCTGCACCGGCCGGGCGCCGACGCGTACCGGAAGATCCTGGGTCTGGCCGTGGCCGCCAGCGCCGCCATCGAGGTCACCCAGCTCGTCCTGGGACTGGCCGGGGGCAGCCGGCGCACGGTTGACGTCAACGACCTGATCGCCAACGTGACCGGCGCCCTTATCGGCTTGGCGGTACTGCGTCTCGCCGTACCCCATGAGGTTCATCGCCGTGCTTTCGCAAGAAAGCGGCAGTGGCCGCGACCGCCTGGCTGAGGTAGGGCTCGGTGTCGTAGAGATCGACATGGCGGTCGCAGTCCAGCCAGACGGTCTCGTCGGCCGCCAGAGCCGAAGCGAGCTCCGGCGAGCAGTAGTCGTCCTTGCGGCCGTGCACCACCAGGCTGGGCGGCAGCAGCGGCCGGGCCGACAGCACGTCCAGCGTCATCAGGCTGTGCAGCGAGCCGCGGGTGACCCGGTTGGTCCAGTTCGCCGGGTGGGTCGAGTAGTACGACCACGGCTCCTCGCCGGGCATCGCGGCCTCGCCGTCGGCCGCGACCGCCGGAAGGTATTCGTCGTAGCGGTCGAGCATGCCGCGCAGCGCCGCGCGATAGGTGTCCACGCCCATCCGCTCGGCGAACCAGGCCGGGCTGTTGTAGGCGCCCGCGATGCCCGCCACCGCGGCCACCCGCGGATCGGTGGCGGCCGCCTTCATCGCGTATCCACCACCCAGGCAGATCCCCACCAGCGATACCCGGTAGCCCTCGCCGGCCAGCAGGCCCACCGCCGCCCGCAGGTCGGCCAGCTTGCCCTGGCTGTCCTCGTGCTGCGGGCGGCCCTCGCTCGCGCCCCAGCCGCGGTGGTCGAAGGCCAGGGTGGTGAAGCCCTCGGCCGCGAACCGCTCGGCGTAGAGGCCGGTCACCTGCTCCTTCACGCCGGTGAACGGTCCGGTGAGGACGATCGCCTGCGGGTCGTCGGTGCGGTGCAGGACGCCGGACAGGCGGAGGCCTTCGCTACGAAATTCGGTCACCCGGCGACACTAGGCTGGCGGTACGGCGGGAGGACAGAAGGCACTTCCGCGTACCCATGGGGAGGGTGGCCGTGGACCTGGTCGTGCCCGACGTGCTCGAGGAGAGCTGCGCCACCCGGCAGGCGCTGGAGCGTCTCGCCACCAAGTGGCGGGTGCTGCTGATCTATTCGCTGCTCCCCGGCCCGCAGCGGCCCGCCGGCCTGCGCCGGCGGGTGCCCGGCATCACCCAGAAGATGCTCACCGAGACGCTGCGCGGGATGGCCGACGACGGCCTGGTCGCCCGCCGGGTGCTCAAGGCTGATCCGCCGCAGCACGTGGAATATGAGCTGACGCCGCTCGGCCGCACCCTCGAGCAGCCGCTCGCCGCGATCTGCGGATGGGCCCGCGACTACGGCTCGCGCTGACTGATCTTGACGGTGGTGCCGTCCGGGGTGCGGATGCACAGCTGCTCGCCCAGGTCCTGGTCGGCGGTGACCTCGGTGACCGGCAGGCCGGCCCGGTGCAGTCGGCGTTCCCACTGATCGAGCGGTCCGGCCGCGCCGAAGTGCAGCTCCACCGGGGTCTCACCGCGAGACTCGTCGGCCGGGCGGGCCAGCAGGCCCAGCTGGACCGTGCCGAGCTGGAGCAGCACCCACTCCGAGTCGCGGGCGCCGTGGATCACCTCGGCCCCGAGCTTCTCGTAGAAGGTGATGGCGGCGGCCATGTCGCCGACGTGAACCAGCGGCCGTAGCTCCATGATCGTCCCCTCTCGCGCCCGTCCCGGCGTGTTCAACGACCGATCAGTCGTTGAGCTGCGCGCGCTCGATCTCGGCCAGCGCCGCGGTGAGGAACGGCGGGACCGGACGAGGGCCGAGCAGGTCGGCCAGCAGCAGCGCGGCGTGCCGGGCCAGCTCGTCGAGCTTCGGCGGGGGAGTGTCGTCGTCCTCGTCGGCGACCCCGAGCGCACCGGCCAGGAGCAGCAGAATCACGTGCGGGTCGACCTCGGTCTGCCACTCGGACGCGCCGCGCACCGACCGCTCCAGCACCGTCCGCACGCCTTCGGCGTCGATGCCGTCCGGCTGGGTGTCCTCCAGCAGCAGGCGCACGGTCACGCCGAGGATCAGTCCGGTGTGCGCCGGGTCCAGGCCGGCCATCCGGGCGACCGCGTCGGCCAGTGCGTCGCTGTCCCGCAGCTGCGCGGCCTCGACCGCGTCGGTCGCCGCGGCCGCGATCGGGCGCGCCGGAGGTGGGAGATGCCGCCAGTTCTGTTCCATGCTGTACCCCATGACGAGTTCGTTGCGTGACGCGATCACCGCTCGGGTCGATCGCGGCGAGTTTCCCGGAGTCGTCGCGCTGGTAGCGCGCGGCGACGACGTTACCGTCCACACCGTCGGCGTGACCCGCTTCGGCGGCGACGTCCCGATGCGGCGGGACACGCCCTTCCGGATCGCCTCGATGACCAAGCCGGTGGTGGCCGCGGCCACCCTCATGCTCGCCGAGGACGACCGGCTCGACCTCGAGGAGCCGATCGTCAAACTGCTGCCCGAACTGGCCGGGCCGCGCGTCCTGCGCCGGCTCGACGGGCCGCTGGACGACACGGTCGAGGCGGTCCGCCCGATCACCGTGGCTGACCTGCTGACCTTCACCTGCGGCTTCGGCCTGGTGATGGACGGCGACCGGTTCGACCCGCCGTGGCCGATCGTCGACGCCTGGCGGGACCTCGGCCTGATCCTGAACGACCCGTACCCGCGCAACCAGCACGACCCGGACGAGTGGGTCCGCCGGTTGGGCACGCTTCCGCTGATGCGCCAGCCCGGCGAGACCTGGATGTACAACGCCGGGACGCTGGCGCTCGGGGTGCTGCTGGCCCGGGCGGCCGACCAGCCGCTCGACGAACTGCTGCGGGACCGCGTCCTCGAGCCGCTCAGCATGAGCGACACCGCGTTCTGGCTGCCGGCCGAGCGGGCCGCCGAGTTGCCGGCCTACTACATGAGCGCGGGCGAGGAGCGGGACGACAGCGGCCCCGATCTGTGGAGCACGCCGCCGATCTTCCCGTCCGGCTCCGGCGGGCTGCTCTCCACCGCCGACGACTACCTGGCCTTCGCCCAGTTGCTGCTGAACGGCGGGGTCGCGGGCGGCACCCGCCTGCTCTCCGAGCAGTCGGTGGCCGCGATGACCCGCAACCATCTGACCCCCGCGCAGATCGAGGGCGCCGGCTTCATGCTCAATGGCGAAGGCTGGGGGTACGGCATGTGCGTGACCGCCACCGGACGGTACGGCTGGTCCGGCGGGTTCGGCACCGACTGGTTCAACGACCCGGCCGAGGGGCTCACCGTGATCCTGCTCAGCCAGGTCAGCGATCTGCTGTGGAACGGCGCACTGCAGGAGTTCAGCGGCCTCGCCTACGCTGCGGATTGAGGCGACCTGGGGAGGTGCGCGATGAGCAGTCTCGACGCGGTGACGGCATGGGTGACGAACTATCGCAAGGCGTGGGAGTCGAATGATCCACGCGACATAGCTGATCTTTTCGCAGAGAACGCCGCCTATTTCACGGAACCGTTCGCGAAACCGTGGCTGGGTCGCGACAAAATTGTCGAGAAGTGGCTGAAACGTCAGGACAAACCGGGATCGACCACGTTCGAGTGGCATCCGCTGCTGGTCACCGATGATCTTGCAATGATCGAGGCGACGACCACCTATCCGAGAAAGACTTTCAGCAATCTGTGGGTGTTGCGCCTGGACAACCTGGGGCAGGCCCGCCAGTTCACCGAGTGGTGGATGCGGCATCCGGATCCGAAAAAATAGGGAAATGTGAAACGCGAATAGCGTTCGATGTGCGAATTTCCGGTCGGGCGGGCAGACTGCTCCGGTGGAGGTTCGGCAGACGCTGGGCGGCCGCTACAAATTGCTGGACGAACTCGGCAGTGGTGGCATGGCCGTGGTGTGGCGTGCCCGCGACGAGGTGCTCGGCCGCCCGGTGGCGGTGAAGCTTCTGGCCGGTCGCTACACCGATGATCCGCAGTCGCGCGCCCGCATCCGCGATGAGGCGCGGGCCGCCGCCACCCTCTCGCACCCGAACATCGCCCAGGTCTACGACTACGGCGAGACGGCCGACACCGGCACCCCGTACGTCGTCATGGAATTGATCAATGGGCCGACCCTGCAGCAGCGGGTCTCGGCCGGGAAGCTGCCGCCGCGCACGGTTTTCCGGATTTGCGGCGAGGTGGCCGCCGCGCTGGCCGCGGCGCACGCCGACGGCCTGGTGCACCGGGACATCAAGATGGCCAACATCATGGTCACCCCGGCCGGCGCCAAGGTGGTGGACTTCGGCATCGCGGCCGCGGTGGGTCCGGCCTCGCCCGAGGAGATGCTGGTCGGCACCCCCGCCTACCTGGCCCCCGAGCGGCTGACCGGCGCCGAGATCGTGCCCGGCTCCGATGTGTACGCGCTCGGCGTCCTGCTCTACCGCCTGCTGGCCGACGAATCGCCCTGGTCGGTGGAGAGCACCACGCAGATGTTGCGGGCCCACGTCTACCTCGAGCCGGCCCCGCTGCCCGAGCTGCCCGGCGTGCCGCCGGCGGTGTCCAAGCTGATCAGCCGTTGCCTGACCAAGGATCCGGCCGCCCGGCCGAGCGCGAGCGAGGTGTCCAGCACGCTGGCCGACGCGGCCGAGGCTTCCCTCGCGATCACACCCGATGCGGTACGCCAAGCAGGCACCCCGCCGCCCCGGATCCCGCATCCCGCCTCCGGTGCGGCCGATGATCTGGACGACCTCGACGCTGAGACCGGGGTCTGGCCGTCGCCGATGCGCCCCACCAACACCGGGCCGGGCGGGGCGGCCGCTACCGAGCTTTCCGGGCGGCGGAACGCCGGGGCCCTGCCGCGGGCGCGGGACGGGCGGAATCGGCCCGCCGCGGCGGTCACCGCGATGCTTCCGGCGGTACGCGAGGGCTCCCGGGTGGGTCGGGGGCAGCCAAAGGTTTTCGGGAACGGTGCTCGACCCGTACGCAAGAAGCAGTTGATGTTGATTGTGGCGATCGTCGTGGTGTTTGCGGCCGCCGTCGTCGGCCTGCTCCTGCAGGGTGGCTCCGGCGCGGGCATCGCGACGCCGGACGCCGCCAAGACCGCGTCGGTCGCACCCACCGTGAGCAAGCAGGCCGCCGTGCCTACCGCGAGTAAAGGCGCGAAGGTTACCCGGCCGTCGGCTACCGCAGCGTCGGGGAGCCCGCCGGCCGCGGGGAGCGCCCCGATCGCCTCAGCGAGCCCGGGCCAATCGGCGACCTCGTCCAGCCCGCCGCGCTCGCCCGCGCCCACCAGCACCTCGGACGACGACCCGGTGGACCCCGAGGGGAAGCGGCTCGAATCACCGGGTGGCGTGATCTATGCCGTCTGCTTCGGTGGCCAGGTGGAGCTGACCTGGTGGGAGGCCAAGCCGGGCTACGAGGTCGAGGACGTGGAACCCGGTCCGGCACTGACCGTGGTGGCCTCCTTCCGGAGCACCCTGAACCGTTACCGCACCACGGTCACCTGCGTCGGGGGCACGCCGACCCCGGTGGTCCTCCCGCTCTGACTCGCCGCCAGCAACGCCTCGGCGACCTCGGTGCGGGTGTTCAGCAGCGAGCGGCCCTGACGGTGGGTGACCACCAGGCCCGCCGCCCGCAGCGTGGTCAGGTGTTGCGAGACGCCGCCGGCGGTCATCCCGGTTCGCCCGGCGAGCTCGGTGGTGGACCGTGGCGTGGAGAGTTCCCGCAGCAGCGCGGCCCGGCCGCGGCCCAGCAGGGCGACAAGTGGTTCCGCCGAGCGGGACGACTGCTCCCACAGGGTGGCCACCCCGTGCGCCGGATAGGCGAGCTGCGGCACCTCGCCGGCGGTCACCGTGAGTACCGAAGGCCAGACGAAGACCGACGGAATCAGCACCAGGCCGGAACCGTGCGGGACGTCCGGCGCCGCACAGTGCGGCTGATCGATGGTCAACCGGCCGCCCTGCCAGGTGACCTGCGGATGCAGGTCGTCCAGGACGGCGGTGCTGCCGCCCTCGGCCACCCGGCGGGCCTGCCGGTGCACCTCGGCCTCCAGCAGGGCGCGCATCCGCGGCCAGTCGGGGGCGATCGCGGTCTGCCAGAACGACTCGATCTCGCCGGCCAGCCGGGCCAGCCCGGTCGCCGGGGCGGCGCGCAGCTCGCGCAACGGCTCCGGCAGGCCGGCGCCGAGCAGGTCGAGATGCTCCCGGACCAGCCCGGCCGGGGTGGCGCGCAGCCCGGCCAGCTCGTGCCGCAGGTCGGCCGAGAGACCGGTCGGCGGCGGGGTCAGGAAGTCGGGGGTGTAACCGCCGGTGGGGGCGACCAGGTGCCAGAGCAGGGTCTCGGGGGAGAGCCGAGCCCGGCGCGACCAGGTGCGGAAGATCGGCGGCACCCCCGGGTCGCGCAGGATGCGGACGCTCGCCAGCACCTCCCACAGGCACGAGACGGCGAACCGGATGCGGGTCGCGGACGTCGCCGACAATCCGATGGTGGCCAATTCCGCCTCCGTGGATTTAGCTGGGGCTCAAACCTTACGTCCCGGGCCGGTCGTCGCGAAGACTGGCAACGTGACTGAACAGGTAGCTCTTCTTCGTTCTCTGCACGTCCCGGGCGCGCCGCTGGTGCTCGCCAACGCGTGGGACGTGGCCAGCGCCCGCGTCGCCGAGGAGGCCGGGTCACCGGTGGTCGCCACCACCAGCGCCGGCGTGGCCTGGAGCCTCGGCGCCCCGGACGGCGACACGCTCGACCGCGACCTGGCCGTCGACGCCGTGCGCCGGGTGGTCGCGGCGGTGTCGGTGCCGGTGACCGCCGACATCGAGTCCGGTTTCGGGGAAGATCCGACGGGGGTCGCCGAAACCGTTCGCCGGGTCGTCGCGGCCGGTGCGGCCGGCATCAACCTCGAGGACTCGGTGCGGCCGATCCCGGAGTACGTCGCGCGGCTGACCGCGGCCCGGGCGGCGGCGCCGGCCGAGGTGCTCTTCATCAACGCGCGGATCGACACGTTCCTGCGCGGCAACGGCGACGTCGAGGAGACGGTGGCCCGGGCCGAGGCCTATCTCGCGGCCGGTGCGGACGGCATCTTCGTGCCGGGCGCGGTGGATCCGGCGGTGGTGGCCGCGCTGGTCGAGCGAATCCCGGCGCCGGTGAACATCCTGGTCTGGCCGGGCGCGCCGACGGTGGCGGAACTGGCGAAACTCGGCGTCGCGCGGGTGAGTCTGGGTTCCGGGGTGGCCGAGGCGGCGTACGCGGTGATGCGGCGGGCCGTGCGGGAGGCGCTCAGCTCCGGATCGTACGACTCGATTGCCGAATCGATCGCCTACGGCGACCTCAACGGTCTTCTTTCCTGAGCTTCTCGATCACGATTGACCCGTGCGACGCGGCCACCCACTGCCGCGCCGCACGGGCGATTATCGACCGTGGTCATTGTTTTACCGAGCGCGAGCGAAAGTCAACCATTAGTTCTCGGATAGTTGCCGAAACTATCGGAGCCAGATCACTATGCCGGTGAGCTTGTTCAGCACCGCGGCGGCGCCCGCGCGGATCGCGTCGGCGCAGCGCTCGGCAGTGAACGACGCCGCATCGTAGGTCGAGGACATGCCCAGGCCCTCACCCCGGAACGACGCGCCCGACCAGTCGACCGCGGTGACGTTCGCGGTTGGCTCGGCTATCTCGGCCCCCACCACCAGGAAGTGCTGCGACAGGTGGTTCGCGGTGACGATGGCGAGCGGGTCGATGAGTTCGTTGCCGGCGCTGACGATCAGGTCCGCGTTCATGCCCAGGGCCTTGGTGATGCTCGGGATCGGGTCGTGGGCCGGCGCGGTGACGGTGCGCAGGTCGGCGTCCTCCGCCTTGGCCCACTCCCGCACCGCAGTGACCAGCGCCTTGGTCGGTGCGTCGTCGCCCGAGGTGAGCAGCACGACCCGGTAGCCCTCGGGTGGATGCACGCTGTCCCAGGAGCCGGGGCTCGGAGTGATGGTGGCCTCGGGCGACGGCGCGGCCGACGGGTCGACGAAGCCGGGGCCGAGCGTGCCGACCGGAGTGGGCGTCGGTCGCGGAGCGGCCCAGCTCTTCTCGGACGCGCAGCCGGCGGCGAGCGCGGCCGCTGCGGCGAGTATGGCAACCGCTCGGATCGGGGTGCGCAAGGGTCTCCTCCTTCGATGCGGCTCCTTCCTATCCCAGGTGGGGCGGGGTTGGGGCGGTCGGGACTTGATCTTGGCTGGTTGTTTTCCGGGGTTCTTCGGCTGGCCGGATCTTGTTCACCCAGGACAGGGACCGTGCACTCGCCAAACCCTGGAGGAGTCCCATGTCCCGCCCCGTCCGCGCGGCTGTCCTGGCGGTCGTCGCCACGGCGATCGCCCTGCTGAGCGCCGGTCCGGCGTTCGCGCACGGCTTTTCGTCCACCGTTTACGTCGACGTCTCCGCACATGAGGGGAAGGTGCGCACGGCGCTGGAACTCGAGTACGACCTGTTCGTCGTCTCCGCCGCGGACGCCGCCAAACAGGACTCGCTGTTCCAGGACGGCACCGCTGCCTTCGACGACGGCGACCCGGTCGCGCAGGCGGCGGCGCTCGAGAAACACTCCGACGTCGCTCTCGCCTACGTCCGGTCGCACTTCTCGGTGCAGGGCTGCACGCCTGCCAAGGTCGGGGCCTTCACCATGGGCCGGCGCGAAGGCGTGCCCTACACCGACCTGACCCTGGACTGGGACTGTCCGCGGTCGGATGCGCACGAGGTGCGCAGCGGCCTCTTCGCCGACGACGAGGGCTTCGTCAAGGGCGTGAAAACCATCGTTACCTACGATTTGGACGGTCGGACCGGCAGCGCGGCGCTCGACGCCAACCAGCCGTCGTTCTCCACCGCGCAGACCTGGTACCAGCGGTTCTGGGAGTTCTTCCGGCTCGGCGCCGAGCACCTGCTCACCGGCATCGACCACATTCTGTTCCTGCTGGCGCTGATCGCCGGCTCGCGGCGGTTGCGCGAGATCGTGCTGGCCGCCACCAGCTTCACCCTGGCCCACTCGGTGACCTTCATGCTCGCCGCCCTTGGCGTGGTCGACGTGCCGGGCGCGGTGGTCGAACCGATCATCGCGCTGTCCATCGCGGTGGTCGCCGGCTGGTATCTGTTCCGGATCTGGCGGCGGGGTGACCACGCCACCGACCTGTCGGTGGACGGTGGGCACTTCGCGCTGGACCGGGCCGGCTGGACCCGGCTCGCCGTGGTGTTCTGCTTCGGACTCGTGCACGGCCTCGGCTTCGCCGGTGCGCTCGGCATCAACGAGGCGTGGTCCTGGACCCTGCTCTGGTCGCTGCTGGTGTTCAACGTGGGCATCGAGGTCGTTCAGCTCACCATCATCGCGCTCGTCTTTCCGCTGCTGATGCTGCTGCGCCGGCGTTCGCCGCGGGCCGGGCTCTGGGTCACCGGAGCGGTTTCCGCAGGAGTGTCCGCAATGGGGCTGATCTGGTTCGTGCAGCGGATCACCGGAGCCTGAGAAGTCCCTGTAAGGGCCATCGGTCTGCACGCCGCCATTCATATCCGGTTCATCGGACACCGCGAACTTGATCAAGCTTTCGCTAACTCTCATCAGGGAAAAGGGGAAACAACACCGATGAGAACGAGCAACTCGGCATCAGCCCTCGGGCCGGTGCGACGCCGCGTGGTCGCCTCGACCGTCGCAGCGTTCCTCGGCCTCGGCGTGGCTTTCGGTAGCGGTCTGGCCGCTCCCGCCTTCGCCGCCGACCCGGCCACGCTCTCCGGCATCATCCTCGGCGTCGGCTCCAACGAGACCCAGCGCATCGTGACCTGGTACTCGTCGGCCGACACGGCCCAGCAGGTGCAGCTCGCCCCGACCAGCTCGCTGGTCGACGGCGCGTTCCCGGCCTCGGCCGTCACGTTCGCCGCCTCCGGCGCCGCGAACATCGCCACCAGCGGCGGCTTCAACCGCCACGCCACCCTCACCGGCCTGAAGGAGGACACCGGGTACTCGTACCGGGTGGGCTCCGACGGCAACTGGTCCTCGGCGTACGCGTTCAAGACGCAGTCCTTCGAGGGCGACTACGACTTCCTGTTCTACGGCGACCCGCAGATCGGGTCCTCCGGCAACGTCGCCAAGGACCAGGCCGGCTGGGTCGACACGGTGAACGTCTCGCTCGCCGCCAACCCGAACGCCGAGCTCCTGGTGTCCGGTGGCGACCAGGTCGAGACCGCCAACACCGAGGCTCAGTGGGACGCGTTCCTCGCCCCCACCCAGCTCAAGTCGTACCCGTGGGCGGCCACCATCGGTAACCACGACGTCGGCGGCAAGGCGTACGAGCAGCACCTGTACACGCCGAACACCGACCGCTCGGCCGCGTACTACTCGAACGGCACGCCGTCGTCGAACACCTCCGGTGGCGACTACTGGTACATCTACAAGGACACGCTGTTCATCGACCTGAACAGCAACAGCTACGCCACCGCGCAGGGTGGCGGCGGCGACGCGGCGCACCTGGCCTACGTCACCGACGTGATCAACCAGCACGGCGGCGAGGCCAAGTGGAAGGTGCTGGTCTACCACCACGCGATCTACTCGCCGGCCGACCACGCCAAGGACGCCGACAACAAGATCCGTCGCGTGGACTTCTCGCAGAAATTCTCCGACCTGGGCGTGGACCTGGTTCTGCAGGGTCACGACCACAGCTACTCCCGTAGCTACCTGATCAAGAACGGTGCCAAGGCCGACGCCACCGAGCAGCCCGGTGCGGCCGACGTCTACCCGGGCCCGGGCGGCGTGCTGTACGTGACCGCGAACTCGGCCTCGGGTTCCAAGTACTACGACATCACCCAGCCGGACAACACCGGGACCAGCGGCGCCGGCAACGGTGCGGACCCGCTGGACGCCGGCAAGTACTGGTACAACTCGGTGCAGAACCAGGAGCACGTCCGGTCGTACGTCAAGGTTGAGGTTCGCAACGACAAGCTTGTCGTTCAGGACCTCCGCTCCGGCACCTGCGCGGCGCCGAACGCGGCCGTCGAGCTGGCCAAGTCGCCGTGCGCCGAGACCGGCCAGGCGGTCGGCTCGATCGTCGACAAGGTCACCGTGCACCCGTACCACGGTTCGGGCCAGGACATCCAGGTCAACGTGCCGAACGCCGCCCCCGGCGAGTTCGGCTGGACGATCGACGGCTACAACGGCCTGGTCGACCTGGGCACCGCGGTGGACCACAACGGTGACTACTTCGAGGCCACCGGTTCGATCAACCCGATCGCGGTGTCGGACAGCCGCCGGTCGCTCGCGCCCTGGTCGATCTCGGCCGGCGTGGGTGACTTCACCGACGGCACCAAGACCTTCTCCGGCTCGTACCTGGGCTGGACCCCGAAGGTCGTCACCGCCGGTGCCGGCGCCAAGGCCGGAGCCGCGGTCGGCTCCGCCTACGACGACGGCGGCCAGGGTCTCTCGGTCTCCCGTGGCCTCGGCTACGCGGACCAGGGCCACGCCCGCGGTACCGCCAAGCTCGGCGCCGACCTGGACCTGAAGATCCCGGGCAGCGTCGACAAGGGCAACTACCGCACCACCCTCACCATCACCGCACTGAGCAGCTGAGCTTTACCCCCCGGTGGGGCGGGCGCCGTCGCGTCCGCCCCACCACCCTTCGGAGGAATCAATGCGAAAGATCGTCGCCGCCCTGCTCGCGACCCTCGTGGCCGCCCTCTTCGCCGCGCCCGCCCACGCCGAGGAAGGCGATGTCACCTGGACGGTGCGGACCGCCGCCAACAGCTACGGCGACGACCGGACCAGCTACAGCTACGCGATCAACCCCGGCGGCACGATCCAGGACGCCATGGTCGTCGCCAACCGCGGCAAGACCCCGCTGAACCTCGCCGTCTACACGGCCGACGGGTTCACCACCGAGGCCGGCCAACTCGACCTGCGCAACCGGGACACCAAGGCGGTCGCCATCGGAACCTGGGCCAGAACGGCCGGCGCGACCATCACCGTGCCGCCCGGCAAGACCGTCGACGTGCCGTTCACCGTGACGCTGCCGGCCAACGCCACCCCCGGCGATTACGTCGGTGGCATCGTCACCTCGCTGACCCAGCCCAGCAGCACCGAGACCATCAACGTGGAACGCCGCCTCGGCATCCGGATCAAGCTGCGGGTCGGGGGCGACCTCAAGCCGGCCCTGTCGATCGAGAACCTGTCCGTCGACTGGCACGGCTCGGTCAACCCGTTCGCCAAGGGCGACGCCACGGTCAGCTACACCATCCACAACACCGGCAACGCGAGCCTCTCGGCCGGTCAGGCGCTCCGCGTCGAGGGCCCGTTCGCGATGTTCCGCACCGACGCCGCCAAGATCGCCGCCCCGCCGGAGCTGCTGCCCGGCGAGAGCTGGAAGGTGAGCGTCCCGGTGCACGGCGTGGCTCCCGCCTTCGACCTGGTCGCCACGGCCACGCTCACGCCGATCGCCACCGACGCCTCCGGCTCCACCTCGTCGCTGCCGGCGATCCACGTGAGCACCCACTTCTGGGCCATCTCCTGGACGCTTGTGCTGCTGATCGCCGTACTCATCGCCTTGATCGTTCTTGTGGTCTTGTTTGTTCGCCGCAACCGCGCGCGGCGCAAGGCGCGCGAGGACGATCGGGTGGCCAAGGCCGTCGCCGACGCCCTCCGGGAGAAGGCCGATACGACGGCATAACTCAGATCACCTGCGCCCGAGCCGATCGGAGGCAGGTGATCCTGCCGCGCGTCCTCGCTGTCCTGGTCGCCGGCGTGCTCATGCAACTACTGCTGCCGCATCTGTCGGACCGAGTGGGCATCGTGGTGGTAAGTGTCCCGATCGGGGCGGCGGGCTTCTACGCGGCCGCCGGGTTCGCCCGGTGGGCCCGCACGGTGCGCGGGCGGCTGCGGGCCGGCTGGCGGCTCGGCGCCGTCGCGGCCTGTACCTTCGGCGTCGCCTACCTGGTCTACATCGCGGCCGCCGTGCTGGACATGCCGCTCAAGAGCTCGGCCGACGGCCTGTCCCTGGTGGCGGCCGGGATGGCCATGGTGGCACTGGTGCTGGCCTCGCCGAAGCTGCCGGACCGGGCCGCCCGGTTCACCCTGGCCCTGGACGTCACCGCAGTGGCCGGCGCGCTGTACGCCCTGGCCTGGCAACTGATCCTTAACGGCGCCCAGGATCACCTGAGCCCCGGCACCTACCTGATGTTCACGATGGTGATGGCGGTGGAATCGGTCGGGGCGGCGCTCGCCCTGGTGCTGATGTCGCGCAGCACCCCCACCCCCGATGGGTACGCCCTGCGCCTGCTCGCCGCCGGTCTGGGTGCGTTCGCGCTGACCGCGGGCGTCGCGGTGCACAACGACGTACTGAATCAGCCGTGGTACCGCACCGGCGCGGGTGGCGGCTACCTGATCGCCGCCCTGCTGATCGCGGTAGCCAGCCGGACTGTCCTGCCCACCGGCGACAAATCCGGCGAACGCGTCTTCGCCGGCATCTGGCCGGCCCTGCCGTACATCCCGGTCCTGCTGGCCATCGCCGAGGTGATCCACGCGTACGCGCGGACCGGAACCCTGACTCCCGTACTGATCTTGTTCCTGCTGGCCGCGGTGCTGCTGGCCATGCTCCGCCAGTTGCTCATGCTCTTCACCATCCGCGGCCTGATCGGCAGCCTCCGCCACCAGGCGCACCACGACGCCCTGACCGGCCTGCCGAACCGGGCGGCGTTCTACGACCTGGCCGGCGCGCAACTTGCCAACGCCCAGCGGCATACGGCCGTGCTCCTGCTGGACCTGGACGGCTTCAAGGAGGTCAACGACACGATGGGCCACGCGGCCGGCGACGCCCTGCTGATCGAGGTAGGCCACCGCCTCCAGGCCGCACTGCGTGCCGCCGACACCCCCGCCCGCCTGGGCGGCGACGAATTCGTGGCGTTCCTGCCGGCCCTGAACGACCCCAGCGAGGCCGACGAGGTGGCCCACCGCTTGCTGTACGACATCGCCGAACCGATCCCGGTGGCCGGCCGTGAACTGCGCATCCGGGCCAGCGCCGGCATAGCCGTCTGCCTGGGCCCCGGCCACGACCTGGACCGCCTCCTGCTGGACGCCGACCTGTCGCTGTACGAGGCGAAGGACGCCGGCAAGGGCACCTTCCGCCGGGCGGGCCTGCTGCCGGCCGCCTAGCACTACCACGCACTTCCACCATCGAGTGGGTGACCGCTTTCGCGGTAAACCGGCGCCCTGATGCACGATGGGAAGTGCTGCCCGCACACGGCAGCTCGGGGGACTGGTCGGAGGACTTTGCCGTGACGGTGCCGTTCGCGGTGACCAAGGACGTCGGCAACGACGGCGTAGCACGCCTACGGGTAACCGGCGGAGTGGACAACAACGTCTCCGAAACCCTGACGGCCCTGCTGATCAACGCCATCGAACACGACGACGTCCAGGAGCTGGTAGTAGACCTGACCGACGCCCAGTTCCTGTCGGCCGCAGGCTTACGCTGCCTGCTGGACGCAAGGAGCACAGCGTTACGCCGAGGCCGAGGCTTCCGCCTGCAAAACCCCACCGTGATAGTCACCCAGGTCCTGCAGGTAACCGGCTTCGCCGAACTACTAGACCCAGCCAACCCCACAACCTGACCCGTACTCTGCCCCCGAGCAGCAGAAGCGCGCCGAAAGTAAGCGCGTAGGCGGTCACGATCCACTGCCGCTGGCCGTCGGTCATGCCCAGCTCCTGCTGGGCCTCGGGCACTACTAGACCCAGCAAATCCTATCTAGCGGCCGCATGATCGTGCGGTTTAGGCGTCCGGCCGATGACAAGGCAGGCCGCTAGCGCTAAACCCGCACGTTCGTGCGGATGGCAGTGGGGGACACCGTAATGCCAGATCTTGACCTGAGCGGCGCCCTTGCAGACACGGTGCGACTGCGCCGACGCCAGCTTGGACTGGGACAAGGCGAACTGGCCGACCTCGCGGGTGTGTCGGAGCGATTCGTATACGCCCTGGAACATGGCAAGACATCTGTTCAGCTGAACAAGGTCATCGCCGTCCTGTCGGCGTTGGGCCTGCACTTGGAGCTCCATCGCGGCGGCTCGGCAACGATCACATCCGTCGGCGTGACCTCTCGATGAGCGCGCCGGCGGACGACAGTCTTGAAGAGCTTCGCGCGGTCGACGAGGCGGACGTCTTTAAAGCCGGCCAACATGCCGGAACCCTCATCCGGAACCAGGATGGCATTGAGTTCCGCTACCTCGATGCCTGGGTGGATGCTGGCGGACCGCCTGTCGCCACTACTCTGCCGGTGACGTCCGAGCCGGTGGTTCGGCCTGGCGGCGCACTCCCCGCCTATTTCACCGGCTTGTTGCCCGAAGGGCGCCGTCTGGGCGCACTCCGCCGGGCAGTGAAAACGTCGGCCGACGACGAACTGTCACTACTGCTCGCGGTGGGGGCCGACGCGGTCGGTGATGTGCAGGTTGTGCCGTCCGGAGTCCAGCCCACCGAAGTGCCGGCCCGTGTGGCGATCGAGCGAGTCTCCGACATCCGGTTCGCCGACCTGCTGATCGAACTGGGCATTCGTGCACAGCGGGTGGCACTTCCCGGTGTGCACGAATGCCCACCCGCCGACAAGTAC